>NZ_JANEWG010000070.1 GCF_028069725.1 Citrobacter sp. Awk 4
ACGGGCCGTAAGTAACAAAGTTGGATGCAAATGTCAGATCGTATGCGCCTGTTAGGGCGCGGCTGGTAACAGAGCCTTACAGGCGCATTTGAAAAACCTCCGGCTATGCCGGAGGATATTTATTTACGCTTTCACGCGCTGGATGTAATCGCCAAACGCGGTCAGTTGACCGGTCAGATGATCCAGCGTGCTTTGGTCAATCACTTCGCCGTTTTGCGGGTCCACTTTGTTCTGAATCACGCCGCCCATAAATTCAGGCTTATTCATTACCATGGCATCGAGGAAGACCAGAATCTGGCGCAGATGGTACTGACAGCGAGCGCCGCCGATAGCCCCCATCGAACTGGTCTGGATCAGTACCGGCTTTCCGGACAGCGGCTGATCGGGCAGGCGGGACAACCAGTCGATGGCATTTTTCAGACCACCCGGCACGGAGTAGTTGTATTCCGGCGTCACAATGACCACCCCATCCGCTTTACGGATTTGATCCGCCAGCGCTTCTACGCTCTGTGGAAAACCCTCCTCTTGTTGCAGATCGGCGTCATACAATGGGATGTTGCCAATGGACGGCAATGCGCTAACGTCCATGCCTGTCGGGGCAATTTTGGGCAGAGTACGGGCAACCATCCCATTAAATGAGCCTTTGCGCAGGCTCCCCAGTAACGTAACAACCTTCAGCGTTTCAGACATGATTACTCCTTTTTCATCATGATGGCCGGATATGACCGGCTCAGCTATGGGTACACGATTTAACGGTGGATAATTGGGCGAATCGCATCAGGCGACCGGTGGGGGCATTGGCGCGAGTCTGGATGTCGGGCAGGATTTTCCACCCCTGTTGACTATCAAACTCCCAAACCTTCAGCTTTTCAATGGCGGGCGAAACGGCAACCGACCAGACCAGTACATCTTCTGCATCACAGATGGCTTCTACCTGTGCAACATGGGCACACTTCAGACGACCTGCAACGGGTATCAACTGGAGTTCTCGTGGGTCATCGTTGAGGACATCGCCAGTGAGTTTCAGTACGCTCTGGCGCAAGGCGATGAGCTGAGCACGTGCCTCGCCAGGATCGTTTTGATTGTTTATCCACAGGGTTTCATTGCTGGAGAATACCGGGCTTCCTGCTGAGTGCGGGTTGTTAAAGCCACGGATCGCTCGTTGTAACTCCATGTCCAGACCGCATTCGCCTTCGGTTGTCAGCGCAACGCCGACCATATTTCCAGCGTACGCGATGGAGAAACCGGGCAGGTTGCGATCACGAAACGTGGGTTTACCTTTCGTCTCGATCGTTATTTCTGGTAGTTCGCTGATGCCGTAAAGCATAAACATCAGTTCAGCGAGTAAGGCCCGGGAGGCAAGGAACCGCGTGCGGCGATGAGTGGGAAGATTTTTGGCCTCTATATGGCATTGAGAAGGGAGTCGACCTGAAACCAGATGTCCCTCCGTAAGAATCCCTCTGGCAAAATGTGTCGCCATTTTTCGCTCCGTGATTAATGGTCCGTGATTATTACGAGAGTAACATTTACATGAATTATGGACAGACCTAACCGCCCAAAAGTTCGACTGAATCAGGGTACCTTACGCGACATTTACATTTCCCTTACCATTGTGGCTAATTTAGCGTCAGGACAGGGGGCTGTAGAGGGTTTTTAGTGTCTCTCTTAACCAGACAATTTTCGGGTTATGGCTGTTGCGTTTATGCCAGAGGAGGGTGAATGGCACCATAAGCTTTTCCCGCTGTGCGGCGTCAAAAGGCAAGGGGCGCGCAACTAACGGGAGTTGGTGGAGTTGGTTATAACGCTGGCAATAAAGCGGCGCGGTCGCCAGAAGCGAGTGATCAGGTTGCGCCGCCATAAACAGGGAGTGTTCAAACCCTGGCAGACTTAGGGCTATATTGCGTTTACGCCCCATCTCCTGCAGCACGTCATCGAGCGCCCAGGTATCGCTTTGTTCCCAGCAGATGCTGATATGCGGATAGCGCAGAAAGGTCTCGAGATTCCACTCTTCTTGCAACGCCGGATGATCTTCCCGTAGCCATACCCACGGTAAGTCGGTGAATAGCACTTCAAAATCGATCGATAAAGGCAGCAGACTCAGCAACTCTCGCGAACGTGGATGGCTCTCACGGCCAGTAAAACCAATATCTACCTCACCGCGCGTAATGGCGTCCAGTGAGTCGTAATCCCAGTTGCGTACTTTAATGGAGGCCTGCGGATAGCGCTGATAGATCTGTTGCGACAGAGCATTGAACATGATCATCATCAGTGGCGTCTCGGCGACCAGATCAAACTTCAGCCCACGCGGGGTCTCATGATGTGGCTTATCCAGCAGTTGATTACCCATCTGCATCCAGTCTGCCAGATTCTGCTCCATACTCAGCATCAGCGGCGTTGGCGTTAGTCCGAGCGGCGTATTCACGAAAAGCGGGTCGTCAAACCATGTCCGTAACTTCGACAGGGATTTGCTCACAGCCGAAGGGGTGACGCTCATCCGTTTCGCCGCTTTGGTTACGCTGCGCTCCTGCATCAGAAGCTGCAGGCATAACAATAAATTAAGATCGAGACTGGTGATGGATTTCTTCATGGTCGGGTGCAGACCTGTTGGGTGCGACGAGCATAATCAGCAAGAGGCTGACTATGCTACAACCAATCAGAATCCCGATCAGCATATTCAGCGCATTGATACCGACAATGGCGGCCAGCCAAATCCACAGTGACGAACCGCAGACCTGCGCAATCCCTAATACTGAACTGGCGACGCCAGCCCGCAAAGAAAAGGGACCCAGCGCCTGGCTCATTGCTACGCCAAAACCGACCGAGAAACCCGCGCAGATAAGCGTCAGGCCAAACAGTGTTACCGCGTTGCTGGTGGCGAGGCTGAGCACTACGCCTGCGGCCAGAAACAGTCCCTGCGAAGTCATCATTAATGTACGTGGCTTAAACACGCCTAACGCAAATGGCGTTGAGAACGAAACGGCCATGCTGACGCCTGCGGTCAGTGCCATGGTGGTGGCATATTCACCGCGATCAAAACCCATTACTTCCATTAGCAGGACCGGCGAAGTATTCACAAAGGTGAGGATCACGGAGACGCTAAGCGTGGTGATCGCCAGACGGCTGAGGAAAAAACGATTGATCAGCGACTCCGCGTTCTGTGGCGAACATGACGATGATGAACGGGTGGTCGGGCGCGTTTCCCGCAGGATGAACAGCGACAGCAGACACACCGCGATGCCCATCGCAATCATGGTGTAAAACAGACTTTGCCACGGGAATCGCAGCATGATCAGATGTCCCAGAACCGGTGCCAGTACCGGGACAATACAGGTGATCCCGTTAAGCAGCGACAGCACTTTTGCCCGGCGGCGATCGTCCAGCGTATCGCGCAAGATGGCAAAAGCCACCACGTAGCAGCTACCCGCGCCAATGCCCTGAATAAAACGTCCGGTTAAAAACAGCGAACCGTCCTGCGCGAGCGAACAGAGCGTAGAGGCAAAGATGAATATCACCGCACCGACAATAGCAACGGGTTTGCGTCCGGAGCGGTCGGCCACTTTCCCGGCGAACAACATAGCGGTTGCCATCCCGGCCAGATAGACGGAAAACGCAATATGCAACTGCGCTTCACTGGCATTCAGATCAGCGGCAATTCGCGGTAAACCGACCAGATACATATCAATACCGGCGGGATAGAGTAAAACAAGGGCAAAACTGCAGAGTAGAAAGCGGGTCATAGCGTCCTCACGATAAGCGTGGCGCTAAGCATACGGGGAGGTGTTCTGTGAGACGAGTTGCCATTTGGACAACGGTTATTTCCTTTAAGGAAACACCTGGTACCAGGTCACGCTTCGATTACCGGGCACCAGGCGTAGAGTCGGCCGGATAAGGCGTTAGCCGCCATCCGGCAATACTGCTTACTTACCGATACAGAAACTGGAGAAGATCCGCCCCAGCAGATCGTCGGAGGTAAACTCTCCAGTAATCTCACTCAACGCCTGCTGCGCCAGACGCAGTTCTTCTGCCAGCAGTTCGCCCGCCCATACGCCCAGCAGTTGTGCTTTACCCTGCTGGAGATGTTCAGCCGCTTCGGCCAGCGCCTGCAAATGGCGACGACGGGCCAGGAAGCCGCCTTCCATGTTGGTATCAAAGCCCATGCTCTGCTTGAGATGGTTACGCAGCACGTCCACACCTTCGCCAGTACGTGCGGAGAGGCGAACCAGTGAGTGACTGTTCACCTCGCTGATACCCAGCGTCTCGCCGGTAATATCGGCCTTGTTGCGCACCACGGTAATCGGTAGTTTAGCCGGCAGACGAGCGATAAAGTCCGGCCAGATCTCTGCCGGGTTAGTCGCGTCGGTCGTTGTGCCGTCAACCATAAATAGCACGCGGTCAGCCTGTTCAATCTCCTGCCACGCACGCTCAATGCCGATACGTTCTACCTCATCGTTAGCATCGCGCAGACCGGCAGTATCAATAATATGCAGCGGCATACCGTCAATGTGGATATGCTCGCGCAGTACGTCGCGCGTTGTTCCGGCAATGTCTGTCACAATCGCGGCTTCACGCCCTGCCAGCGCATTCAGCAGGCTCGATTTACCCGCGTTAGGGCGACCAGCAATGACCACTTTCATCCCTTCACGCAGCAGGCTACCTTGACGAGCTTCAGCACGCACGGCGTCGAGATCGGCGATAACGCCGTTTAACTGCGCTTCAATTTTGCCGTCTGAAAGGAAATCGATCTCCTCATCCGGAAAATCAATGGCCGCTTCCACGTAGATGCGCAGGTGAGTAAGTGCTTCCACAAGGTGATTTAGGCGCGCGGAAAATGCCCCTTGCAGAGAGTTCAATGCTGAGCGAGCTGCTTGTTCTGAGCTGGCGTCAATCAGGTCGGCAATCGCCTCAGCCTGGGCCAGATCGAGCTTATCGTTGAGGAACGCCCGCTCGGAGAATTCACCGGGTTTTGCTATGCGCAAACCCGGGATCGTCAGAATGCGTTTTAACAGCAGGTCGAGAATTACCGGGCCGCCGTGCCCTTGCAGTTCCAGCACGTCTTCACCCGTGAACGAGTTCGGTCCGGGAAACCACAGCGCGATCCCCTGATCCAGCGCGGTGCCATCGGCATCCTTAAACGGCAGATAGTCGGCATAACGCGGTTTTGGTAGCTTGCCCAGTACAACTTCGGCAACCTCACGCGCCTTGAGGCCTGAGATTCGCAGGATACCGACGCCACCGCGTCCCGGTGGGGTAGCCTGGGCGACGATAGTGTCGTTATGGCTCATGATATGTCTCGTTGAATACAAATAAAAAAGGCGGTCATTTGACCGCCTTCCGTAGAGCTATGACTTACTGTCAGGAGCTTTTCTTCTCGCGGCTATGCAGGCCACGTTTCTCCAGACCACGGTAAATCAGCTGCTGCTGGATAATGGTCACCAGGTTGCTGACGATATAGTACAGCACCAGACCTGACGGGAACCACAGGAAGAACACGGTGAAGATGACCGGCATGAAGGTCATGATCTTCTGCTGCATCGGGTCGGTCACAGTGGTCGGCGACATCTTCTGGATGAAGAACATCGTCACGCCCATCAGGATCGGCAGGATGTAGTACGGGTCCTGTGCAGACAAGTCGTGGATCCACAGAGCGAACGGCGCATGACGCAGTTCAATGGAGCCCATCAGCATGTAGTACAGTGCAAGGAAGATTGGCATCTGGATGATCAGCGGGAAGCAGCCGCCCAGTGGGTTAACCTTCTCAGCTTTGTACAGGGCCATCATTTCCTGGCTCTGACGCTGTTTGTCATCGCCCAGACGCTCACGCATTGCCGCAATTTTCGGCTGCAGCATACGCATCTTCGCCATGGAGGTGTACTGCGCTTTGGTCAGCGGGTACATGATGCCACGAACGATAAAGGTGATAACGATGATGGAGAAGCCCCAGTTACCCAGGAAGCTGTGGATCCATTTCAGCAGTTTAAACAGCGGCTGAGAGATGAACCACAACCAGCCGTAATCCACGGTCAGATCCAGGTGCGGTGCAACGGCCGCCATTTTATCCTGAATTTCCGGGCCGACCCACAGGGTGCTGGTCATCGCGCCTGTCTGGCCTGGCTGTACCAGCACCGGCTGAGATTTGTAGCCGATGGCAGCAATGCCGTTACCCAGATTAGTGGTATAGAAGTTGTTGGTGCCGTCATTACGCGGAACCCATGCCGTTGCGAAATACTGTTGCAGCATTGCCACCCAGCCGCCGTGTGCGCTGACGTTCAGGTTTTCGTTTTCGGCAATGGTCTCGAATTTGTATTTCTCATACTTCTCATCAGGCGTGGAGTACGCTGCGCCACGGAAAGTATGCAGCGCAAAGTTGCTGCTACCGGTGTCGCGATGAGACGGCAGATTGATGGATTGCTTCAGCTGACCAAAGGTGGAGATCTCCAGCGGTTTCTCGCCGGCGTTCTGCACGCTGTAGTTTACGTTGACAGCATACTCACCACGCTTCAGAACAAACGTTTTAGTAAACGTGTTGCCCGCGGCGTCAGTGTAAGTCATCGGGATCTGCAGTTCGTTCTGACCATCCGCCAGTACAAAGGCGTCTTTTTCGACGTTGTACAGTGGACGTGGACCGTTAGCCGGGTTATCCGGACCGTCACGACCTGTCAGGCCGCTTTGTGCCTGATAAATGAACTGCGGAGTTGTTTCCAGTAACTGGAACGGCTCTTTAGAACCGAGCTCTTTCGGATAAGCCGGCAGCTGGGCCTGCTCAACATCACCGCCACGGGTGTTGATGGTCAGATCAAGCACGTCGGTTTTAACCGTAATCAGTTTCCCCTGGCCACTGGCCGGTACGCCCTGGTCTGCGGCGCTACCCGCTGCGGTGGTCGTTGTCTGCGTGGTCTGTTGAGCTTGAGGTTGCGGATTTTTATCCTGCTCCCAGGCTTGCCAGATCATGAAAGACACGAACAGCAAAGCGATGACTAAAAGATTGCGTTGCGAATCCATCGTTAGTGTTCTCTGGTATCAAATGGTCCAGGCGGGACGGGATCGTCACCACCAGGGTGTAAAGGGTGGCATTTTAATACGCGTTTCACCGTCAACCAACTGCCTTTTATCACTCCAAACCTGCGCAATGCCTCAATTCCGTAGCTTGAACAGGTTGGCGTGAAACGACAATGCGGCCCAAGCAGCGGACTGATCAGGCGTTGATAGACCCGAATAAGGGCTATCAGGAGCCGCGAGCCAGGCGACAGTGGCGGCGCCATAATTTTTCCAACGCTTCCGAGAGAGCACGGTTATCGAGGTCAGCAACCCCTTTTTTCGCCACGACCACGAAATCCATTGCAGGAAGTTCGTGCTGACGCAGACGGAAGCTTTCACGCGTCAGACGTTTAATCCGATTGCGTTCATGGGCGCGTCGAACGTTTTTCTTGGCGACGGTAAGACCGATACGGGGATGCCCCAGCGAATTCAGGCGGCCGAGAATGGTGATTTGCGGCGTGCCAGCCCGTTGTGGCTGCTGGAAGACGAATGTGAAATGATTGGGAGTTAACAAACGTAACTCCCTGGGAAATGCGAGCTTAACCACTCAGGGGTTAGCTTTATTACTTGGAAACGGTCAGACGAGAGCGGCCTTTAGCACGACGACGTGCCAGAACCTGACGACCATTTTTAGTAGCCATACGAGCACGGAAGCCGTGAGAACGGTTGCGCTTCAGTACAGACGGTTGAAAAGTGCGTTTCATGGCGATTTCTACCTAAACTTGAATAAATTCAATGGCTTTTACAGATATCCGAACAAACATCGAACGACGGACGTCGAAGCCATGGGTGATTAAAGAGGCCGGATTGTAATAATTGTACACTCCGGAGTCAATTCTCTTTCCTTAAATCCCTGTGTTTTTCGCACGTTTTCGCGTGGAAAATGAGCAGCGTTAACGCCGTAATTACGAGCATTACGCGCCGGGGGGAAGATTATAAAGGCTGCCGGGCAAAGCGCAAGGATCGAGCGGGATCTTTATTAGATCGTTTAAGCAGCGAAGTGGCGTTACTCATTAATTTTTCCAATATGCGTGCGAAATCCTGCAGCACTTCTCCAGGATCGTTTACACTTACCCGGTTCTGGATCATCCTGTGGATAAATCGGGAAGAATCTGTGAGAAACAGAAGATCTCTCGCGCAGTTTAGGCTATGATCCGCGGTCCTGATCGTTTCAACGGATCCTGGTCAGGCATTAACACGACATTCTTCAGGTGTGCCATAGTGTCACCTTTAGGATCCCGTGTATAACCGCAGACAGCGGTTCGTACGTCACCCTCCATGCAGGGTCTTTTCGACGTGCGCCAACAATCATGAATGTTTCAGCCTTTGTCATTATCGACTTTTGTTCGAGTGGAGTCCGCCGTGTCACTTTCGCTTTGGCAGCAGTGTCTTGCCCGATTGCAGGATGAGTTACCAGCCACAGAGTTCAGTATGTGGATACGCCCGTTGCAGGCGGAACTGAGCGATAACACGCTGGCTTTGTATGCGCCAAACCGTTTTGTGCTCGACTGGGTAAGGGATAAATACCTCAATAACATCAATGGATTGTTGAATAATTTTTGCGGCGCGGATGCCCCGCAACTGCGTTTTGAGGTGGGAACAAAACCCGTCACTCAGACGCTAAAGACGCCTGTTAATCATGTTGTTGCGCCGGCGCATGTTGCGCAAGTGCAGCCACAACGCGCAGCGCCTGCGGCGCGTCCGGGCTGGGACAACGTACCCGCCCCGGCGGAACCAACCTATCGCTCCAACGTCAACGTTAAACATACTTTTGATAACTTCGTTGAAGGTAAATCCAACCAGCTGGCGCGCGCGGCGGCACGCCAGGTTGCGGACAACCCAGGCGGTGCCTATAACCCGTTATTCCTTTATGGCGGTACCGGTTTAGGTAAAACGCACCTGTTGCATGCTGTGGGTAACGGCATTATGGCGCGTAAACCCAATGCAAAAGTGGTGTATATGCACTCCGAGCGTTTTGTACAGGACATGGTAAAAGCCCTGCAAAACAATGCGATCGAAGAGTTTAAACGCTACTACCGCTCCGTTGACGCGTTGCTGATTGACGATATTCAATTTTTCGCCAATAAAGAACGATCCCAGGAAGAGTTTTTCCACACGTTTAACGCCTTGCTGGAAGGTAATCAGCAGATCATTTTGACGTCGGATCGTTACCCAAAAGAGATCAATGGCGTTGAAGATCGTCTGAAATCCCGCTTCGGTTGGGGATTAACGGTCGCGATCGAACCGCCTGAACTGGAAACGCGTGTCGCGATCCTGATGAAAAAAGCGGACGAAAACGACATTCGTTTGCCAGGTGAAGTGGCGTTCTTTATCGCCAAGCGTCTACGCTCTAACGTACGTGAACTGGAAGGCGCGCTGAACCGGGTTATCGCCAACGCGAACTTTACCGGTCGCGCTATCACCATCGATTTTGTGCGGGAAGCGCTGCGCGATCTGCTGGCGTTGCAGGAAAAACTGGTCACTATCGACAATATTCAAAAGACGGTGGCGGAGTATTACAAAATCAAAATTGCGGATCTGCTTTCTAAGCGTCGATCTCGCTCGGTAGCGCGTCCGCGTCAGATGGCTATGGCGCTGGCAAAAGAGCTTACTAACCACAGTCTGCCGGAAATTGGCGACGCGTTTGGTGGGCGTGACCACACTACCGTTCTTCATGCCTGCCGCAAGATTGAGCAGTTGCGTGAAGAAAGCCATGATATTAAAGAAGATTTCTCCAATTTAATCAGAACATTATCTTCGTGACGCTATGAAATTTACCGTTGAACGTGAACATTTATTAAAACCGCTTCAGCAGGTCAGCGGCCCGCTGGGTGGTCGTCCTACGCTGCCAATTCTCGGTAACCTGTTGCTGCAGGTTGCAGACGGTACGCTTTCTCTGACCGGCACCGACCTTGAAATGGAAATGGTGGCGCGCGTGGCGTTAATTCAGCCTCATGAAGCTGGCGCAACCACCGTCCCGGCGCGTAAATTCTTTGATATCTGCCGTGGTTTACCGGAAGGGGCTGAAATTGCCGTCCAGCTGGAAGGCGACCGTATGCTGGTGCGTTCTGGCCGCAGCCGTTTCTCGCTTTCCACGTTGCCTGCCGCCGATTTCCCGAATCTGGATGACTGGCAGAGCGAAGTCGAATTCACTTTACCGCAGGCGACGATGAAGCGTCTGATTGAAGCGACCCAGTTTTCTATGGCGCATCAGGACGTTCGCTACTACTTAAACGGCATGCTGTTTGAGACTGAAGGCGAAGAGCTGCGCACCGTGGCCACCGATGGTCACCGTCTGGCGGTCTGTTCCATGCCGGTCGGACAACCGCTGCCGAACCATTCGGTGATCGTGCCGCGTAAAGGCGTGATTGAACTGATGCGTATGCTTGATGGCGGCGATAACCCGCTGCGTGTACAAATCGGCAGCAACAACATTCGTGCGCACGTCGGTGATTTTATCTTTACGTCCAAGCTGGTTGATGGCCGTTTCCCTGATTATCGCCGCGTATTGCCGAAAAATCCGGACAAACATCTGGAAGCGGGCTGCGATATTCTCAAACAGGCCTTTGCCCGTGCGGCGATCCTCTCGAATGAGAAATTCCGTGGCGTGCGTCTGTATGTGAGCGAAAACCAGCTCAAAATCACCGCCAATAACCCGGAACAGGAAGAAGCGGAAGAGATTCTGGACGTCACCTATCCGGGCACCGAAATGGAGATCGGCTTTAACGTCAGCTATGTGCTGGATGTGTTAAATGCGCTGAAGTGCGAAAACGTGCGTATCATGCTGACCGATTCCGTCTCCAGCGTGCAGATTGAAGATGCGGCGTCGCAGAGCGCGGCTTACGTCGTTATGCCAATGCGTTTATAGAAAAGTATCGGGCTATCTTACTTGTTATTCCGGCTCCGGGCAGTGCTCGCAATCCTCACGTACTCCAGTACGCTCCGGTTGCTGTGCGCTGGCCGTAACCAGACTAACGGCGACGATAACGCCCTGGTTATGAGCTGATCATGTCTCTATCCCGATTACTCATCAAAGATTTCCGCAATATTGAAAACGCGGATCTCGCTTTATCTCCCGGCTTTAACTTTCTGGTGGGCGCGAACGGCAGCGGCAAAACCAGTGTGCTGGAAGCCATCTATACGCTCGGACATGGTCGGGCGTTTCGCAGTTTGCAGATTGGTCGCGTGATTCGCCACGAGCAGGAATCGTTTGTTCTTCATGGCCGTTTACAGGGTGAAGAGCGCGAGACCTCCATCGGCCTGACCAAAGATAAGCAGGGCGACAGCAAAGTCCGCATTGACGGTACTGACGGTCATAAAGTCGCTGAACTGGCGCACCTGATGCCGATGCAGTTGATTACGCCCGAGGGGTTTACTTTACTCAACGGCGGCCCAAAATACAGAAGAGCGTTCCTCGACTGGGGATGCTTTCATAATGAGAGCGGATTCTTTACCGCCTGGAGCAATCTCAAGCGTTTGCTCAAACAACGTAATGCCGCGTTGCGCCAGGTGAGTCGATATGAACAACTTCGTCCGTGGGATAAAGAGCTGATCCCGCTGGCGGAACAAATCAGCACCTGGCGCGCACAGTACAGCGCCGGTATTGCTGCCGATATGGCAGATACCTGCCAGCAATTTTTACCCGAGTTTTCTCTCTCTTTCTCTTTTCAGCGAGGCTGGGAAAAAGAGACGGATTATGCCGAGGTGCTGGAGCGGAGCTTTGAACGCGACCGCATGTTGACTTATACCGCGCACGGACCGCATAAAGCGGACTTCCGCATTCGCGCCGACGGTGCGCCGGTTGAAGATACCTTATCGCGTGGGCAGCTAAAGCTGCTGATGTGCGCCTTACGTCTGGCGCAAGGGGAGTTTCTGACCCGTGAAAGCGGGCGGCGCTGCCTCTACCTGATAGATGA
Organism: Citrobacter sp. Awk 4; assembly: GCF_028069725.1. GTDB lineage: Bacteria > Pseudomonadota > Gammaproteobacteria > Enterobacterales > Enterobacteriaceae > Citrobacter_D. The sequence goes on from NZ_JANEWG010000070.1 coordinate 11,952, forward strand.
TTTTGCCTCTGAACTTGATGATGCGCGTCGTGGACTGCTAGCCAGCCGCTTAAAAGCGACGCAATCTCAGGTTTTTGTCAGCGCGATCAGCGCTGAACACGTTCTTGACATGTCGGACAAAAATTCGAAGATGTTCACCGTGGAAAAGGGTAAAATAACGGATTAACCCAAGATAAAATGAGCGAGAAACGTTGATGTCGAATTCTTATGACTCCTCCAGTATCAAAGTCCTGAAAGGACTGGATGCGGTGCGTAAGCGCCCGGGTATGTATATCGGCGACACGGATGACGGCACCGGTTTGCACCACATGGTATTCGAGGTGGTAGATAACGCTATCGACGAAGCGCTCGCGGGTCACTGTAAAGATATCGTGGTGACGATTCACGCTGACAACTCCGTGTCCGTTACCGATGATGGCCGTGGTATCCCGACCGGTATTCACCCGGAAGAGGGCGTTTCGGCAGCGGAAGTTATCATGACCGTTCTGCACGCAGGCGGTAAATTCGATGATAACTCGTATAAAGTGTCCGGCGGTTTGCACGGTGTAGGGGTTTCGGTCGTAAACGCCCTGTCGCAGAAACTGGAACTGGTGATTCGCCGTGAAGGTAAAATTCATCAGCAAACTTACGTACACGGTGTGCCGCAAGCGCCGCTGGCGGTAACCGGTGAGACTGAAGTGACCGGGACCCAGGTCCGTTTCTGGCCAAGCCATGAAACCTTCACCAACGTTACCGAGTTTGAATACGACATTCTTGCCAAGCGTCTGCGTGAGCTCTCCTTCTTGAACTCTGGTGTTTCTATTCGTCTGCGCGATAAGCGTGACGGTAAAGAAGACCATTTCCATTATGAAGGCGGCATCAAGGCGTTTGTTGAGTATCTCAACAAAAACAAAACGCCAATCCACCCGAATATCTTCTATTTCTCCACCGAAAAAGACGGTATCGGCGTTGAAGTCGCGCTGCAGTGGAACGATGGCTTCCAGGAAAACATCTACTGCTTCACCAACAACATTCCGCAGCGGGATGGCGGTACTCACCTTGCAGGCTTCCGTGCGGCGATGACCCGTACCCTGAACGCCTACATGGACAAAGAAGGTTACAGCAAGAAAGCGAAAGTCAGCGCCACCGGTGACGATGCCCGTGAAGGCCTGATTGCCGTCGTTTCCGTGAAAGTACCGGATCCGAAATTCTCCTCCCAGACCAAAGACAAGCTGGTCTCTTCTGAGGTGAAATCGGCAGTTGAACAGCAGATGAACGAACTGTTGGCCGAATATCTGCTGGAAAACCCTTCCGACGCCAAAATTGTAGTTGGCAAGATTATCGACGCTGCCCGTGCGCGTGAAGCAGCACGTCGCGCCCGTGAAATGACCCGCCGTAAAGGTGCGCTGGACTTAGCCGGTCTGCCGGGCAAACTGGCGGACTGTCAGGAACGCGACCCAGCACATTCTGAACTGTACCTGGTGGAAGGGGACTCGGCGGGCGGCTCTGCGAAGCAGGGGCGTAACCGTAAGAACCAGGCGATTCTGCCGCTTAAGGGTAAAATCCTGAACGTGGAGAAAGCGCGTTTCGACAAGATGCTCTCTTCTCAGGAAGTGGCGACGCTGATCACTGCACTTGGTTGCGGCATTGGTCGCGACGAGTACAACCCGGATAAACTGCGCTATCACAGCATCATAATCATGACGGATGCGGACGTCGATGGTTCACACATCCGTACGCTGTTGCTGACTTTCTTCTACCGTCAGATGCCGGAAATCGTTGAACGCGGCCATGTCTACATTGCACAGCCGCCGCTGTACAAAGTGAAGAAAGGCAAGCAGGAACAGTACATTAAAGACGATGAAGCGATGGATCAGTACCAGATCTCTATCGCTCTTGATGGCGCGACGTTGCACACTAACGCCCACGCTCCGGCGCTGGCGGGTGAAGCACTGGAAAAACTGGTTTCTGAGTACAACGCCACGCAGAAAATGATTGGTCGTATGGAGCGTCGCTACCCACGTTCACTGCTGAAAGAACTTGTCTACCAACCGACGCTGGCCGAAGCCGATCTGGCTGATGAAGCGAAAGTCACGGCCTGGGTTACTCAGTTGGTTAACGTGCTGAATGAAAATGAAATGCACGGCAGCACCTGGAATAGCCTTGTGCGTAAAGACGCTGAACTGAACCTGTTCGAACCGATCATTCGCGTGCGTACCCACGGCGTTGATACCGATTATCCGCTGGATCACGAGTTTGTGACCGGTGGTGAATACCGTCGTATTTGTACGCTTGGCGAAAAACTGCGTGGTCTGATTGAAGACGACGCGTTTATCGAACGCGGCGAGCGCCGTCAGCCTGTTGCCAGCTTCGAACAGGCACTGGACTGGTTGGTAAAAGAGTCCCGTCGTGGCCTGTCTATTCAGCGTTATAAAGGTCTGGGCGAAATGAACCCGGAACAGCTGTGGGAAACCACCATGGATCCAGAAAGCCGTCGTATGCTGCGTGTCACGGTAAAAGATGCGATTGCTGCTGACCAGTTGTTCACTACGCTGATGGGCGATGCCGTTGAACCGCGTCGTGCGTTTATCGAAGAAAACGCCCTGAAAGCGGCGAACATCGATATTTAACGTGTACCCAGGCCTACTCCTGTAGGCCTGATAAGCGAAGCGCCATCAGGCAGTTCGTCAACATTTGCCGGATGGCGGCTTAGGCCTTATCCGGCCTATAACCGATCGACAAAAGGGGAATCCCGATTCCCCTTTCCATCCCCCTTTTCGTTGCTGTTTTTTGAGCGGAATCGCGTTAGCATGAGTACAGACTCATTTAATCCGGGGAACTCATGGCTATCAAACTCATTGCTATCGATATGGATGGCACCCTTCTGCTGCCCGATCACACCATTTCACCCGCGGTCAAAACGGCAATTGCGGCTGCACGCGCCCGGGGTGTTAACGTGGTGCTGACCACGGGTCGACCGTTTGCGGGCGTCCACAGCTATCTGAAAGAGCTTCACATGGAACAGCCCGGTGATTACTGCATTACCTATAACGGCGCGTTGGTACAGAAAGCGAGTGATGGCAGTACCGTTGCGCAAACGGCGTTAAGCTATGACGACTATCGCTATCTTGAACAACTCTCTCGTGACGTCGGTTCCCACTTCCATGCGCTGGACCGCAACACGCTGTATACCGCAAACCGCGACATCAGTTATTACACCGTTCATGAATCTTTTATCGCGACCATCCCGCTGGTGTTCTGTGAGGCGGAGAAAATGGATCCGGCAACGCAGTTCCTGAAAGTGATGATGATTGATGAACCAGCGATCCTCGATAAAGCCATTGCCCGCATCCCGGCAGAGGTAAAAGAGAAATACACCGTGCTGAAAAGTGCGCCGTACTTCCTCGAAATTCTGGATAAACGCGTGAATAAAGGCACTGGTGTGAAATCGCTGGCCGATGCCCTGGGGATTAAGCGCGATGAGATTATGGCCATTGGCGATCAGGAAAACGACATTGCGATGATCGAGTTCGCTGGTATGGGCGTGGCGATGGATAACGCCATCCCATCAGTGAAAGAAGTGGCAAACTTCGTCACCAAATCCAACATTGAAGATGGCGTGGCGTACGCTATTGAGAAGTTTGTGCTGAATTAATCATTCATTACCTGACTGGCCAACCCCAAAACGCTTCCTGACCCGCATCTGCTGCGGGTTTTTTTATCCTGGGCGCAGGTCTACATTTCCGCAGCTGTATTGGCTGTCTGCTTGCATGGATTTTGGGCGGGCAGTTGATCCTGATTCTGTGGGATATGCGCGACGCCGCTTTGCATAATCCATTTTCTGGTCGATGCCGAGGTTAACACTCGGCTCTTGATAATCTTACCGTAGAGTTTCATGCGCAGTTTTCCGGTGGCGCTTCGATAGGCGTCATTCAAATTCTGCGTATCCCGCATGAAGACGGTTTTCAGAATTTCCGCGCTGTCCAGCGCATAGCTAATCCTCTCCAGAGAACTGGCGCTGATGAACCCCGCGGCTTCACCAATCAGAAACGCATTATCTTTTCCGCAGACAAAATCCGCCCAGCGCGAGGGGAACAGCACGGTACATTTTTCGCTTTTTAGCGGTTTGCCAAACTGAAAATGGAAGCTTTCCATTTTTGCTTTTAGCGCGTCAAAGCGTGCCTGCCCGTCTTTCATCGGGTAGGCGCCGCCAAAGATGAAATAACCGTCTTTGCTGATACTCCATGAGTAGCAATCCGTGACGTCGTTATCAAAAATGCAGGAGTAAAAGGGCGCGGGGTGTTTTTCAGCAAACCATTGCTGAAGCGCGACGTATTTACGGATCTGATGCTCAGGATACAGATGGCGGCGAACCAGCGAATTTGCCCCGTCGGCGCCAACCAGATAGCGAGCGGTAATGTGTTGCTCCCAGCCGTCAGCGCGAAAAATCACGTGCCATTTATCATCTTCTCGCCAGATTTTCCGGCACAGACTGTCGTGGTAAACCTCTACCTCATCAGGGATGAGTGATTTCATCCATAAATCAAACGCGTGGCGGTTGATATTGATGTAACTGCGTTGATAGTTACGCGTCAGAGCTGCTGCCACGTCCACCGTTTTAACGCTGAAAATCTGCGGGTTGGCGATCACATCGACCGGTAAGGTAATGCCATCGCGAATAAACGAACGCTGGGCATCCGGAGCCAGAAGACCGCCGCAGGGTTTCATGAAGCCTTCCGTTCCGCACTGGCGCTTTTTATCCAGCGCAATGACACGCTTCTTCCCGCTCAAATGCCGTGCCAGCGCCGATCCTGCCGGGCCTAAACCGATAATTGCCACATCAAAGTGTTCCATCTTTTTCCCCGCAGTCATTGTGATGGAGGAATGCTAAAACCTGAAAGTGAAGTCCTTGTGAAGTATGATGGCCCCAATTGTCTCGCATCAGGGTTCTTGCAATGAAACAAATCACCTTTGCGCCTCGTCATCATCAGCTTACCAATATCAATATCTGGACACCGGATAGCCAGTGGCTGGTGTTTGATGTACGTCCGTCGGGAGCCTCTTTTACCGGGGAAACCATAGAGCGGGTAAATATTGAGAGCGGGGTCGTCGAGGTGATTTATCGTGCCACGCAGGGGGCGCATGTGGGTGTGGTGACCGTTCATCCACGAGAGAATAAATATGTGTTTATTCATGGGCCTGAGAATCCAGATGCCGCGTGGCACTACGATTTTCACCATCGTCGGGGAGTCATTGCGTATCAGGGAAGCGTTGCTAACCTGGATGCGATGGATATTACCGCGCCGTATACGCCCGGTGCGCTGCGCGGTGGTAGCCATGTGCATGTCTTCAGCCCGAACGGTGAGTTCGTCAGTTTCACCTATAACGATCACGTCCTGCATGAGCGAGACCCGGCGCAGGATCTGCGCAACGTCGGCGTTGCAGCGCCCTGGGGGCCGGTCACGGTGTCGGAGCAGCATCTCCGTGAGTACAGCGGTAGTCACTGGTGTGTGCTGGTCAGTCAAACGACACCCACCCCAATCCCTGGCAGCGATGAAATTAATCGTGCCTATGAAGAGGGCTGGGTCGGGGATCATACACTGGCCTTTATCGGCGATACGTTGTCGGTGAAGGGGGATAAGGTGCCGGAGTTGTTTCTCGTCGACCTGCCGCGTGAAGAAAGCGGCTGGAAACAGGCGGGCGAGGCTCCTCTGGCTGGAACGGAATCATCAATGCCTGCCCCGCCAGCCGGGGTGAAGCAGCGTCGTCTGACGTTTACTCATGAGCGTACTTATCCCGGACTGGTGAATGTGCCGCGTCACTGGGTGCGTAGCAACCCGCAGGCTACGGAGATTGCGTTTTTGATGCGTGATGAGCGCGGTGTTGTTCAGCTCTGGCTGATCGCTACGCAAGGGGGAGAGCCGCGTCAGCTGACCCATCATGCAACGGATATTCAGTCGGCGTTTAACTGGCATCCGTCGGGAAAATGGCTGGGGTATGTGCTGGAAAACCGAATTGCCTGCTGCGACGCGCACAGCGGAGATGTCTGTTTCCTGACGCCAGAGCATGGCAATCCGCCTTCCGCGGATGCCGTTGTTTTCTCACCAGATGGGCGACAAATCGCGTGGATGGAAGACGTTCAGGGTTTCCGTCAGTTGTGGGTGACAGAAACCGGGCGTTAAATCAGGGCGTGGACATCTCTGCCGGGGGGATAACAGAGTTCGTTACCTGCGTTCTCTCCTCGCTTCTTTCGACGCGAGATCTGACCGAGTTATCTTTGCGGAAGAGATCCCACGGCAGGAGTAGGGTGTCCATCACGGCGGTGAACGGCATATCGAGTATTGCCAGAGACTTTGTTCCCCAGTTTGTATCACTCTCACTGATCATCGTAGCGCTGGCGCGAGTGCCAGGATAAGTCCCTTCCTTGCCGCCAGTATGTGACATGACGCTTGAGCAACCACCCAGTAAAACCATTCCGCCGCACATCACCAGCGGTAACAACACATTTTTTATCATGATTCATTCATCTGTTGATCAACGGTGTTTGCATGATGAGTTATAGCGTTCCATTGCCCGGAATAATACCCTCAGCATGTCGCACTGTGGTGCTTATCGCACTTTAACGATCCGTGCTTTCCCCCCCAGTCTATGCCATAGACAGCAAACTGCAAAAAAAGTCTCCTTCAGGTGCTTGAAAAGTTCATATAAGGACCCATTTTTAGGGTAAGGACAACGAAGAACATGCCTGAGGGGTGTTCTGTCCGCCTGGCCTGTCCATGATGGAAGGTCTCATATTCTCGCTGATTTCAGGAGCTATTGATTATGCGTAATTTTGATTTATCCCCGCTGTACCGTTCCGCTATTGGTTTTGACCGTTTGTTTAACCTGCTTGAAAACAATCAAAGCCAGAGTAATGGCGGCTACCCTCCGTATAACGTTGAGCTGGTGGATGAAAACCATTACCGCATTGCGATTGCCGTGGCAGGGTTTGCGGAAAGCGAGCTGGAGATTACCGCCCAGGATAATCTGCTGGTGGTGAAAGGCGCTCATGCTGATGAGCAAAAAGAACGTACTTACCTTTATCAGGGTATTGCCGAGCGCAACTTTGAACGCAAGTTCCAGTTAGCAGAGAACATTCATGTTCGGGGCGCAAACCTGGTGAACGGTCTGCTGTATATCGATCTTGAGCGCGTGATTCCGGAAGCGAATAAACCGCGCCGTATCGAAATCAATTAATTCTGTCGGGCCGCGTTGCGCGGCCTGTAATCCCCATGCTCGCCGTCAGGGAGCATATGCAAGTCTGCGGATTTGCAGGCATTTTGTACCCTAAACAATTCGTGTTGCAGAAAGGTGGCAAGAGAGTGAATCCCCATGAGCGTACATGAGTACGTGATTGGGGTGAGCGAGCACAGCCAACGTATCTGCAGCGTGAAGTGTGACGGGAAAACTCGCTTCTTAGAAGGAGAAATGATTATGCGTAACTACGATTTATCCCCACTGCTGCGTCAATGGATCGGTTTTGACAAACTGGCCAACGCCTTGCAAAACACCGGTGAAAGCCAGAGCTTCCCACCCTATAACATCGAAAAAAGCGACGATAACCACTATCGCATTACCCTTGCGCTGGCCGGTTTCCGTCAGGAAGATCTGGATATTCAACTGGAAGGCACGCTCCTGACGGTGAAAGGTAACCAGGAGCAGCCGGAAAAAGAGACCAAATGGCTGCATCAGGGGCTGGTCATTCAGCCGTTCAGTTTGAGTTTCACCCTCGCTGAACATATGGAAGTCTCTGGTGCTACGTTCACCAACGGATTATTGCACATCGATTTAACACGCAATGTGCCTGAATCCCTCGCCCCGCAGCGTATCGAGATTCAGGAACGACCTGCATTAAATAGCTAATTTGCTGTTTGCCCTTGCCCCGCCAGAAATGACGGGGCTTTTTTGTGCTTTACCACCCATACATACCGCCTGTTCTCTGCGAGAATCCGGTTAAAATAATAATGTTATTCACAGGGAACTAAAGATGAGTGAGATAGCATTAACGGTTAGCGTTCTGGCGTTGGCGGCGGTTGTCGGATTATGGATCGGCAACATCAGGATCCGTGGGGTGGGGCGGGGCATTGGGGGCGTC
>NZ_JANEWG010000071.1 GCF_028069725.1 Citrobacter sp. Awk 4
GTGCCAATATTGAGTTTATCATGCTGAATATTATGGTATTTTTAGAGGGCGGTTTTACTCAGTAATGTTGAAATAAAATCTTTTGCAGGCATGGGTTTACTGTATAAGTAGCCTTGTAGATAATCAACGCCACAATTTTTCAGATAGGTCGCCTGGAATGCATCCTCGACACCTTCTGCCACCAACCAGAGATTCAGACGTGCTGCCAGATCAATGATATTATCGACGATATGGCGAGAAGGTGGGTCGGTTTCAATCATGCTGACGAAACTTTTGTCGATCTTAAGAAAATCGATTTTAAGTTTCTGTAAGTATCTCAGATTTGAATTTCCTGTACCGAAATCATCAATAGCAATGAGTACTCCCAGTTTATGCAGCTCTTCAATCAGTTGATGGGTGACATCGTCGGCGATCAATAACTCCCGTTCAGTTAATTCCAGTATCAATTTAATGGGATGCCCCTGAAACGCATTAATAAAATCCCGGCAGTCACTCACCAGACTGAGGTTTTTGCAATGGCTGGCACTGATATTGAAAGCAAAATGGAATCCGTTAGGTAATTGATGTTTCTGTGGAGCAAATTGTTCGCGAATCTGCACCATTAACATTCGTGTCATGGGAACCAGAAGACCACATTGCTCAGCCATTGGTATAAATATGTCTGGTGAAATGATGCCTTTGCACGGATGTTGCCAGCGAAGAAGAATTTCGCAACCAACCCAGTGCTCACCTTTTGCGGTTACAACAGGTTGTATATACGGTATAAACTGGCGTTGTTCCAGCGCGCGTAATAACTCTTGACGAGGAGGTGAAACCCGCCTTGATCTCTTAAATATCCAGTAACCAAAGATCAGGCTAAAAAAAGCCCAGACGATAACATTAGGCAGTGAATAACGCCTGATATTCTCCACATAATTTTTAAATGACAAATTTATAATAACCCTAAGTGGGTATTGTTCTGATGCTTTCTCTATGGTTGTGGGGGACTCCGGAAGACGAGGTTGATCTGTTGGACGTGATTTGTACCACCATTTTTTTCCGCCAATGATCACGCTCAATGGTGAATTGATATTCAGAGCATCAAGTTTGTCTATCAAATAATGGGCAGAGAGTTTTATGACGATGCTATCTCTACCGACGATTTCCCGGTAAATAATGAGTGGGTGTTCTTGCTTTGTGGTGGCGTCTTGAATCAGATAGATCTGATTTTTCATGCTACTATCAAAATCAATGTGTTCATTGCCAGGTACAAGGAGAGAAGAGCAATAAATACGATTTCCACGTGCAAGATCGATACTGCTTATTTCAGGTGAGATTTCTATCAGCATTCTTAGTTTTTGAGCAGCTGCGCTACATGGTTTACCAAGACTACCTGCTGCAGTGGAAGCGACCTGACGCGCGCTGTCCAGAGAACTCTCAATAGATTGTTGAGCATATTGAAGCTGTATTTTTGCATCTTGCGTTACATTTGCGATCGTTAGCCAGAAAGTAATGCTTAGACCTAAAATGAGAAATAGCAGACTGGCGACTATGGAATGTACCAGGCTGGTTTTAAGAGTTCGAGAGTTTAAGGCATATTGCAATATCATCATCTTTGGCGATCAGCACACTCATGGGTTTATTTATAGTTTTATCTGTAATGCTTTGTTTTGAAAGAATAATGCTGGGGTTATTTCACCAGGATCTACTGAGGATACTGATCTGGAATATTGCTCTTAGTTGATAAAAAAGACGAAATTTATCATATGGGGAATTTCGTAAAGAAGTAAATTATTTTTAATTAGTGTTTTTTAAATGACGATTTAATTTCAATAGTTGAATTTCCGTTAACAATTCAACCCGTCATGCATGGTAGTTGAAATGTCTTTGTTTTTATATTTTTCATGTTGTTTATCCTGCTGATTTTGTTTTTTTAAGATTCTCGTGTGTGTTTTTTTATGTGTCTTTGATATTTTATACTTATTTGATCTCGAGGGGTATATATTGAATTGTGGATAAGAATTCTATACTTTACGTGCTATCCGGAGCTAAAAAAGAAAATGGATGGCGAGGTGAAGTATGAGTTCGATGGATTGTGATTTTAAATACCGCCATTTTATGGAGATCGATTTTAGAACGATCATCGTGTTTATCGTATTTGTTGAAACGGGAAGCTTATACAGCGCTTCCTTGATTCTTGGCTGTTCTCCGTCGTCAGTCAGTATCCATCTGAAGCGAGTAAGGCATTACTTTCATGAGCCGTTATTCATCCGGGAAGGAAGAAGTCTCGAGCCTACTGAATATGCAATTAAGCTGAGTCAGCAACTTAAGTCATGTTTTATGAGTTTTGATACCATTCTTACCAAAGACAACATTAACAAAAGCTAAACCATTTAAAAATATCAAATAATTTATCTAGTGATCACCTGTTGGTTTTTTTAGTTAATTATATACCAGTGAAATGGGGGGGATATGCAACCGTCCTTTTTTTCTTTCAATCGCGTATTGGTCATGGACAGCCTTTATTTTAGTGCTGTAGGGCTATGTGCACTCGTTGATAATCATGCAGGTCAGCCTGTTAGTTATAGGGTTTCGACATTTTCTGCGTTGAAAACACAGTTGCAAATTAGCATTGCTGCTAAGGAGCGTGTTCTGGTTATTACTGAACTCGTGAGCGGAAGTGAACCCCTTTGTGAAGGATTACAATTTCTGGACAATGTCAAAGCCGGATTAGAAGCTGGCCATTTTAAAGTGGTTGTTTGTACGGCGTTGTCTGACCCTTTTTTATTGTCCGCAGTAATTGATCGTGGGCCGAATGTCATCGTGCATCGCGATGAACCTCTTGATGTGCTAATTCGCCTGATTTATTTCACTAAAAACAAACAAAGCATCACCAGCCTTAGCCCTCTGATATTAAACAAAGTAGAGAGGGTCAGAGGGATCAGAATCACGCAACGGGAGCTTGAATGGTTGGTTATTCAGACTGAAAAAATGGGACTGACAGAAACGGCGCGGCGAATGGGTATTCATTACAAAACGGCTGCGACCTATCGCAGGAAAATCTCTAAACACCTGAATATTCATATTCGTGAAATGGACTCACTACTGGCAAAACTATAAGTACAAACTGTAAATGTCATTTTTAGACACTTGACGAATAGCATTAAAAAAACACCCACACCGGGGCTGGAATAAAACAATGAAATCCGTGAGTTTCCTGAAAAACTTCTGGGAAATGAACGGGTTTAGTATTTGTTAGCGAGTTAATGATGAATAAAGTTTTTAAAATTGTCTGGAATGCCAGCCTCCAGTGCTGGGTCGTTGTCTCAGAAATTGCCAAATCTCATGGTAAAGCGAAAAGCGAACGCCGTTTGGCTAAAAGAGCCGGGAAAGTGGCGATGGGCGTATTGGGCGGGATGGCGCTGCTTAATGCGGCGAGTGCTGCCACGCTAGTCTGGTCGCCGACAGGGCAGAGCTCCGGGGGGAGCGGTACCTGGGATACCACCAGCAGCGCCTGGTATAACGGTACCATTACGATGCCGTGGAACAATGCCGCAGGCGACAGTGCCTGGTTTGGTGGTACTGGCGGCACGGTGACGCTCGACGGCCTGATAAAAGTACAGGATCTGAGTTTCACCATCGATGGTTATACACTTTCCGGCGGGACGCTTGAAACCGTTTCGGGACAGTCTGTTGTGAATGTGAGCAGCGGCGCGACAGCAACGATCGACTCTATTATTAGCGGTAGCGGGCTGCTCGCGTCAACGGGGGGCGGTAAGCTTATCCTGAGCGGAGTCAATACTTACAGCGGCGGGACGACGGTTTCCGGCGGTGGGGTACTGGAAGTCTCCAGCGACAGTAATCTCGGCGCGGCCGCCGGAGTGCTGACGCTGGGGAGTCCGTCAACCACGGGGACGCTGAACATTACGGGCGCATTTAACGGCAGCCGTAATGTGACCATCAATCTCGGCGGCGGCAACATCAATGTCTCCCCCGGTGTGACGGCGACTTTTAATGGCGTACTCTCAGGGAATGGAGCCCTTGGTTTTACCGGTACCGGGACAACGGTACTGAACGGTGCAAACACCTGGACGGGGACCGCGACCATCGGTGCTGGCGGCACATTGCAGGTAGGGACTGGCAGCACGACGGGGACGTTAGGTGCAGGGGCAACGGTCAATAATGGTGTGTTAGTCTTTAACCGGAGCAATGCATACGCTTATAGCGGCATTATTTCGGGGACGGGGGCACTGCAGAACATTGGCAGCGGCACAACCACGCTGAGCGGGAATAATACGTTTACCGGTGGGGTAACTGTTTCCGCGGGCAAGTTGGTCTTGACGAATGCCAACAACAGCACCAGTGGTGCAACTATTGCCTCTGGCGCGACGTTAGAGTTGAACGGTGGTTCGAGTTCTATCTCGGGTAACATTGAGAACAACGGCACGCTGAACTTCAGTCGGGGGGCCGCTTATAACTTTGCCGGTGTGATTTCAGGAACCGGTACTGTGAACCAAACAGCAGGAAATTGGCTAACACTCTCTGGAACGAACACCTACAGTGGCGGTACGTTCATCGGCGGTAACGGTGGGATCATTGTCAATAATGACAGTAACCTGGGTGCTGCTTTGGGGGGAGTCACCTTCAACAACGGCGTTGGCTACTTCCAGGCTGCTCCGACCTTTACGACAGCGCGCACTTTTACCCTCAACAGCGGGACTACGGGGTATTTCAGCTCATCAAGTGGAAACCTGACGTTAACCTCCCCGATCGTTGGCGCAGGCAGCTTTGGCGTTAGCGGCGGTACGGTGATTCTGGCCGGGACCAACAACACCTATACCGGTACGACCAACATCAATGCCGGCACTCTGCAAATTAACGATGAAAGCAACCTGAGTAGCAATGCAGCGAGCGGAATAACCTACACTGGTGGTGGGGTATTGCGCGTTATGTCGAGCGGAGCGTTGGCGCGTAATATCATTCTGAATGCTAATGGCAATATTGATGCGTACAACGGTGCAACTGTTACGGTTAATGGCACCATTTCCGGGGGCGGCGGGGCTATTTTCTACGGTAACGGTACTGCGGGCGGCACCGTGATCCTGAACGGTAACAATACCTATACCGGAGGCACCTGGTTCTGGACCGGCAGTAAAGTCGTTGCTGCCAGTAACAGTAATCTTGGCGGAGCTGCAGGAACCTGGTCTTTCAGCAACGGCACCCTGGCAACGACGTCGTCATTCTCCTCCAGTCACGCACTCTCATTCAGTGCGGCGGGTACCCTTGATGTGGCGGACGGTACCACGCTGACCCTGAACGGGGTAGCGTCTGGCGGCGGTCGGCTTACCAAGGCCAATACAGGGACGCTGGTCTTAACCGGGGCAAACACCTGGACCGGTGGCACCACAATCACTGCCGGTACATTACAGATTGGCAACGGTGGGACATCCGGTTCACTGGGAACCGGGAACGTGACCAATAACGGAACCCTCGCATTTAATCGCAGTGACATCACGTCATATAACAACCTTATTTCCGGCAGTGGTGCGGTGGCGCAAACCGGAAGTGGCTCCACGACCCTTTCGGGAAATAACACCTATACCGGTGCAACGACCGTTTCTGCCGGGACGCTTTACGTCAACGGCAACCAGTCGTCGGCAACCGGACTGACAACAGTGGCTTCCGGGGCGACGCTCGGGGGGAGTGGCACTATTGGCGGCAGCGTCACCGTTGCCGACGGCGGTACTCTCACGCCGGGGGCTTCTGCTGATACCGTCGGGACGCTCACTATCAGGGGCAATCTGGCGCTCTCCTCGGGTGCTGTTCTTAATTACAACCTCGGTCAGGCTGGTACCGTGGGCGGCTCACTCAACGACCTGACTGTCGTCAACGGCAACCTGACGCTGGGGGGAACCCTCAACGTCACCACCTCTACAGGGGGCACCTTTGATGCCGGTGTCTACCGCATTATCAGTTATGCCGGATCGCTAACCAACAATGGCCTGGTGCTGGGCTCACTGCCGTCAGGCGCGAATGCGACCCTGCAGACCTCTGTCGCCGGACAGATTAACCTGATTAATAATTATGCCGGTACCACCTTCTGGGATGGCGCGACGGGTCATAACAATAGCGCGATCGATGGCGGTACGGGGATCTGGAATACTGGTGTGGGCGCTAACAGCAACTGGACGGACGGTTCCGGTGCGGCGAATAGCGCTTATAGCACCAATTTTGCGGTATTCCAGGGAACGCCGGGTACAGTCACTGTCGATAACAGCCAGGGGCAAGTGGCTGTGACAGGTATGCAGTTTATGACTGACGGCTATCGGATCAACGGTGATGAAATCACGTTAAATGAAACGACGGCAAATAGTGGTTATTCCATCGTCAGGGTGGGTGATGGCACTGCAGCCGGCAGTTCTTACACAGCAACGATTGATTCCATTCTGGGTGGCCTGACCGGGCTTTCCAAAACGGACCTTGGCACGTTGATCCTGACTGGATCCAATACGTACTCAGGGGGCACCAACATTTCCGGCGGTACCCTGCAACTCGGTGATGGCACCACCAATGGATCTATCCAGGGTAATGTCGCCAATGCTGGCACACTGGCGCTTAAACCCGCGAGTGGGACCACGATGGCTTTGTCGGGTGTTATATCAGGCGCCGGGGCGCTGAGGATGATTGGCGACGGAACGGCCATTCTGACCGGGGCAAACACCTGGACCGGGGGGACTACCATTTCATCCGGCACCCTGCAAATTGGCGACGGTACCACCAATGGCGTGCTGCCGGGTAACGTGGTGAACAATGCCGCGCTGGCGTTTATGCCGACGACCGGTTCCACTCTCAACTATGGCGGCGTTATTTCTGGTACGGGTTCCGTGACGCAAAAAGGTCAGGGAACCACCGTGTTTACCGCCTCGAATACCTATACCGGCGGCACCACCATCTCTTCTGGCGTGCTGCAACTGGGCGACGGGACAGCCAATAACGACGGTTCGATCGCGGGTAATGTGACAAACAATGGCACGCTGGCATTCAGGTTTAACGGCAGCAAAACAGTTGCCAACCAGATTTCCGGCAGCGGTGGCGTCTCACAACTGTCTGGCACCACAACGCTCAGTGGCGTAAATACCTACACTGGCGGCACGACGCTGAATGGTGGGCTGTTGTCAGTTTCTAACGATAATAACCTTGGCAATGTCTCCGGGAGACTGACCTTTAACGGTGGTCAGTTACAAACAAACGCAACGATTGCCCGCGATATTTTGGTTAACACCAGCGGGGGCAAGATTTTTAGCAACGGAGGCACTTTCAGCGGCAATATCTCCGGAACCGGAACGCTCGAGTTTCAGGGGGGGACAACCTATATCACCGGTAATAACACCAGTAGTGGTGGAATTATCCTCAGCGAATACGGCACGGTTGTCATTAACTCCGCAAATGCACTGGGTACCGGTAAAATCACCGGGCGTTCTCAAGATTCTGTTTACGGCGGTGGGGGGAATCTCCGGACGACAGCAAGTATGACGCTGGCCAATGACGTCGATTTTGGCTTTACCTCGTTTTACGGTAGTGGTAACCAGCAATCTGTTGGTTTTATCACTGACGCCGGAACGACGTTAACGATGACAGGCAATTTCAACCAGGTCGGTGGTTACAGAGATTCAAAAGGTATCTCCAAGAGCGGTGCCGGCACAATGGTGTTAGCAAACACCAGTTATCAGGACGGAGGATACGCCTTACGGGTTTATGCGGGAACACTGATTGTCGGTGACGGGGGAACTCGCGGCACTATTGGCGCGGCACCGGTGAGAATATCCAGTGGCGCTGCATTAAAGTTCAATCGTAGTGACACCTATCTTTATAGCGGCTCGATGAGTGGCGCAGGGTCTTTTGAGCAGATAGGTACTGGCACCTCGGTGTTAACGGGTAACAATACACATACTGGTGGGACAACCATTTCTGCCGGTACGCTGCAACTGGGGAATGGCGGCACCTCCGGGTGGGTAAGCGGCGATATTACTAACAACGGTACGCTGGCGTTTAACCGCAGCGATAACGTGACCTGGTCTAATCTTATCTCGGGAACGGGAGCGCTCAGTAAGTTGGGCACAGGCACACTCAGCCTGACGGGAACGCAGACCTATACCGGCGGCACCACGATCACTAGCGGTATTTTACAGCTGGGTGATGGCACGACGGATGGTTCCATCGTCGGCAACGTGAACATGGCGGGCGGCACACTGGCGTTTAACGCCAGCAATGGCTCAATGACCGATCAAAACGCGCTGATTTCCGGGGCGGGCAGTTTAACGAAGCTTGGCTTAGGCACTACGGTGCTGACAGGGGCCAACACCTATACCGGCGCAACCACCGTGTCTGCGGGCGCTCTGTATATTGACGGCAACCAGTCTGCCGCGACCGGCGCGACAACGGTCGCAAGCGGCGCGACGCTGGGCGGTATGGGGACCATCGGTGGCAATGTCACGATTGCGAATGGCGCCACTCTGATGCCAGGTAGCGAAAATGGTACCGGTGGCACGTTGACCATCAATGGCAACCTGGCGCTCAATGACCTTTCAAACCTTAATTACCAGTTCGGCAGCGTTAACGGCGTGGTGGAAAACACCCGCACTGACGTCAACGGTAACCTGACTCTGGACGGGCGTCTCAATGTCACCACACCAACGGGGGGAACCTTCTCTGCGGGTGTTTATCGTGTCTTTAACTACAACGGCACATTGACCAACAATGGGCTGGTGCTGGGTACCGTTCCGGCGGGGACGACGCTTGCGCTGCAAAGTTCGGTGCCTGGTCAGGTGAACCTGGTTAACAGCACCGGACAGTTGCTTGCGTTCTGGGATGGTATGAACTCTGGTAACTATAACCAGGGGAGTGGCGAAGGCGGTACCGGAACCTGGCGTTTACTGGGGCAGACGGCATGGGCCGACGCCTCGGGGTCGAGTAACTCCGCCTACGGTAATAAATCCTTTGCGGTATTTAGCGGCACTGCAGGCACCGTCACAGTGGACAATACCTCAGGTCAGATTGAGTCATCGGGTATACAGTTCACGACAGATGGCTACCTGATTAACGGCGGTGCCATCACATTAGTCAACTCACCCGTAGATGGCAGTTCACCTGTACTGCGCGTTGGCGATGGTTCCGACGCCAGCAGCAATATGACTGCGACGATCGCTTCAGTCTTGCAAGGGGCGACATCTGTCACCAAAACTGATCTGGGTACGCTGGTGCTGACAGGGACTAACACCTGGACCGGTGGCACCCGGATCAACGGCGGCGTACTGCAGGTTTCCAGCAACACCAACCTGGGTGCGGTAGCAGGAACGCTGAGCTTCGACGGCGGCACGCTGGCCACGACGGCGGGCTTTACCACGGCGCGTACCACCACCCTCAATGCCAATGGTGGCACCCTTAATACCGCATCCGGTACAACGCTGATGATGAGTGGCGTGATCGGGGGCAGTGGATCGCTTAGCAAGACAAACACCGGCAGGCTGGTTCTGGCGGGAACCAATACGTATACCGGCGGCACAGCGATTAATGGCGGTATTGTGCAGGTATCGAGTGATGCGAATCTGGGGGCAGCAACAGGGTCACTCAGTTTTGACAGCGGTACGCTGGCGACCACAGAGAGCTTCAGCACGGCACGGGCGACCACCCTTAATGCGGGAGGCGGTACTATTGATACCGCATCGGGCACGACACTGACGATGAGCGGCGTGGTGGGGGGGACCGGAGCCCTGACCAAAACCAATACTGGCACGTTAACACTGACAAACAGCAATACCTGGAGCGGTGGCACCACGATTTCCGGGGGAACGCTGCAACTGGGTAATGGCGGCACCGGCGGCTCGATCACGGGGAATGTCACCAACAACGGCACACTGGTCTTTAACCGCAGCGACACGGCAACTTTTGCTGGCGTGATTTCCGGCAGCGGCGTGGTGAATCAGACTGGCACAGGTAAAACGATCCTGAGCGGCAACAACAGCTACAGCGGCGGCACCACCATCTCTGCCGGTACGCTGACGGCGCAGAACGGCACCGCGCTGGGCACCGGCGCGGTGGCTAACAATGCCGCCCTGCAGCTGGATTTTGCAACGGATGGCACCCTGGCGAACGTCCTGAACGGCAGCGGAACGCTGAGCAAGACGGGCAGCGGCACCACCACTCTGACCGGGACTGGCTCCCGCGAGGGGGCGACGACGGTCAGTGGTGGCACGCTGGCCTTTGGTCAGAGCGGAGCTTTTAACGCTGCCAGCCTGAATGTTACCAGTGGCGCGGCTATCACCGTCAATCAGAGCGCCAATCTCGTACTGAGTGGGGCATACACCCAGGCGGCGGGGGCGACCTTCAATGGTGTGGCGGATACACAAGCTAAAACGGCGGTGACAGCGGCGACGGCCAGTCTGAATGGCGCGCTGAATATCACCGGTTTTGGGATAGCCGCACCGGCAACTGCCAGCGGGCTTACCGGCACGCAGTACACGGTTATCCACACCACCAGTGGCATCACCGGCGACTTCAGTAGTGTGAACCTTAACGGCGCGGCGAGCGCGGTGGACTACCTGCGTCTGGCAGGCCGCGTCAGCGGCAACGACTACAACGTCGGCTACGGACTGAGCTGGCTGGAAGGGCAGGCTTTCGGCAACGGCAGCTTTACGCTGGCCGGGGCCACGGATGCCTTTAATGTGGACGTGGCGCTGGGCGACCAGGCGACGGGCACGTACACCAGCGGCTGGGACGGCAAAACGCTGACCAAAGCCGGGCTGGGCGTCCTGACGCTGTCGGCGGTCAACACCTACACCGGCGACACACGGGTCAACGGCGGTACGCTGAAGGCCGGGATTGCTGACGCTTTTGCGCAGAGCGCAAACGTGGCGGTGGCATCTGGCGCGACGCTGGATCTGAACAACTTTAACCAGACGGCGCGTAACCTGTCGGGTGCCGGTAATGTGACACTGGGCAGCGCAACGCTGACGGAAAACGCCGTCAGCGACACCACTTTCAGTGGCTCGATGAGCGGGACGGGCGGGCTGACTAAAACCGGCACCGGCGTCTTTACGCTCAGTGGCAACAACAGCTACAGCGGCGGCACGACCATTTCAGCCGGTACGCTGGTGGCGCAGAACGGCAGTGCGATGGGCACCGGGGCGGTGGCCAACAACGCCGCCCTGCGACTGGATTTCGCCCAGAATGGCACCCTGGCCAATGTGCTGAGTGGCAGCGGAACGCTGAGCAAGACGGGCAGCGGTACCACCACCCTGACCGGCACGGGGTCGAATCAGGGGGCGACGACGGTCAGTGGCGGCACGCTGGCCTTTGCCCAGAGCGGGGCGTTTAACGCCGCCAGCCTGAACACGGCAACGGGTGCCAGCACCCGCATCGACCAGAGCGCGAACGTGGCACTGAGCGGGGCACTGACCCAGGCGGCGGGCGCGTCGCTGCTGGTGGCGAAAGGCACCCAGCCGGCGGTCACGGCACAGACGGCGAATCTGAACGGCACGCTGAGTCTGACCGGCTACAGCACGGCCACTCCGGCCAGCGCCAGCGGGCTTACCGGCACGCAGTACACAGTTATCCGTACCACTAACGGCATCACCGGTGACTTCAGCAGTGTGAACCTTAACGGCGCGGCGAGCGCGGTGGACTACCTGCGTCTGGCAGGCCGCGTCAGCGGCAACGACTACAACGTCGGCTACGGACTGAGCTGGCGGGAAGGACTGGCTTACGGCAACGGCAGCTTTACGCTGGCGGGGGCTGCGGACGCCTTTAATGTGGATGTGGCGCTGGGCGACCAGGCGACGGGCACGTATACCAGCGGCTGGGACGGTAAAACGCTGACCAAAGCCGGGCTGGGCGTTCTGACGCTGTCGGCGGTCAACACCTACACCGGCGACACACGGGTCAACGGCGGTACGCTGAAGGCCGGGATTGCTGATGCCTTTGCGCAGAGCGCAAACGTGGCGGTGGCATCTGGCGCGACGCTGGATCTGAACAACTTTAACCAGACGGCGCGTAACCTGTCGGGTGCCGGTAATGTGACACTGGGCAGTGCAACGCTGACGGAAAACGCCGTCAGCGACACCACTTTCAGTGGCTCGATGAGCGGGACGGGCGGGCTGACTAAAGCCGGCACTGGCGTCTTTACCCTCAGCGGTAACAACAGCTACAGCGGCGGCACGACCATTTCTTCCGGTACGCTGGTGGCGCAGAACGGCAGTGCGATGGGCACCGGCGCGGTGGCCAACAACGCCGCACTGCGACTGGACTTCGCCCAGAACGGCACCCTGGCCAATGTGCTGAGTGGCAGCGGAACCCTGAGCAAGACGGGCAGCGGCACCACCACCCTGACCGGCACGGGGTCGAATCAGGGGGCGACGACGGTCAGTGGCGGCACGCTGGCCTTTGGGCAGAGCGGGGCGTTTAACGCCGCCAGCCTGAACACGGCAACGGGTGCCAGCACCCGTATCGACCAGAGCGCGAATGTGGTGCTGAGCGGGGCACTGACCCAGGCGGCGGGCGCGTCGCTGCTGGTGGCGAAAGGCACCCAGCCGGCGGTCACGGCACAGACGGCGAATCTGAACGGCACGCTGAGTCTGACCGGTTACAGCACGGCTGCCCCGGCCAGCGCCAGCGGGCTTACCGGTACGCAGTACACGGTTGTCCGCACCACTAACGGCATCACCGGCGACTTCAGCAGTGTGAACCTTAACGGCGCGGCGAGCGCGGTGGACTACCTGCGTCTGGCGGGCCGCGTCAGCGGCAACGACTACAACGTCGGCTACGGACTGAGCTGGCTGGAAGGGCAGGCTTTCGGCAACGGCAGCTTTACGCTGGCCGGGGCCACGGATGCCTTTAATGTGGACGTGGCGCTGGGCGACCAGGCGACGGGCACGTATACCAGCGGCTGGGACGGTAAAACGCTGACCAAAGCCGGGCTGGGCGTCCTGACGCTGTCGGCGGTCAACACCTACACCGGCGACACACGGGTCAACGGCGGTACGCTGAAGGCCGGGATTGCTAACGCTTTTGCGCAGAGCGCAAACGTGGCGGTGGCATCTGGCGCGACGCTGGATCTGAACAACTTTAACCAGACGGCGCGTAACCTGTCGGGTGCCGGTAATGTGACACTGGGCAGTGCAACGCTGACGGAAAACGCCGTCAGCGACACCACCTTCAGCGGCACGATGAGCGGGACGGGCGGGCTGACTAAAACCGGCACCGGCGTCTTTACGCTCAGTGGCAACAACAGCTACAGCGGCGGCACGACTATCTCTGCCGGTACGCTGCAACTGGGTAATGGCGGAACGAGCGGTGCCATCGTGGGCAACGTGCTCAACAACGGCGCGCTGACCTTTAACCGCAGTGATGCAACGACGTTTGCTAACGTGATTTCAGGCAGCGGTCGGGTCACTCAGGTGGGGACCGGTAAAACCATCTTCACCGCTACCCACACCTACAGCGGTGGTACAACGATCTCCGCCGGGACCCTGCAACTGGGCAATGGCGGAACGACCGGTAGCGTGCAGGGGGCTATTGATATTGCCTCCGGCGCGACGCTGGCGGTGGACTGGGGCGCGGATTACACGCTGAACAACACCCTGACCGGCAGCGGTCTGGTGGCGGTCAAAGCAGCAGGAAATGACGTTAACTTTGCCTCTGCAGCAACGGGCGCGGGCTTTAGCGGTACAGTTGACCTGCAGAACGCCGTCTTTAGTCTTGGCGGTGTGAATACCGGTGCACTGACCGCGGCCACCCTGCGTCTTGGTAGCAACAGCGTGACCACGGTGGCGGACGGTACACAGTCTATCGGCGGTCTTGCCATTGATGGCGGTAAAGTCATCTTCAACGCCACGGTGCCGGCGCAGGTAGACGCCACCAGTCTGGTGCAGGCAAATACGCTGGATGCCAGCGGCGCAGGGACTGTGCAGGTCACGTTACCGACACCGTATGTGCTGCCGACGCCTCCACCATCAACGGATTTGTCACTGCTTGAGCAGGATGACGTGAATGTGCTCACCCGTCTGGTGTCGACCAGTTCGGCGACCGGCAGCGGCGGGGCGCTGAGTCTGCAGGACCAGAACGGCAATACCATCAGTGCGGCGCAGCAGATCAATGTGCAGCAGGATGGAAACCTGGTGGCGCTCGGCACTTACGATTATCGTCTGAGCACGGGCACCAGCCAGGACGGGCTGTATGTCTCCTACGGACTCAAACAGTTGGATCTGCAAAACGGTCAGACCCTGACGCTGGCAGAACGTGACGGAGCAACCGGCGCGTCGGCGGATATGTCGGCGAAGATTACCGGCAGCGGTAGTCTGCGGGTTGATGCCGGTACGGGTGTACTGTCGTTGTCCAACACGACCAACGATTTTACCGGCGATACCACGGTGGCTGCGGGCACTCTGCAGGCCGATGCCCGCAATGTGATTGCAACGTCTGCCAACGTAGCGGTGAATGCGGGTGCTACGCTGGATACGCATGGTTATCACCAGTCGCTGACTAACCTGACGGGTGCTGGCACGGTGACTAACAGTACAACCACGGCCACCACCCTGACGCTGAATGATACGGCCACGAGCGTCTTCTCAGGAACGATTACGGGAACACAACTGGCGCTGGTGCAGGCAACCGGCACTCAGGTTCTGACGGGGAGCAACACTTACGGCGGCGGGACGACGATCAACACGGCGGCCACCCTGCAACTGGGTAACGGCGGGACGACGGGCTCCATCACGGGGAATGTGACCAACAACGGCGCGCTGGCCTTTAACCGCAGCGATACGGTGACGTTTACTGGCGTTATCGCCGGTAGCGGAGCGATAAATCAGATGGGCACCGGCAGAACAATCCTGACCGGTGTCAACAGCTACAGCGGCGGCACCACCATCTCTGCCGGTACGCTGCAACTGGGGAATGGTGGAACAAGCGGTGCCATTACAGGGAATGTGGCCAACAACGGTGTACTGGCCTTTAACCACAGTGATACGGCGACCTTTGCGGGCGTGATTTCCGGCACGGGCGCAGTGAATCAGATGGGTTCAGGCAGCACAATACTGACTGGCAACAACAGCTACAGCGGTGGCACGACCATTTCTGCCGGGACGCTGCAACTGGGTGATGGTGGTACGACCGGCTCCATTACGGGCAATGTGACCAACAATGGCGCGCTGACCTTTAATCGCAGCGATGAGACGACGTTTAGCGGCGTGATTTCAGGCAGCGGCCACGTTACGCAAATGGGCGCGGGCAAAACGCTGTTTACCGGAACCCATACCTACAGTGGTGATACGACGATCTCTGCCGGTACCCTGCAACTGGGTAATGGCGGTACGACCGGCAGCGTGCAGGGAGCCATTGATATTGCCTCCGGCGCGACGCTGGCGGTGGACTGGGGTGCGGATTACACGCTGAACAACACCCTGACCGGCAGCGGTCTGGTAGCGGTCACGGCGGCCGGGAATAACGTTAACTTTGCCACGGCGGCAATGGGCGCGGGCTTCAGCGGTACGGTTGATCTGCAGAACGCCACCTTCAACCTGGGTGGGGAAAATACCGGGGCGCTGGCTGCGGCCACGCTTCGCTCTGGCAGCGGCAGTGCGATCACGGTGGCGGACGGTAAACAGTCGATTGGTGGTCTTGACATTGATGGCGGTAAAGTCATCTTCAATGCCACGGTGCCGGCGCAGGTAGACGCCACCAGTCTGGTGCAGGCGAATACGCTGGATGTCAGCGGCGCGGGCACAGTGCAGGTTGTGTTACCGACTTCGTATGAACTGCCGACGCAAGCGCCATCCACAGAATTGTCGTTACTTGAACAGGACGATGTAAACCTGGGGACCCGCCTGGTATCGGCCACCACAACGACCGGTAATGCCGGGGCGCTGAGTCTGCAGGACCAGAATGGTAATGTGCTCAGTGCCGGGCAGCAGATCAACGTGCAGCAGGGCGGGAATCTGGTGGCGCTCGGAACTTATGACTATCGTCTGAGCACGGGTACCCGCCAGGACGGTCTGTATGTCTCATACGGACTGAAACAACTGGATCTGCAAAACGGTCAGACCCTGACGCTGGCACAAAACAGCGGAGCCACGGGTGCGTCGGCGGACATGTCAGCGAAGGTAACCGGCAGCGGTAGCCTGCGGGTCGATGCCGGTTCCGGTATATTGTCACTGTCCAACACAACCAACGATTTTACCGGCGACACCACAGTGGCGGCGGGCACCCTGCAGGCTGGCGCGCTTAATGTGATAGCGACGTCCGCCAATGTAGCGGTGAATGCTGACGCGACGCTGGACACCAACGGTTATCACCAGTCGCTGACTAACCTGACGGGCGCGGGCACGGTGACCAACGGTACAACCACGGCCATCACCCTGACGCTGAATGACACGGCGACGAGCGTGTTTGCGGGTGCCATCACCGGTGAGCAACTGGCGCTGGTGCAGGCGACCGGAACGCAGGTCTTGGCGGGGAACAACACCTACGGCGGCGGGACGACGATCAACACGGCGGCCACCCTGCAACTGGGTGACGGTGGTACGACAGGCTCCATCACCGGGAATGTGACCAACGATGGCGCGCTGGCCTTTAACCGCAGCGATTCGGCAACCTTTAGCGGGGTGATTTCCGGTAGCGGGGTGGTGAATCAGACGGGCACCGGCAGAACGATCCTGAGCGGCGTCAACAGCTACAGTGGCGGCACGACGATCTCCGCCGGTACGCTGCAGCTGAATGGCAACCAGGGGGCGGGAACCGGTGCGATTAGCATCAATACAGAGCAGGGTAATGCTGGCACGGGGCTGGAACTGGCCTTCACTGATGTCAGCGACTTTAGCAATCAACTCACTGGCACAGGAACAACCACGGTAAGTGGCGCTCAGGCGACCATTACGGCGGCCAATACGGCCTATACCGGTAACTGGCGTGTTACCGATACGGGAACACTGGCTGTCACCACTGACGCGGTGAGCAGTACAGATAATCTTGGCTCGGGTGGGGTGGATATTGCCGCAGGTGGCGTGGTGAATGCGCTGACTCAGGGGGCGTTCAGCTTTAATAATGCCCTGACAGGAGCCGGTACGTTGAATGCCTCCGGTCATGGTCAGGCATTCTCCTTCGGCAGTGCAGCGGGCTCAGCCTTCACCGGAACGGCGGTACTGACAGACAATACGTTTTCGCTGTCCGGTGATAACACCACCGCGCTGACTCACGGCAAACTGTCTGTGGGAAGCGGCAACGTAACGACAGTGGGGGATGGTAATCAGCAGATCGGCGGATTAATTATCAATGACGGTAAAGTGATGTTTAACGCCACGGCACCTGATGAGATTCTGGCGACCAGTCTGATCACTGCTGATACCCTGGATATCAGTCATACCGGTACGGTGTACATTAACGCCCCTGCATCGTATGTTCCGCAAGCGCGTGATACGAACAATTCGTTGAATCTTCTGATGCAGGATGAAATCAACACCGGCGTACAGCTGGTTAAATCCACGACCGTCACCGGTAGCGGCGGTGCCATCCAGTTACTCAATAAAGATGGCAGCACGATCACGGCCGCACGGAAGGTTGATATTAACCAGAATGGCAATCTCGTCGCACGGGGGACGTATGACTACCGTGTGACCTCGGGAGCGGATTCTGATGGACTGTATGTGAACTATGGTCTGACAGAACTGGATCTTCAGGCGGGTAAAACGCTGACGCTGGCGCAGGATACGGGGGCCACCAATGCCTCGGCAGATATGTCTGCCAAAGTGACAGGAAGCGGTACCCTTGCTGTCGATGCAGATACGGGTGTGGTGTCGTTGTCCAATGCGAACAACGACTATACCGGCGAGACAACAGTGAGTTCGGGTACGCTGCGTGCTGCAGCCGATAATGCACTGGGTAAAACCCGCCTGCTCACGCTGGCTGGCAATACCGGTTTTGATCTGAATGGCAAAACGCAGACGGTCGGGGAACTGAACGGCGCAGCGGGCTCGTCGTTAAACCTGAACGGCGGAACTTTCGCTCTCAGCAATGGGGGGCTTTCTGCGGGGACGCTGACGGGCGCCGGTAAGATTAACATTCTGGGGGGAACCTTTGATGTGCGTGGGGCTAACACCGGACTCAGCGCCATTACCCAAATCAGTAAAGGTGCAACTGCCAGCCTGAATAATGTGGCGGGACTTGGCAGCGGCAATATTGTTTCTGACGGCACGCTGGCGCTTGATGGCGCGACCGGTACGATGAGTAACAATATCAGTGGGACGGGCGAACTGGTTAAGAAGGGTGACGGTGAGGTGGTTCTGACCGGTAAAACGGGCTGGACAGGCACCACGCGCATTGATGGTGGCGATCTGGTTCTGGATGGTTCCCGTGGCGGCGCGCAGCTGGTCAGTAATATCATCGCGAAAGACAACACCTCATTGTCATTGCGTCATGGTGCGACACTGACCGGGTGGATCGATCCGACGGATGTGAATATTGATTCCGTCAGCCGCTGGAATATGACAGCAGATTCACTGGTCGATGATGTGAATCTTGCCGGTACCATTAACTTTGTCGCACCGTCCTCTCAGTCAATGACAAAAGGACATACCCTGACGGCCACCAACTGGCATGGACAGGACGGTACGGTGATATTGAATTCCGTACTGGGGGGAGACAAATCAGCCACCGATAAACTTGTCATTAACGGGAATACCAGTGGTAACACCTTCGTTAAGATCAATAATCTCGGCGGCCGTGGTGCTCAGACCGTCGAAGGTATTCAGGTCGTGGATGTGGGGGGGCAGTCGAACGGGACGTTCACCAAGTCCGGGCGTATCGTCGCCGGGATCTATGACTACAGCCTTGTGAAGAAAGGTAAGGACTGGTACCTGACCAGCAAGGATACGTCGACGCCGAAGAAAAAAGGAACATCAGGCGTTCGTCCGGAATCGGCCAGCTATACCGCCAACCTGGCGGCGGCAAATACCATGTTTGTTCACCGCTTGCATGATCGTGCAGGTGAAACGCAGTACACGGATGCACTGACCGGCGAGCAGAAGGTGACCAGTATGTGGTTGCGCCAGGTGGGCGGACATAACCGCTGGAGCGACAGCAGCGGGCAGCTTGACACACAAAGCAACCGCTATGTGACACAACTGGGCGGTGAAATTGCACAGTGGAGCCCGGATGGGGTGCAAGGCCTGCACCTTGGCGTGATGGCTGGTTATGGCAGGAACAGCAGCAACTCCCATTCCGGCGTTACCGGCTACAGTTCTGATGGCTCCGTCAACGGGTACAGCACCGGGCTTTATGCTACCTGGTATCAAAATGACGAAACCAAACAAGGAATGTATCTGGACAGTTGGGCTCAGTACGGCTGGTTTGACAATACGGTGAAAGGCGAGAAGGTACAGTCAGAGTCGTACAAGTCGAAAGGTGTCACGACGTCACTGGAACTGGGATACACGCACAAACTGGGTAATTTTACCGGAAGTCAGGGTACTGAGGGTGAGTGGTATATCCAGCCTCAGGCGCAGGCAATCTGGATGGGCGTGAAGGCGGATGAGCACCATGAAGATAATGGTACTCGTGTCACCGGTGAAGGCGATGACAATGTTCAGACTCGTCTTGGCGTGCGTACCTTCCTGAAAAGTCACAGCAAACTGGATGAGGGAAAAAATCGTAACTTCGAACCGTATGTGGAGATCAACTGGATCCACAATACCCAAAGTTTCGGCACCCGCATGGACGGAAGTTCGTTATCTCAGGATGGTGCCCGGAATACAGGGGAAGTGAAAGCCGGTGTTGAAGGGCAACTGAATTCACGCCTGAGCGTCTGGGGCAATGTGGGCGTCCAGGTTGGGGATAAAGGCTACAGCGATACCTCTGCCACACTGGGTGTGAAATATAATTTTTAATGAGGAAATGCTGAGGAGTGAGTGATTTACAGGATTCACTCCTCAGCGCGCGTTGCTGGTTCGTTAGATATTTAATGCTGGTGTCACTTTAAATTTAGTTAATTAATTAGTTTGTTTTGACTGTCTTTGATATGCAACCAGCAGTAAGATG
>NZ_JANEWG010000072.1 GCF_028069725.1 Citrobacter sp. Awk 4
CTCGTTCACACGATTCCTCTGTAGTTCAGTCGGTAGAACGGCGGACTGTTAATCCGTATGTCACTGGTTCGAGTCCAGTCAGAGGAGCCAAATTTAGAAAAGCAGACGTTTTAAACGTCTGCTTTTTTCATTTCTATCAGTTAGTTATCTTCTTTTTCAAGTTCACTTTGTTCACTAAAAACCATTCTAATCCATACCCTTTCACTGATACTAAAGTACAAATACCAGCCTGACTTATGGCTTCGGTATGTTTCTTCCTGTTTATCTCAGCAATTCAAAATACTGGCACGCTTCGACGGTAAGCAAAAATCGATTCAATGGGTGCCGCACCCTGCGGGTTGATGAAAGGCAGCGTTGTTACGAGGCTAAAAAACGTTTTGCTCAGGGAATCTTTGAGCAGGCACTGGCGAGAAAATTACACACATTAGATTTACCTTCGCATACCCATCGTGTGAGCAGTGCAACAGGTTCAAATAGTTCCGGGACTGGTTTCAGTGCTCTGCACCGCTCTGTGATGGTCGCGGTGTGGGAGCGAACAGTGCATGTGATTCCTGTACTTGCACTCAATTCTGGACAGTTCAGAAAATTTCGCCGCGCTACATATCTGGCGAGAGAACGCCACGGTATGCGGGAGTACGTATTTTTGCGCCAAAACTGACTTTCGACGCTCTTGCGTTGAAACTATATTTGAGATATCCGATGCGCGAACCGCCAGATTGACGGGCAGATACATGCAGTGTGAGTCGAAAAGTGCTACCGAAAGGGAGAAGGTTTTAAATTGCGGGTTTTAGAATCGTAATAACATGTTGGGGTCACTCCAGAATCAAACCACTCCCAAATCTGACCACCAAACTTCCTGGATGCGGAGGAAAAGCCAGATACGACCGGAAAGATTTTTCACGCTAACTTACTGAATCGTAAATGCATAGTATAAAAACGCAAAAAGCAGACGTTTAAAACGTCTGCTTTTCTAAATTTGGCTCCTCTGACTGGACTCGAACCAGTGACATACGGATTAACAGTCCGCCGTTCTACCGACTGAACTACAGAGGAATCGTGTGAACGAGGCGAATAATACTGACCACACCACACGGTGTCAACAGTAAAATTCGCATGTTATTTCAATTGGTTAATTAATCCTCAAATCAGAGGATTAATGTATATATGAAGCCCGCTGCTCGTCGTCGTCAGTGCTATCGCGTAAACGTTGTAACGGATCCTGACGGTAGAACTGGCAAAAACGTTGCCACAGAGCCGGAAACCGTGGTGCAAACAGTTCGGGCGCACTGAAAAAGTATTCTGACAAGACGGCAAAACATTCAGCAGGGTCGACAGCGGCATAGGCATCAATACTGGATGCTGTCTCGCCCACTAAATCAATCTCGTCCTGAATATTGTTCATTGCAGCGTGCAGGTCATGTTCCCAGTTGGCAACATCCCGCAACGGGATTAAAGGAATTCCGCTTGCGCGATCGCCATTACGCATATCCAGTTTATGCGCTACTTCGTGAATGATCAGATTAAAACCAGAGGCATCAAAGGAGTCATGAATATCGAGCCAGTTGAGAATAATAGGTCCTTGTTGCCAGCTTTGTCCGGACTGAACAACACGCTGGTTGTGTACTAACCCAATGTCGTCCTCCCATTCATCATCCACCACAAACGGGGCAGGGTAGATCAACACTTCATGAAAACCATCCAGCCATTCGATGCCTAACTCCAGAACCGGCAGACAAAAAAGGAGCGCAATGCGGGTGCTTTTTAGCGAGTCCAGCTCAAAACCCTGAAGCGCGACCAGTCTTTTTTGCTGTAAAAAACGCTCTGCCAGCGCAATCAATCTGGCTTGTTCTTGTGCAGAGAGGGTTACCAGCAGAGGAATGGCAAGAGCGTCTTCCCACGGCAGGACTTCATTCTGTGCTGTTTCTTGTGCTTTCCAGGGCCACTTAATCATCGTTTTGCTCGCAAACTCATCACTTGAACAAAATTGAAAGAGCAGGGTCTGTTAAAATGCCAAATTACCTGGCATCATTGCAGCCATCAAAACGGAGAGATGCCGGAGCGGCTGAACGGACCGGTCTCGAAAACCGGAGTAGGGGCAACTCTACCGGGGGTTCAAATCCCCCTCTCTCCGCCACTATTCAAACACTTAGCTCAATTCCTATCAACGACTCATGTCACACTTGGTATAGTGTTGGTATATTCACTTGGTATAAAACTCGCCATCATCATCTTCTGATTTGCCCAAGACTGGAAGATCCAATGTGGGAGAAATTTTCACTTTTCTGTCGTAAACCACAACTTGGCTTTCAGTTTTGTGACCTGAGAATAGTTGTTTGTCCTTACTCGAGCCTTCGTAATCAGATATTCCCTTGGCTTTGAGATCATGAAAAGTACATGGTAGCTTTCTATCAAGTTTTTTTCCTGCTGCTTCCCTTGCTGTTTCCCACAGGTCATTAAAACCACTTTTCGAATACTTGGTTTTTTTACTGCTACAGATAACGGTTTCCCGTCCGTCAAGAGTCTTTGCGAGTTCGATGGCGTTATGAAGCCTCTCAGTCCAGACTTTAATTTGTTTTGTCCCTGTCTTCCCTTGCTGGATAAAAATGCCTTCCTCGCTTACTTGCGACCATTTGAGAGAAAGAACATCGGATACGAGGCGAGCTCATCCGCTACGGTCGTCTCGGTTTGTTCCGGGACCAGAGAGCAGTGATTGATTTCGATCTCCAGCGATTCTCATACGGTTCAAGCAAGCCTGTGATGGAGTTGCCAGCAGATTTTCGGGGAAGTGCAGTTATGCGCCGGGTTATGGATATCGTGGGGAGAATGCCAGCATGAAACCAAACAAACAGGCGCTGACCGCTGAATCAGCGCGTGAATTAGAAAATATTCTGCTCATTGTGGCTGCTCGCATGGCCCGTCGAGAACTATTCACGCCACTCCACTTTCTCAGTGAGTTACCGAAACGAGTGGTTAGCATGCGGGATTTACGCGATGCACTGGAGCGGTGTGAGGAAGTCCTTCAACGCGAAGTTTGCAAAATCGTTGATGGTCATGACCGCATGGCGAAAAAGCTCAAAGAGACTGAGGCAAAGCTGGAAGTCGCAGAGAAGCGCATAGCAGAAATGGAGGCGCGTGAGGTTAAGGTTAAGCAATTCTCGGATTTTCAGATTTGCCATTACGGCGCTTCTGAGGACTATGCGAAGGGCTATATCGACTGCCAGAAAAATTACAACAAGGCGCTTGGTGCCGCTAACATCCTCGTCAGCATGGAGGGCTAACCCATGACCACATTAACCAAAGACCACAACAACCACCCAGCACACGGTCCTATATCACTCGACCGCCTTCACCAGATACGCGAAACACTCAGCAAAGTAGCAGCGCAACGTGACGGCGGAGACATTGGCTACGCGATGTCGGACGCGGTGAAGTTGATTGATGAGGTGCTGGCGGTAAAGAGTGCGCCACTCATGTTCATTGATGGCAATCTCTCGCCAGAAGATGCCGAAAAACTGATCGCCGCAATTGACGAGCTTAACCGCGAACCAAGAGATGCGCAGGTAATGATTGCCGAGCCTGTAAGCGAGCCTTACAAGTTGCTGGAATTAATCGAAGGCATGGAAGTCTCTGTTGATGTCAGCACCTGCGATGCTGACGCGGGACATCGTTACTTCGGAACCGTCACTGAACTATCAGAGCTGGACGGGGCAAAGAACGGCTACATCTTGTTGGTTCAGGATGCAAACCCAAACTTTGAACGGACTGGCAACTATCTGGCCATTCCGGATGGTTGGGTGATGGTTCCGGTTGAGCCGACAGTCGAGATGCGTAAAGCCTTTCACAAGGCAAACGATGAGGCTGATAGCTTTGTTAGCCCAGATCATCAGTGGGATGCAATGATTGCAGCAGCACCGAAGCAGGAGCTAAGTGATAGATAAATCATTCAACTATGTGATGTCACTCATATTTTTTTCTATCTCATTTCGGCGGTTGCTTGTATCCATGACGAAAAGCAATTTGCTATAAATTAGCCTCAATTAAACGAGGGTTACTCATGATTATTCAACTTACTGATAGAATTGATGACGTTATCTTCATCAACACTGACCACATTATTTTTATCAACCCACGAGGCGACTACACAGCCGTCAGACTTATTGAGAATGTTAATTTTAACGTTAAAGAAAGCGCATCCGATATCGTGGATACGATTAATTCTTGTTCTAAGTAACTCAGCCTTTGATTTTCAATAATCACCAAGCCGTAATCATGTCACCGGAGACTGAACAACTCCGGTGACTTCTGCGCATATGATCGGGAAATTATATGCGACCACAATCTGAACACATCACCCTGCCACAGATGCAGAAATGCACCTGTCTGCATTATGCGGTTTCTTCCATGGAGGCCGTATGAAGCAACAATACCTCTTTCGAAACACCAACATCCGCACCAACGCCATTAACGCGATTAACCAGTTGCAGCTCGACGAGAAGCGACCGGTCGTCATCGAGATAAAAGAGATGACCCGCTCAATCGACCAGGTAGCGCGATGTGGTAACGCTGTTCCGCCGCCATTTGCAGAGGCATTAGTGCGAGCCAATTTACCAGGGCTTTGTCAGCATAAAGAGATTGCCGCTTAATAAAATACAGTTAATTCAACCCGCTACGGCGGGTTATTTTTCATCAATGCTGACATGAACTAACAATTTGTGCTCTTAAATCATTGATCATTTCAATACACAGGTGTACTGTATAAACATACAGTATATGCAGTGGAGGCTATTATGAAAGTTGAACTCACCATTGATCGTACTAAAGAACTTCCAAAGGGAGCGATTCCCGCACTGGAGAAAGAATTGCTGAAAAGGTTGGGAAACCAGTATGAGAACTGCAGCCTGAGCATTCGTCGTGCTGGTTCTGATGGTTTAAGTATTCTTGGTGGTGACAAGGAAGATAAAAAGAAAATAGAGACGATCCTCCAGGAGACCTGGGAAAGTGCTGACGATTGGTTTTATTAATTATTTTGGGTATTGCTTTTGTCCCGTTTGCATGGGGGAGTTTCAGTGGAAGAAAAAGTAGAATTGCCCAAAAAAGGCTACGCAGTTATCAGATGTCACGATGGGGCCATCGTTGCCAGATTGCAATCATTTCCTGAGTGTGAGCGCGCCCTGATGTACCGGCGCGGTAGCATGGTGTCATTTATGCCCCTTCAGGATGATGATGTTGTTGGTACACCAACGCTGTTTACCCAGATGCTGGAAAGGGCTGGTTATCGCGTTACTCAGAATTCTGTTACACTCCCGTCATAGGCCTGAACAACCTATACCTGCTGCGCCACAGGAGAAAAGCCCATGGCGCAAGACCAATTCAAGCAATTCCACTTACTGACGTTAACCAACGCCAGCGATTTTCTTTTTGCCGCATCCAGAGGTGCGTTATGAAGAAGAGCTGGTTCCAACATACCCAACTCACCACTGAGCAGGCTGACGAACTGGAAGCCCGCTATCGCGCAAAGCAGATTAAGACAGAACGTAGTCTGGATAATGACTTTATTCACTGGACGATAAGCGCACTCTTACCGGAAGTATCTAAACCTCCGCGTCAGGACAGAACCTGGCAACAACGGATCTGGAGGTGAATGTGAAAGCCTACAACATCACCCCAATGGGCAAACCCAGAATGACGCGCGCTGATAAATGGAAAAAACGCCCTGAGGTTCTGCGGTACCGGGCTTTCTGTGACGAAGTTCGTCTGCAGGGCGTTGAGCTGCCGGAAAGCGGTTCGCATGTCACATTCATCCTGCCAATGCCCGCGAGCTGGAGCAAAAAGAAACGGGCTGAGTTCAACGGTAAACCGCACCAGACTAAACCTGATTTTGACAACATGATGAAAGCCCTGATGGATGCCATTTACGAAGATGACGCTCACATCTGGGATTCACGAGTCACAAAATTGTGGGGGGAGAGCGGGAAAATCATTATTGGGGAGATCGCAGAATGAGGGCGCTGCTGAAGCCGGTGGTTGCACGTGAGCTTGGGATTGTGCTGCTTAAACCTGGCAGCGAGCTGATGTCATTATTCAGTTGCGAGCGCGTGCTGGTGGAGAGTCAGCCGGCAGGTATGGAACGGTTGCCTGCAGGTCGTGTTCCTGACGTGCTCCAGTCGCTTGCGTGTGACGAGTCCCTGCGTGCGTTCTTCCTGAATGAAAACGTTATAAACGCTGCTGGCGGTTTTAGTGGTCTTGATTACTGGCTTCAGCGTTATGGCAGCAATTGCTGCCAGTGGCCACACAGCAATTACCATTATCACGAGTTAACCATTCTGCGTCATGAACCGGGTTCAGTTCTTCTGTGTGGGCACTGTGATAACCATCTGCGTGACCATTACAGCGAGCAACTTGCAGAGCTGGCGCGCCGCAATGTCATTAACTGGATTATCAATAGCGTAATGACTGCCCTGAATCTGGATCCTTCCAGAGAACTGTCGCTGGCGGAGCTTTGCTGGTGGGCTGTTCGCATGGGGGTTACCGACGCAATTCCCGAATCAGCAGCCAGTCGTGCGCTACGTATTCCTTCGGAAGCACACCAGTCAGTTATGCGTGAAAGCGATATCGAGCCGGGTGTTACGTCCACCAGCATCATTACAGCCAGAGCCAGCGCAGTAACCGTGAACATGCCACCAGCGCAGGTATCTGCGGTTAAGCCCGTAGTCGGTGTTCTGGTAGATCCCGAGTCCCCGCAAACCTATATGAAGCGTCCAAAGCGGATCCGCTGGACAGACCCCAGATATCTGACGTGGATTAAAACGCAGCCCTGTGAATGCTGCGGCAAACCATCAGATGACCCACACCATTTAATTGGCTGGGGGCAGGGAGGAATGGCAACAAAAGCGCATGATATTTTCGCGATCCCCCTGTGTCGCCAGTGCCATACAGAACTACATAACGACCCGGTGAAGTTTGAGCGAAAGCATGTGCCTCAGCCGGTAATGATTATCAGAGTGCTGGACCGGGCTTATGGGCTCGGCGTTCTGGCCTAATTATTTGGAGAACATCAATGCGTAATATTCAAATGGTTTTGGAGCGCTGGGGAAACTGGTCAAAGCATAAGATTGAAACAGATGTTGGTTACTCGCCAATTGCGGCAGGATTTAAAGGGTTATTACCTGAAGGTGGCGCTAATACGATGTGCACGGAGGATGATGCCATGATTATTGATAGCTGCCTTGCCCGATTAAAGCTAAAGCGACCTGACGAATACACCTTAATTTTTGAACATTACGTGAAGGACATATCGAAGCGTGCTATCGCCCGCAGACTCAGGCTATCAGAAGGGATGATTCGGATTAAATTCCAAATGGCAGAGGGGTTCATTGACGGGTGTTTATCAATGCTCGACATTAAGCTTGAAATGGATGATTGGCACTGAAGAAGAACAAGCCCACTGATGTGGGCTTTATCGTCAATCCATTTTGTCTGCTTCACGCATAATGGCAACAGTGACATTGATAGCCAGAAGGTAGGCATCATCAACAACGCCATAGGTTCCCTCAGTTATTACGTTAGCATGGCGCGAGAAGGCGTCTTCAAGATAGGAAAGCATTTCTTTTTCAAAATCACTCCCTTCCAGGGAAAGGTTTTTCACCGTGCGCATGTATTCGCCATATTTTTTAATTATGGTGCTAACAAACTTACCGTTCTCACTGAGCTCAAAAAACTCATCAATGGTTAGAGAGCGGTTCAACTGCTGAAGCCTTGTCAGTTCAATAACCAACAACTGACATGTGTCACGTAAATACTCAGCTTTTACGGTCATGACTCTTCCTATTCATGTTTGTGTAGTCCAAGAGCACTTTACCCCATAAAAAATAATGAGAGAAATTTGTATCAAAAAAATGTTAGTGCGTTACGCAAAAACTATTGTAGTCTGTTAAGAGTGGTCACTTAGACACGAACTTAAGTATGTTCAAACCTCGCTTCGGCGGGGTTTTTCGTTTTCTGAGGTCACCATTTTGGTGGCCTTTGTCTATTTCAGGCTCAAAGGAATCATCCGCTAACTGCTTCGTTGAAAAATCCAGCCTGTGAAGCCTGAATCTATTTCCCCTCATTACTGAGAGGACTCACAGCAATTAAGAGGGGGCTAAATGTCCGATCCGATTTCCGGCACAGGGTTAGCTGGTGGAGCCCTGACGGGTGCCAGTGTTTATGGACTGCTGACCGGAACTGATTACGGTGTGGTATTTGGCGCATTTGCGGGGGCCGTGTTCTACATAGCAACAGCCTCAGACATGAGCGCAACCCGCCGGCTGGCGTATTTCGTTGTTTCGTATATCGCTGGGATTATCTGTTCTGGGCTGGTGGGTTCAAAGTTGGCAGCCCTGACTGGTTACAGCGATAAACCTCTGGATGCCATTGGTGCCGTAATCATTTCCGCATTAGCCGTCAAAATCCTGACGTTCCTGAATAACCAGGATATCGGCTCGCTGGTGGCGCTTATAACGCGCCGGGGAGGTTCTGGTGGCGCTAAATGACCCGACAGCGACTGTTAACGCGCTGCTCTGCGTCGGGGTAGTGATAACCCTGATGTTTTACCGCCGGGGAGATTCCCGGCATCGTCCTTGGGTTTCGCGCCTGGCATGGCTAATTACAGTCATCTACAGTGCGGTGCCCTTAGCCTATCTTTGCGGCATTTACCCTCATTCATCGTGGGCCACAATCGGGGCCAATATCATCTTTCTTTCTGTGCTGGTGGCCGTCAGGGGCAACGTAGCGCGACTGGTTGATCAACTGAGGCACTAATGACTAAAGACGACATATTTAACGCCATACTCTCGAAAGAGGGGGGTTACGTTAATCATCCGAACGATAAAGGCGGTCCGACGAACTGGGGTATCACCGAGGCAACAGCTCGTTCCCATGGCTATACCCGTGACATGCGTGATTTGACCAGACAGGAAGCACTCGAAATTCTTGAGGCCGATTACTGGTATGGCCCTCGATTTGACCTGATTGCCGCCGTCTCACCGTCCATCGCCGCTGAGTTGTGCGATACAGGCGTAAACATGGGTCCATCAGTTCAGGCGAAGTGGTTGCAGCGCTGGCTTAACGCGTTCAACAACCAGCAGCGGTTCTATCCCGACATTATTGCTGATGGTCATATTGGCCCGCGAACTGTCAGCGCGCTGAAGTCATTCTTGGCTAAGCGAGGAAGCGAAGGGGAAAACGTCCTGCTACGTGCGTTGAACTGTAGCCAGGGGCAGCGCTACCTGGAACTGACGGAGCAACGCCCGGCAAACGAATCATTCGTTTATGGATGGCTCCGGGAGCGTGTGAGCCTATGACAAAGCTCAAAGCTATTCTGACCTGTATCGGGCTGCTCATCATGCTGGTGCTGGGGGCATTTGGTCTGGGAAGTATGCGTGGACGCGAAAAGGCCGAAGCTCAAGCGGATAAGCAACGTACTGATGATGCTCTGGCCGCAACCAAAGCCGTAGCCGATCGGCGCGCCGAAGTAACGAAAGAGGCCAGCAATGCACAGCAGACTGTTAACCGTATGCCTTGCGACGATGTTGATCGTGAGCTGCGCGAGTCGTGGAAGCGCCCCGGTGGTGGTTGATACCGCCTGTGACTGGGTAAAGCCAATCTACCTGACTGATCGCGATATCGAGGTGCTGGATAGGCAGACCAAGCGTGACGTACTGAGCCACAACAAAGCGTGGCAGGCGAACTGCCTGAAGGGGAATATTTCAATGAAGCTGTAAAGCGGACAGACCTCTGCCGAAAGGCGATGCAGCAGTAATGATGCTGCCCTGAGTGGCGAGGTGGTGAACCTGTGCAAAGATGGGGTAAGGTTCTTATATCAAAAAATATTCTTGACTTACATCTCAGTTACTTTTGGAAGTAGTGATAAAATATGGCTTTTGTTAGAAATGGAATATCTCAATGAAAGAATATATTGATTCTGTAGAGAAATGCCTTGGAGAAAAAAATTACTATGCAGCATTATTTATAGCACTTTCAATACCTGATATCTGTGGAAAGCTTGAAACGCCTCGCATATCTAATGGTCCGAGAGCAAAGCGGTGGTTCACTGAAAATCTGAAAGATAAATATTTCCCTGATTTTTGTTATGATCACTTAATGGCCACAAATCCTGATGCAGCCAATGCAATGCACGTTGAGCAACTTGAATTGCTTAAACAGCAGCCGTTCAATAATAAGTTTGATGAGAAGACCTTTTGGAAATTACGATGCGCTTTCTTACATGAAGCATCTGATTGGGCTGGCGGAATAAAAATACATCTCACTCATGGAGTATCTCACATGATTATGTATAACGGAGCGCTTCAGTTAAGTGCTGATAGATTATGTAGGGATATTGCTAACGCAGCTACTGACTGGCTTGAGAGAGTGAAAGATGATCCAATTATTCTCGAAAGAATTAATAATGTTGCGGCCATTAATAATGTAATTATGGGTGGATTAGTTCGGTTCGATTAAAAAATATTATGCTTTATCTAACCTCGTAAATGTGGAGGTAAAAATGATCGGAGAGGAGACTTATAACAGTATAAGGTTAGGGGCAGAACATCGTGCCAACTTACTAGAGAGTGGAAAGTACGAGGCCCCAGAAGGTCATGTAATCACAAGGGTTGATACTGAGAATGGTGTGATTACTTGCAAGCCATTGCAGATGGAGATCGAAATGAATGGTTCGCTGCAGTGGGTAACCATTTCAACCAAAGATCTGTGATATTCCCGGTAACGACGATGTGGTGAAACCCATCAAAGAGCAGAACGAGAACAAAATCGACGGCGCGGTGGCGCTGATTATGTCGATCGGACGTTCGATGCTTTACGAGAAGGTAGACACCTTGTCTGACCGACTCGAGTCTCATGGTATCCGTTCACTTTAACCGAGGCGTTTATGATCCTGAAAATACTCACCCCACTGGTCGGGGTGCTGGGGGCACTTTTGCTCTCATTTGGGGTATGGATGATTTATCCCCCTGCAGGCGTTATCGCTGGTGGTTTTCTGTGTCTTCTCTGGTCCTGGCTGGTGGCTAAAGCACTCTCCATTTCGGGCAGCAAACAATCAGGGGGTGACTGATGTTTTTCTCTGGCATGTTCGCCAAAAGTAACCAGCCGGTAACCACGCCCTCAGAACTGGCGCAGGAAATAGGTCTGACTTACGACACCTATACAGGAAAGCGGGTGAGTAGTGGGCGCGCAATGCGTCTGACCGCTGTTTTTGGCTGTGTGCGTGTGCTTGCTGAATCTATCGGCATGCTTCCCTGCAATATTTATAAAACCGTTGGCAGAGATAAAGAAAAGGCGACCAGCGAGCGTCTGCATAAGCTGGTATCCATAAAACCGAATGGTTTTATGACACCACAGGAGTTCTGGGAGTTGCTGGTGGTTTGCTTATGTCTTCGCGGAAATTTTTACGCATATAAGGTCAAGGCCCTGGGTGAGGTGGTTGAGCTTCTCCCTCTGGATCCAGGCTGTGTCCAGCCGAAACTTAACAGTCAATGGGAGCCGGTTTACCAGGTCACATTTCCTGACGGCAGCACTGATGTGCTGGGGCAGGAGGACATCTGGCATGTGCGCATTCTTACCCTCGATGGCCTGGTGGGTCTGAACCCCATAGCCTATGCCCGTGAGGCAATTTCCCTTGGGCTTGCCACGGAAGAACACGGTGCCAGGTTATTCAGTAATGGTGCGGTCACTTCTGGTGTATTGCGGACAGAGCAGGAGTTAAGCGATCTCGCTTACCAGCGACTAAAAGAGGATTTTGCCGAAAAACACCAGGGGCTGGGCAATGCCCATAAACCCATGATCCTCGAAATGGGGCTGGACTGGAAATCGATGGCACTGAGCGCCGAGGACAGTCAGTTTCTTGAAACGCGTAAGTTTCAGCTCGAGGAAATCTGCCGCCTTTTTCGTGTGCCGATGCATATGGTACAGAACACGGATCGGGCAACGTTCAGCAACATTGAAGAACTGGGCCTGGGTTTTATCAATTATTCATTAATCCCGTACCTCACGCGTATTGAGCAGCGCATCAATATCGGTCTGATCCGGGAATCGAAACTGGGAACGTACTACGCAAAATTCAATGTCGGCGCGCTGTTGCGAGGCGATATGAAGTCACGCTTTGAGGCATATGCCACTGCCATCAACTGGGGTATGTATTCCCCCAATGACTGCCTTGAACTTGAAGATCGCAATCCTCGTCCGGGCGGGGATGTCTACCTGACGCCAATGAATATGACCACGAAGCCGTCAGACGGCAGCAAAGCGAAACCGCAAGAGGATAAACCCCATGCAGAATAAGCAGCGACTGGATGTGCCGCTGAAACTGAAATCCGTCAGTGACAGCGGTGAATTTGAGGGCTACGGATCCGTATTTGGTGTGAAGGACAGCTACGACGATGTGGTCGTGCCCGGCGCATTCAGTAAATCGCTTCAGTCGTGGCGTGAAAAGAACACGATGCCCGCCATGCTCTGGCAGCATCAGATGGATGAACCCATCGGCATCTATACCGACATGAAAGAGGATGACGTCGGGTTATACGTTAAGGGGCGACTCCTTATCGATGACGATCCCCTTGCCAGACGCGCACATGCTCACATGAAGGCCGGTTCTTTAACCGGCCTTTCTATTGGCTACATGCTGAAAGACTGGGAATACGACAGGACTAAGGAGGTGTTTCTTCTGAAGGAGATTGATCTCTGGGAAGTCAGCCCGGTGACGTTCCCGTCGAATGACGAGGCTCGCATCAGTGATGTTAAAAGCGCGTTTGCCCGGGGCGAGATGCCGTCCCAAAAAAGTATTGAAAGAGTCCTGCGCGACGTTGGGCTCTCACGTACCCAGGCCAAGGCATTCATGGCCGGGGGTTATAGCACACTGAATCAGCGCGATGCTGATGGCGTGGGCACTGCACTGGATGCACTTAAAAACATCAAATTTTAATCCGGAGTAAAAAACATGGCAGTCGAAATTAAAGATGTAGAACAGGTCGCGCAGGAGCTGCAGGCGAAGTTTGATGACTTCAGGGCCAAAAACGATAAGCGAATTGACGCCCTCGAAAGTGAGAAGGGGAAACTGGCCGGGGAAGTTGACACCCTCAACGGTAAACTCACCGAGCTGGAAAACCTGAAATCCGATCTGGAAACTGAGCTGGTGTCGCTCAAACGCCCTGGCGGCCCACAGCAGCAGTCCAAAGCGGCGACCGAGCACAAGACCGCTTTTATGCAGTTTATGCGTAAAGGTGATGATGACGGTCTTCGTGAGCTGGAGCGTAAAGCATTACAGGTGGGCACCGATGAAGACGGCGGATATGCCATTCCGGAAGAACTGGATCGCAATATCCTTACCCTGCTGAAGGATGAAGTGGTAATGCGGCAGGAGTCCACGGTGATCACCGTAGGGGGTTCTGAGTATAAAAAACTGGTGAGCGTGGGTGGCACGGCATCAGGCTGGGTGGGTGAGACGGATGCGCGCCCGGCAACGGACGCATCCAAACTGAAAATGATTGAACCTTTTATGGGGGAAATCTACGGCAACCCGCAGGCGACGCAGAAAATGCTCGATGACGTGTTTTTTAATGCGGAAGACTGGATCAACAGTGAGCTGGCCACTGAATTTGCCGAGAAGGAAGAGATTGCCTTCACCACCGGGGATGGTACCAAAAAGCCAAAAGGGTTCCTGGCTTATGCGTCCAGCCTCGACGACGACAAAACACGCGCTTTTGGTACTCTGCAGCATATCCTGTCCGGTTCAGCCGCGGCAGTAACGACGGATGCCATCATCAAGCTGGTATATACCCTGCGTAAGTCACACCGTAGCGGCGCCAGGTTCATGATGAACAACAACACCCTGTTCGCGATCCGCATCCTCAAGGATTCGGAAGGTAACTATCTGTGGCGCCCGGGGCTGGAAGTCAATCAGCCATCCACGCTGGTCGGCTATATGCGATGGGAGGGGGTCAGCGACGGG
The DNA here is from genome assembly GCF_028069725.1 of Citrobacter sp. Awk 4. GTDB lineage: Bacteria > Pseudomonadota > Gammaproteobacteria > Enterobacterales > Enterobacteriaceae > Citrobacter_D. Next base: position 14,003 of record NZ_JANEWG010000072.1, read on the forward strand.
CTGAAGGTCACTACCGGCAGTGTGATTCAGCGTGACGATTTGATCCAGTACACGGCCACGGCGGATGCCGTCAGTGCGGGTGGGGTGTTGCGCGTGCCGGTAGCGTGTTCAGTCGCTGGTGTCAGTGGTAACGCGGACGACGGTACCGCGCTCATTCTGGTCACGCCGGTGAGCGGACTTCCCTCTTCAGGTATGGCCGACACACTGACGGGGGGATTTGATACTGAGGATCTGGAGACCTGGCGTGCGCGGGTCATTGAACGCTACTACTGGACGCCGCAGGGCGGGGCCGACGGCGATTATGTCGTCTGGGCGAAAGAGGTTCCCGGTATTACCCGGGCCTGGACTTATCGTCACTGGATGGGGACCGGAACGGTTGGGGTGATGGTGGCCAGCAGTGATCTGGTCAATCCGATCCCCGATGACGATACCGTAACGTCTGCCAGAACGCATATTATGCCGCTTGCCCCGGTGGCCGGCTCCGATCTCTATGTGTTTAAACCGGTAGAACATACGGTGGATTTTCACGTCAGAATTACGCCGGACACCCCGGAAATTCGTGCGGCGGTCACGGCGGAGTTACGCGCCTTCCTGCTACGCGACGGTTATCCGGAAGGGGAACTGGAGCTGTCCCGTATCAATGAGGCCATTTCGATTGCGACCGGGGAATACAGCCATCAGCTTATTGAGCCTGCCGCCACTATTCCTGTCGCGAAGAATGAACTGGCGGTGATGGGGGACATCGCATGGACGTGACGAACGACGATTACATCAGCCTGCTGTCGGCCTTATTGCCACCGGGACCGGCATGGTCAGTCAGCGATCCGGCACTGTCCGGCTCTGCGCCATCATTGTTGCGGGTGCATCAGCGGGCGGATGACCTGATGCTTGAGCTTGACCCGCGCACCACCACAGAACTGCTTAACCGCTGGGAACGATTGTGCGGCCTGCCTGACGAGTGTATCCCCGCAGGAACGCAGACATTGCGCCAGCGTCAGCAGCGCCTGGACGCAAAGGTCAATCTGAGTGGGGGTATCAACGAGGATTTCTTTCTTACCCAGCTCGCCGCGCTGGGGAAACCGGGCGCCACCATTACGCGCTATGACAAAAGCACCTTTACTTGTACTTCAGCCTGTACCGATGGCGTGTATTCGCCGGACTGGCGTTATTACTGGCAGGTGAACATGCCTTCTTCCACCAGTACCGCCTGGATGACCTGTATTGATCCCTGCAACTCTGCGTTGCGGATCTGGGGGGACACGGTTGTCGAGTGTGTTCTGAACAAGCTTTGCCCTTCCCATACCTACGTTATTTTTAAATATCCGGAGTAACTCATGCACCGCATAGATACCGCAACCGCGCAGAAGGATAAATTCGGCGCGGGCAAGAACGGCTTTACCCGTGGAAACCCTCAGACTGGCACACCAGCTACCGATCTGGATGACGATTATTTTGACATGCTGCAGGAAGAGCTGGTGGGGGTGGTTGAAGCCTCCGGCGCTACCCTGGATAAGGAAAAGCGCGACCAGTTGCTGACGGCATTAAAGAAACTGCTCCTGAGCCGTTCAAATCCCTTTGGGGATATTAAAGCTGATGGTGCGGCGGCCATCGCCACTGCTCTCGCAAACCTTGGTTTAGGAGCTGCCGCGAAATTAGGTGCACCTGAGTTCACTTTTTCTGGTTACAGCTTCATTGCTAAATTCCCCGGAAAGAATAGTGGTAACGACAGCACCCTTATCATTCAGGGGACAAGAGTGACGATTCCACAGGCATCGTCAGGCAGTATTTCGACTACTGATGTTACGTGGCCAACTGCATTTCCGAACTCATGCAATTTTGCAATGATCTCCTCGGGAGGAACGACATTTTCCCCAAACAACTCACCTTTCTTTGGGGTTGCACCGGGTGACAGAACTAAATGCACTGCGAGTTCAACTTACACGGCATCGTCTGCGGCGGCATTCGTTTTAGGAGTTGGTTACTAATGGCGAATTTTTACTACAGCTCTACACAAAACTTAATTTTATGGAAGTCACTGGAAAATGAATTCAGGGCAAATGATGTCTGGCCCAACGATGCAGCAGTGTTAACAGACGAGCAGGCATCTGAATTTATGAACGAACCACCTGAAGGAAAGATCAGAGTTGCGGGGGATGACGGATTACCTGCCTGGGCAGATGCTCCGCCACCAACACGGGAAGAATTAATCGCGGGTGCTGAAAACAAAAAACACTACCTGATTGTTCAGGCAAGCGACTATATGAGCAGTAAACAGTGGCCTGGTAAGGCTGCAATGGGGCGTCTGAAGGATACAGAAAAAGCGCAGTATAATGACTGGCTTGATTATCTTGACGCGCTGGAAGAGGTTGACACATCCAGAGCACCAGATATCGAGTGGCCTACTCCACCGGAGGAATAGTTCATGTAAAATCGATGGCCGGTGAGATTTTGAGAATATTTGCTGAGCTTGTATTTAAAAATTTTCCGGCAGCCAGGTAAATCATTGAGTTATGAAACGATGATGATCTATGGTGGCTAATGCCATTGATCTCCGCCCAAATAAAAACTACTGTATATAATATCAGTATTAATTGACGGTGATTATGATGCAGTTTTTCACTCCCTCCGGGTTGCGTGCAGTGCAGCCGCTTCCACTCTATGGCGACCTTGTACCCTGTGGTTTCCCAAGCCCAGCTCAGGACTACGTTGAACAGCGTATTGATCTTAACGAGCTACTGATACAACACCCCAGCGCCACATACTTCGTTAAGGCATCCGGTGACTCGATGATTGATGCCGGGATCGGTGAGGGAGATTTGCTGGTAGTGGACAGCTCACGCAAGGCAGAGCACGGCGATATCGTTATTGCTGCGGTGGACGGGGAATTTACCGTCAAGCGCCTGCAGTTACGGCCAACAGTCCAGCTTAACCCTGAAAACCGCGCCTGGTCGCCAATCATCATCGGGAGCGAAGAAACGCTCGATGTTTTTGGTGTGGTGACGTTCATCGTGAAATCGACGGGCTGATCATGTACGCGCTGTGTGATGTGAACTCGTTCTATGCCTCCTGTGAAACTGTCTTTCGCCCGGATCTCAAAGGTAGGCCGGTAGTGGTGCTTTCCAACAATGACGGTTGTGTTATTGCCCGTAGCGCAGAGGCAAAGAAACTGGGTATCAAAATGGGAGAGCCGTACTTCTGGCAGAAGGATCTTTTCCGTCGCCACGGGGTACTCTGCTTCAGTAGCAACTATGAGCTGTATGCGGATATGTCTAACCGGGTGATGACCACGCTGGAAGAAATGGCTCCGCGCTGCGAAATCTACTCGATAGACGAGGCATTCTGTGATCTCACTGGTGTACGGAACTGTCGGGAACTGACCGATTTTGGCCGTGAAATCCGGGCTACTGTTTTGCAGCGCACACACCTGACAGTGGGGGTTGGTATTGCCCAGACCAAGACGCTGGCCAAGCTGGCTAACCACGCGGCCAAACAATGGCAGCGGCAGACGGGCGGGGTGGTGGATCTGTCCAATGTCGATCGGCAGCGCAAACTGATGGCCGCGCTGCCGGTTGATGAAGTCTGGGGTATCGGTCGGCGGATCTCGAAAAAACTGGAGGCGATGGGGATCAAGACCGTACTGCAACTCGCTGATACCGACGTCCGTTTTATCCGGAAACATTTTAACGTCGTGCTTGAGCGTACGGTGCGTGAGTTACGCGGAGAACCCTGCTTGGCGCTGGAAGAATTCGCGCCAGTGAAACAGGAAATTATCTGTTCCCGCTCCTTTAGCGGTCGTATTACGGAGTATGAAGAAATGCGCCAGGCGATCTGCAGCTATGCCTCCCGGGCGGCAGAGAAGCTGCGTGGTGAGCACCAGTATTGCCGTTTTATCTCAGCGTTTGTGAAGACCAGCCCGTTCGCACTGAACGAGCCCTATTACGGCAATAATGCCTCCGTGAAACTGTTAACGCCCACGCAGGACAGCAGGGACATCATCAGTGCCGCCATCCGTTGTTTGGACGCAATATGGAAAGACGGGTACCGATATCAGAAAGCGGGAGTGATGCTGGGCGATTTTTTCAGCCAGGGCGTTGCCCAGCTTAACCTTTTTGATGACAACGCGCCGCGCCCGGGCAGTGAGAAACTGATGGAGGTGCTGGATCTACTCAACACTAAAGATGGGCGGGGAACCTTGTACTTTGCCGGGCAGGGTATCCAGCCAAAGTGGCAGATGAAACGGGAAATGTTGTCTCCACGTTATACCACCCGGTACTCCGATTTGCTGGTGGTCAGGTAACCTGCATTAACAGCGATTTGTCAAACGACGTCCTATGTTTGGGGGCGCTCATAACTGAAAGTCGGTTATGAGCGAGGAGCGGAGATTGACTTAACTGGATTACAAGGATTAAATGTTACTGGTACGACTTTCCGGGATACTTACATTGCAGTGGTATTATGATAAATGTTGGATATTCATCCGTACTTCTAAATTTCCCATCAAATTAATCAGAGAAGAGTTATAAACGCCTGTTGCCATTGATAAATAATCTTCTTCCGAAGTGTTTTTGATGTGTGCTTCAATCATCATTTTTACTTCGTCTGGAGCGTGATGGGGAATCGGTAGTTTTTTTAGTCTTCTTGCCAGATCATTAATCGACTGAACATTGTTTTCTTCTAATACGTTTAAACTATGCAGTTCAGATATAGTGACATTCTTCACTGCGTTATCGAGAACAGCAAGTAACTTATCTAAAAATATCTCTTTAGGTTTTTCTATCAGCACCCCATTCCTGTTTGTCACATTATCTGGAGCTAAGACTACATACCTATCGTTAATCACACATCCCTCAGAAGTTATGTCTGCGCCTCTATGTATGATAGAGTTTCTGAGTTCTCTCATATAATCAACAATGATATCCCCATCGGAGCCTATTTCATTTTTTATTTTTGTTTCTATCTCAAATTTTTTATTTTTGAAGATTGTTTTTTTGTCTTCTATATAATCTATAAGTGAGAACGTAGATTCAAAAAGAAGACCATATTGAAATCTTAATTCATCATAAATCACAGATGGCTTAAAAGCCTCTATAGC
>NZ_JANEWG010000073.1 GCF_028069725.1 Citrobacter sp. Awk 4
AACTGTAAGTATATTTATTTTCTATAAATATGCGTTGGTAATTGATAGTGATGTTCCGTAATAACGTCTAAATTCTGTGCTGAAATCTTGCCTTAAACGTAAATCAATGGCCTAAAAAGCGCTGTTTACGGGGTCTTTTCGCGCCATTGGCAGAAGGAGCGTTCTGTCATCATTACCCAGAGACAACCTGGCGTGAGCGCGTGCTGTGGCAGACGAAAGCGATAACGACGATAAAACAGAAGCCCCCACACCCCACCGACTCGAAAAAGCGCGGGAAGAAGGGCAGATCCCCCGATCCAAAGAACTGACCTCACTGCTGATTTTGCTGGTGGGTGTTTGCATTATCTGGATTGGCGGCGAGTCGCTGGCGGGACGGTTATCAAACATGCTTTCGGCGGGATTACGTTTCGATCACAGCATGGTGAACGACCCCAATTTGATACTCGGGCAAATTATTCTGCTGATCAAAGAGGCGATGTGGGCGCTGTTGCCGCTGATAACCGGTGTGGTGCTGGTGGCACTTATCTCCCCGGTGATGCTGGGGGGGCTAGTGTTTAGCGGCAAGTCACTACAACCTAAGTTCTCAAAACTGAATCCATTGCCTGGCATCAAACGCATGTTCTCCGCACAGACCGGGGCAGAACTGCTGAAAGCGATACTCAAATCAACCCTGGTGGGCAGCGTGACGGGGTTTTACCTCTGGCACAACTGGCCGGAGATGATGCGTTTGATGGCAGAGTCGCCGGTGACGGCGATGGGTAACGCGCTGGATCTCGTCGGGCTCTGCGCGCTGCTGGTCGTGCTGGGTGTGATTCCGATGGTGGGCTTTGACGTTTTCTTCCAGATTTTTAGCCATCTGAAAAAGTTACGCATGTCGCGCCAGGATATTCGCGATGAGTTCAAACAAAGCGAAGGCGATCCGCATGTTAAAGGGCGCATTCGCCAAATGCAGCGAGCGGCCGCGCGTCGCCGCATGATGGACGATGTGCCGAAAGCCGATGTCATTGTCACCAACCCCACGCACTACTCGGTGGCGCTGCAGTACGACGAAAACAAAATGAGTGCGCCAAAAGTCGTCGCCAAAGGGGCGGGGCTGGTGGCGCTGCGTATTCGTGAAATAGGCGCTGAACATCGCGTGCCAACGCTGGAAGCGCCGCCGCTGGCGCGTGCGTTGTATCGTCATGCTGAAATTGGTCAGCAAATTCCCGGACAACTCTATGCCGCTGTGGCGGAAGTCCTGGCGTGGGTCTGGCAGCTTAAACGCTGGCGCCTTGCCGGTGGGCAGCGTCCGCCACAACCTGAAAATCTACCGGTGCCTGACGCACTGGATTTTATGAACGAGAAGAATACCGATGGCTAATCTGGTTGCGATGCTGCGCCTGCCCAACACTATGAAGTCCTCCCAATGGCAAATTCTTGCCGGGCCGATCCTCATCCTGCTGATTTTGTCGATGATGGTGCTGCCGCTGCCTGCGTTCATCCTCGACCTGCTGTTCACCTTTAATATCGCGCTGTCGATCATGGTACTGCTGGTGGCGATGTTCACCCAGCGTACGCTGGAATTTGCCGCTTTCCCGACCATATTGCTGTTCACCACGCTGTTGCGTCTGGCGCTGAACGTGGCGTCAACACGTATCATTCTGATGGAAGGGCATACCGGCGCGGCGGCGGCAGGCAAGGTCGTTGAAGCATTCGGTCACTTCCTGGTGGGCGGGAACTTCGCCATTGGTATTGTGGTGTTCGTGATTCTGGTCATCATCAACTTTATGGTTATCACCAAAGGGGCTGGGCGTATCGCGGAAGTGGGCGCGCGCTTTGTGCTGGATGGGATGCCCGGCAAGCAGATGGCGATTGATGCCGACTTAAATGCCGGGTTGATCGGGGAAGATGAAGCGAAAAAACGGCGCACTGAAGTGACCCAGGAAGCCGATTTTTACGGTTCGATGGACGGTGCGAGTAAGTTCGTTCGCGGGGATGCCATCGCCGGTATTTTGATTATGGTTATCAACGTGGTGGGGGGACTGCTGGTGGGGGTTCTGCAACACGGCATGAGTATGGGGCACGCGGCGGAAAGCTATACCCTGCTGACCATCGGCGACGGTCTGGTCGCGCAAATCCCGGCGCTGGTGATTTCAACGGCGGCGGGTGTCATTGTGACCCGCGTCAGTACTGACCAGGATGTCGGTGAACAGATGGTCGGCCAGTTGTTCAGTAACCCCCGCGTCATGCTGCTCAGTGCGGCGGTTCTGGGGTTGCTGGGACTGGTTCCCGGGATGCCGAACCTGGTTTTCCTGATGTTTACTGCGGCGTTACTGGGTCTGGCCTGGTGGATGCGGGGGCGGGAGCAAGCGGCACCCGCTGAACCGCAGCCGGTGAAGATGCCGGAAAACAATTCGGTGGTGGAAGCCACCTGGAATGACGTGCAGCTGGAAGATTCCCTGGGCATGGAGGTCGGTTATCGGCTGATCCCGATGGTGGATTTTCAACAGGACGGGGAACTGCTCGGACGCATTCGCAGTATTCGTAAAAAATTTGCTCAGGAGATGGGATTCCTGCCGCCAGTGGTGCATATCCGCGACAATATGGATCTGCAGCCTGCGCGCTACCGTATTCTGATGAAAGGGGTGGAGATTGGCAGCGGCGATGCGTATCCGGGTCGCTGGCTGGCGATTAATCCAGGGACGGCGGCGGGGACGCTGCCTGGCGAGCCGACAGTGGATCCCGCCTTTGGCCTGGAGGCTATCTGGATTGAAAGCGCGCTGAAAGAGCAGGCGCAAATTCAGGGATTTACGGTTGTGGAGGCGAGCACTGTCGTGGCAACGCACCTTAACCATCTGATTGGTCAGTTTGCTGCGGAGTTATTTGGCCGCCAGGAAGCGCAACAGCTACTGGATCGCGTCTCGCAGGAGATGCCTAAGCTGACAGAAGATCTCGTACCCGGCGTGGTCACACTCACCACGCTGCATAAAGTGCTACAGAACCTGCTGGATGAGAAAGTGCCGATTCGTGACATGCGCACTATCCTCGAGACGCTGGCCGAACATGCCCCGATACAGAGCGATGCGCAGGAACTCACTGCCGTGGTGCGTGTGGCGTTGGGTCGCGCCATTACTCAACAGTGGTTCCCGGGTAATGATGAAGTGCATGTCATTGGCCTTGATACCCCGCTTGAACGCTTGTTATTACAGGCGTTACAAGGTGGTGGCGGACTTGAGCCAGGTCTGGCGGATCGTTTGCTGGCACAGACGCAAGAAGCGCTGTCGCGCCAGGAAATGCTGGGAGCACCACCGGTGCTGTTAGTGAATCATGCCCTGCGTCCGTTGCTGTCACGTTTTTTACGGCGCAGCTTGCCGCAACTGGTGGTGCTGTCAAACCTGGAGCTTTCGGATAACCGTCACATTCGCATGACCGCAACCATCGGAGGCAAATAATGCGCAAATTATTCAGCATGTTGTGCCTGCTTCCGTGGATGGCGCTGGCTTCCGGTGAAGGGGCGTGGCAGGACAGCAGCACCGGAATTACCCTGAATTATCGTGGCGAGTCCGCATCCTCATCACCGTTGTCCTCGCGACAACCGGTTTCCGGCTTAATGACGCTGGTGGCCTGGCGTTATACCCTGGACGGCCCTACGCCAGCGGGCCTGCTGGTGCGCCTGTGCTCGCAATCGCGCTGTGTGGAATTAGAAGGGCAAAGCGGAACCACGCGCGGATTTGCCAACGTACCCGCTATCGAACCGCTGCGCTTCGTCTGGGAAGTGCCGGGGGGGGGACGCCTGATCCCCGCGCTTAAAGTGCAGAGTAACCAGGTGATTGTTAACTACCGATAATAGTCAATCGCCGTTATTTCAGGCGGTTGACCGGTGAAAATGCAAACCGCTTCGCAATTACGCGACCTCTTTTTTGATTCTTGAGAAACACTGTTTTATAAATCGGTGACACGCGTTGCCGAACTCTTTGCGATTCTGCCACCACACGAAATGCGGTGGCAGAAACAAAAAGGTATCACATCCTGTAAGCTTCTATTGTAGCCCGTGTATGAACGCCCCTTGTCCTTTTACTCTGCCTCCGTTCGTCTGGTGGAGTAGGTAAGGCCAGCGTTGGCGACCTCTTCATTTTTTGCAGGGTTTACGGCAATGAATACACGTAAAATTGGATTGGTGAATTATTTCGCGTACGGCGCAGGCGACTTTTTAGGCGCCGGAACGACCGCGTTAACCGCTGCCTGGCTTCTTTACTTCTATACGACTTTTTGTGGCTTAACGCCGATCGAGGCTACGTTCATTTTTGCTGCGGCAAGGGTCCTTGATGCTGTTGTCAGCCCGCTGATGGGCTTTTTAACCGATAACTTTGGTTCTACGTGGCTCGGTAAACGTTTTGGTCGTCGTAAGTTCTTTATTCTGCTAGGGATCCCTTGTGTATTCAGCTACTCACTGATGTGGGTTGGCGACATGACGTTCTGGTACTACCTGCTGACCTATCTGGTCTTTGATATCGTTTACACCATGATTCTGGTGCCATACGAGACGCTGGTGCCGGAAATGACCGATGACTTCAGGCAGAAGACCAAGTTCTCCGGGGCACGCATTGCAATGGCGCAAATGTCCGCCATTCTGGCCTCCTTCCTGCCGGGTATTCTGCTGACGGCGTTTGGTAAAGACAACCCGATCTCCTTTTTCTATGCCAGCATGGTCTTCTCGGTACTGTGTGCGTTGATGCTGACATTCGTGTGGTTCTTCACCTGGGAGCGTCCGCGTGAAGAGTGGACGGAAGCGGCTCTGCGTGCCGAGGAAGAGAAGAAAAACCTGAACTTCCGCCAGAGTATGAATCGCCTGTTCGTTGAATTGAGTTCGACGCTGCGGATCAAAATTTTTCGTCAGCATCTGGGGATGTACCTTGGCGGTTATATCGCGCAGGACGTCTTCAACGCGGTCTTTACCTATTACGTGGTCTTCGTTCTTATGCAGGAAGCCTCAATGGCGTCGAATCTGCTGGGCACGATGGCGATTTTCCAGTTCATTGCGGTTATCGGGATGATCCCGCTGTGCATCCGTTTTGGACCTGCGCCGTCTTACCGCATGGTGGTGGTCCTGTTTGGTCTGAGTTCGCTGTCGTATGCCGTTCTCTATTATGCCGGCATGAGCGATGTGTACTCCCTGTTACTGCTGGTGTCTGCTATTGCGGGCCTGGGACGCGGTGGTATCAACTATGTACCCTGGAACACCTATACCTATATTGCGGATGTCGATGAAGTCATTACCGGACAGCGCCGTGAAGGGATCTTCGCAGGCATTATGACGCTGACCCGTAAAGCGTCCCAGGCGGGGGCGGTGATGCTGGTGGGGATTGTGATGCAAATGTCAGGTTTTGTGTCCGGGAAGAGCACGCAACCTGAAGCCGTCAGCCACACCATTCTGTTGATTCTGAGCTGCGGCACATTGCTGGTGCTGGCGGTCGGCTTCCTGGTTTCTTTGCGCTTTAAGCTGAATTTACAAACGCACAGTGTCCTGCGTGAAGAGACGGCCAAAATGCGTAACTCGGGCCGGGCAATGCCAGAAGAGATTACGCCGCAGGCGCGTGCCACCGTTGAGATGCTTTCAGGCATGCCGTACGAATCACTTTGGGGTAACAACAATATTGGTTATCTGAACCGTAATAAACCGGCTGCGCCGTCTCTTAAGCAGGGCGCGGCAATGAATTCGACATTGCACAGAGGTTAAGTAGATGAAGGTTTACCCAGTCAAACACAGTCCGTTATTGCGTCAGCCAGAGCATTTCATCGCCAGGGATGAGTTAAAAACCCTGATCCAAAAGGTGACGCATAACCTGGTCAATATTCATGATGAAACGGGTGAGTTTCTGCTGCGACTGGATGACGGGCGAGTGATCGACACCAAAGGTTGGGCCGGATGGGAGTGGACCCACGGCGTCGGTTTGTACGGGATGTACCAGTACTATCAGCAGACCGGCGATGAGGCAACGCGCGACACTATCGACAGTTGGTTTGCCGACCGTTTTGCCGAGGGGGCAACCACCAAAAACGTCAACACGATGGCGCCGTTTTTAACGCTGGCCTATCGCTACGAAGAAACCCGCAACCCGGCGTATCTGCCGTGGCTTGATAGCTGGGCGGAGTGGGCGATGAATGAGATGCCGCGCACCGATCACGGCGGTATGCAGCACATTACGCTGGCGGAAGAAAACCATCAGCAAATGTGGGATGACACGTTGATGATGACGGTGTTGCCGCTGGCTAAGATTGGCAAACTGCTCAATCGTCCGGCATATGTGGAAGAGGCGACCTATCAGTTCCTGCTGCATGTGCAGAATCTGATGGATAGAGAAACGGGGCTGTGGTTCCACGGCTGGAACTATGACGGACACCATAACTTTGCCCATGCCCGCTGGGCGCGTGGCAACAGCTGGCTGACCATCGTGATCCCGGATTTTCTGGAGCTACTGGATCTGCCTGAAAATAACGCAGTCCGCCGTTATCTGGTGCAGGTGCTGAATGCGCAAATTGCTGCGCTGGCGAAATGTCAGGATGAGAGCGGGTTGTGGCATACCTTGCTGGACGATCCGCAGTCATATCTGGAAGCGTCGGCCACTGCGGGATTTGCCTACGGTATTCTGAAAGCGGTACGTAAGCGCTATGTCGGTCAGGAGTATGCAGCGGTTGCCGAGAAGGCCATTAAAGGGATCGTAGCGAACATATCCCCGCAAGGGGAGCTGTTGCAAACGTCCTTTGGCACCGGCATGGGCCATGACCTTGATTTTTACCGCAACATTCCACTGACCTCCATGCCGTACGGCCAGGCAATGGCGATGCTGTGCCTCACCGAATATCTGCGTAAGTATTTTTAATCCTGTCAAACGCTCCCCGGTGTCGGTTTCGTTACCGGGGATGCGCTTTCCGCCTGTCCGTGAACCGGTTGGGCAACCGCGTTTTGCGACACAAACAGATGGTCAAGTATTTGACGCATCACCGGCGCGGCGGTCACGCCGTCGCTGCCCCCGTTTTCCATAATCACTGCGATGGCGACTTTCGGGTTGTTATAGGGCGCAAAAGCGGTATAGAACACATGGTCGCGTAGGCGAATCGGGATCATTTTCGCATTGTAGGTCTGGTTCTCTTTCAGGCTGAATACCTGGGATGTGCCACTTTTGGCGGCAATACCGTAAGGTGCGGTGTGAAAGAATTTATAGCCGGTGCCGTTAGGGGAGTTCGCCATGCCGAACATCGCCTGGCGCACCAATCCCCAATACGGTGATGCGGCGTCGGCGATTTGTGTGGGTGGCGTGGCGGCATGGTAAGGAATACGGGTTTTACCATTATCTTCTTCCTGCAGCAGGTGAGGGGAGATCACTTTCCCATTGTTGAGCAGGGCTACCATCGCTTTTACCATCTGAATCGGCGTGGCGATCCAGTATCCCTGACCGATGCCGACCGAGATGGTATCTCCCTGATACCAGGTTTTTTTATGTACCCGTTGTTTCCAGTTACGGCTCGGTAGCAGGCCGTTGTACTCTTCGTTAAGGTCGATACCGGTTGGTTTACCGTAGCCAAACTGCGACAACATGCTGTTGATCCTGTCGATACCCATCATGTAAGCGACCTGGTAGAAAAAGGTGTCCGCCGACTCTTCAATCGCTTTGGTGACGTTTAACATGCCGTGACCGGTTTTCTTCCAGTCGCGGTAGCGGCGCTCTGTTCCGGGGAGCGTCCACGTCGGCGCGCCGAAAAAGTAAGTTTGCGGTGTAATGACGCCGTTTAACAGCGCCGATATGGCCATGTAGGGTTTCACCGTGGAGGCTGGTGGATACAGCCCTTGCGTCACACGATTGATCAACGGCAGATCTTTATCCTTCAGCAGTTTGTCGTACTCCTGATAGCTGATGCCTTTCACAAAAGGATTCGGGTCATAGCTGGGATTCGAGACCATCGCCAGTACCGAGCCGTCATGCGGATCTTCCACCAGAACCGCTTCGCGTTGTCCGGCAACCAGACTCTCAATATATTCCTGCAGGTGGAGATCCAGCGTCAGGTGGATGTTTTTACCGGCGACGGGGGGGACATCTTTTAGCAGACGGACAATCCGACCATGATTATCCACCTCCACTTCCTGGTAGCCGGTTTTGCCGTGCAGCTCATTTTCGTAAAAGCGTTCAATACCCTGTTTGCCGATGTTATGGTCGGCGGCGTAATTTTCCGCGATCCCTTCTTTGCTGAGTGTTTTCAGATCGCTATCGTTAATTTTTGAGACATAGCCAAGTACGTGCGCCAGTTTTGCGCCGTAGGGGTATTGCCGATCTTCATAGCGACTGATGGCGACGCCGCTGAAACGAAATTGGTTTACGGAAAATCGCGCAATCTGGACGTCGCTCAGGGCATTTTTCAGCACTACCTGGCGGTAGCGACTGCTTGATTTCAGCGCGTGGCGAAATGCCTCGATATCATCCGGTGTCAGGTCAACGATGGGCGTCAGTTGCTGGATTAACGTATCCATATTGCTGATTTTGTAGGGTGTAACCGAGATATCGTACCAGGTCACGTTGCGCACCAGCGGGATGCCATTGCGATCATAGATCATGCCCCGAGTTGGCGCGATCGGCAGCATTTTAATGTCGTTCTCGTCAGAGCGGGTCGCGTAGTACTGATGTTGGCGAATTTGTAAATTGTAGAGATTGACAAGAAGGATCCCGAAGCAAATAACCACCAGGCCAAACGCCACCACTACCCGTCTCAGAAAGAGTTTCTCTTCTGCTGCGAAATCTTTAAACGTCATTGACCCGTACCTGATTAATTAGCCGCCTAATGATACGGAGAGGTCAACGCGATGACAGGCAAAAAATGTACCATCCCTCCTGAGAAATGTGTCATTTCTTGTGACATGTTACAGAATGCGAACGCTGGAGATAAAAAAGGCCTGAGTCCGCAAACGAACTCAGGCCTGAATGTTAAGCGTATGGATTTACATACGTTCTACGGTTTCGATACCCAGCGTATCCAGACCCAGTTTCAGCGTTTTTGCCGTCAGTAACGCCAGTTTCAGACGGCTGTTACGCACGGTTTCGCTTTCTGCACTCAGGATCGGGCAGTGCTCATAGAAACCGGAGAACAGACCGGCGAGATCGTACAGATAGGCACACATAACGTGTGGCGTACCTTCACGCGCGACCACTGTCAGCGTCTCTTCAAACTGCAGCAGGCGAGCGGCTAACTGCGCTTCGCGATCTTCGCTGATGATAACCGGTGCAGCCGCCAGCGCGTCTTCGCTGATGTCTGCTTTACGGAATACGGACAGTACACGGGTGTAGGCATATTGCATGTAAGGGGCAGTGTTGCCTTCAAACGCCAGCATGTTGTCCCAGTCGAAGATGTAGTCGGTGGTGCGGTTTTTGGAGAGATCCGCATATTTCACCGCGCCGATACCGACGGCGTTTGCCAGTTTTTCCAGCTCATCGGCAGGCATGTCCGGATTCTTCTCAGCTACCAGACGGCGCGCGCGTTCCAGCGCTTCGTCCAGCAGGTCAGCCAGTTTCACTGTGCCACCCGCGCGGGTTTTGAACGGTTTACCGTCTTTACCCAGCATCATGCCGAACATGTGGTGTTCCAGCGGTACAGAGTCCGGCACATACCCGGCTTTACGCACGATAGTCCATGCCTGCATCAGGTGCTGGTGCTGGCGGGAATCGATGTAGTACAGCACGCGATCGGCATGCAGCGTTTCATAGCGGTATTTGGCGCAGGCGATGTCAGTGGTGGTATAGAGGTAGCCGCCATCTTTCTTCTGAATGATGACGCCCATCGGTTCGCCTTCCTTGTTTTTGTACTCATCAAGGAACACCACCGTCGCGCCTTCGCTTTCAACGGCAAGGCCTTTGGCTTTCAGATCGGCGACGATACCCGGCAGCATCGGGTTGTACAGGCTTTCGCCCATCACGTCGTCACGCGTCAGCGTGACATTCAGGCGATCGTAGGTTAACTGGTTTTGCGTCATGGTGATGTCGACCAGTTTGCGCCACATTTCGCGGAAGTACGCGTCGCCGCCCTGCAGTTTCACCACGTAGTTACGTGCGCGCTCGGCAAACACTTCATCTTCATCGTAGTGCTTCTTCGCATCACGATAGAATCCTTCCAGGTCTGCCAGCGCCATTTCGCCGGCGTTTTCCTGCTGCTGTTTTTCCAGCCAGGCGATGAGCATACCAAACTGCGTGCCCCAGTCGCCGACGTGGTTGGCGCGAATAACATGGTGACCCAGAAACTCCAGAGTACGCACAGCCGCGTCGCCGATAATGGTCGAGCGCAGGTGGCCGACGTGCATCTCTTTGGCGACGTTAGGCGCAGAGTAATCCACCACAACCGTCTGCTTCTCAGGGAGAGCGACGCCAAGACGGTCACAGGCCAGCGCCTGCTGGACGTGTTGGGCGAGAAACGCCGCATCGAGGAAAATATTGATAAAGCCCGGACCGGCAATTTCAACCTTGCTGGCGATGCCGTTGAGATCCAGATGAGTCAGCACCTGCTCTGCAAGTTGTCGCGGCGCCATACCCAGTTTTTTAGCAACTGCCATCATGCCGTTGGCCTGATAGTCGCCGAACTGTACTTTTGCTGACTGACGAACCTGGGGTTCGCAATCTGCAGGCGCGCCTGCAGCAATCATGGCCTGACGAACTTTTTCTGAGAGAAGAGCCTGAATATTCACCGGAATACCTTACGTTTAAGACGCGGGGTGACTGTGCCCGCACCAGTTTAAGAATTTAGGGCGGGAGTATACTGCAAATGCCCGTTTGCGTCAGCATTGGCGCATGTTGTCGCGACCCTGGAATCACCGCAACATAATGAGGCATCACTATTCATGGCGCGTTGACCGCAATCAGCGGTTGGTTGCCGCCCCGCAACAGAGTAAATTAACGGCTTTGAAGATGAAGACGAGTATCCAAAATGGCGAACTGGCAATCTATTGACGAACTGCAGGATATTTCCGCGGATTTACCGCGTTTTACGCTGGCGTTAACGGCGCTTTCTACTCGCCTCGGTCTGGATCTGGCGCCCCTTGAGGCCGACCATATCTCTCTTCGTTGCCATCAGAATGCGACCGCAGAACGGTGGCGGCGTGGGTTTGAGCAGTGTGGCGAACTCCTGTCGGAAAATATCATCAACGGTAGGCCGATCTGCCTGTTCAAACTGAAAGAGCCTGTTTGCGTCGGACACTGGCGATTCAGCGTTGTGGAATTACCGTGGCCGGGTGAAAAGCGCTACCCGCACGAAGGCTGGGAACATATTGAAATTGTGCTGCCCGGCGAACCGGAAACGTTGAACGCACGGGCGCTGGCGCTGCTCTCTGACGATGGCCTAAGCCAGCCGGGGATTTTCGTCAAAACCAGTTCGCCCAAAGGCGAGCACGAACGTCTGGCGAACCCAACGCTGGCGGTGACGGATGGCAAAGTTACCATCAAGTTTCACCCGTGGTCGATTGAAGACATTGTGGCAAGCGAGCAGTCAGGGAATTGAGTTTGTGAGCGTCTGCGGCGTTTAGCGTTAACAGGCATGGCATGATAAATGATTCTGAAAAAGGAGTGAGTATGGCGTTGCTCGAGATTTGTTGCTACAGCATGGAGTGCGCGTTAACGGCGCAGCAAAACGGTGCCGATCGGATCGAGTTGTGTTCAGCGCCGAAAGAGGGCGGATTGACGCCTTCGCTGGGTGTGCTGCGTTCGGTTCGTCAACACGTAACGATTCCCGTGCATCCAATTATTCGCCCGCGTGGTGGTGATTTTTGTTATACCGACGGTGAATTTGCCGCCATGCTGGAAGATGTGCGCGCGGTCAGAGAATTGGGTTTCCCCGGTCTGGTGATAGGCATTCTGGACGTGGACGGCAATGTGGATATGCCGCGAATGGAAAAAATAATGGCCGCTGCCGCGCCGTTGGCAGTGACATTTCATCGTGCATTCGATATGTGCGCTAATCCATTAAATGCGCTTAAGAATCTGGCGGATTTGGGTGTTGCGAGAGTGCTGACATCCGGGCAAAAATCTGACGCACTGCAAGGTTTACCAATAATTATGGAACTAATTACACACGCTGATGCTCCAATAATTATGGCCGGAGCAGGGGTTCGTGCAAAAAATTTGCAGGATTTCCTGGATGCAGGTGTCAGGGAAGTACACAGCTCCGCCGGAGCCCAGGTTGCCTCACCAATGCGTTATTGCAATCAGGGACTGTCGATGTCAGCGGATACGCAAGCGGATGAGTTTTCCCGTTATGTGGTTGACGGGGCGGCGGTTGCAGAGATGAAAGGAATCATTGTTCGTCATCAGGCCAACTGATTTTTACCGTTGCATCATGTCGCCCAATATGATGCTTGCTCGTACCAGGCCCCTGCAATTTCAACAGGGGCCTTTTTTTATCTTTTTATGCCTGATGGCGGCGATGCCTTATCAGGCCTACGAGATTTGTAGGCCCGGTAAGCGTAACGCCACCGGGCAATCCATCACGGTTTGCGCGCAATCAACACCGCACGCAGAGGAGCAGGGTAACCCTCGACCGTTTTGCTGCTGTCGTTCGGGTCAAGGAAATCGGCCAGCGACTCAGTGACCATCCATTCGGTACGACGCTGTTCTTCGGTTGACGTCACACAAACATCTGCGATACGCACATCGACAAAACCGCACTTCTCCAGCCAGTTTTTCAGCGCCAGCGCAGAAGGAATAAAGTAGACGTTGCGCATCTGCGCGTAGCGATCGCCGGGTACCAGCACGGTATTTTCATCGCCCTCAACGACCAGCGTCTCAAGCACCAGTTCACCGTCTTTGACCAGTTGATCTTTTAACTGCCACAGATGCTCCAGCGGCGATCGGCGATGATAGAGCACGCCCATCGAAAATACGGTATCAAACGCATTCAGCGCGGGCAGTTGTTCGATACCCAACGGCAGTAAATGCGCGCGCTGATCGTTACCCAACAATTTGCGCACTGCTTCAAACTGGCACAGGAACAGTTGCGTTGGGTCGATCCCGACGGCGAGATGTGCGCCTGCGCCAATCATGCGCCACATGTGATAGCCGCTGCCGCAGCCAACATCCAGAATCGTGCGACCGGTAAGATCGGACAGATGCGGCAATACGCGATCCCACTTCCAGTCAGAACGCCATTCGGTATCAATATTGACGCCATATAAAGAGTACGGACCTTTACGCCACGGCATCAGATTGCGCATCAGGGTATCGATACGTTTAAGTTGGCCTTCGCTCAGCGGTGTTTCGCTTTCGGCGGTGACGCTGTGCAGCAGATCCAGACGGTGCGGCGTTAACTCGGGCAGAAATTCAACCGCGTTCGACCACTGTTTAAACAGGCCATGCTGATCGCGCTGCCAGGCCGCAATTTGCGCGGGCAGGGTTTCAAGCCAGTGGGAAAGGTGATTTTTGGCAATCAGCTGATAAAAGTTTCCGAACTCGATCATGCGGGAACCTCAGCTTTTAGCGCCACCAGAGAGCCGAAGTTGAAGCACTGGAACCACAGTTCGCTGTGTTCGAATCCGGCCTGGCGCAGACGTGCTTTATGGGTTTCGACGGAATCGGTCAGCATGACGTTTTCCAGCATGCTGCGCTTCTGGCTAATTTCCAGTTCGCTATAGCCGTTGGCACGCTTGAAGTCATGATGCATGTTGAACAGCAATTCGCCGACCTGCGCATCTTCAAAACTGAACTTCTCTGACAGCACCAGCGCGCCGCCCGGATTCAACCCCTGATAAATCTTATCCAGCAATGCCTGGCGCTCGGGCGGCTCAAGGAATTGCAGGGTAAAATTCAGTACCACCATAGAGGCGTTTTCGATAACGACATGACGAATATCGCCTTCCACAATGTCAACCGGGGTCGGGGCTTTGTAAGCATCAATGTGGCGGCGGCAGCGTTCAATCATCGCCGGAGAATTGTCGACGGCAATTATCTTGCAGTTATCATGGTGGATGTTGCGACGCACCGAGAGCGTCGCCGCGCCCAGAGAACAGCCCAAATCGTAGACCTGGGTGTTGGGTTTGACAAAACGTTCAGCCAGCATGCCAATCATCGAGATAATATTGGAGTAGCCAGGAACGGAACGCTGGATCATATCCGGGAAGACTTCAGCTACCCGTTCATCAAAGGTCCAGTCACCCAGACTGGCGATAGGCGCAGAAAAAAGCGTGTCGCGGTGAGACATAACGTAAAAATCCGGGAAAAATAAAGTGGCGTATTGTGCGCTAATGCAGGGAGAAAACCAACTCCCAGGGCATATACCAGAGATTTGCCAGCACCATCAGCAACAGGGCGCACCAGGTTGCGCTCATACCGGAGCGCCGCCAGCGAAAAAGTCGGTGATGGAAGCCGTAATAATGCATGAGTCGACCGGCAATGAGAATCAAACCGCAGATATGCACCATCCATGTCTCAGCACCGTTCATCTCCATAAAGAGCAACAGCACGAGGGCAACGGGAATATATTCCACCGCATTGCCGTGAATGCGAATCGCGCTTTGTAGCTCGCTAAAACCGCCATCGCCATAGGCAACGCGGTACTGCATCCGTAGACGAACAACGTCAAAGGAGAACTTCATCAACAATAACGCACCCAATACGGCATATAGCGCGCTTACCATACAAACTCCCTTTAAAATGGCTGATGGCACTGTCTATGATAGGTGGCATTTTCAGAAAAGAGAAGATTGCTGTGGAATAGACGGTGCGGCGCCAATACCCGGAATTGCGGCCTGTAAATCATGCCAGATGGCGTCCACTAACTCCGGAGCCTGTGCGATATCGGGCGTGTGTAAAAACAGGTAAGGCGTGGTTGAGTGCTCCCAGAGCGGTAATTTGTTTAACCAGTCGGCAAAAAAATCACGATTTTGTACCATATTATCGCTGCCGATAAATCGCACCATCGGGTGAGCGGCGGTGACAACTGCATGAACGGGGACTCTGGGTTTCTTGCGCTGTGCCTCGCGTATCGCCTCAGTGTGAGGGCGAGCTGCGTGGACCGGGCGGCTGTCGAGAATAACCCGGTTTACCCCTCTCTCGTGTAAACCACGGTTGAGCTGTTGTTCCTCTTCCCCTTTTGCAAAGAATCCCGGATGACGGACTTCCACACCATAAGTGAAGCGTTTGGGCAGGGCGTCAAGAAATTGCCACAATGCAGGAAGGTCGCGAGGTGAAAATGTGGCGGGAAGCTGGAGCCAGTATTGACCAATACGCCCCTCCAGCGGCGACATCCGGGTCAAAAACTCCAGGACTAAATCGTCACAGTTTCTCAACGCGGCTTGATGCGTGATGGTCGCCGGGAATTTAAAACAGAAACGAAACTCATCGGTCGTCTGTGCGTGCCAGCGTTCAACGACCTCGGCTTTGGGAAGCGCGTACAGGGTGGTGTTACCCTCCACACAATTGACATGTCGGGCATTCGTAACTAACTTACTGATTTCAATAATGCTCTGGTGCTGCTTTTTAGGCTTTGGGGCACCTGTGGGGCAAAATCCGCAAGCCTCTGATTCAGCATTGCGATCTGCTCACTACTGCTGTCAGCCATCCACGCCCCGTATACATTGAAGACCATCTGAGCGCTCGCATGGCCCATCTGACTGGCAATGAAGCTGGGATTAGCGCCAGCTGACAGTGACCAGCACGCATACGTGTGACGCGACTGATATGCTTTCCTGTGCCTTATCCCTGCTCGTTTCTCCGCTGCGTCCCATAAATCACCTATCGAATCGACTTTATAGATAAACCCAACATGCTGACATCTTCTGACCAGTTGAGGGTTAAAGACAAATGTACATTCGTGGCTCTCCGTTCTGCCATACTCGCGAAGCTGAACATCAATGTGATACTGCTTTCCTGGCCTGGTCATTTCTGCCTGATTCCTCAGGACGCTGATCGCGGGCTTGATAAGGTGTATGACCCTGTTAGTACTCGCCTCAGTTTTCGGTAGAGTGAACTCGCCCAGTTTTGTATAATTACGCCTGATTGTTATTGTTCCAGCTTCAAGATCGATATCCTCCCAGGCCAGGGAGGTCAGCTCCCCGTGACGTACCCCTGTGTATACTGCAAGTGACCACAGGTTTTTCGTCTGCTGATGCCGGCATGCATCGATCAGGCGAATAAATTCGTCACGGGTTAGCGGATCAGGTTCTGCTCTGGCTTTTTTAAGAGGCTTAATCCCCCCGAAGGGGTTCACATCCAGGTAACCGTGATCTGCGGCAAACTGAAACATTCCGGCAATGGTTGTCATGTAATAATTCACGGTAACAACACTTCGCCCTTTTGCTGGAGCTTTGCCTTTCGTCGGATTCTGATAGCCGGTCAACAAATCTTTCCTGAGGTACAGCAGTTCCTCTTTGGTCACCGCTGACACCAGTCGATTACTCCCGATCCTGGGCACAACATTCCTTGCGACCGACTCATAGCGATTGAATGCGTTCGCGCAGATTTCCATCCTTTTCAGATCCAGCCACTTTTCTTTAAGCTCTTTCACTGTAATTTCTTTTTTACCCAACCCAAAAGCTTTGAGGTTAGGGGAATCCGGAAACTGTGCTGCGTAGTCGAAAGTCCCTGTACGGATGGCAAAACATACCGATGTCCGCAGTTCTCCGGCGATCTTCCTGTTCTTCGCGGTATCAGGGGCACCGAGACCTTCCCTGACACGCTTACCTTTAAAATTAAACCAGATGCGCAAAGTGCCACCGTGGTTTTCAACGCCTGTCGGATATGTGACTTTATCCATTGATTCCTCCAGACGCCCAAGAGCGATGTGAGAGTACCTTTTTCACGGCGTCAAATCACCCTGGTTGTTTGTTTTTCAGTGAGGCTACCCATGCGTCGACCGCTTTGCGGTTATACATGCACTCGCTGGACGGCTTCGGGTTTCCGTCAGGTGAAACGTGAAGATACTCCCGACCAACCATCCAGCATTCCTTTCTGGCCCGGAGGATAGTGCCGGGCTTGAGTCCGGTAACCGCGATTAATACTTTTTCGCTTACCCAGTCATTCGGGACCAGGTGGACGACATCTGCCGTATCACGCATGATTAACCTCAAAAATCAGAGAGAAATTTGTATTCGATTAGTGCACCGAAAATGACGGCCACCAGCAACAGACCAAACAGTAGGGAAAGGAAGAATTCTTTCATTTTCTGTCCTTTAATTTGCTGTACCGTTCGTGACTCATTACTTCCCAGTTTTGACCGCCGTCTCGGGACAGCAGCCGCCAGCGGCGATTAACCCTCAGGCTCAGGTTTCTGGAGCCGTGCATACGGCAGGGATAGATTCGCCTGGCTCTGAACTGGCGGAGTACATGGACCGCCTGCAGGTGCACCCACTCAGGAATTCGTATCGCTGTCAGGGCCATTGTCCTTGTCTCCTGCTGGTGGAGTGATCGTGTAACCGGCGCGTTCAGCCATCCATAAAAAAGTCTCCAGCGACGCTGTAACCTCGCCGTTCTGTACCGGGCGCGCGTGGATAACTTTCCCGTTTTCGATCGTCAGCACGATATTGACTGGTTCGTGCGAAATAATTGGTGTCTGATCACTCATGGCTTGTCTCCGCTGTGACTGATTTTTGTTTCTTGGCAAACTCGACCAACTCAGCAATGAGATCGTCGATTAATACCTTTCCGCTTTCTGTCAGGAACTCGCCGTTTCCATTCACATCTACAGCGCTGTTGTAAATCCATCTGATGATTTTTACTGCTTCGATATTCCCGTATTCGCTGATGGTCAGTTTTTCGAATTTTCTCAACAGGCCATCCAGTAAAATTTCTGTTAATTCGATCGTGCTTATTCCACCCTTTGGCAGATTAATAGCGATGCAGGTACTACCCGTTTTTCGCTGGTGGCGTAATAATGCTGATTTAAGAATTCGACGGCGATAAATATCAATTGTTTTGTTTTTCACGTTTTGTAAACTCCGCATCCATCCAAATTGATACTTGAGCCGATAAATCTAAACAGAGACCAGAAAGTGAAATTATTTGCTCTATATCCATGTCAGTAATGTTTGAGTTTATTAACTTAGTTAGCTGGTAAAGGCTTTCAGCAGTATCTCTGAGTGTTTCAATTGAGCTATCTTTGCTTAACATAACCGACCCCATAAGCTTTATGCAGGAATATGTTTGCTATATGGCGATACTCATCACCGTAATTGACGAAAATCAGAATTGCTGTTTTGTAAGCTGATTTATCTTTGATGAACGTCATGTTTATCACCCTTGAATTGGTTGTGGACTTCCCCTACGATAGAGTCGTAATACAATTAGATGTTTATTTTTGTAGGTGGTTCTATTCTGTGTTTAGCTTCCTGCTTTCCAATTGTCTATGTGTGCATATATCCAATTAAGAAACGTATTAATTATATTTCATACGCTATTATTGCCATCTTGTACGCCAGAAAGATAAGTTGCGGTCTGGGATATTTTATTTGTGGCAATAGCAAGTTCAGCAAGATCAGTAATAATACATGACAGGTTGTTTATTTTTTCTTTATTACACTCTTTACTATCCGAAAGAGTGAACACACATAGGCTGATGTGCCCAATAGCTTCAAGAAGTGAAATTGTCTTGGTATCGCAGTCACTTGCAATATCACCGTAATCAATATCAGTACGGTCGCCATCGTAACGATAATCAGGAATGTTGACGAGCTGGAAAAATTTTTTGGTTGTTGCATTAGTTGTCATTGCAGTTTCTCCGTTTGTTTGTGAAACAACAATACAGAATGTATTAAATCACGTCAATACAAAACGGATTAATCT
>NZ_JANEWG010000074.1 GCF_028069725.1 Citrobacter sp. Awk 4
GAACATTTGCAGTTGCCAGACCGCAAGGTGTTTTAACAAATCAAAAGGGGTTTTAATAACTGGCTCAAAGCTGAAAGCTTTACTGAACCCCCAGCCTAGCTGGGGGTTTTCTATAGACAAAAAAAACAGGAGCCCATTGGCTCCTGTTTTGCTTTTCTACTCTTCGCTTTCCGGTGTGGATTTTGCACCAATTGGCAATACACCATCAGCACGGAACATAGCTTTGATGCCCCTGATGGCCTGGCGGATGCGATCACGGTTTTCAATCAACGCAAAACGCACATGAGTATCCCCGTAATCACCAAAACCAATTCCCGGCGAAACACAGACTTTGGCGTCCTTGAGCAACTTCCTGGCAAATTCCAGCGAGCCCATTGCGGCGTACTGTTCAGGAATTTTGGCCCACACGTACATCGACGCTTTCGGCATCTCAACCATCCATCCCGCTTCATGTAACCCTTTCACTAACACATCACGGCGGCGCTTATACTGCTCAGCAATATCGCGGACGCACTGCTGATCGCCCTCCAGCGCCGCAATCGCCGCGACCTGTAACGGCGTAAACGTACCGTAGTCGTGATAGCTCTTAATGCGCGCCAGCGCGCTGACCAGCGTAGCGTTTCCGACCATAAAGCCAATGCGCCAGCCTGCCATATTGTAGCTTTTCGAGAGGGTAAAAAATTCAACGGCCACATCACGCGCCCCTGGCACCTGCATGATCGATGGCGCTTTCCAGCCGTCATAAACAATATCGGCATAGGCCAGGTCGTGAACCACCAGCACATCATAGCGTTTTGCCAGCGCGACCACTTTCTCGAAAAATGTAAGTTCAACGCACTGGGCGGTGGGGTTAGAGGGGAACCCGAGGATCATCATCTTCGGTTTCGGGTAGCTTTCACGAATGGCGCGTTCCAGCTCGGTAAAGAAGTCAATGCCTTCCACCAGCGGCACTGAACGTACCTGCGCCCCGGCAATGACGGCACCATAAATATGAATGGGATAGCTTGGATTCGGAACCAGTACCGTGTCGCCATGATCGAGCGTTGCCAGCATCAGGTGCGCCAACCCCTCTTTCGAACCTATGGTCACAATGGCTTCCGTTTCCGGATCAATCTCCACATCGTAGCGTTCCTGGTACCAGCGGGAAATCGCCCGACGTAAACGCGGGATACCGCGGGAGGTCGAATAACCGTGTGTATCCGGGCGCTGGGCCACGGTACACAGTTTTTCGACAATATGAGGAGGCGTGGCGCCATCCGGGTTCCCCATGCTGAAGTCGATAATATCTTCGCCGCGCCGACGCGCAGCCATTTTCAGTTCAGCAGTAATGTTGAAAACATAGGGAGGGAGACGATCAATACGCGTGAAGCGACGTTCAGGACGAGAGTCAGCCATAATATCCTCAGATTAACGTGAGCGCCCGGACCGTCCGAGCGACGCTGCCACTAGGGTGGCACGCTTAGAAAATAGCCTGAAAAAAAACCGTCTGTCGAGGGAAAAGCGAAAATAATGTTGCCCTTTAAAAAGAGGAACTCTGGGCAACAAAACCTGAATACCAAAAACACCTTTAACGATGAATAACCCCCATTTAGTTAACATATTGACATCAATATAATTACACCATAATTTCTCACCACCGGGTGAGTTACTGTCAATTAACTGGATGAATATCAATCCCCTTTTAATATTATGGTTTTTCCTCATTAGAGAGGAGTTCCCGGTACGCTGGTCAAGTGGGCTCAGGTTACCTATCATAGGGGTTTAATCCTTTCGCAAGAGTCACCCGTGCACGAAATATTCAACATGCTGCTGGCGGTATTCGATCGGGCAGCGCTGATGCTGTTCTGTCTTTTTTTCCTCATTCGTATCCGTCTGTTCCGCGAACTGTTGCACAAGTCAGCACATTCACCAAAAGAGTTGCTTGCCGTTACCGCCATCTTTTCCATGTTTGCGCTGTTTAGCACCTGGTCCGGCGTTCCCGTGGAAGGATCGCTGGTCAATGTGCGCATTATCGCCGTCATGTCAGGCGGAATTCTGTTTGGCCCGTGGGTGGGTATCATTACAGGGGTGATCGCCGGTATTCATCGCTATCTCATTGATATCGGAGGCGTCACCGCCATACCGTGTTTTATCACCAGCATTCTGGCAGGCTGCATTGCAGGATGGATTAATCGCAAGATCCCCAAAACGCAGCACTGGCGGGTGGGTATTTTAGGCGGCGTGTTGTGTGAAACGCTGACCATGATTCTGGTGATTGTGTGGGCACCCACTACCGAACTGGGTCTCGATATTGTGTCGAAGATCGGTATTCCTATGATTCTCGGCAGTGTATGCATCGGTTTTATTGTGCTGTTGGTACAGAGCGTTGAAGGGGAAAAAGAAGCCAGTGCCGCGCGTCAGGCCAAGCTGGCGCTGGATATTGCTAACAAAACACTGCCGCTGTTTCGTCAGGTCAACAGCGAGTCATTACGCCAGGTATGTGAAATTATTCGCCATGATATTCACGCCGACGCGGTGGCAATCACCAACACCCAGCATGTGCTTGCCTATGTCGGCGTCGGGGAAATCAATTATCGCGAGAACGATGACTTTGTCAGCCCGACCACTCAGCAGGCGATAAACTACGGAAAAATCATCATAAAAAACAATGATGAAGCACATCGAACGCCAGAAATACACTCAATGCTGGTGATCCCGCTGTGGGAGAAAGGCATCGTCACCGGTACGCTTAAAATTTATTACTGTCACGCTCACCAGATCACCTCCTCTTTGCAGGAGATGGCGGTTGGTCTGTCGCAAATCATCTCGACACAACTGGAAGTCTCTCGCGCTGAACAATTACGTGAAATGGCAAATAAGGCAGAGTTGCGGGCATTACAGAGCAAAATTAATCCTCATTTCCTGTTTAATGCGCTCAACGCGATTTCATCATCCATCCGCTTAAACCCGGACACCGCTCGCCAGCTCATTTTTAATTTATCGCGCTACCTGCGCTATAACATTGAATTGAAAGATGATGAGCAGATCGATATCAAGAAAGAGCTGTATCAAATTAAAGATTACATTGCCATTGAGCAGGCCCGCTTTGGCGACAAGTTGACGGTCATTTATGATATCGATGAAGAGGTGAGCTGCTATATTCCCAGCCTGCTTATTCAGCCTTTGGTGGAGAATGCTATCGTCCACGGCATCCAGCCTTGCAAAGGGAAAGGCGTGGTCACTATCAGCGTCGCCGAATGCGGTAATCGAGTACGGATTGCCGTCAGAGATACTGGTCACGGAATTGATCCCAAAGTGATCGAGCGTGTGGAATCCAATGAAATGCCGGGAAATAAAATTGGTCTGCTCAATGTCCACCACCGCGTTAAGCTGTTATATGGTGAAGGACTGCATATCCGTCGCCTGGAGCCCGGTACAGAGATTGCGTTCTATGTGCCTAATCAGCACTCCCCTGCCGCCGCGCCGGCAACGTTATTGCTTTAATTCGGAGATGCGTTGTGAAAGTCATCATTGTTGAAGATGAGTTCCTTGCCCAGCAAGAGTTAAGCTGGCTGATAAAAGAACACAGCCAGATGGAGATTGTCGGTACGTTTGACGATGGTCTGGATGTTCTGAAGTTTCTTCAGCATAACCGTGTCGATGCCATCTTCCTGGATATTAATATTCCTTCCCTGGATGGCGTTCTGTTGGCGCAAAACATCAGTCAGTTCGCCCATAAACCGTTTATTGTGTTTATCACTGCGTGGAAGGAACATGCGGTGGAAGCGTTCGAACTGGAAGCATTTGACTACATTCTGAAGCCTTATCAGGAATCACGTATTGTTGGCATGTTGCAAAAACTGGAATCAGCCTGGCAACAACAGCAACTGCCGCCCGGAACTGCGCCCGCAAATCCCGTCACGCGTGAGAATGACACCATCAACTTAGTGAAAGATGAGCGGATAATCGTCACGCCGATCAACGATATTTATTACGCTGAAGCCCATGAAAAGATGACCTTCGTTTATACGCGGCGGGAATCGTATGTGATGCCGATGAATATCACCGAATTTTGCAGCAAACTTCCGGCGTCGCATTTTTTCCGCTGCCACCGCTCATTTTGCGTGAATTTGAATAAAATTCGCGAGATTGAACCCTGGTTTAATAACACCTACATACTGCGGCTCAAAGATCTGGAATTTGAAATCCCGGTCAGTCGAAGTAAAGTGAAAGAGTTCAGACAGTTAATGCATTTGTAGCACGGGAACAGGTGATTATTCCGCGTGATTTGCCATGCTTACCGGATGGCGTCAAAAACACCATCCGGTACTCCGGTTACAGAATATGCCCCAAGGTCTGGCGTAGATGCGCGCCGGAGCCAAGTAAACCGGGGTTGTCATGAACGATCAGATAGACAGGAATATCCTGAACATAGGCTTTAAAACGGCCTTTATCTTCAAATCCGCCACGAAAACCCGACGCTTTGAAGAACTCCAGGAAGCGCGGCACGATGCCGCCCGCAATATAGACGCCGCCAAAGGTCCCCAGCGTTAACGCCAGATTGCCGCCGAAGCGCCCCATTATGACGCAAAACAACGACAACGCCCGGCGACAATCAATGCAGGTATCCGCCAGCGCACGCTCAGTAACATCCTTCGGTTGTAAATTTTCCGGCAGACGCCCGTCTGATTTCACAATCGCACGATACAAGTTCACAAGCCCAGGGCCTGACAGCACGCGCTCAGCCGAAACGTGACCAATTTCGGCACGCAGTTCTTCCAGAATGATGCCCTCTTCTTCGCTGTTTGGTGCAAAGTCAACGTGCCCTCCTTCGCCCGGCAAGCTGACCCAACGCTTATCAACATGCACCAAATGCGCTACGCCTAAGCCGGTTCCCGCGCCATACACCGCGATGGGTTTACCTTCCACAGGCTCCGCACCGCCGAACTGAATCAGGTGCTCTTTTTTCAGCATTGGAATCGCCATCGACACAGCGGTGAAATCATTGATGATTTCCAGGTGGCTGAACCCCAAATTCTTTTTCATTTCCGCAATAGAAAATGCCCAGGTATGGTTGGTCATTGCCACCCAATCACCGGTTACCGGACAGGCAATGGCGATACATCCGTCTTCCACACTGACGCTATGCTCATCCAGATAGACACGCACAACGGCTTCCAGGCTCGGGTAATCAAGTCCCGAATAGGTTTTTGCCTGAGAAATTTCTCCGCTGGCAATATCGCACAGAGCAAGACGCGCGTTGGTGCCGCCGACATCACCTACTAATGCATACTTTGTCATTCTTCTACTGCTCCGCTAAAGTCAAAATGATTCTTTGCCACACTGTAGATTCACGAGGGCATAACAACAACGCCTGGAAAGCGGGCTCCCTGAAAATATCGATCTGGGTCACAGAATTACTTTATCGTTTCAGCACCATTTGCAGCGATGACAGCCAGCAGGTTGTGCAAACTATGGCTTATACCCTTGTACAAGGAATGAATCATGCTCCATCCGCGAGCCAGAACCATGCTGTTATTATCCGTTCCCGCGCTGATCATCGGGGTTGTCTCCAGCCTGATATTAATCGCTGTAATGAAAGTCGCGAACGTTTTACAGCAGATACTGTGGGAACGTCTGCCTGCCAGTCTCGGCGTGGCTCACGACTCATCGCTATGGATTGTCGGTATTCTGACGCTGACCGGGATTATGGTCGGGCTCGTTATCCGTTTCAGTCCGGGTCACGCCGGTCCCGATCCGGCGACGGAACCTTTGATCAGTGCACCGGTAAAACCGGGCGCACTACCCGGTTTACTGATGGCGCTGATCATCGGTCTGGCGGGCGGAGTCAGCCTGGGTCCGGAACATCCCATTATGGCCGTGAATATCGCGTTAGCCGTAGCTCTCGGCGCTCGCCTGGTCCCCCGAATTGGCGCCCTCGACTGGACCATTCTGGCGTCTGCCGGCACTATCGGCGCGTTATTTGGCACGCCGGTTGCCGCCGCGCTGATATTTTCACAAACGCTGAACGGCACCAACGACATCCCCTTGTGGGATCGCCTGTTTGCTCCCATGATGGCCGCCGCCGCCGGGTCACTCACGACCAGCCTGTTTTTTCATCCTCATTTTTCTTTGCCTATTGCCCACTACACGCAGATGCAACTGGTGGATATCTTCAGTGGTGCCGTCGTGGCGGCAATTGCGATAGCGACAGGGATGGTGGCGGTCTGGTGTTTGCCGCGTTTACACCACCTGATACATCGGCTGAAAAATCCGGTACTGATGCTGGGCGTCGGCGGCTTTATTCTGGGGATTCTGGGGGTGATCGGTGGACCATTGACCTTATTTAAAGGTCTGGACGAGATGCAACAACTGGCCTTTAGCCAGACACTGAGCGCCTCTGACTTTTTTATGCTCGCGGTGATAAAACTGGCGGCGCTGGTCGTTGCGGCCGCCAGTGGTTTTCGCGGTGGACGAATATTTCCTGCGGTGTTTGTGGGCGTGGCGTTAGGTCTGATGCTGCACGCGCATGTGGAGGCGGTTCCGGCGGCAATCACCGTATCCTGCGCAATTCTTGGATTGGTACTGGTGGTCACGCGTGACGGGTGGCTGAGCCTGTTTATGGCAGCAGTCGTCGTCCCTAACGCCACCCTGCTGCCATTGTTGTGTATCGTGATGCTCCCGGCGTGGCTACTGCTGGCAGGGAAACCGATGATGATCGCCCATCGTCACGATGAATAACTAAGCCCCATTATGCGCCTCCAGCGAGCGGGTGAGCGTTCTTAGCAGATCCGGTAAATCGGCTTTCGGCAACATGACTTCAATCAGCGAAAGCCGCTGCGGATATTTCAGGCGTTCAAGCACCTCGTCCAGTTGAACTGCCTGCGTCACCCGCCAGCATTCAGCCTGACCTTCTGCATTCAACGCATGCGGCACCTGAGTCCAGTTCCAGTTCGCAATATCGTTATAACGCTGATTCTCCCCGTGAATAGCGCGCTCCACGGTGTAACCGTCGTTGTTGAGCAGTAAAACGATTGGCGTCTGTCCATTTCGCATCATTGAACCCAGCTCCTGGATGGTCAGTTGCGCCGCGCCATCCCCGGTTATCAGGATCACCCGACGGTCTGGAGAGGCCGTTTGCGCGCCAAACGCAGCAGGCAGCGAGTAGCCAATCGATCCCCAAAGTGGCTGTACCAGCACGTCCACACCAGCAGGTAGCGAGAGCGAGGCTGCGCCAAACGCGGCGGTGCCCTGATCGGCAAGCACAATATCCCCGGGAACCAGATACTTCTGCAGCGTATGCCAGAAATTTTCCTGCGTCAGCGGTCCCTTTTCTACCTGCGTACGCGCAACGGGAGGACGAGCAGGAGGAGGGGAAAAAGACAACTCCAGGCACAATTCTCGTAATGTGGTGACGGCTTGTTCCATAGAAATACCGCTGAACCAGGTATTGCCCACTCGCGAAGCATGAGGCTGGACATCAATCGTACGTTCCTGTGGAAGCTGCTGACTGAAACCGGCGGTCAGTGTGTCAATGAATCGGGTGCCGATGCAAAGGGTCATATCGACATCCTCTATTGCCTGGCGCACATATTCACTGCTGGCGCTGGCGCTATAGGTACCGACAAAATGCGGATGCTGTTCGTCAAATAACCCTTTACCCATCAATAAGGTGGCATGCGCCATAGACGTCTCCGCCATCCAGCGCTGGAGCACCGGTTGCAGGCCAAAACGCAGCGCCAGAAAATCGGCTAACAATGCGACCCGTGGGCTGTTTATCAATCGCTGGCGGGCATGGTAGCGAAACGCAGCCACTACGCTGCTGTCTGGATCAGACGGCGTTACCGTGAGCGAATTTGCGAACGGGGTCGCCGGCGCTCTGGCCACATCCGCGGGAAGCATTAGATAACCGGGGCGACGCTCGGTCAGCATTTCACGCAGCACACGGTCAATTTCATGGCAGGCATTTTGTTCATCCAGCATGGCGCTGGCAACCGTTACCGACTGACTCATGCGGTAAAAGTGCTGAAAATCGCCATCGCCAAGGGTGTGGTGCATCAGCTCCCTCTTTTGCTGTGCGCCCCGGCATGGTGCCCCGACGATATGCAATACGGGAACAAACTCTGCATAGCTTCCCGCAATCCCGTTGATAGCGCTTAATTCACCGACGCCAAATGTTGTCAGTAACGCCCCTGCCCCCGCGACCCGGGCGTAACCATCGGCAGCATAGGCGGCGTTCAGTTCGTTTGCACACCCGACCCAACATACCTCGGGGTGCTCAATAACATGGTCGAGAAACTGCAAATTATAATCGCCCGGCACACCAAAAAGATGGTTGATACCGCAACCTGCCAGTCTGTCCAGCAGATAATCCGCTATTGAATAGAGGGTTTTCATGACAGCTATCCTTCTGACGGTAACCTCACTGTTGAGTATTAAAGAACTGTGATAGCTGTCCAGAAACGTCACGGCGATTGGGGGTGGAAAGCAGAATTTACAGTTTTCGTAGCACAATCTCATTGAATAAGGCGCAGTGTAAACGTATACACTTAAAAGACGACGTCACTGAAAGAGGTAACAAAATGGCTTATCAGGCTGATGAAAATCGTTATCAGACAATGGAATACCGCCACTGTGGTCAAAGCGGATTAAAGCTTCCTGCAATTTCACTGGGGCTATGGCACAATTTTGGCGACACCACCCAGCTAGAAAACAGTCGCTCACTCCTACAACGCGCCTTTGACCTGGGTATCACCCATTTTGATCTTGCCAACAACTACGGTCCGCCTCCCGGCTCCGCAGAACGCAACTTCGGGCGTATTCTCCAGGAAGATTTTTTACCCTGGCGCGACGAGCTCATCATTTCCACAAAAGCGGGTTACACCATGTGGGAAGGACCTTACGGCGATTGGGGTTCGCGTAAGTATTTGATCTCCAGCCTTGATCAAAGCCTGAAACGAATGGGACTTGAGTATGTCGATATTTTTTACCATCACCGTCCCGATCCCGAAACACCGCTCAACGAGACGATGAAGGCTCTGGATCATGTTGTGCGTCAGGGCAAAGCTCTTTATGTCGGGCTTTCAAATTATCCGGCTGACCTTGCCCGACAAGCGATTGAGATTCTCGACGATCTGGGAACGCCTTGTCTGATCCACCAACCCAAATACTCAATGTTCGAACGCTGGGTGGAAGGCGGTCTTTTATCGTTACTACAGGAGAAAGGGGTCGGGAGTATCGCGTTCTCGCCTCTGGCTGGAGGGCAGTTAACTGACCGCTATCTCAATGGTATTCCTGCTGATTCCCGTGCGGCCAGCGCAAGCCGTTTCCTGAATCCTGAGCAGATCACTAGCGAAAAACTGGATAAAGTCCGCCAGTTGAATGCGCTGGCCGCGCGACGAGGACAGAAACTTTCGCAAATGGCGTTAGCCTGGGTGCTCCGCGATGATAACGTCACCTCCGTTCTGATTGGCGCCAGTAAATGCGCGCAATTAGAGGACGCCATTGGGATGCTGGCAAACCGCCACTTCACCGCCGAGGAATGTGCAGAGATTGACACCATCCTGAACAGTACAAAATAACTATAGTTTTAACAAAAAATGCTCTCTTACAAAATTTAAGAGTTAAGGCGATGAAACGGGGCTTTACTGCCTCGTAATATTGCGTTAACAGGCCGGTTACGGCTTCGATCGTGAAGGAGAGAAAGTATGTTCAGGTCACTGATTCTGGCGGCAGCCTTACTGGCTTTTACACCGCTGGCCGCTAACGCTGGCGAAATCACCCTGTTGCCATCAATAAAATTACAAATTGGCGATCGCGACAATTACGGTAACTACTGGGACGGCGGATATTGGCGTGACCGCGATTACTGGCACAATCATTATGAATGGCGTCAGAATCGCTGGTGGCGACACGATAATGGTTATCACCGTGGTTGGGATAAGCGTAAAGCTTACGAACGCGGATACCGTGAAGGCTGGAACGATCGCGATGATCATCGTGGTCATGGACACGGTCACGATAAAAAACATCACCATTAAAAAAAAGAGCCTTCGGGCTCTTTTTTATTACGCTCTGTTTATGCCAGAAAGTTTTGTCGTTGCGTCATTAATATTACAATCCCAGCGCCGTACCGATCAGCAGCCAGATATTCAGCGCAACAACCAGTATGACAATCAACCATCCCAGATATTTTACCCACGACGTGTTGACCAAATCGCCCATCAGGGAACGGTCGCTGGTGAATATCAGTAAAGGGACCAGCGCCAGCGCAATACCAAAACTGAGCAATACCTGGCTCATCACCAGAATACGCGTCGGGTCAAGCCCCATCAGAATCACAATAAACGATGGCATCATCGTGACCGTACGGCGTACCCAAAGCGGAATATGAAAGCGAATAAACCCTTGCATCACGACCTGCCCTGCCAGGGTTCCCACCACGGTGGAGGAGAGTCCTGCAGCCACAAGGCTCAAGCCAAATACAGTGGCGGCGGCGTGGCTAAGCAGCGGCTTCAGCGTTAAATAGGCTTGATCAAGATCGGCAACACCGGAGTGACCACTAAAGTGGAACGCCGCAGCGGCTGTCGCCATCATCGCCAGGTTCACAAACCCTGCGATAGTCATCGCGATAGCCACATCCCATTTGGTTGCCGAATAGCGTTGCTGGCGCGAACCGCCGTGCAAATGCTGAGTTAACGAAGAGTGCAGATAAATAACGTGCGGCATGATCGTCGCCCCCAGAACCCCGGCCGCCAGGAAGACCGCTTCAGAGTTGGGTAAACTCGGGATAATCACCCCTTTACTCAGTTGCGCCAGATTCGGCTGGGAGAAAATCAACTCCACAATGTAAGCCGCCGCCACAAAGAGCAGGAGTCCGCCAATGACTTTCTCGAGCGGTTTCTGCCCACGACGTTGCAGCATCAGAATCAAAAACGTGGCAATACCGGTCAGTACCGCCCCCTGCAATAACGAGATGCCAAGAATGAGTTTAAAGCCGATGGCCGCGCCGATAAACTCAGCCAGATCGGTCGCCATAGCGATAATTTCGGCCTGAACCCAGTAGAACCAAACCACAGGACGTGGGTAGTGGTCACGAATCTGTTCCGCGAGATTTTTACTGGTCGCAATACCCAGTTTGGCTGACAACACCTGAATCAACATCGCCATCAGGTTAGCCCAGATGACCACCCACAGTAATTGATACCCAAAGCTGGCCCCGGCCTGAATATTGGTCGCAAAGTTACCAGGATCGATGTATCCGATAGCCGCGATAAATGCAGGCCCCATTAATGCGAGCCTCAACTTGCGCGCTGCCCGTCCACTGCTACTCTCAACGCGATCGTTTGTCATCTTTTGCCTCAAAAACATAGCCTTTGCTATGTTTCATATTATGTTTATTGAGAATGCTTATCAAGTGCATTGAAGCGGGTAAAATTGATTTCTCTGATAGCGTTGAACGATGGATCGTTGAGGTACTGGGATATGGTTGTATATTGTTTAATAATTGTTAGTAGATTAGCACACTGACATAACTTTTCACTTCCATACTCAGCATAACGGAAGTGTATCGCAGATCACTAATTTTGAATCTCGTCACAGGTCCTTATTATAGTGTGTGTTTGATCTCGTTTTCTTTGGTGTTGTTGCATAGAATGTGCACGGAAATTAAACCTGCCTCATATTTGGAGCAAATATGGACCGCGTCCTTCATTTTGTCCTGGCCCTTACCGTCGTTGCAGTGCTCGCGCTGCTGGTAAGCCATGACCGTAAAAAAATTCGTATTCGTTACGTTATTCAGTTACTCGTCATTGAAGTATTACTGGCCTGGTTCTTCCTGAACTCGAACGTCGGTCTGGGCTTCGTAAAAGGTTTCTCCGAGATGTTTGAAAAACTGCTCGGGTTTGCCAATGAAGGGACAAACTTCGTCTTCGGCAACATGAACGATAAAGGTCTGGCATTCTTCTTCCTGAAAGTCCTTTGCCCTATTGTCTTTATTTCTGCACTGATCGGTATTCTCCAGCATATTCGCGTCTTGCCGATCGTTATCCGTGCTATCGGTTTCCTGCTGTCCAAAGTCAATGGCATGGGCAAACTGGAATCCTTTAACGCCGTAAGCTCCCTGATTCTGGGCCAGTCTGAGAACTTTATTGCTTATAAAGACATTCTTGGCAAAATGTCGCGCAACCGCATGTACACCATGGCCGCCACGGCGATGTCCACGGTTTCCATGTCTATCGTCGGCGCTTACATGACCATGCTGGACCCAAAATATGTGGTTGCAGCGCTGGTTCTGAACATGTTTAGCACCTTTATCGTGCTGTCCCTGATCAACCCGTACCGCGTCGAAGCCAGCGAAGAAGATATTCAGATGTCCAACCTGCACGAAGGCCAAAGCTTCTTCGAAATGCTGGGTGAATACATTCTGGCTGGTTTTAAAGTAGCGATTATTGTTGCCGCCATGCTGATTGGTTTCATCGCCCTGATTGCCGCGCTGAACGCACTGTTTGCTGCCGTACTGGGCATCTCCTTCCAGGGCATTCTGGGCTACATCTTCTATCCGATTGCCTGGGTAATGGGTGTTCCGGCGAACGAAGCGCTGCAGGTGGGCAGTATTATGGCGACCAAACTGGTTTCTAACGAGTTTGTTGCGATGATGGATCTGCAGAAAATCGCCTCTACGCTCTCTCCGCGCGCTGAAGGTATTCTGTCTGTCTTCCTCGTTTCCTTCGCTAACTTCTCTTCTATCGGTATCATCGCAGGCGCAATCAAAGGTCTGAATGAAGAGCAGGGCAACGTGGTTTCCCGTTTTGGTCTGAAACTGGTGTATGGCTCTACGCTGGTTAGCGTACTGTCTGCGTCTATCGCTGCACTGGTTCTGTAATGTAAGATGACATTGAAAACCGGGGAGACTCTCCCCGGTTTTTTTATGCCTGCAATTCTGTCAAAGGACGAGGCCGCCCAATCAGATAACCCTGTAGATGGTTCACGCCAAGACTTAATAAAAGCGCCTGCTGTTCCGGGGTTTCGACAAATTCAGCCACCACG
Source organism: Citrobacter sp. Awk 4 (assembly GCF_028069725.1). Lineage (GTDB taxonomy): Bacteria > Pseudomonadota > Gammaproteobacteria > Enterobacterales > Enterobacteriaceae > Citrobacter_D. The sequence goes on from NZ_JANEWG010000074.1 coordinate 13,027, forward strand.
CTCAGAGACTTTGCTTTTGCCATGTCAGTGATGGATTTGACGATCATGGCATCCAGGGAATCAGTCACAATATCTTTCACGAAGCAACCATCGATCTTGATAATGTCGGCTTTCAATCGCTTCAGACGCTCATAATTTGCGTACCCGGTCCCAAAATCATCGATGGCTATCCTGAAACCGAATTTACGCAGATGTTCAATATTCTGCACGCTACTCTCTGAGTTAGAAAAAGCCTGTTCTTCCGTAATCTCAATAATCACGCTTTCCGGCGCTATCTGATAACGTTTGAACAGACGAATAATGTGCAGCGAGATCTCTTTTTGCATCAACGTCAACGGCATCAAATTGACGGAAAAACGCGCCCCCTTCTGTTGTGAAGGATGCACAGAGAGCCATTTCAGCAACGCCTCCACCACCTGTAAGTCGAAGCGCGCACTGAGGTTAAACCGGGTAATTAAGGGGATAAACTGATCAGGCATCATCAGGTCGTCATCACTTCTCAGCCGCGCCAGAATCTCATGGTATCCCTTCCCTTGGGCGTCACAAATGGGTTGTGCATACAAAACCAAATCGTCACTTTCCAGAGCGTTACGTATTTTTTGCAGCAGCAATACTCGCTCAGTCGTCTGCCCGGAAGCCGCCTCAAGGCTATTTGTCAGCGCCAGAATCTGCTGATGCGTGCAGGATTGTTCCGCCAGCCAGCTCAGTTGTCCGAGCATTGGTTGTAACGTTTCTTGCTGGCCATCGAACGTCCCCCAGGACGCGCCATACGCCATATCCAGCCCGGTATTATTCCAGTAAATTTTTCGGCTACTAAGAAGGTTGACCATATGCTGCAATCTGGCTTCTGTCTCTGGCCCTGTCAGCACGAACAACAGCTCACTCCCCGGAAGTTGAAATACGCTCTCTTTTTCCATCAGAAAAGGCTGTAAGGCGCGAAATACCGATTTCTTGCAATGAACGCGCATCAGCATGCCGTAATGGCGGCTCAGAAACTCCAGGTTCTCCATGCGCAGGCAACACACACTCTGTCCGGACTCATTACCCAGAAATTTCTCCAGCGCCCGCAGATTGGGTAATTGGGTGAGCGGATCCGTCAGTGCTTGCAACTGCCAACGCCGATTAAGCCATTCACCACGTTGGTACATCCGTGCCATGTAAAGCATGCAAATACTGAAGGAAATCAGTACAGAGAGTATAAAAGCCAGTGAATAGGCGGATACGACGCCCTGCAGGAAATTTTTGTTGTATGTCAGCAATGCAAGCGCTGAGACCGCCCAACTGAGATTCAAAAATGGATAGCTGAACCTACCGATACCCAGCGTAAAAACAATGAAGAACACCGGGACAAGGTAACCTGCAACATAGTCAGCATGATACGGTGTACACATCACCAGCAGCAGAGCCGACAGCACCATGAGCCAACCCATGATATAGAATCGATTCTTTTTGCGAATGCGGGCGACAACTTCCCTGCGCCAAAACACGCGTGCATAACGCGGATTCACCATCATGCGTATGGGATAGTAGAAAAACAACGTGAAAATCAGCGCGGCAGAAATCAAACTTAAAACGTCGACAACCGTGTAAATCGCCGTCGCAGTACCAAAAAAGGTTGAAATTTCTACCGGATAGTCCAGGTATCGCCCTGCCAGGTGCATCATAACTTTGATCCCAACGGGAGCAATAAACCCCAGCCAGAACACCCTCACCCAGATATTTTTGTCAGGAAGTCGATAGCGCCAACGAGAGCCGATTTGCCAGCGCACCAGCACGCACATCCCCAGGACAAAAAAGAGCTGGCAAAACAGCAGAACCGCCGCCTGTGCAAACGGCAGGTGGAAGTTCCACTGATTGGTCACCATCATGCCAAGTATGACTGGCGCAATACCGTGTCTGCCAAAGAGAAACAGTACAGAATAAATCACGCACAGCGGCAGCCAGGCTAAGTAAATAGCGCTGGAATCAACAACGGCTAACGGGGAAATCAAGCGGGAAAATTGTATCGCAATAACGGTAAGCGCTAGAGCCAGAGAAAATTTTCTTATATTTTTTAATGTATTACTATTCACTGGCATTAAATCAATGCTCTCATAAAACGATAAAGAAGACGCATAAATGATAAGTTTATTCGCGACACGAAGCAACCTGATACCCGCTTAACACCAGGTTTTGCGAGCTATTGCTTCGCGTAGAGAGACACTACGAGGGGTGAACAGTATGAAATTGAAAGGAAAATTGCAGATATAAAAAACCCCCGCTTTTCAGCGAGGGTCAATATTTTGGTGGAGCTAAGCGGGATCGAACCGCTGACCTCTTGCATGCCATGCAAGCGCTCTCCCAGCTGAGCTATAGCCCCACGATGCTGTTACGTATCAAATTCCTTGGGATAGAATTTGGTGGAGCTAAGCGGGATCGAACCGCTGACCTCTTGCATGCCATGCAAGCGCTCTCCCAGCTGAGCTATAGCCCCATTACGTAAAGCTTGTCGAGTTGACGGGCGGCATCATATGAATTCCCTTCGCACGTGTCAACGGCAAAATTACCCTGCGGAACTCAATCGCTGAAAAAGCATGCAAATGAAGATCATTGCGTAACAACTCGCATTCAGTAGTTAATCCCGTCACGGTTTCTACTAAAATGGTGCTATAAAATGAACCACTAATTAACCCCACATCTATTCAGGGAATCTTATGTTCAAGGAACGGATGACGCCAGAAGAACTCGCGAATCTGACCGGTTATAGCCGACAGACCATCAATAAATGGGTACGCAAGGAAGGTTGGGCGACATCACCAAAACCCGGAGTTCAGGGAGGAAAGGCTCGTCTGGTTCATGTCAATGAACAGGTACGTGAATATATCCGTAGTGCAGAACGCTCAACTGAAAGTATGACGGAACCTTTTCCGTTATCTGCCGATTCCTCACTTGAAACTCTACTCATCACACTTGCCAAGGAGATGACGCCTTCGGAACAGAAGAACTTTACGTCATTACTCCTGCGGGAAGGAATTACCGGTTTGTTACAACGCTTAGGGATTCGCGATAGCAAATAATATGAAAAGATTACGCAGCAAAATGACCACGGAAGAACTGGCGGAGTGCCTGAACGTGGCCAAACAAACTGTTAACCGTTGGATCAGAGAACAAAACTGGAAAACAGAAAAATTTCCCGGTGTTAAAGGTGGTCGGGCAAGACTCATTCATATTGATGCAAGTGTCCGGGAGTTTATCCTCAATATTCCTGCCTTTCGGAAAACCCCTGCGTTTTATCAACTGGAAGAACCCCTCGCGGAATACGAGCATTTTACTCACAGTCATGCGTATCGACAGATTGTTGATGCCCTGGACAACATGTCCTCGACAGAGCAAGAAAAACTGGCACAGTTACTTTCACGTGAAGGTATTCGCGGCTTTCTCGCTCGCCTGAATATTGATGAATCTCAGTAACATCCAAAAAAAACGGCAGGATACACTCCTGCCGTTTTTTTATTTACCCGCCCTTCTTACTGCTGATTTTCACGCTCAGCAATAAACGCCAGTGCTTTATTAATACGTTCAATGCTACGGGATTTCCCGATAGCATGGACGGTAACGTCCAGACCTGGTGACTGGCCTGCGCCAGTGACGGCAACGCGCAGCGGCATCCCTACTTTACCCATACCGACTTCCAGCTCATCGGCAGTCGCCTGAATCGCGTGGTGAACATTTTCCGCCGTCCAGCTATCAATCGCGGCCAGTTTGTCACGCACCACTTCCAGCGGCTGACGCGCAACCGGACGCAAATGTTTTTTCGCTGCATCAGCATCAAACTCAGCGAAATCTTCGTAGAAGTAACGGCAGCTTTGCGCCATCTCTTTAAGGGTCTTACAACGCTCACCCAGCAATTTCACCAGTTCAGCCAGTTCCGGGCCAACGCGGGTGTCGATGTTTTCCTGCTCGATGTGCCATTGCAGGTGAGTCGCCACATATTCCGGTGCCAGAGCATTAATGTAGTGATGGTTCAGCCATTGCAGTTTTTCAGTATTGAACGCGCTGGCAGACTTGCTCACCGCCCCCAGAGAAAAGAGTTTGATCATCTCTTCGCGGGTAAAGATCTCCTGGTCACCGCTGGACCAGCCCAGACGGACCAGATAGTTCAGCAACGCTTCCGGCAGATAACCGTCATCACGGTATTGCATCACGCTTACCGCGCCATGACGTTTGGAGAGCTTTTTACCGTCATCGCCGTTGATCATAGACACATGTGCATAAACCGGCACTGGCGCATTCAGCGCTTTCAGGATGTTGATCTGGCGCGGGGTGTTGTTGATATGATCTTCACCACGGATAACGTGGGTAATTTCCATATCCCAGTCATCGACAACCACACAGAAGTTATAGGTCGGAGAACCGTCAGTGCGGCGAATAATGAGATCGTCCAGCTCCTGGTTGCTGAATTCGATCGGGCCACGGATCTGATCGTCAAAAATAACGGAACCGTCCTGCGGGTTGGCAAAACGCACCACGCACGGTTCATCTTCCGCATGATGTTCGTGACCGTGGCGGCAGCGGCCGTCATAACGTGGCTTCTCGCCTTTCGCCATCTGTTCTTCACGCAACGCTTCCAGACGCTCTTTTGAGCAGTAGCATTTATATGCGGTCCCTGCTTCGAGCATTTCATCAATCACCGCGTTATAGCGATCAAAGCGTTTCGTCTGATAGTACGGACCCTCGTCCCATTCCAGGCTCAGCCAGTTCATGCCATCCATAATGGCCTCAATAGCTTCCGGCGTGGAACGTTCGAGATCGGTGTCTTCAATACGCAGCACAAACTCACCGCCGTGATTACGTGCAAAAAGCCAGGAATAAAGAGCAGTACGCGCACCGCCGACATGCAGATATCCTGTCGGGCTTGGCGCGAAGCGAGTTTTAATTTTCATGAAATGGCCTTACGTTTATAAAGATGCCGACAACCGGCAAATCCTGGAAAGATCAGTAGGCGGGTATTCTATCACTGTGGCCTGATTCCTCAATGTTGATCCGGTTGGAACATCACGCTTTGCCATTTTTGTTTATAAATCATGCGGCGCGGACCATTCTGCGATCGTTTTGTATAATTTTACGACGAACGAACAATTTCTTTAGAAAATGCGTTGACTCATTTTCAACTCTCCCTATAATGCGACTCCACACAGCGGGGGTGATTAGCTCAGCTGGGAGAGCACCTCCCTTACAAGGAGGGGGTCGGCGGTTCGAACCCGTCATCACCCACCAACTACTTAGTGTAGTCTCCGCCGTGTAGCAAGAAATTGAGAAGTGGGTGATTAGCTCAGCTGGGAGAGCACCTCCCTTACAAGGAGGGGGTCGGCGGTTCGATCCCGTCATCACCCACCACTTTCTCGCCAGCTGGATTTCTTGCAAAATATGAAGTACCGAAGTGGGTGATTAGCTCAGCTGGGAGAGCACCTCCCTTACAAGGAGGGGGTCGGCGGTTCGATCCCGTCATCACCCACCACTTCGGGTCGTTAGCTCAGTTGGTAGAGCAGTTGACTTTTAATCAATTGGTCGCAGGTTCGAATCCTGCACGACCCACCAATGTAAAAAGGCGCCCTAAAGGCGCCTTTTTGCTATGCGCAGAACTTAATG
>NZ_JANEWG010000075.1 GCF_028069725.1 Citrobacter sp. Awk 4
TTTTTATTTAATATATATACCAATTTTATCGATCTGGAGAATAAAAGCGTGAAAAAGAATATCTTTATTTGCTTGCTTATGGCTTTGTCTACATCAACCGCCATTGCTGCACGAGGAGGTGTTGATGCAGAAAATAATGCCGGAACAGTTCACTTTACCGGGGAAATCATTGAACCAAGCTGTGTGATTGTAGGCGATAGCGGTACAGCTTATAACGTGCCACTGGGAACTTACCCTACTTCATTTTTCTCTTCGTCAGGAAAAGAGTCGGATGTCATGCCGTTAACTATTACACTTAAAGAGTGTCCGGTAAGCAGTGATGGGCTTTCCAGTATTCAGTTAACGTTTAAAGGAACGACAGTCAGTGGTTCTCCAGACATATTGCAGGTCAGTCAGATATCCACTACCGGGCCTGCAACCGTTGCAGGAGGTGTGGGTGTTGTGCTCAGCCCTGTGGATGAGGATACAACCCTTATCACATTCGATGAAGCTCCGGGACAAGTTTATATCCCATTATCAACGAGTGCATCCGATACTATTAGCGCAACCTTTGACGCTCGTTATAAATCCTATGGTACCGTAACCGCAGGTGCGGCCGATGCCGAATTACAAATCAATATTCTTTATAAGTGAACTCAATATATTATCCAGCACATTATTAAATATAATATTTAATAATACGCTGGATATATTTTCATGACGCACCCGTTTATTAAAGGTTTTTATATGCGCCTTCCTCTGCTCATCGTTTGTATTACGATTTATACTTTTACTACTCTCAGCCATGCTGCGGGGATCCAGGTGGGGCGCACGCGTGTTATTTATGATGCAAGCAAAAAAGAAGTTGCGCTGGCGCTCACCAATACAGAAAAAGAGCTCCCCTGGCTTATTCAGTCATGGACGGATACCGGAGACGGCAAAACTCGGGGACCGTTTATTGTCACCCCCCCGCTCTTTCGACTCGATCCGCAAAAAGAACAAAGCCTGCGTATTACCTGGACCGGGCAGACACTGCCCACCGATCGTGAATCTTTATTTTATATGAACATACGCACCATCCCCGCTATTGCAAAAGACGATACTCAAAAAAACGTCTTACGCCTTATTTACAAAACCAGAATAAAACTGTTCTGGCGCCCGGAAGGATTGCAAAGCACGCCAATTGATGCCTGCAAAAAACTTCGTTTTAGCCAGCGTGAAGGACAGGTATTGATTGCCAATGACAGCGACTATTACAGCGTTTTCGATACGCTACGGATTAACGGTAAGTCGCTAACCAGCGTCGATATGGTTGCACCAAAAACCAGCAAAACATTTCCCCTCGCTAATGCCGCGAATGGTTCGAAGGTGACCTGGCACTGTATTACAGATTATGGCAATGCAACCGCTGAGTTTACTGCCCGTTTAACCCAGGAATAGTGGTGCTAAATGACAGCTAATGGATTGCGCCTGTCCCTACTCCGCCCTTTGCAACGGTTCAGCCCTCTCCTGAGAGATTTGAGTAGCTTGCTCCTCATCGTAGTTTGCAACGTCAATGCGCGGGAATTTTACTTTGCACCCTCATCACTAGAGGGGGATGGGCTATCGCAACAGGATATTGATCTCTCTTTGTTTTCAAAAGAAAACGGACAGCTACCCGGCACATATCAAACCAAAGTAGTCATGAATAAACGGTACATCGATGATAAATCAATTACTTATATCAATGATAAAACGGGAGCATTACAGCCGCAGTTAACCCCTGAACAGTTACGGCAATGGGGAATTCGTGTCGAGGCTTACCCGGAACTGGCACAGTTGCCTGCCAACAAGCCGCTGGGAAAACCACCTGGCGATTACATTCCCTTTGCGGCAGTCACATTTGATTTTAATACCATGACGTTACACATCAGTATGCCGCAAGCGGCTATTGATGTGCATCATAGCGATGCGATCGCGGTTTCATCCTGGAACGACGGCGTGCCCGTGCTCTTTACCAACTATGCGTTTTCTGGCACAGCGCGTAGCGGTGGGGATCAAACCACCAGCGCCAGCCAATACCTTAACCTGCGCAGTGGCGCCAATCTCGGCGGCTGGCGGTTACGCAACTATTCAACCTGGAGTCAATCCGACGAGTCACAATCCTGGCAAACCATTAACACCTGGCTCCAGCATGATATCCGTTGTTTAAAAGCCCAGTTTATCGCGGGCGAAAACAGCACCCGTGGCGAAGTTTTTGACAGCCTGCAATACCGCGGTATCAACGTAGCGTCTGACGATCAAATGCTGCCTTATAACCAGCGGGGGTTTGCCCCGATTATTCGCGGTATCGCCAGCTCTAATGCCGAAGTCTCGGTGCGCCAAAATGGCTATGTCATCTATCAGGCCAACGTTGCACCGGGTCCTTTTGAAATTTCCGATCTCTACTCCACCAGCAATAGCGGCGATCTTGACGTGACGATTAAAGAAACCGACGGAACCGAGCATCATTTCACCCAGCCCTATTCAAGCGTCGCCATCATGCAACGCCCAGGCAATATTCGCTACGAAATGACCCTTGCCCGCTATCGCGCAGACGGTAACCATGCAACCAATGAACCCCTTTTCGCTCAGGCCAGCGTAATTTATGGTCTGAACAACTTCCTGACGTTTTTCGGCGGCGTCACCACATCCCCAGACTACCAGGCATTGAACGGTGGTACTGGGGTAATGTTGGGTGAACTGGGAGCCATCTCAACCGATGTAACCCTGGCCCGCGCGCAACTGGATAATAACGAACAGCATGACGGGCAGTCCTGGCGGCTGATGTATTCCAAACAGATTGAGGCAACAGGGACTAACTTCACCCTGGCGAGTTACCGATACTCGACCGACGGTTATTACACGTTTGCCGATGCTAACGAAAAGCACGATGCTAACGAGAGCGACTGGTCTTACAACTACAACAAGCGCAGCCGACTCCAGCTCAATCTTAGTCAAGCCGTTCTTGACAGCAGTTTGTACCTTTCTGGATATCAACAGGATTACTGGCAAACCAGCCGCAAAGAGCGAAGCATCACATCGGGTATCAATCGGATGATTGGCGGTGTTAGTGTCAATCTGGCGTATACCTATAGCAAAACCAGCGATGAAGCCAGCGATCAGATGCTATCGTTGGGTTTTAGTCTGCCACTCTCTCAATGGCTGCCTAAAAGCTGGGCCAGCTACAATCTCAGTACCAGCAAGCGGGGGAACACCACCCATAATGTTGGACTAAATGGCACGTTGCTGGATGACGACCGGCTCAGTTATTCACTCCAGCAGAGTCGGACGAATCATGACAGCGAAGACAGCAGTAGCGTCTATAGCAGTTATCGTTCTCAATATGCCAATCTCAATGCCGGGTACGCTTATGCATCCGATCACTCACAACAACTGAGCTATGGGATGAGCGGTGGGATAGTGGCCCACCCGGCAGGCGTCACGCTTTCTCAACCCTTAGGCGATCAATTCGCGATTGTCAGCGCCAAAGGCGCGTCTGGGGTGCGTTTTGCCAACCAGCGCGGCGTGCAAACCGATCTCTTTGGCAACGCGATCATCCCTTCGCTGACACCTTATCAGGAAAACGTGGTCCGTATTGATACCACCAGTTTGCCAAATGATGTGGATACGGATGCCACCGCGATGACTGTAATACCCAGTCGTAACGCCGCCGTCAGCACGCAATTTTCGACGCATATCGGCTACCGGGTTCTGGTGTCTCTTACCCGTCCTGATGGCCGGGTCATTCCCTTTGGCGCCATCGCCACCGTCGATAACCTCTCAGTCAGCGGCATTGTCGATGATCGTGGCGTGCTGTATCTCACCGGTGTTGGCGAATCTATCCCTCTGACCGTGAAGTGGGGAAACTCAGCAGAGCAACGCTGCCATGCTGATATCACACTTTCATCCTCTTCTGACACGGCCCCCGGCGGTATCCGCCAGGCCAGCGCACTCTGCAAGCCGGAGATAAATCATGCGACATAACCAACTCTACAGCGTCGGGTTTACATCCTTCATCGTCGTGGCGCTTCTAACCTTACCGGTCATCGCTCAAGCCGCCACAGTCATACTCACCGACTGCTTCCCACCGCCAGTGGACTACATCACCACCATTAATACCGAGATCCCCACTGAGAGTAATCAGGCCGGTCAAATTATTAGCAACCCGGATTACCATTTTGTCGCCGCTGGGCCATCAATGGTCGCCAACTGCGCCTGTCCGAAAGGAATGAGCACAACCTCAAGCGGTTACGTCTATGAACTCACCGCGGCGGGAAGTCCATTGCCTGCGGGCACAAATGGATATGGCTACCTGACCGATCATTTAGATATTGATGTCATCGCCTACAGTGATGCCATAAATTCCCCCGATGGTGCTGGCATAACGCCAATCAGCATTGATAGCTACCCCACTCCGCTCGCAAGCATGAAGAAGGTCAATGAATCGATAAAACCGACTGAAGCAACCAGCGATGTATGCAGTGACGCAACGCGCCCCTCCGGCGGAAGCAACACTAAGCGAGAATTTAAGTGGAACGTTGTGATGATCACGCTCTACGTTAAGCAGGCTATTTTAGGCGAAGAGATAATCCCACTGACGGTTATCGCGCAAAACTACTCCTGCCTCTCTACCGGAAACTTTTGCACCGTCACCGACACACAGCAGGTCTCCGACTTCAAGTTAGTGGGTAAATTCAGCGCCCCGCTCAGTTGTACGATTAACGCAGGTAGCACCATTGAGGTTGAACTCGGCAATATTGTGAGTTCACAGTTCGCTACACCAGGCGAGCCTCCGGCAAGCTATACGCTCAAAGATGTTAATATCTCTTACCATTGTGACGATCCGGCGGCCAGTAACACCGGGAAAATTAAACTGACACTCAGTGCCGATCAAGGGGTGGTCCCAGGCAGCAACAGCCTGATTGCAAAAATGGAGGGGCGGGATGACATTGGCGTGCGGGTGTTTGACCAACACAGCGATAACGTCGCGCTGGATGGCTCGTTCGACTTACCGGTGACAATGGATGAACAGGGAAACGGCAGTATCACCATGAAAGCCGCCCCGGTCAGCACCACCTCAAAAAGGCCGGAACCGGGTAAATTTGAGGGCAACGTCACCGTGAAAATGGATCTCCGCTAGCAGAGTGACCGCCCAGCCTACCTGCGCTGGGCGATACAACTTATCAGAAGCCAAGACTGTCCAGCAAATCATCCACCTGGTCCTGGCTGGCAACAACGCCGGCCTTCGAGGTGTCGACCTGCGGGCCATTCAGCAGGCTTTCATTTTCGCGTTTCGGACGTGCGCCCTGCTCCGGAATGTTTTCCAGCAAGACCATCAGCAGCTGACGCTCAATCTCCTGAATCACATCCATCATGCGCTTGATCACCTGACCGGTGAGATCCTGGAAATCCTGCGCCATCATAATGTCGAGTAACTGCGCATTGGTAAAACTGGTATGCCCCGGCACATCGCCAAGGTATTTTCGCGTATCGGTGACCAGTTCACGGGCGTCAGAAAGTTCGATCGGATTTTCAAACCACGCATCCCAACGCTGGGATAGCGCTTTCGCCCCTTTCTCCATTTCATCCTGGTGTGGCTGAGACGCTTCAACGCTGTTCAGCGCGCGTTCTGCCGCCTGCGCCGTCATCTGCACGACATAATCCAGACGATCGCGCGCATCCGGAATCGCTTCCGCCGCTTCCGCAATGGCCTGATCCAGCCCCAGTTCCCGCAGGCTGTCGCGTAACATTCGGGTCAGGCTGCCAATGCGCGCGATGATATCCCCTGCCGAGTGATCATCCGCAGGTTTGATTGATGGTTGCATCATCGTCACACCCTCACATACCCAGTTTCTCAAAGATTTTGTTGAGTTTCTCTTCCAGCGTCGCGGCGGTGAACGGCTTCACCACGTAACCGCTTGCCCCAGCCTGGGCCGCAGCAATGATGTTCTCTTTCTTGGCTTCCGCCGTCACCATCAATACTGGCAGTGAGGACATTCCGCCGTCTGCACGGATCGTTTTTAGCAGTTCAAGACCGTCCATGTTGGGCATATTCCAGTCAGAAATGACAAAACCAAACCCACCGGCCTGCAATTTGCTCAACGCGTCCACGCCGTCCTCGGCCTCTTCGACGTTATTAAAACCCAGCTCTTTTAGCAGGTTGCGCACAATGCGACGCATGGTGGAAAAGTCATCCACAACCAAAAATTTAAGCTCTTTATCCGCCATAAAAATTTACTCCCGATTCAAATACGTATTGCCTGTCCGGCACTGATTTTCGCCAGCATCTGCTGGCTTACCTGGCTAAGATCGACCACTTCGCTCACGCCACCCATATTGATGGCCTCGCGCGGCATGCCGAACACCACACAACTTGCTTCATTTTGCGCAATGGTCCAGGCGCCTGCCTGGTGCATCGCTAACATCCCCGCCGCGCCATCGTTGCCCATCCCCGTGAGGATCACCCCCACAGCGTTGCGCCCCGCATGAATCGCCACCGAATGAAACAACACATCGACCGACGGGCGATGGCGATTAACCGGTGGCCCGTCGTGAATTTTGATTTGATAGTTCGCCCCGCTGCGCGCCAGCTCCATGTGCTTATCTCCGGGCGCGATATAGGCGTGTCCGGGTAACACACGCTCACCGTGTTCTGCTTCTTTCACGCTGATTTGACACAGTTTGTTCAGGCGCTCAGCGAAGGAACGGGTAAACCCAGGCGGCATATGTTGCGTGATAATCACCGCCGGACTGGAGAGCGGCAGCGGCTGCAGGACATGGCGTATCGCTTCGGTTCCCCCGGTTGATGCGCCAATGGCGATCAACTTTTCCGAACTCAGTAGCGGTCCGGATTTCAGGGTGACAGGCGCCGCCATTGGTTTATGAGCGGCCAGACGCGCACGCGACGCCGTACGTACTTTTTCCGCAATCATCTCACTGTAGGCCAGCATGCCTTCACGAATACCGAGTTGCGGTTTGGTCACAAAATCAATCGCCCCCAACTCCAGCGCACGCAGGGTCACTTCGGAACCTTTGCCGGTCAGGGAAGAGACCATCACGACCGGCATTGGCCGCAGTCGCATCAATTTTTCAAGGAAATCAAGACCGTCCATTCGCGGCATTTCGACATCCAGCGTCAGAACATCGGGGTTATATTTCTTGATTAAATCCCGCGCCACTAACGGGTCCGGCGCCGTCGCCACCATCTCCATATCACTATGGCTGTTTATAATCTCGGTCATGATTTGGCGCATAAGCGCGGAATCATCAACTGACAACACCCTGATTTTACTCATACTTTATCCTTACTCAGCGCATACACCGTCTGTCCGCGCAGGCAAAAATCGCGCACAAGGTGGCTAAAGTTTTCTGAGTGACCGGCAAACAGCAGTCCGTCAGGTTTAAGGAGTGGAACAAATCGGCGCAAAATGTCCTGCTGCGTCGTTTTATCAAAATAGATCATCACGTTACGGCAAAATATGGCGTCGAACGGTTCCGGTACGTTGTACTGCTTATCCAGCAAATTAACGCTGGAAAACTCGACGTAATTGGCCAGTTCCTGACGCACGCGAACCAGCCCTTCGTGGGGACCCGTCCCCCTCATGAAATAACGCTGCAACTGCTGTGGTGATAGCGTTTTTAGCTCATCAAGGCGATAAATCCCGCTTCTCGCCTTTTCCAGCACTTCGGTGTCAATATCGCTGGCAAACACTTTCCAGCGTCCCGGCGCGGTGCCAAGCGCGTCCGCCAAAGTAATGGCGATACTGTATGGCTCCTCTCCGGTGGAAGCCGCCGCGCTCCACACCCGATATTCGCCGTTACGACGACGCGCATGTTCTGCCAACACGGGAAAATGATGACCTTCTCGAAAAAACGCGGTCAGATTCGTGGTCAGTGCGTTAATGAACGCCTGCCATTCGGCGCTGTTTTGGTTAGCCTCCAGCGTGCTGAGATAACGACCAAAGTCGTCCAGTCCCAGCGTACGCAAACGGCGAACCAGGCGGTTATAGACCATATCCCGCTTGTGATCCGCCAGTACGATGCCCGCACGCTGGTAGATTAATTGACATATCCGACGAAAATGCGCGTCAGACAGCGCGAGGCGCTGTGTCATCTGTAACAATAATGACGTTTGCCCGGTGGGCGGAGATGATGTCATAGCGCCTTCTCAATCACATTCAGAATGCAACCGACACCGCTTATCACGGTGCCGATGCTTATTGTGGTACGACGTGCACTTCAGGTTTATACGACCGTCAGAATGTTTCCCAATTGCTGTCCGGCGCTGTTGTCAGCGGTCGGGATTGTGCGTTGTGAGGCGTATTGTCGGGGCGATGCGCCTCACGCGGTTTGTTGGCAAGGGGCCGTGATGCCAGTCGGAATGCCGAGACGGCCTTAGTCAAACGACTGGCCTGCTCCTCGAGCGCCGCAGCGGCCGCCGCAGACTCCTGTACCAGCGAGGCGTTTTGTTGCGTAACGCGGTCCATTTCAGACACCGCCAGCGCCACCTGATCGATACCACGGCTCTGCTCGTCTGATGCGGAGGCGATTTCTCCCATGATGTCGGTGACGCGTGTCACGGCATTGACGATGTCGTTCATCGTCTCACCCGCACTTTCCACCAGCACTGAGCCGGTATCGACCCGCGACACAGAGTCCTCAATCAGCGCTTTAATCTCTTTCGCCGCTTGCGCGCTTCGGCTGGCCAGATTTCGTACCTCGCCGGCGACCACCGCGAACCCGCGCCCCTGCTCCCCGGCGCGAGCCGCTTCCACAGCGGCGTTCAGCGCCAGGATGTTGGTCTGAAAGGCAATTCCGTCAATAACGCTGATGATGTCGGCGATTTTCTTAGAGCTGTCGGCAATCTCATGCATCGTTTTCACAACACCGTCGACCACTTTGCCGCCGTGCTGCGCCGTATCAGAAGCACTTTGCGCGAGCTGCGATGCCTGACGCGCGTTGTCGGCGTTTTGTTTCACCGTTGCAGTGAGTTGCTCCATGCTGGCGGCGGTCTCTTCCAGCGCCGACGCCTGTTGCTCGGTGCGTGAAGAGAGATCGGTATTACCCGTGGCGATTTCGCTGGTGCCAGAATAAATGGCATCAGAACCTTCACGAACCTGCGCCACCGTGTCAATCAACGAACGCTGCATGTGATCAACGCTGCCTGCCAGCTCGCCAATCTCGTTGCGTCCGGCGACGGTTAACGTCGTCGTCAAATCGCCACTGGCAATTTCGCGAATGTGGCTAATCACCTTTGCCAGTGGATTCAGTAAGGTATGGCGAATACCGTACCAGACGACCACCAGAATCAGCACCAGTACCACCGCAAGAATGGCGAGCTGCCATTGCGCAAAGTGATAATCACGGGCGCTTTCGTCGAACGCCTGGCGATACAGTTTCTCGCTGACGCTGGCATATTTGCCCAGCGCTTCGCCCAGCGCGTTTTGCATCCCCTGGGTAGGTTGTGCAAAGTACGCGTCCATGTTGCCGCGATCCAGGAACTGAATCAGTTCTGCCAGCGCCGCATGGTATTGCAGGTATTTCTCATCCACATTGCCGCTGGCCTCCGCCATTTCAGGCAAGGGGGTAATGTTTTTGAATGTGTTGTAATGCTCCGCCGCCTGGTCCAGAACGTTTTTGGCATTCTTCAGCAGATCGCTTTTGGCGCTGCTCTGCTGGTTACTGGCGTCCATCATCATGCGCGCGGCAGAACGACTCAGGTTAATACGCGTTTGCAGCATCAAGTCCCATGTCGAGGTAAGCTCACTCTGCTGCTGGCGTAAATCGTTAGAAATAACAAAACTTTGCTGATTCTGCTGCAATGAAGAAAACAACAGACCACCGGAAACAAGCTGTAGCAGTGCGAAAACCCCCAGCACCATCATCAGCATTGTGACAACGCGGATACGGTTAAACATAAGGCACCTTCCTGAAAACGAGTTATCTCCGTTATCGGCACCCCAGGGCAGAACTTTACATTTGCGAAAAGGAAAAAATGGGACTAGAACGCAATATCGACGACAACCGTGTCGGTATACGTCCCTGCGGGCGGCGTCGTTTGCGTATTCAGAATTTTGGCCGTGTAGTTATATGTGCGCAGTAGACCGTCGGAACTCAATGAGGAAGAGTCACTACTGGCCCAGCGCTCCGTCCCGCTGCTTCCCCAGCGTTCAGTGGTACTGCCTTTGTATATCTCATAACTCAATCGATTGCCGCCACTCGCCATATTTCTGACATTCCCACTCGCGTTACTGCCGTTATTGATACCGACGCTGTAGGTGCTGCCTTTGGTGCAAGTGACTGAAACGGACTGGGTGATGGTGGGGAAATTTTTCACCAGCGGCGCGCTGCCAAAATTGACGTTTGGCGCGGTAATGGTGATGCAGTCGTTGGTGACAGTCAGGATCAGTTGTAGCGTCGTTGCCACCGTGTTGGTTTGAGTGGTAATGCACGCCCCCAGCGCGCCGACCTGGCAAATATTGTAGTAAACGTTGAAATTGAAGATGAGCTGGTACGGCCCTGCGCTGACGTTTTGCCCCGTTAGGGTGTGAAAATAGAGCGGCAAGGTAAAGCGCTTTGAACCCAATAACGCCAGCAGCGTCGTTCCGCTCCACGTGTAACTGCCGTTGATGCCGATTTCACTGTTATTGGCGCAACCGGATTGACCGCACAGTCGAACCGGAATGGCATCCGCCACGCTAGCGTCCACACGCTTTAAAGCCCCCCGACTGTTGACCGTGGCCGAGGCTCCCGTGTAGGTCAGTTTGACCGTGTCATTATTGAGTAAGCCGAGTACCACATCGCATTGCACCAACAGATCGGCGCTACTCGTTTGTTCGGAAGTGTTCACGGTAAAGGAGGAAACACTGCCTAACGCGCCGCTGGTCGTCGCAACCGAACACGCTGCCTGAACGCCCGGCGCTATCATCAGTAACGCGAGCAACCACACTCCCCGAACGATCACTCTGAGCGACTCCGGCAAATGAGCGGGCCATAGGTTTGCAGCTTATGCTGAGGATTCGCGACCAGCGTAAGCGTCGCCTGACAATGCCTGCCATCTGGCGTTGTTGCCTGCAAGACAGTGACATTCTCTAAATTCTCCAGCCAGACGATGCCGTCGTATCCCATCACGGCGGGTTTCTTTTGTGATCGCATGACCTGGCTTGCAACGGGCAAGGGTTGATCGTTCTCATCATGCAGAATAACGCTGGCCACCCGCTCCTGCTCCATGGGGAAATCCACCAGATAGCCGCTTTGGCGCCGCAACGCTACCCTGCGTTCGGTTTCCTTCAACCGGATATCCGCCGGTAAATTTAAGGTATTGATGCTGTAATTCGCCGGGTAATAGGCTGAAACGCTGCTAATCAGCAAATACCCCTTCTGATTGGTTTTCCCGATGGGTTGATGTTCATAATTGACCGGAACATCAGCATGGCCGTCAGTGCTGACCACCACAAACGCATCGTTGATCTTGTTGGCGGCAAACAGTTGATTGTCCATCAGCACCAGCGAGCCCATTGCTTCGCCCCACCAGGTCATTTCATCACTCTCGCCGTAGGTTCCACCCTGTAGCTCGACATTGTTATTCCGCCAGCCCAGCGTTGCCTGCTGGTAGTCGCTGTCTTGCGATTGTCGCGCCCAGGCCAGATTCCAGCTAAACCCGCCGTCGGTCGGCATCGAATGGGTATAGTTAACGCGTTGCGTCTGCCCCGCATCTGGCGTTTTCTCCATGCTGAACGCGGCGCTGTCACGTTCGCCCAACGGGATTTGCACCGACATTGCCAGCGTCCAGTCACCCTGTTGTTGATCCCGGCTGGCGGCAAGATACAGGCTGCTGCTCCCCCACAAATTCCGACTCCAGGAGAGATTGAGCAATTGTGTTTTTTGCGCGTCGACGCTACGGATATCGATCCATGCCGCCCCGACATTACCGAAGGTCCCCATATTGAAGGTGAGCGAATACTGATCGCTGCGCTGACTCAGTGACGCCAGCGGTTGATTGTCATCATCCGTAGTATCAGGTTGATCGTAGAGCGCCAGATTGCCAAACCCCCGTTCACGTCGGGCATGTTGTGTCGCGAGACTGAACGCGGCGGTACTGTACTGATACCCCCAGTTTATCTGATGACCGCTTTGCTCCCGCATCCGGCTTTCCGTCCATGCGCCATTCACCACGCCGAAACGCCCCAGTTTGACCAGCGCTCCCACGCCAGCCAACGCCAGCTCCTCCGCCGCTTCCCCGTGACCTTCCAGCGTCAGCGAATCCGTGACGCCATATCGGTATGTCGCACTCCCCACCGCCGGACCGTAGTCAGCATTGTCGCTACCGTAGTTGCGCCGCAGACTCCCTAACGTCGCCGCGCCATCACTCATACCGGGTTTCAACAGTTCACTGGCAACGTAAAACGGTAATGTTGTGCTCACCTGCCTGCCCAACGCATCACGCGTGATCAGTACCGCATCGCCCGCGCCATTAATGTAGGGCAAATTGGTGAGCGTAAATGGCCCCGGCTGGAGTTGCGTCGACCCTGCCCGATAACCATCAATGAACAGGTCTACCGATGTCGGAACAGCCGCTTCGCCAGAGAATTCCGGCAGCGGCCAGGTTACAAGGTCGGGACGTAGTGAAAAATCACGCCCCCAGTAAAGACCGCCCACCCGCACACTGTTGCTCCAGCTCAGGGCGTCGCTTATCACATCTCCGAGACGCCACTGGGTAGCATCTTCTTCATGAGTGGCCGTAAACACGGTGTCATAGCGAACATAACCCTCCTGCTGATCGTGGCTTCCCGCCAGATTCTGCCGCACATAGCCTGTCGAAGAGAAAGATCCTGCATCATTAAAAAAGCGCAGTTCATGCCAGACCGAGACCTGCCCACCGTCATGAGAATCGCTGGCGTAAAAATCGTAGTTAAGTAATGCGCCGCGTCCGTGATGCGGCATACTCTGCGCCGACTCGCCGCCAAAATGCATAACCCGTTGGGGCACCCAGTCGCGAGGAACCGTCAGTAACAGGCGCTGCTCGCTGCTATCGTATTCGGTTTTGACCTGCGCTAAACGTGATGTGTTGACTTCCCCTTGCGGAAGTTTGTCCGGCGGGAGTCCGGCACGCTGCAAATCTGCGCTGGCGACATAAAATTCCCCCTGTCGCAAAGTTACCGGCACCACCTGTTGTGTATCGTAGTGATTCACGATCAGCGCCAGATGGAAGACCGCGTCGCTATTCATCGCGTGGGCATCCGGCGGCGGTGGCAGTGCGTCATCTCCCGGCTCCGCCTGACACGGCGAGGTACTGGTCAATAGCACGGTCATCGCCACTCCCCTCAATTGGCGGGAGCAGACTGCCATTGGCCACCCTGCGTGTTGGCTGCCGAGGTTAACTCAGCAGGGTGAGAAACACCTGCAGGTAGCGGCCAGCGCCGAAAACTGCCGGGCAGAACATAGCCCAACAGACCATCAGCCACGGTATAACGCGATCCCCCTTGTTGTAGCGATACTTTGCTGAGCCGGACATGCACATCGCTCTGATTACGGACTTCCAGTTGCGGTTTTCCCTGTTCCTGCACCACCCGCCAGTTGAGTTGCTGCACATTAACGCGTGCGTGATGTTCCCCTTCAGACGAGGTAGCGACCCCTTGCCCGTAAACAAAGAGCGGTAGTGAATAGCGCATCTGCACGTTGAGTCCCATCTGCGGCGTACTGACGCTTTCAGGCTGCGGGATCTCGTCGACAATAATTCGGTAAGCCTGTTCAACCCCGGCGGGAACCGTCGTCTGTTTAATCAGCCGGATGAGTTGTTTACTCCCCTTCTCAATACGCACAATTGGAGGACTGGCGACCACATCCTGCTGTTGCTGATACCGTTCAAACCCTCCATCCTGCCGCCAGCGCACGATGCGTATCTGCATCGTCATCGCCGAATCACCCTGATTCTGGATCCACAGTTCAGTGGCCTGGCTGTCAGCGGCAAGCCAGGGATCGATTGGCCAGAGTAAAATCGTTCCTGCGCTGTGTGCCCCCTGAGCCAGTAGCATTGCCGTCAAGGTAAACCATCGTCCCAGATTCAGACGCATCTTCATCACATCACTCCCTTACTACCACGACAGGGTCACGGTAAGTTGATCTGAATAGTTTCCCGCCGGACTGAATCCGGTCAGAAATGCAACGCCAAATAGCGGCAGCGCAATATTGTTGCTGTCGCTGTAAACCACCGATACCGGCTGATTAACCCCAATTTCACTGTTCGCCGCCAGCGATGATGCGCTGTAGAGCCGATAGGCCACTCGCTGGGTGTCTTCCGAACGCTGCATATTTCGCACTGATGTAAAATGGCGTCCTCCATCGATACTCATACTGAGCGACACCCCCGGCGTACAGGCCAGAGATAGCGCGGCATTCGGTACAAAACGGGTATTCACCTGCCGCGTTTCTACCCCGCTGTAGCGACCAAAATCGAGCGTTCCCAGCACCCCGCCGCTACCGGTGGTAATGGAGCAGCCTGGCGTTACGGTGGCACTGAGCTGAAAAGACTGGGTCGTGACGGCCTGCGCCGCCCCCCATATGCCGACCACCAGCCCAAGAACCAGGCGTAACAGTGCCCCGCTCCCAATACAGAAGTGTGCGTATGAACAGCTCATTTTTTATCAGTAAATTACGCTGACATTGATGGTGTCGGTATAGGTTCCGGGCACGACAGAAACGCTGTTGCCGCCGCCCTGAATGCGACCATACAGGGTGTAGTTATCGACACCCGCAGTGGTCGAGGCTTTCGGGATGGGGGTATTGTTGTTGATGACATTACTGAATCCGCTGTCGCTGTACAGACTGTAAGCAACGCCCTGCGTTGTGTCTGCCGTGTTGATAAGGTAACGAGCGGGCGTACCCGGCGTTCCCACCACATTACCTGGCGCGGAAGCGTTCGTGTTGCCGGTGATTTGTACCGTGTAATCCGTCGTGGTGCACTGAATACCAAAGCTGTTGCCTCCTCCCGCGCCGGTTAACTGCGTCGTCAATTCTGAAAATGTCGCCGGATGCGCGCCAAAATCAAGCGTACCGAAATTAATCCCGTTCTGGCTGGGCGAACCGTTAATCAAGCAGCCGTTGGTCAGCGTCAGCGTCGCACCGATTGTCCCGTTGCTTGAGAGCGCGAGGACGGAAGGCACAGGCAACAGAAACACACAAGCGGTGCCCAGCAGCAGAGACATGTTGTTCATCACTTCCCCTCCAGAAATCACCACCCTCGATGTTCCTTCCATCAGGTTAGGGCAGGAACAGTAACAATCTGATAAACAGAAATTTAGTTTATGTATGAGAAATCAACCACCAGCGCAGCGCATTGCCATACTTATGACGTATTGACATAAAAACATCATAATTATCAAAAATTTAACATTTAACCGGAAAATGAAAAATGCGGTGTCAGGAGGATATATTCATTCTTATGCGATCAAGATCACATAATCGCGCCCAAAAGAACGCAACAAAATGGATAAAGAATAAAAAATAGTTGTATCCCTCCTCGCTTTACTCCAATTTAGGTAATGAATAATTCAGTGTCTCAAATAAATAAAATACATGCGTCACTGAAAACAAAATGTTAAATCGAGCTGGGAGCTTTTTAGTGGCAAATGCAAACAAACTCACGTTATTTATCGTGATCTTCATGCTGGCTGGCATTCTGTCTGGGGCGGCGATTCACTCATACACCAGCCAGGACACCATTGCCGCATGGTCTGATAACATCACTCTCCTCACTGATATCTTCCTTAGACTTATCAAGATGGTGATTGCGCCACTGGTGTTCAGCACGTTGACCGTAGGGATTATGCGTCTGGGAGAAACCGCCACCATTGGCCGCGTGGGGGGAAAAGCGATGATCTGGTTTATTAGCTCGTCCGTCCTGTCCATTCTGGTGGGGCTATTTATCGTGATGATCGAGCAACCGGGCGGCGGGTTAAATCTGGCGATCCCTGCAGAATCGGTGGATACCGGTCTTGCAGTGACAGGGATGAGTTTAAAGGGCTTTTTGTCTCATACCATTCCAACCAGTATTGCAGGGGCGATGGCCGATAATGAAATTTTGCAAATCGTCGTGTTCTCGCTGTTTTTCGGTATTGGCGGCGCGTCGCTCGGTGAAAAATTCAACGCCCCGCTGGTTGCTGCGCTGGATGTGGTGTCACACATTATGCTGAAGGTCACGGGGTACGTTATGTACGTCGCGCCGCTGGCGATTTTTGCTGCCATTTCCTCGGTTATCGCCAATGAGGGGCTGGGCATTTTACTTCACTACGCCTCCTTTATTGGTGGCTATTACGCCGCGATTCTGATGACCTGCCTGGTGTTGTTAGCGGTGGGTTACGTGGTGCTGAAAAAAGAGGTGTTTCGCCTGCTCAGTATGCTGAAGGACCCTGTGCTGGTGGCGTTTACGACCAGCAGTTCAGAAGCGGCTTACCCGAAAACTCTCGAACAACTGACCAAATTCGGCTGTTCGCGCAACATAGTGTCGTTTGTACTGCCGATCGGTTACTCCTTCAACCTGGTCGGCTCAATGGTGTACTGCTCATTTGCCTCAATGTTTATCGCGCAGGCCTACAATATTCATCTCTCTTTTGCCGAGATTAGCGTATTGATGCTGACGCTGATGCTAGCGTCAAAAGGGATCGCCGGCGTACCGCGTTCCGCACTGGTGGTACTGGCGGCCACGATCCCAAGCTTTAATATTCCGGTCGCCGGGATCTTGCTGCTGATGGGTATCGATCACTTCCTCGATATGGGGCGTTCCGCCATTAATGTGTTAGGAAACGGGATCGCCACGGCGATGCTGGCACAGGACGAAGGGCAGTTGAATGAAGAAGAAGATGTCCACGAAACAGGGACAGAGCAGGTGGAGGCCTGATAGTCATACGCTCTTCACAGGAGTGACGTGGGCCAACTAAGAAATTAGGCAGAATCTGTCACTCTGGAGAAAGGTGACGTTCACTTTATGTTCACTGCTTCTCTGAAGCCACCCTACCTGTGAACGTGCAAGGGAGGCTCACCGCCGCCTCCCTTGCAACCCAGGCTCCCGGCAAGGAAAATCGTCGCTTCGCGATACATTCGTCTTATGCCGTCTGCCTTTCGGGTCAAGGTCGAGCCTGCATCCCTGCAGGCCGTCCCCTCCGCCCGCGTCCCTGCGGGCGGCCCCGGTCAGCCGTCAACGTCTCATCGATTTTCAGCCGGACCGTGGTGTCGCTTCCGCATTCTGACTTTCAGTGATTTCCGTTTGGCTGTTTAAACAAAAACTCAGATGGTCAGGTGTGGGAAGGGTCCGGCCGAAAATTGCCGACGTGTTTCCGTAAGGCCGGGGGAACCCGCAGGGATGCGGGTTCAGGGCGCGTTTTACAGGGATAATGAGATGGACGCTCCAGATTTTGCGGCATCAAAGTACCAGA
>NZ_JANEWG010000076.1 GCF_028069725.1 Citrobacter sp. Awk 4
ATTTCTCTGTGATGAGTATGCATTTTTCTAAATCTGGATTACAAATTAAAATATAAATAAAACAAGATGTTCTGCCATAGTTCTTCATACAGGATTCATGGCTAAGCTTTATCCTGAAGGCTGTAGTGCTTTAAACGGGACGGTATGCGAGATGAAAAACATTCAGGAACCAGTAACCTTGTTTAGCTACCTGGGGACACACTCCCCTTACTGGCACTTATCGGAAGATTGCAACATCCTGCATTTATCGGTCAACGAAGTTGCACAGTCGGATCAGGCTGTCGAACTCACGCCTGAACAGGCAAACCGCATTCGGGAAATGACCGTGATCACCTCCAGCCTGATGATGACACTACCCATCGAAGATAGTGATGTGTCAGTGCATTTGGTGGGGCGAAAAATCAATAAACGTGAATGGGCAGGCAGTGCATCCGCCTGGCACGATACGCCTTCCGTCGCCCGTGATTTGGTGAAAGGACTCTCCTTTGCCGAACAGGTCGTTTCCGAAGCCAATTCCGCCATTGTGATCCTGGATAGCCGGGGCAATATTCAGCGCTTCAACCGTCTCTGCGAAGAGTATACCGGCCTGAAAGAACACGAAGTTATCGGGCAAAGCGTTTTTAAGTTATTTATGAGTCGCCGCGAAGCCGCCGCCTCACGGCGTAACATTGACGGCTTTTTCCGTAATGGTAACTCTTACGAAATCGAACGTTGGGTAAAGACCCGGAAAGGCCAGCGCCTGTTTCTGTTTCGCAATAAGTTTGTTCATAGCGGTAGTGGAAAAAACGAAATCTATCTGATCTGTTCAGGGACCGACATTACCGAAGAGCGTCGTGCCCAGGAACGCCTGCGGGTGTTAGCCAATACCGACACGATTACCGGGCTCCCCAATCGCAATGCCATTCATGAACTGATCAATGATGCCATTGATAGCGCAGGGGAAAGTCAGGTCGGTATTGTTTATCTCGATCTGGATAATTTCAAAAAGGTGAACGACGCCTACGGGCATATGTTTGGCGATCAATTGTTGCAGGCCGTGTCGCTGGCGATTCTCAGTTGTCTGGAAGAGAATCAGCTTCTGGCCCGCCTGGGGGGTGACGAATTTATCATTCTTGCCACCCATACCTCTCAGGGGTCGCTTGAGGCCGTCTCTTCCCGCATTTTAACGCGTTTACGTCAGCCCTTCCGTATTGGCCTTATCGAAGTGTATACCGGATGCTCTATCGGCATTGCGATGGCCCCGCAACACGGTCACGACAGCGAGAGCATTATTCGCAACGCCGATACCGCAATGTATACCGCTAAAGAGGGTGGACGCGGTCAGTTTTGCGTTTTCTCACCCGAAATGAACCAGCGGGTATTTGAATATTTGTGGCTGGATACCCATCTGCGTAAAGCCCTCGAAAGCGATCAGCTTTTGATTCACTACCAACCCAAGCTAACCTGGCGCGGCGAAGTTCGCAGCCTGGAAGCACTGGTGCGCTGGCAATCTCCCGAGCGTGGGCTGATCCCTCCTCGTGAATTTATCTCGTATGCTGAAGAGTCAGGCCTGATTGTTCCGCTGGGGCGCTGGGTTATCCTCGAGGTCGTCAGGCAGGTTGCCGCATGGCGTGATAAAGGGATTCATCTGCGTGTCGCGGTCAATATTTCTGCCCGCCAGCTCGCCGATCAAACAATTTTTACTGACCTGAAGCAGGTTCTTAATGAGCTTAACTTTGAGTATTGCCCCATTGATGTCGAATTGACGGAAAGCTGTTTGATTGAAAATGAAGAACTTGCGTTATCTGTCATCCAACAATTTAGCCAACTGGGCGCGCAAATACACCTGGATGATTTTGGGACTGGCTATTCCTCCCTGTCGCAGCTTGCCCGGTTCCCGATTGACGCCATTAAACTTGATCATACCTTCGTCAAAGACATACATAAGCAGTCCATCTCGCAATCCCTTGTCCGTGCCATCGTTGCAGTGGCGCAGGCACTGAATCTGCAAGTGATTGCTGAAGGAGTGGAAAGCACAAAGGAAGATGCTTTCCTGACCAAAAATGGCATCAATGAACGGCAAGGTTTTCTGTTTGCCAAACCGATGCCTGCCGCCGCGTTTGAACGCTGGTATAAACGTTATCTGAACAAAAAAATGCGCTAGCGTTGGCGTGAAAGAGGACGTTAACCCTACAGAATCAAGGCCATTTCACCGCAAACCTATCTGTCTGTAATGACAGAAGATATGATATCTCTCGCGGGTTGCGAGTTATCCTATTTTTCCCTTCTCTTTTGCGATGTTTTTCTGCATCATTAAAATCAAACACATTCTGACGTAAGGATGACAACCATGTCTGATATCGACGCACAACGTGTCGCTGAGCGAATTGATACCGTGCTGGATATCCTTGTCGCAGGCGATTACCACTCTGCCATCCATAACCTTGAAATACTGAAGGCAGAGTTATTAAGCCAGGTGAAAGACGATGTGGCATCGTCGTCAAAACACCCCAGATCCCCTTGGGAGATCTAACAATACAGGGCTCCATCTGACGTCGGACATGAGCTGACTCAGAATACGCTGCACTCTTTTACTCCACGGTATGGATACCATTATAAAAATTAAAGCTATGAATTCCCGACAACAATCTATTTTACAAATGGTGATTGATAAAGGCCGCATGAGTGTGGCTGAGCTGGCGAAAATCACCGGTGTTTCTGAAGTGACGATTCGACAGGATCTCAACACGCTCGAGAAACAGAGCTATCTGCGCCGCGCTCATGGTTTTGCCGTTTCACTGGACAGTGAAGATGTTGAAACGCGCATGATGACTAACTATACCCTCAAGCATCAGCTTGCTGAGTTTGCCGCGTCTCTGGTCAACCCGGGTGAATCGGTATTTATTGAAAACGGCAGCAGTAATGCACTTCTGGCGAGAACACTGGCTGAACAAAAAGACGTGACGATTATTACTGTCAGTAGCTACATTGCGCACTTGCTGAAGGAAACGCCCTGCGAGGTGATTCTGCTGGGCGGGATCTATCAGAAAAAAAGTGAAAGTATGGTCGGTCCCTTAACCCGACAGTTCATCCAGCAGGTTCATTTCAGTAAGGCTTTCATCGGGATTGACGGCTGGCAACCTGAAACCGGATTTACCGGACGGGATATGATGCGTTCTGATGTGGTCAATGCGGTTCTGGAAAAAGGGGCAGAGGCCATTGTGCTGACCGACAGCTCTAAATTTGGCACCGTACACCCGTATACGCTCGGCCCATTAGCCAACTTCAACCGTGTGATTACTGATTCAAAAATCAGCGCTGACGACCAACAGAAACTGGAGCTCGCCGGGTTGACGGTGAACATTATTGAATCCCAGGACTGACCGCTTTTCAGATGATTTGCCGGGCGGCAAATCATCTCCCCGCTCTGAGACTTTTCCGATCAGCCAATTAAGACTATTTACCTTTAGTAAACGAATTAAAGTCGTAAAATTAATGTTAGCGATATAACAGGAAGTGACTATCACCTGCGTGATAATAGGCTACACCTGCGCAACTCGGTTTTACGGAATGCTTCTTTGTTGGCCTCTATCTTAGCTATAGTTAAAGAGACTTGCTTCCGTGAATCATTAATTCAGGAGAAAGTATTATGTTTGCAACGAGCAAAAAAATGACTGCCGCTGTTTTGGCTATTACCCTTGCGATGTCTCTGAGCGCATGTTCTAACTGGTCTAAACAAGACCGCAGCACGGCAATTGGTGCAGGCGCTGGTGCAGTCGGCGGCGCGGTCTTAACTGACGGCAGCGCGCTGGGTACGCTGGGCGGTGCTGCTGTGGGTGGTATTATCGGCCACCAGGTAGGTAAATAATTTAATTTACGGTTGAGCTGCTTGATATAAAAATACGATATTTTTGTTCTGGTTCGACTGAAAATAATATTTACTGCTGCATTTGAAGCCACGGAAAATACCGTGGCTTTTTTGTTAGCCGCCTGCCAATTTAACTTTCATGCCTTTGGCTTCCAGCAACGATTTAATCAGGTCGCGCTTATCACCCTGAATTTCAATGACGCCCTCTTTCACCGCTCCGCCACAACCACATTTTTTCTTCAGTTCCGCGGCCAGTTTTGTCAGTTCAGCATCATCCATATCAAGGCCGGTAATCAGGCAAACCCCTTTACCTTTACGCCCGCTGGTCTGACGCTGAATACGGACAATGCCGTCACCTTTAGGACGCTCAGGCGCAACCTCTAGCTCATGAATACGGCCAGAGTCTGTTGAGTACACCAGACGACTGTTGGAATCGTTCATTATGCTCCTCGTTTCAGAGACGCGTTGATGGCTTTCAGGGTTTGCGCAGGGTCTTCTGACTGCGTTACCGGACGACCAATCACCATATAATCCACGCCCGCAGACATCGCCTGTTCAGGAGTCATAATACGACGTTGATCGCCTGCGTCGCTCCCCTGAGGACGGATACCCGGCGTCACCAGTTTAAACGCTGCACCAAACGCCTGCTTAAAGCGCACAGCTTCTTGCGCTGAACAGACCACGCCATCCAGACCACAGTTTTGCGTTAAACGTGCCAGCCGTTCTGCATGCTCCGCAGGTGACAACGTCACACCGAGATCAAGTAAGTCGCTCGCTTCCATGCTGGTCAGTACCGTCACCGCAATCAGCAGTGGCGCGTCTTTACCAAAGGATGTTAATGCCTCACGTGCGGCGGTCATCATCCGCGCCCCACCCGAAGCATGCACATTGACCATCCACACGCCAAGTTCTGCTGCGGCGGCAACCGCATGGGCGGTGGTATTAGGAATATCGTGAAATTTCAGGTCGAGAAAGATATCAAACCCGCGCTGTTGTAAATCGCGAACGAGTTGCGGCCCAAAGAGCGTAAACATCTCCTTGCCCACTTTCAGACGGCAATCGCGGGGATCGATTTTGTCGACGAAAGCCAGCGCTTTATCACGATTATTATAATCCAGGGCAACAACGACAGGAGAATCAGTAGCAGCGCGAGAAGAAGATGAAGCAGTAAACGTCATGACCAGACCTTCTTATGATGGGCGCCGGGTGTGGCGCGAAATAGGTAAACGGCGTGCATTCTACCCGCGGGAGGCCTAAATTAACAGGCTCGTTTGCGTTCCTGCCAGACTTCGTTGCACGTTTGCCAAATGTTGCGAGATAAAAAACAATAAGGATGTTGTAACTAAAATGAGATTTTTTTTAAAACTACTGACCGTCAAGACCGCGAATAGGCTTGATAGTCGACCACGCACGGCACGATGGACAGTGCCAGTACATCGTATAAGCCGTGAAACCACATTTCTGGCAGCGATAACGAGGTTTACTGCGTACCTGTTCGCCAACCATATCGCGCAGCACCATCAGACTCTCTTTGGCACGCCCTTCTTCTGCTTCATTAAGGTGGTAATCCATCAGTTTGTGGAATACGCGCATTGTGGGATGACGCTGCAGCTGACGGGTGATATAGACCTGAGCGACATCATTGCCTTCACGCCCTTCCAGAATATCAGCCAGCATTAATTCCGCAGCCGCGCCGGTGTTCTCTTCAACTGCCCGACGTAAAAACTCAGCCCATTCGTCATTCTTACCAAGTTGTTGATAGCAAGTTTGCAGCATCTCCAGCGTTTCGCTGACCAGTTCTTTATCCTGAGAGATAACCCGCTGCAGGCATTCAACGGCTTTGGCGTAGTCACCATTTGCCATGTAGACCCGCCCCATCATGATCGAAACTCTGGCGCTATTTTTATCTGCCGCAGCACCTTTCTTTAACAACGCCATGGCGCGATCCATATCGTCACTGCCCATCTGTTGCAGCGCTAACTCGCAATAGAAATGGGCAATCTCAATACGCTGTTTATCCTTGCCGAGTTTCACCAACCGCTCTGCCACGTCGATCGCTTTTTGCCAGTCGCTGGTCGCCTGGTAGATTTGCAGCAGTTGCTGTAGCGCGCTGATACGAAAGTCTGTCTCATCAATCAGTTGGGTGAACATGTCTTCTGCGCGATCATACAATCCCGCCGCCATGTAATCGCGCCCCAACTGCTGAATCGCCAGCAGGCGCTGTTCATAGGTCAGCGATGCGCTTTCCATCAAAGTTTGGTGAATGCGGATGGCCCTGTCGACTTCGCCACGTGAGCGAAACAGGTTTCCGAGGGTGAGATGAGCCTCAACGGTGCCGGTATCCTCTTTTAACATGTCGAGGAACAGATCCACCGCTTTGTCCTGTTGGTTGCTCAGGAGGAAGTTAACCCCAGCGACATAATCGCGAGACAAGCGGTTAGCTTCATCCTGTTTTGTTTGTTGCGCACTTCTGCGACCCATATACCAGCCATACGCTGCCGCTACAGGTAAAAGCAGAAACAACAACTCCAACATAAATGATTATTCCTTCACAACCGACGAGTCGGTAGTTACCGCAACGTCGGTCGCAGGCGCAAGCTGGTTTTCCAGTCGTTTAATTTTACGTTCTGCGCGCGTCAGAGAAACGCGAACCCGCAGCCAGAACAGACCGCAAATCAGCCAACCAATGGCAAAACCTGCGGCAAACAGGACGGCAAGCAAGGTAGAGATACGATACTCGCCCTGAGCCAGCAGGTAGTTAAATGTCACCTGTTGATCGTTTTGCGCACCCAATGTTACCGAAATAACAAAAATCGCCAACACCAGTAAGAAAATGAGTAAATATTTCACATTACTTCCCGTTATGTGGTTTGAGCGAATAAATCATGTTCAACTTACCGCATTCATCCTGTTAAATTACCATTTTCACGACGAGTGCGAAATGGGAAAGCGCCCTGCCAACGAATGATTTAAGGGCAAATTACGGAAAATCAATCACGATCAGTCTTCTTGTTCACGTTCTGCAATCTCACGAACCTCTTCCACCGGCGGCGTTAAAGGCCCGCACAGCCGTTGCGCCAACCAGGTCGCCAGCGTGACCAGAAGCCAGGATATCACGGTCGCCACCACTAAATCGCGAGGCCAATGCATCCCCAACAACATACGGCTCCCCATCACACCTGTCGCCCAAACCAATAACACCGCAATCGTCAGGGTTCGTCTGCGTGGCCATAACAGCCCTACTGCCAGCAATGCCCAACTGGCCGCAAACATCGTGTGTCCGGAAGGAAATGCGAAACCCGTCTCTTTTTGCCAGTGTTTGCGTAAAAAGCCTGGAATATCATGCTGTCCGGACAGCTGTTCTTTCACTAAGTTACCACGTTCCTTACGCTTTAAAGTGTAGAACTCATCAACAGGAATATGGTGTGTTTTTTCCAGCCAAATGACAAACGGACGGGGTTCCTGTACACGTTCTTTGACCCAGGATTTTATCCCCTGCCCCAGCATAATCGCCGCCGCGAGGATCGCAAATAACATAATGGCCGCAGTCAGGCGAAAACGTAAACACCAAAGAAACCAAACGCACAGAATCACATGGGTGATAATCCCCCAGGGCTGAGTGACGGTTTCCGTTACCCAGTATAAGGCTTTTAACCACCAGACAGGGTGTCCCGGTTGCCAGGTCCAGCCCGATACCCACACGGAAACAGGCATGACAAGTAACAACGCGGCACCGACAGCGGTACGTTTGGCAATTGAAAGCATAAACTCTCCCTTTTGATAAGCCTCGCAATCATAACCGAAAATGGTGCAGGTCGGGAAAATTGACAAATTTGTGCCATTCCAAATTCGAACGTACGACAGTCATTAGGTGAAGTCCGTCGGCTTATGGCAAAATAGACGAATACAGAAGCCAACAGGCGACGGCACGTCAGGTGCCAGCATAATCTGGAGAATTACATGCAGCTTAAACGCGTGGCAGAAGCCAAACTGCCAACCCCATGGGGCGATTTCCTGATGGTGGGATTTGAAGAACTGGCAACCGGACACGATCACGTCGCGCTGGTCTATGGCGATACTTCCGGAAAAACGCCGGTCCTGGCGCGTGTCCATTCTGAATGTTTAACGGGCGACGCGTTGTTCAGCCTGCGCTGTGATTGCGGATTTCAGCTCGAAGCCGCACTTTCGCACATTGCGGAAGAAGGTCGCGGTATCCTGCTGTATCACCGTCAGGAAGGCCGTAATATTGGTTTGCTCAATAAAATTCGCGCGTATGCGTTGCAGGATCAAGGTTATGACACGGTTGAAGCCAACCACCAATTAGGTTTTGCCGCCGATGAGCGTGACTTTACCCTCTGCGCAGATATGTTCAAGCTGCTGGGCGTGGATGAAGTTCGCCTGCTCACCAACAATCCGAAGAAAGTCGAAATTCTGACAGAAGCAGGAATCAATATTGTTGAGCGCGTTCCGCTGATTGTCGGACGTAACCCGAAAAATGCGCACTATCTGGATACCAAAGCCGCCAAAATGGGCCATTTACTGAATAAATAAGCAAGCCAGTCAATAAAGCCCCTTCCGGCCCTGTAAAAAAGCCTGCTCACGCAGGCTTTTTTGAACGTTTAGTGCAGCATATTACGAATCACGTAGTGCAGAATGCCGTCATTTTGGTAATACGTTAGCTCGGTCGCCGTATCAATGCGGCATCGACAAGAGACCACCTCTTTACTGCCATCAACCCGGGTCAGGGTGACCGGGATCGTCGCACCTGGCTTCAGTTTTTGCAGATCCACAATATCAATGATCTCTTCACCGGTTAACCCAAGTGTTTTACGGCTCACCCCCTGGGGGAACTCCAGCGGCAAAATCCCCATCCCAATCAGGTTCGAACGGTGGATACGCTCGAAAGACTCTGCAATCACCACGCGGATCCCCAGTAACCGTGGCCCTTTCGCCGCCCAGTCACGACTTGATCCTGAGCCGTATTCCTTCCCGGCGATAATCGCCAGCGGCGTTTTCTCCTGCTGATACTGCATCGCCGCATCGTAGATCGCCACAACCTCAGAGTCCGGCAAGTGGCGCGTCATTCCGCCTTCGACCCCCGGCACCATTTCGTTACGAATACGAATATTGGCAAATGTGCCACGCATCATCACTTCATGGTTGCCGCGTCGAGAACCATACGAGTTAAAGTCTTTACGCTCTACGCCACGCCCTTGCAAATAGCGGCCTGCCGGGCTATCCGGCTTGATGCTCCCGGCGGGCGAAATGTGGTCTGTGGTGACAGAATCGCCCAGCATGGCGAGAATTCGCGCCCCATGAATATCGTCAACCGGATCGGGTTGAGCCTGCATCTCATCAAAGAATGGCGACAGACGAATATAGGTCGAATCATCCTGCCAGCCATAGGTGTCTGAGCGATCAATCTCAATCGCTTTCCATTCCGAAGTGCCTTCAAAGACTTCCGCATACTCTTTGCGGAACATTTCCGTTGAAACCTGCGCAACGGCGCGGGCGATCTCTTGTGCCGACGGCCAGATATCTTTCAGATAGACCGGATCGCCTTTCTTGTCATGACCCAGCGGATCTTTCGCCAGATTGATGTTCATATTCCCGGCCAGTGCATAGGCCACCACCAGCGGCGGCGACGCCAGCCAGTTGGTTTTCACGAGCGGATGGATTCGGCCCTCAAAGTTGCGGTTGCCAGAAAGCACCGCTCCCACGGTCAAATCCCCTTTTTTGATGGCGGTTTCGATAGGATCGGGCAATGGGCCGGAGTTACCGATACAGGTGGTGCAGCCGTACCCCACCAGGTTGAATCCAAGCTCGTCGAGATACGGCGTCAGCTTTGCCTGTGCCAGATAGTCAGAGACCACTTTTGAACCGGGCGCCAGCGAAGCTTTCACCCAGGGCTGGCGTTTCAGTCCCAGGGTTACCGCTTTTTTCGCCAGTAACCCTGCCGCCATCAATACGCTGGGGTTTGAGGTATTGGTACAGGAGGTGATGGCCGAAATCACCACCGCGCCATCCGGTAACTGGTATTGATGACCGTTCAGGACATATTCAACAGGCTGTCGGTCTTTCTGCGCCGTGTTCAGTTCCAGTTCGCTGCTGGCGGCAAAGGCTTTCGGTACATCGCCCAACGCCACCCGATCCTGCGGGCGCTTAGGGCCCGCCAGGCTCGCTTCAACGTCGCCCATGTCTAGCTCCAGCGAACTGGTGAACACCGGCTCATCGCCTGCGTTACGCCACATGCCTTGCGCTTTCGCATAGGCTTCCACCAGCGCGACCTGTTCGTCGCTACGTCCGCTTAACTTCATATAATCCAGTGTGACGGCATCAATCGGGAAGAAACCGCACGTTGCCCCATATTCAGGGGACATATTGGCGATAGTTGCCCGATCGGCCAGCGGTAGCGAATCCAGCCCATCGCCGTAGAACTCGACGAATTTTCCCACCACACCATGCTTACGCAACATTTGCGTGACCGTCAGCACCAGGTCAGTGGCGGTAATGCCTTCCTGCAATTTACCGGTCAGTTTGAATCCCACTACATCTGGGATCAGCATCGACACGGGTTGGCCCAGCATCGCCGCTTCCGCTTCGATCCCCCCGACACCCCAACCTAATACCCCCAGCCCATTTATCATGGTGGTGTGCGAATCCGTTCCTACCAGCGTATCCGGATAAGCCACCCACTCGCCATCCTGTAACTCGCTCCAGACCGCTTTACCCAGATACTCCAGGTTAACCTGATGGCAAATTCCGGTTCCTGGAGGGACTACGCTGAAGCGGCTAAACGCCTGTTGCCCCCAGCGCAAAAAGACATAACGTTCGTGGTTACGCTCCATCTCCAGACGGACGTTTTCTTCAAACGCGCCCTCATCGCCAAAATGATCGACTGTGACCGAATGGTCAATCACCAGGTCAACGGGAGATAACGGATTGACTTTGGCGGTATCGCCCCCCAGACGTTTTACCGCCTCGCGCATTGCGGCAAGATCGACCACCGCCGGCACACCGGTAAAATCCTGCATTAGAACACGGGCCGGGCGATAGGCAATTTCACGGTCGGCATGGGCGTTTTTCAGCCAGCCCGCCAGCGCCCGGATATCGTCTTCCGTGACCGAGTCTCCATCCTGCCAGCGCAGGAGGTTTTCGAGCAGAACTTTTAATGATTTGGGTAAGCGGGTGATATCACCCACAGATTTGGCTGCCAGCGGCAGGCTGTAGTAATACAAGGTTTTATCTTTGACCTGCAACGTGTCCTTACTGGCCTCTCGTAGGGTTGACGACATAGCTCCTCCTTAATGACAGGGTTTGCGAATCCCTTGGTGAATTTATAAAAAAATCAATGAGTTAAATCTCATTTCCCTAATATGGGATTTTTCTTCGCGCCCTTGCTGGCGCGGATCGCATTGTTTAATCTTAGGAAAGAATTTTGCTCTTTGTCGTTTAATTATCAGCCAATTAGTCAATCCAATTTTATTTATCTGCCTTTCGTGGCAATAGATTTCCGTTCAGCCAAATCATCAGGTATAGGCAGCCACTACTGCATGAGTGTTACTACCTTTGCCTCCTTCAAATTTTCAATTCTGCTGATTTCCTACACCACGCTTTGTTTTTAGATGTGAGTAGCCGAAGCAACCAAAATGATTTTAGATTGGGCGGTCGCGTATTCGAATACGCCCTTCGGAAGATACTGAAGTTTGTGGATAATTGGATTATCACGCCTTCTAACAGCATTAAATGTAAATAAATGAAACGCAGAACTGATACTAATAAATGGCAAGCCTTTTAGTGTTTTATTTTGTGATCAGTACTGCCCTCATTTAAGGAGGCATTATGCAAAAGAAACAACATACATCGGCAGGCATGCATAACAATAAGCGCGTGAATATACAGTCGATCCGGTATGTTATTCTACTCGTTATAATAATCTCAGCCATCATATGGCTTTTTTACCCATAACAATGTTCTTCTCTGTAAAAGCCTGCCAGGCCCCCTCCATCCAGGGGGCTGATAGTCTCCGTACGCCAGTAACAACCACACACGCCAGGGCGAATTTTGAAGCTGGTGCGTTGAGGATATTTAGCTTTCTCTGTGTCTAAACCACTTAACGTGAGTTTTCGTTCCACTGAGCGTCAGACCCCGAGACCAACGATCACACTACGCGATAAAGCAGGCGTTTTAAGGCTTTTCGGAACAGTGGTATGGGCAGGTAACATCAAAAAAAGTATGCTACCTGACCGCTCATTAATGCGACACAGCCACTAAAGCAGCAAAGGCAAATGGGTTGCTGGCAATAGCCTGAACACTGGATAACTGTTCCTGCACACCCGAACTGTCCCCTCCCCATTCGGCCTTTCCCCATGTCACAACGGTGCCATCCTGCTTTAGAGCAGCAAAGGCAGCATCGGTGCTAAAAATGGTTTGTACGTTGACAAGTCGGTCCTGGACTTCCGGGCTATAGCCACCAGATTTCATGCTTCCCCACGTGACCACTGAGCCATCCTTTTTCAGGGCCGCAAACGCTGAGCCGGTACTGAATATAGACTGGACATGACTTACCGGACACTGCACGAAAAGACAAATATCGCCCCCCTGGTTGTTATCCCCCCATGTCACGACTGAACCATCCTCTTTCAGGGCGGCAAATGCCGAGTAGTTGCTAAAAATAGTCCGGACATTTGTGAGTTGCCCCTGTACAGCCGAATGATCTTCATCATAGCCCCCCCATGTGACCACAGAGCCATCCTTTTTCAGGGCCGCAAACGCCGAGCCTGTAGCGGATATGGCCCGAACATTGGTGAGTTGATTCTGTACGTTCGAACTATCCCCTCCCTGGTAGCTATCCCCCCACGTAACCACTGAGCCATCATTTCTCAGGGCTGCAAACGCCGAGCCTGTACTGGATATAGCCTGAACATTGGTAAGCTGACTCTGTACAACCGAACTGTCACCACCATGATCTGCTGATCCCCATGTCACAACGGC
Organism: Citrobacter sp. Awk 4; assembly: GCF_028069725.1. Taxonomy (GTDB): domain Bacteria; phylum Pseudomonadota; class Gammaproteobacteria; order Enterobacterales; family Enterobacteriaceae; genus Citrobacter_D. Next base: position 12,842 of record NZ_JANEWG010000076.1, read on the forward strand.
CCCGTCTCCCTTGAAAGCTGCAAATGCTCCTTCATTACCAATAAGAGTCTGGATGTTAGTAAGCTGTTTTTGAATTGACGAAAAAGCCTCACCGAGGCTATCCACTCCCCATGTCACCACAGAATCATCTTTTTTCAGGGCCGCAAAAGCATGGGGCCTGGTATAAATAGCCCGGACATTGATGAGTTGATCCTGAATGACTGTGCTATCAAGAGATCCCCACGTCACGACGGTACCGTCCCCTTTCAAGGCAGCAAAAGCTCTACGAGTGCCAACAATTGTCTGGACATTGCTAAGCTGGTTCTGTACAGCCGAGCTATCACCACCATTGCTATCTTCCCCCCATGTAACAACAGTTCCATCTGTTCGTAGGGCAGCAAAAGCAGTATTGGTACTAACAACTGACTGAACATTGGTCAGCTGACTCTGTACTGCCGAGCTATTACCGCCACTTTCAGCATCTCCCCACGTCACGACTTTATAGTGTGAAGTAGCGGTTGACCCAGCCGGTTCTTTAAATTCACTCTGCGCAACTAATATAATTAAAATTAAAAAAGGACACACAAATAAAATTTTCTTAAGCATTAACGCCTCACATATTTACAAGGGCAGTTTGGGTATCGACAACCCCCTTCAGACGGGGTCTGCCACTTTTCAAAACAGCATATCCGGCATTCAGAGTTTCAGTTAACGTTTCGTTATAGTGTTTTTCCTGTTCGGGAGTGATCGTTCCTGCACTTCCGTGGATAACTAACCGTATCGGTGCTTGAGAATCGTCCCATACGGCTAGGGAGAGGAAAGGACAAAGTGTCAGAGTGGCGAGACAATTTTTTAAATTTACCATATGAAAAAAATCCTTTTATTTTGGGGATGAAAACATTTCGATATCCCCTGGCTTTTATTCTCAGTCGCCTAATTTTGCTCTCCAGCGCTTCAATATTATCAGTTCAGGCACGATGACGCATGGCATTCTGTATTCCGTACAACCGTTTTTTGATGGTCCTAAATAGCTACGAGGAAGAGTGGAACACTTAAAGGGAACTCAGCCCAGGCTAAGCGATGCCGATTATAGTATCAATTTCCCGTGACAAACGACGCCTGATATAAAAAGCAAGCCATAAACGCACGATAAAAATTCTGCCCGGTCAGAATGAAAAAGCTATCTGGTAGCGGTACGGGAAAAGTCAGCTACGTGGACGGCAACAGCAAAGTTCAGCGCTGTTCATCAGGCGGCTGAAGCAACTTAACCAGGCAACGACTGATTCTGATAGAAGGTGCTTATTGCTGTGGTGTAGAAATAATGATGGTTCAGGGTATTAATAGCCTGAAGTAAAAAGGGAGAATATGAATTTTATCGATTATTCTTTCTGCTGCTCATCATCCGTAAATGAATCAATAAATGCCTGCTGCTGTTGCGTCAGTTTCCATGACTCTGGAATATGCGTCACGCATCCCGTTGTCGTTTCATTCTCGTCATCACAATGCGGACGTTGTTTTAACAAGTCTGACTGCTGCTCCTGGCTGACCATCATTTATCCCCATACTTTCCAGATCAACAGCGCAACCGCAACCCAGAACAGTGCGGAGCCAACAAAAACCACTCGCCAGGCTTTGCGTTTCAGCTCAGGGTCTCGGCGTTGTTCCTGGTTTCCAGACGGCATTGCTAACCTCATACAATCGGTATCACTTATTATTTTAGCATCAAACGATTGATGCAACTAATCATCAGATGAGACAAATCCTAAAGAAACTTTAGTCAGAAATCCAGCGAATTTACGAATCGTTTTCAGGGAATAAATCAATCTTTTGACACCAAATAAATATTTGAAGGGTGAAGTTTGCGAGGTGGGGAATTTATAACTACTTTACAACCTGATTACCTTGAATATTATGCGGTTACTCTTTTTTGGATCGCTGATTAAAATTTCAGGTCGATATATTCGACATTATTTTGGTATCTCCCACTCGCAGGAGATACCCAACACAGCACTTTCGTCATTACTTCTCAGGCAGTTTAATATCGTTAAACATGGCTTCGATCTCTTCATTAGAACGTAATGCCACTGCGGTATCCACCACATCACGTGTCAAATGCGGCGCGAAACGCTGAATAAAATCATACATATAACTACGCAAGAATGTGCTGCGACGAAAACCGATTTTGGTGGTGCTATGGCTGAAAATATCATGCGCGTCAACACGAACAAGGTCAGGATCGGCAATAGGGTCTACCGCCATACTGGCAATCACACCAACCCCCAGCCCCAGCCTGACGTAGGTTTTGATAACGTCCGCATCCGTTGCGGTAAAGACAATACGCGGCGTTAAACCGGCGCGATTAAACGCGGTGTCCAGCTCAGAACGTCCGGTAAACCCAAAGGTGTAAGTCACCAGCGGATATTGCGCCAGCTCTTCAATCGAGACCGATGATTTCGCCGCCAGCGGATGCTCCGGGGTCACAACAATAGAACGGTTCCAGTGATAACACGGTAACATGACCAGATCGTCGTACAGATGCAGCGCCTCAGTGGCGATGGCGAAATCCGCATTGCCTTTGGAAACCGCTTCCGCGATTTGTGTTGGCGATCCCTGATGCATATGCAACGACACCCGTGGATAACGCTCGATAAATCCTTTGATGACATTTGGCAGCGCGTAGCGTGCCTGAGTATGCGTGGTGGCAATATACAGCGAGCCTTTATCTGGCCATGTATGCTCGCCGGCTACCGACTTAATTGCATCAACCTTTGACAACACCTCACGCGCAATGCGAATAATTTCCTGCCCCGCCGGAGTGACCTGCGTGAGATGTTTTCCGCTGCGGGCAAAAATCTGGATACCAAGCTCATCTTCCAGCATACGAACTTGTTTACTGATGCCCGGCTGGGAGGTGTAAAGTCCTTCTGCTGTTGAGGAAACATTAAGGTTGTGATTAACCACCTCAACAATATAGCGAAGCTGCTGTAATTTCATGTTAGCCATCCAGATTTGCGCCATCAGATCATCGTTTGAGAGCAAACTCCGCCGAGTTGCTAATACGATTTAATAATAAGAAAATTAATAACTATAACCACTATATCATTTATATTTGTAGTGTATAGACA
>NZ_JANEWG010000077.1 GCF_028069725.1 Citrobacter sp. Awk 4
AAATCCCATCAGAAACCGGATATATGGCTGCATCTACCCGTTTTATCGCTTAACTGAAAAATATATTGCATCCCGGGAGCGTCCATATACGTTACCTCGCGCCCGACCCGGTAGCCTGGAGGAATAAACGGAGGACAAAATTGCCGGGAGCAATTTTGAACAGTTCCTGAACTGGCCCCGAAGGGGTGAGCCCCAGGGATGGGGCGAATATACCGCGAAGCGGCAATTTTCCTGCCGGGAGCCGGGATTGTTAAGGGAGCGGCGATAGCTCCCTTAACCCGTTCACGGGACATGAAATGCCAGAGAAGCGAGGAACATAAGGTGAACGGAACCCTTCGCAAAACCAGCATGTTACTTCTTCTGGATAAATACCTCAGGCTTTTGGGTTGCCAGCGCTTAACTGACCAGCATCAGAGGAGTCGGAGAATGATTCTTTGTTGGCACGATATTTGCTTTTTACCAGACAATAATGCCGTAAAAGTCAGCGAAGACAGAGAAAAGTGTGATGACTCAGCCTCTCCCCCATTTGGTGCGGATCTATCTTGATCCCTTTACGATGCCCATGTTGCAACAACTGCTCCATTTTTGCCGTCACAGCGAAGAAGAGCACACAACCTCCCTCACCACCTGGGGACGTTCGACCTTGCAGGATGGTGAACAACTGCATTCGCGCCATCAGCATTTTCAGCAGGGCATTGCCCCGGTGATAGGGATTTACGAGCGACTGATCGCGCTGTGCGAGCAGCATGGGCGCATTGAGGTTGAGATTCACTCTAATCTTATCTATAGCGCGGATGCGCTGGCACCGCTGCTTAACGCACTGCACTTTCTCAAATATCCGGTGCGGATGCTGCATCTCTATGAAGATGGAACATTCGACTACTGCGAGTTGCTCAAGCTCAGCGATGAACCGGAACGGTTAACGCAACGGGAAGCGATCCTGTCTCGCCTTGAGAACTATCTCTATGAATCCCCTCGTAGCGTCGGCTTTAACGGCCCAGGGCAGGAGAAGATCATCGTGGGGCAGGGGTGGCACCGGTTCTATCCCACCCGTTACCACATGGTACGACCCGACATTATGACCCGCTTGCCGGCCTTAAAATCACTGGCCGACGAGGTGCTTCCCCATATGGAGCGGACCGACTGGGGGGATTTTGATTTGCTGGCGCCTCATCAGCAGGCGTGGTTGTTCCGTGCCGTTGGGGTGGACAGGACGTCTCTGGAGCAGCAGTTGGTTGGGTGCGAGGATGCGATCATCGTGCTGGGAACGTCACAAAACGTTCAGGATGCACAAGGTCTGGCTGCCCGCGGGATCATCCGACTCCATCACGATTTACTCAAACATATCCGTAAGGTGGGTTCTCCTCTTCACATTAGCGGCAAGCCAGCGTTGTTCTTTAAGGGGCATCCGGCGGGGCACATCGTGAATGACCATATTGTTCGGCAATACCCTCGGCTGATTCCCCTGCCGGCGTCGATGCCGATGGAGTTGCTGCTAATGCTCAAGGCCCCGATTCGGGGCATCTGCGGATTTATGTCCAGCACCCATTTGAGTCTGAGTAAGGAGCAAATCCCCTTCATTCTCGCGCCGCCTGAGCAGAACGTGCCTCGCGATGTAGCGTTGCGCCAGTGGCCCCTGCAACGACTGGCACTGCTGTTGGGTATCGTTGAAGAGCGACAGATCGTGCTCTACAGCGAACTCTACCGGCGCGGTGAAATCCCTTATCCGTATTGGGATAAATACACCAGTCAGTCTCTGGCGGGGAAGAGGGCAATGAACGATATCCGGCGCGGATCGGGTCTGACGTTGCCGCAGAAGACGTTGGTGCTGGGTTTTTATATCAGTCACCCGGATGAGTTCGTCGCCCTGGAGAAGAGCCTGGACAATCTGATACGGATGGGATTTCAGTGCATGCTGGCTATCGATGAGACAAGCCCTGACTTTACCGCGGTGTGCGAGCACATGAACACGGTGACACGCAAAGATCTGCAAGCATTTACCCTCGCGGCGATCAAAGAGGCGGACTTTCGTTTCGACTGCTTCGCCGTGCCAGCGGGGCGCGAAGATCTGCATACCTGGGGTTATCACTGGACGGAGTATAGCCCCGTGAGCAGTCAAGGCACTCAGCAGAACATGATCATGGGGATCCTTAATGCCCAGAAGAAATATGTGATTTTAATGTGAAGCGAGGAAATCGATGAAAACTCTCCTGATGTTCACGCTGTTATTGCTGTTGTCCGCACAGGCGATGGCGAACCGGACCGAATTCAACATTAATACCGACAACCTGAGCGAACGTGCCTGTTATTTCGACGGTAAACGCTATTCCGAAGGCGCATGGTTGCAAAACGGCAAAGAGACTATCCGCTGTGGCGTACTGGACGATGTGACGGAAAACGGCGCATTGGGGTGGCTACGTGAAGGCGATACAGAGAAAACCAGCATCAGGCAAAGTCAGGATGATGCGGGCCGGGTCATTGAGATCCGTAAGTAAGATGCCCGGAACGGGATGTGGGCTGTTGAGATAAACACATAACAATTTTTGCCAGGAATCACCATGCTTTCAATTCTTCCCCTCATTGGGCGCACTGACGCCTTGTTTGCGCAGGACATTGACGATGTTGAATTAGCGCTGAATTTATGGGTTGTCCAGTCCCGCTTTCTGGTTTTAGGCGGCGCAGGTTCTATCGGTCAGGCCGTCACCCGGGAGATCTTTAAACGTCAACCTAAAAAACTTCATGTTGTTGATATAAGTGAAAATAACATCGTCGAGCTCGTCCGTGATATCCGCAGTTCTCTGGGCTATATCGACGGGGATTTTCAGACCTTTGCCCTGGATATTGGCTCTCTCGAATATGACGCGTTTATCGAGGCCGATGGCCAGTATGACTATGTGCTCAATTTGTCGGCACTCAAGCACGTACGCAGTGAAAAAGATCCGTACACCTTGATGAGAATGATCGACGTCAACGTCTTCAATACTGACAAGACGCTTCGCCAGTCTATTGCCGCAGGCGTTAAAAAATACTTCTGTGTGTCCACCGATAAGGCGGCCAATCCCGTCAATATGATGGGCGCTTCCAAGCGGATTATGGAGATGTTCCTGATGCGCAGAAGCGAGCAAATCGCTATCTCTACCGCTCGCTTTGCCAATGTGGCGTTCTCTGATGGGTCCCTGCTTCACGGATTTAATCAGAGGCTGCAAAAGCAGCAACCGATAGTGGCCCCGAACGATATCAAACGCTATTTCGTCACCCCGCAGGAAGCCGGTGAATTGTGTTTGATGTCCTGCATATTCGGTGAAAACAGAGACATTTTCTTCCCTAAATTGCGTGAAGAGCAGCATCTCATCACCTTTGCTGAGATCGCCACCAAATACCTCCAACAGCGAGGCTATGAGCCATATCTCTGCCGGGATGAGAATGAGGCGCGCGAGCTTGTAAGAACCTTGCCGGCGCAAGGGCGTTGGCCTTGTCTGTTTACCACCAGCGATACGACGGGCGAAAAAGAGGTTGAAGAGTTCTTCACGGAAGAAGAATTACTGGATATGGCGCGATTCAACAGTATCGGTGTGATTAAAAATGCGCCCGGTTACTCCTCAGAATTGCTGGAGACCTTTGAGAATAAAATTCATGCGATGAGAGCAGAGCGTCAATGGAGCAAGGACGAGCTGGTTTCCCTTTTCTTTGAACTGCTACCTGATTTCGCTCATCAGGAGACCGGTAAGTACCTTGATGCAAAGATGTAAGGTGGATCCAATGCAATCATCCCGTCTGGTCACGTTTATTCGTGATACATATAAAACTAATGGGGTTATCCCATTGCACGCGCCGGTATTTTCGGCAAAGGAACGCATTAACGTCACGGATACGATTGAGAGTTCGTTTGTCTCCAGCGTAGGTAGTTATGTCGGTGAATTTGAACGCCTGATAGAAGCATTTACCGGCAGTACGCGTGCGGTCGCGACCGTCAATGGAACGGCTGCACTTCATACCGCCTTATATATGGCCGGTGTTAAACGCAATGACATGGTGATCACCCAGGCCCTGACGTTTGTGGCGACCTGCAATGCGCTTTATCACATGGGCGCGCAACCCGTCTTTGTCGATGTCTCGAAAACCAGTCTGAGCCTGTGCCCGCGAGCCGTTGACGCGTATCTACAAGAGCATGCAGAACTGACCGAATTAGGGTGCTTCCACAAGGAAACGGGGCAGCGTATTAAAGCTGTTGTGCCGATGCACACCTTTGGCCACCCGGCTGAACTGGATGAATTACTGCGGATTTGTCAGCAATGGCGTCTGATACTGATCGAAGATGCGGCCGAAAGCCTGGGGTCCTTCTACAAGGGCCAGCATACCGGGACGGTGGGTGAATTTGGTGCTCTCAGTTTCAACGGTAACAAGATAATCACCACCGGCGGCGGCGGCATGGTGTTATGTCGACGCGTAGAGCAGGGCGTTCATACCCGGCATGTCACCACGACGGCTAAGTTGCCCCATCCTTACGAATTCTTCCACGATGAACCGGGGTTTAACTACCGCCTCCCGAACCTCAATGCGGCGCTGGGTTGCGCTCAGATGGCGTCTCTCCCGACGTTCCTGAAACAGAAAAGGGCATTAGCACACCATTACGCAGCGTTCTTCCGCGGGCAAGACTGCCAGTTTGTACAAGAACCTGACTACGCGAGTTCTAACTACTGGCTCAATGCCATTATCTGCGAGAGCGAAGCGCAGCGTGACGCGTTGCTGACAGAAACCAACGCCAGTGGCGTGATGACTCGCCCTGTCTGGAAACTCATGCATCGGTTGCCGATGTTTGCCGATGCGCCTCGCGGGGAACTGCGGATCTCCGAGTGGCTTGAAAGCCGGGTGATTAACCTGCCCAGTTCGCCTGTTGAGGTCTGACGCAATGAGACGAATTGCAGTCTTTACCGGCACCCGGGCGGAGTATGGGTTGCTCTATTGGTTGATGAAAGAGATCGCTGCTGCTCCCGATCTGGAGCTGAAAACGGTGGTATCCGGTTCTCATTTATCACCCGAATTCGGACTGACCTACCGGCAGATAGAACAGGATGGTTTTCCTATTGATGAACGCATTGAGATGCTGCTCTCTTCTGACACTGCGGTGGGCGTCATCAAAAGCATGGGGCTTGCCCTGATCGGCATGGCCGATGCCCTGGCACGGCTTACACCGGATGTACTGGTGATCCTCGGCGATCGTTACGAGGCGCTGGCGATGGCTCAGGCGGCGATGATCATGAGAATTCCCGTGGCTCATCTGCATGGCGGTGAAATTACCGAAGGCGCTTACGATGATGCTATTCGCCATGCGATCAGCAAACTGAGTTATCTCCATTTCACCGCCAATGAGGCCTATCGCCAGCGCGTGATCCAGCTTGGAGAAGCGCCTGAGCGCGTCTTCAATCTGGGGGCGATAGGGATTGAAAACATCGACAGGACACCGCTGATGTCCAGGGATGCGTTGAGTGAATCCCTCGGATTCGCGCTCGACAACCCCTATTTCGTGGTGACGTATCACCCCGTCACCCTCTTTTCAGAACCTGCGGTAGAGAGCTTTCAGGCATTGCTGAACGCGCTGGATGATTTTCCCGACTATCAGGTGATAGTGACGTATCCCAACGCGGACGACGGCGGGCGACAACTCATTCCATTACTTGAGCACTACGCGGCGTCGCAGCCTGGACGGGTGCTGGCTATCCCCTCCCTGGGCCACACGCGCTATCTCAGTGCGGTCAAATATTGCGCGGTTGTGATTGGCAACTCTTCCAGCGGCATTATCGAAGTGCCTTCGCTAGGGGTACCCACGGTGAATATCGGGCAGCGGCAGAAGGGGAGAATGGCGGCGGCAAGCGTAGTGAATTGTCCGCCCGATCACGTCTCTATTTCCTCTGCCATCAAGGACGCGCTGTGTCCTCTTCCCGCCAGTGCCTTTGCCAATCCGTATGGCAAGGGGGATGTGAGTACCCGCATTGTGGCTGTACTGCGTCGTTATCCGCTGACATCAACCAAAGTCTTTCATGATATCGCCAGGAGCTTACCCCAATGATCAGCATTATCGCGGAAGCCGGCGTCAATCATAATGGTGATGAGGCACTGGCCCATGCGCTGGTTGATGCCGCCTGGCAGGCCGGTGCAGACATCGTGAAATTTCAAACGTTTAGGGCAGATAAACTGGTCACCGGCAATGCCCGGCAAGCCCAGTATCAGACGACCAATACGGGGAAATCGGAAAGCCAGCTTGCGATGCTCTCCCGATTAGAACTCTCGTTTGATGCGCATCTTCGTCTCATCCGCCATTGCGAAGCGCTGGGGATCGGATTTCTTTCCACGGCCTTTGATGACGACAGCCTTGATTTTCTGATTCACGATATCAGGCTGCAAACCCTGAAAATCCCCTCTGGCGAGCTGACCAATGCGCCGTTTGTCCTCCGACACGCCCGTAGTGGCTGCAACCTGATTGTCTCCACCGGGATGTCTTCCCTGGCTGAGGTGGAATCGGCCCTGGCAGTGATCGCCTTTGGCATGGTCCGGGAACACGATGCAACGCCGGGTATGGGTGCCTTTATGGCGGCCTATGCCTCACCGGAAGGGCAGGCGGCGCTGCGCGAAAAAGTGACGCTGCTGCATTGCACCACCGAATACCCGGCACCGATGTCTGACATCAATCTTAATGCTATCAATACACTGGCCCATGCCTTCGGCTTGCCGGTGGGCTACTCCGATCATAGTGAGGGTATTACGGTTCCCATTGCCGCTGTCGCCCGTGGCGCCTGCCTTATCGAAAAACACTTTACCCTCGATAAAACGATGGCGGGGCCCGATCACCAGGCGTCACTGGAGCCGTCTGAGCTGACCGACATGGTTAAGGCTATTCGCAATGTGGAGATGGCGCTCGGCAATGGCATTAAGGGACCGCGTCCGTGTGAGCTGAAAAACATCGCCATTGCCAGAAAGAGCCTGGTGGCGGCCTGCGACATCGCATTGGGTACGGAGCTCAATGCGCATAACGTGGCGATCAAACGCCCCGGAGATGGCATGAGTCCCTATTGCTGGTGGGATGTGATCGGCAAGCGAGCAAGCCATGCCTATCAGGCAGGAGATCTGATTCGTGAATAAGCCGCTAATTATGATTGGCGCAGGGGGCCACGCTTCAGTACTGGCCGATATCCTCACCCGACAGGGGCAGACGATCCTTGCGCTGGTGGCTCCGGACTCATCAGGTAAAGGGGCTCTGGCGGGATTACCGCTGTGGCAGGACGAGACGCTCTGTATGACATTCCCCCCCGAAAAGTGCGTGTTGATCAACGGGATAGGCTCACTACCGGGATGCGGGCTGCGAGCCCGAATCTTCTCGCGTTACATCGAAAAAGGATATCGCTTTGCCTGCGTACTGGCGCAGGAAGCGGTTATCTCTCCCCATGCCACTCTCGGACAGGGGGTGCAGGTGATGCCGGGCGCTATTGTACAGAGCGGTGCGCAGATTGGTGACAACAGCATTATCAATACCGGAGCCATTGTCGAGCATGACAGCGTGGTGGGCGACCACGCTCATCTTGCTCCGCGCGCGGTGTTATGTGGTGGCGTGACCCTGGGAGAGCGGGTGCATGTCGGTAGCGGAGCTGTCGTTGTCCAGGGGCTTCAATTGGGTCACGAGGCGGTTGTCGGCGCGGGGGCGATATTGACCCGTAACTTGCCAGAAAATCACATTGTCTATCCTGCCCGTCCTTACTTGACCGGGCGGAATAATAAACAGGGATAATATTGCAATGAGCAAAGATTGGAAAAAGATCTTGTTATCACCCCAGGATTCTCTGCGTGATGCCTTGTCTATCGTCAATGAAGAAGCCCTGCGCGTGGCGATGGTGGTGGATGAGCAGGAGAGGTTGTTGGGGGTCGTCACGGATGGCGATATCAGACGAGCTATTCTGGCTGATGTGAGTCTGAGCACGGCCGTTGCAGCGGTCATGAACCGCAACCCCGTAACGTCTCCCATGAATTGCAGCCGCAATGAAGTTCTCGCAGAAATGAAGACGCGCAGTATTCTTTCTATTCCGGTGGTGGCTGATGATGGTCGCCTGGTCGGGCTGGAAACCTGGGAGACGGCTTCGGCTCATCGCCGATATGAAAACCCTGTTTTTATCATGGCGGGCGGTTTCGGTACGCGTCTGAAACCGCTGACGGATCATTGTCCAAAGCCGATGCTGAAAATCGGCGGCAAGCCGATGCTGGAAATCCTGGTTGAGCGTTTTGCAAAAACCGGATTCAGAAATATTTATATTTCCACCCACTATTTGCCAGACGTGATCAGGGATTATTTTGGTGACGGGCGTCACTGGGGGGTTAATATTGAATATGTGCACGAAGAAACGCCTCTTGGCACCGGCGGAGCATTGGGGTTGCTACCCGACAACATCCCTGACTTACCCCTGATTATGATCAATGGCGATGTGTTGACCTCGCTCGATTTTGAACGTTTCATGCTATTTCATGATACGCACTCACCGGCAGCCACCATGTGTATTCGCCAGTATGAATACCAGGTACCTTATGGCGTGATCAGTTGTGATGGTGAAAAAGTTATCGAAATGACAGAAAAGCCGATCCACCGTTATTTCGTTAATGCGGGAGTTTATATGTTAAGCCAGTCGGTTCTTAAAAGCGTACCCAAAGGGATATCAATTGATATGCCCGCGCTGCTGGATTCTAATATCAATAAGGGCTCCAGTGTTTTGATGTTCCCAATTCACGAATACTGGCTTGATATTGGTCGGCAGGATGATTTTCATCGCGCCCAGGCTGATATTCATCAGTTGGTGTGGTAAATGAAAATCGCCATCATTCCAGCGCGCGGAGGAAGCAAGCGTTTACCTGGCAAGAATATAAAAATTTTATCCGGTAAGCCAATGATCGCCTGGTCTATTGAGGCGGCGCTAAACAGTACGTTATTTGATCTGGTGCTGGTGAGTACCGATTGCCGGGAAATATCAGATATCGCAGAACACTATGGCGCGGTTGTCCCTTGTTTAAGACCGGCGACACTGGCGAGTGATGCAGCAACAACAAATGATGTTATTTCTCATATGGTTGAGGTTGTTGAGGCGCGTTGGGGAGGCGTTGATACGATCACGTTACTGCAACCCACATCACCGCTACGGACAACGTCAAATATTGTTGAGGCTCACCAGTTGTACGAGGAAATGGATGCGTTAAGCGTTATTTCTGTCTGCGAAATGGAGCACCCTGTCCAGTTGTGTAATAAATTGCCAGCAGATCACTCTATGTCTGGTTTTATTCAAGAGAAATATAATGTGAGAAGTCAGGAATTAGAGTCTTATTACCGGATTAATGGGGCTATCTATATTTTTGACAGAGTCTTTGTCGGTTCTTTAACCGCTATCTATGGCGATAAATCATACGCCTACATTATGAGGCAAGATGAATCTATCGATATTGATAGTCTGCTGGATTTTGACATTGCAGAAATCATTATGACCCGACGATGACCACTCTTCGGTTATTACATGGAGGCGTAAAGTTACCAACGTGGTCAGAAATAACGCATGTTGTTTAAATCCCGTTTTAAGAGGGCAAACGTTATACTAAACATGCGTTATTCTCGAACGAAAAGTAAAAATATAGGACTGTCAGAGTAGGTTGTAATGCATAATAGCGAGGGACTTAACATTTTTTTAAGGCGTGTTCGTTTTTTTATGTGAGTTGTATCCCATATTTTTGATACAACGTTTTGAATATTTGATTAAAATTCGATTGACTCGCCTTAATTTAAATCTTTTAATTGGCAACTTTCGTGTTACAAGTGTGTGTACCTTATGAAAATACTCCTGGTCGAAGACGACAAGTTGCTTAATCATCATTTAACCAGTTTATTGACTGAGTCCGACAATCAGGTATACAGCACCGATCGTGCCCAGGTAGCACTGCACTATGCGGCCGATTACCCTATTGATGTGGCCATTATCGATCTCGGTTTACCTGATCTAAGTGGTGTGCAACTTATCAGTGAGTTGAGAGCGCGGCGAATTCCCTTTCCTATCATTGTGTTAACCGCTCGTGGTAACTGGCAGGATAAAGTGGAAGGGCTGGAGGCCGGGGCCGATGACTATATGGTCAAACCGTTTCAGAAAGATGAGTTGCTGGCGCGGCTTAACGCCTTAGTGCGACGCAGCGCCGGTTTCATTTCTCCCAGGGTAAAGGTGGGAAATTATGAACTGGACCTCTCCCGCAAAGTGTTGACCATTGATAGCGAGGCGGTCGTACTGACCAGCTTTGAATATCAGATTCTGGAATATTTGATGCGAAATGCCCTTCAGGTCGTCTCGAAGCAACAACTGCTTGACCAGCTCTATGGCGATGGCGAAGGGGACCCTAATGTCGTGGAGGTGATGGTCAGCCGTCTGCGCAAAAAGCTGGATCCAGAAGGAACCATTCTGCCCATTTCCACTATCCGTCGTCAGGGTTATATCTTCAATATTTCCTGCAACTGAGTACGACTATTCGGCTTTTTATCTGCTGTTGAGAACCCATGCAACTGATCCTTCGCTCCCTCCATTTCAAGCTGATAATGAGCGCCATGTTGATCATTGCGTTTATGATGTCCTTCTCAGTTTATGTGCTTTACCAGGGACACGCCGAAGAGCAGTCCCAGAAGGTCAGCACCCGCATGCAGGAAAATCTTTCCAGACTCCTCTCTGCCGGACATCCGGCCTCACATGGGTTCAAGAATTTTGACAACACAAGGCAGGATATCAGCGATCCTGAACTGGACACATTGATCTGTCGCGCCGATGGTAAGTTGAGCTGGTCGAGCCTGTTTATACCGGAAGTGATCAAGTCCAAAGAAACCCTTTGTCAGGATCTGATGAACTACCTTGGGGAATTATCTCAGGATTATTTTTTCAAGCATTACACCATCAAGAGCGGTGAGAGCTACTTTATCTACAGCCTGCGCTTTCAGCGCGACCACGGTGATGGTCCCACGACTTACTATCTGGTGATGTTCAACTCCGACTCCGACTTCCGTGTCCAGACGCGTGCCTACCTCTACTGGTGTATTCGCCAGGCACTGCTGGCATATTCGCTACTCGGTGTTCTGCTGATGCTCGCCTGTTTCTGGAGCCTTTCTTCCCTGCGCACGATGGCACGTCAGATAGATGAGATCCGGGAAGGTCAGCGTGAAGCGCTCTCTAATCATTACGAGCGGGAATTACTGCCGCTAACCGGGTCGGTCAACCAACTACTGGAAAACGAGCGGCAACAGACTCAGCGCTACCAGCATGCTTTGAACGATTTGGCACACAGCCTGAAGACCCGTCTGTCGTTGATCCAGATTACGACGCAGGAGTTCAGGCATGGTCGGGAGAGCCATGACAATATTGAAGATCAGATCATTATTATGGATCAGATTATCCAGTATCAGCTTCGTCGTGCGGTCTCCGGGCGTAAGCGCCTCGCCAGCAAGGGCACGGAACCGGTGCCGCTCATCGAGAAACTGTTGGCGAGCCTCTCCAGGGTCTACCGGCATAAGAAGTTGCAGACGCGCTTTTTATTTGATGATGATGTCTTTTTTGCCGGGGAACAGGGCGATCTGATGGAGCTGATGGGCAATCTACTCGACAATGCGTTCAAGTTTGCTATCAGTGAAATCAAGGTGACAGTCGGCCATAACAACCATCGGCTGAAGATTGAGGTCGAGGACGACGGTCCCGGCATCGCGCCGGACAAGTTGCAGCACATCTTCTTACGCGGGGTGCGGGCCGATAGCTCGTCCGGCCAGGGGATAGGCCTTGCCGTCGCGACTGAAATAGTACACAGCTATGGCGGGCAAATCAGGGTTGAGAGGTCCCCTTTGGGCGGGGCTCATTTTATTCTGATATTCACCGACTAGGCACTCTTCTGTAATGACATTACGGCAGTCAACGAGATCTGGCTGCCGTTTTCACATACTTTCTCCGTCGCACATCCGATCAGTTAATGAATGCTGGTCCATTAATACGCTTCTACATTATACCAGTGCCTTCACTGGTGGCTTTTTATACCATACCTCAACCACCGGTCTTTTAATTAGTGCATCCATTTTTTAAATCCTTCCATTTTTCTAATTGAACTGAACAGTATACCAGGAAGGATAACCGTCAATGTCCTGAGAATGGCGGCACTAATCGTTATTAATGAATAAATTATTTGTTATTCTAAATTAATTATCTGATTAAGTAATTTTATGTCCTGGTGTATTGTTGTGCACATTATTTAAATAATCCTATTTGTTTAGTTTTAAAGATGTAAAAACTATTTCATAAGTCACAGATCCTTTTTATGAAATGGTGTTTTATATTACCAAGTTCAATGTTCTTGTTTTCTTGGGTTTCTGTTCTTTTAATTTTATATAATGGTTTTAATGATATTTGTTTGTAACCAAAAGATTACTGTGATTGTTAATTTTTATTGCAATCTAATGACATTTGCCTGTGTGTTTAATGTTCTCAGAAGCAGGTTGGGGTGGCACTTTACTCATGTGCTGACTGCTCTTAGGTAACAGCCAGTACTGGTTGATTTGTAGTCTGTTTTTTACTCTGAAATTGATTCGGAGTGCATTTTTAGTTTAATAAAATAGGAATAAATAATGACGCGTACTTTTAAACTGAGTTGCATTGCATTAGTTTTGTCTTCCGCAAGCGCTCAGGCATTAACTCTTGATTACCGCCACGAGTATAAACAAGACAGCAAGACACAAGCTAACCGCTTAAAACTTTCGCACACGGCGCCAAATGGTGTTTTTGCCAGCGTTGAAGGCAAAATGGAAGAAAGTACAAAGGTTCAGGAAGATGGTTTTAAAGAGGGTAACGGCTCTTTCTCTGGTAGCGGCAGCGAATGGGAATTAGGAAAAAATTACGTCATTAATGATAAACTGACGTTAGCTCCGGCGTTAAACCTCGATAACGGTGATAAATTTGTTGGCTATCGTGTACAGGTTAAAGCCATTTATAAACTCAACGAGAACTGGGTAACAACACTTCGCTGGCGTGGTGGTATCCAGAATGATGAAGATCCAAACGTTGCTGACAAAAACTATAACCAGTTTAACTGGGAGCTGGGATATGCAAACTCTCACTTTTCAGTCATGGGTGATGTAGAGCGTCGCTTTACTAACTACGATGATTATGAGGGCGACAACGGTTACTGGCTGTTCAACCTTACAGCGGCAATGCCGATTAATAAACAATGGACGCCTTATACCGAAATCGGCTATGTACCGCGTTATAATACCGTGGATGAAGAAGATGAAATGGAATTCCGTTATCGTTTAGGGATTAAATACAACTTCTAATCGTTGAAATTCTACGATTCGCAGAGTGTAGTTGCGACAGTATAATTCGCTCCCCGGATGGCTGATGGTTATCAGTCTCCGGGGATTTGCTTATGGATTATTGCATTTATGAGGTATTGCTCACGTTTTTTGGCCGAATGACGTCTTTTACTTATCATTAAATCCATAAGTGCTGGGTTGTTTGACGTCCGTTACTCCGCACAATATTAAAACTATATAAAATCAAATAAATACAAATTCCCCTGGCTGTTATTCCTGCATTTATCGCTGCCCTTTTTTTGACCTTCCTCACCAGAATACGTTGCCCGCTATCAGGGAGAATATCCCCATTTCTTGATGAGTACAGGAAACCAACGACAACTTGTTTACATCAACACAGCTAATACGGTTATTCCTCATCGATAAACGTAAAACGGGAAAATATATTTATTAACTTTTTGTTTATTAAAGAAAATGCTGTCTGATATTGTTCAAATTTCTATGTCAATCATTATTCGCCGTTTGCCGACATAAAATCTACTAAAGTAGATGTTTGTCGACTTTTCATCTTAAATTATGCTATTTGGTACTAGACAAAACTAGCCGCCAGTTATCAAATGGTTAAATAATATTTCGCCGAATGTAAAGCAACGACCAGCGTCATAAAGGACGGCGTGCATTCTGGTGTTTACAAACACGACAACACCTCCCCAGGAGAATTTATGTCTTCCACTGTTAATCAAAACGAAAGCCGAACGTTCTTCGGCCATCCTTATCCGTTGGGATCGCTCTTCTTCACAGAAATGTGGGAGCGATTCTCGTTTTACGGAATCCGTCCCTTACTGATCCTGTTTATGGCTGCGACCGTCTACGACGGCGGCATGGGACTGGCTCGTGAAAATGCATCCGCCATTGTGGGTATTTTTGCCGGAACCATGTATCTTGCCGCACTGCCTGGCGGCTGGCTGGCGGATAACTGGCTTGGTCAGCAGAAGGCTGTCTGGTACGGCTCTATTCTGATTGCGCTCGGCCACCTCTCTATCGCACTGTCCGCCTGGATGGGAGATAACCTGTTCTTTATCGGCCTGATGTTTATCGTCCTTGGTTCCGGCTTGTTCAAAACCTGCATCTCTGTGATGGTGGGGACGCTATATAAGAAAGGCGATGCGCGTCGTGACGGCGGTTTCTCATTGTTTTATATGGGGATCAATATCGGGTCGTTTATCGCGCCGCTGATCTCCGGCTGGCTGATTAAATCCCACGGCTGGCACTGGGGCTTTGGTATCGGCGGTATCGGAATGCTGGTGGCGTTGATTATCTTCCGCGTGTTTGCCGTTCCGGCGATGAAACGCTATGACAGCGAAGTAGGCCTGGACTCCACCTGGAACAGTCCTGTCGTGAAGAAGAAGGGCGTGGGGGGCTGGCTTTTGGCACTGGCGGCGGGTACAGCTATCATCGTCACGCTGATTGCTCAAGGGGTGATTGTGATTAACCCGGTCGCGGTGGCCAGCATGCTGGTTTACGTTATTGCGGCTTCCGTTGCGCTCTACTTCATTTATCTGTTTGTGTTTGCTGGTCTCAGCCGTAAAGAGCGCGCCAGACTGCTGGTCTGCTTTATTCTGCTGGTTTCTGCTGCCTTCTTCTGGTCTGCCTTTGAGCAGAAACCGACGTCGTTCAACCTGTTTGCTAACGACTATACCAACCGTATGATCGGCGATTTTGAAATTCCGGCCGTGTGGTTCCAGTCGATCAATGCGTTGTTCATTATTCTGCTGGCGCCAGTATTTAGCTGGGCATGGCCGATGCTGGCGCGGAAAAACGTGCGTCCGAGCAGTATTACCAAGTTCGTGATCGGTATTTTGTGTGCCGCTGCAGGTTTTGGTTTGATGATGCTGGCTGCGCAAAACGTGCTGAGTAACGGCGGCGCGGGTGTATCGCCGCTGTGGCTGGTCGGAAGTATCCTGATGTTGACGCTTGGCGAACTGTGCCTGAGCCCGATTGGGCTGGCCACCATGACGCTGCTGGCGCCAGACAGAATGCGCGGGCAGATGATGGGCTTGTGGTTCTGCGCCAGTGCGCTGGGCAATCTGGCGGCAGGTCTGATTGGCGGTCATGTGAAAGCCGACCAACTGGATATGTTGCCCTATCTCTTCGCGCGTTGCTCCATTGCGCTGCTGATCTGCGCCGCAGTGCTGACAGTACTGATTGTTCCGGTGCGTCGTATGCTGGCAAATGCTCAGGTGAAAAATGAGCAAAAACCGGTGACCAACGCCTGATAAGCAGTGTTGTTGATGCGTAAAAAAACCGGCACCTGTGTGCTAATGCCAATCAGTTAAGCGCTGGCAAACCAAAAGCCTGAGGTATTTATCCAGAAGAAGTTACATGCTGGTTTTGCGAACGGTTCCGTTCACTTCATGTTCTTCGCTTCTCTGGCATTTCATGTCCCGTGAACGGGTTAAGGGAGCTATCGCCGCTCCCTTAACAATCCCGGCTCCCGGCAGGAAAATTGCCGCTTCGCGGTTACCC
>NZ_JANEWG010000078.1 GCF_028069725.1 Citrobacter sp. Awk 4
CTTAATAGCAGCGCATAACCCCCACTAAAACAACATAAAAATCAAACAGTTAAGTAGAGCGCAACACCCAGAAAAAACTAACATTACGTCAACGTAACATCAACATTATAAGCATTTTTAACCTGAAATTATGGGCTGAAGCCCCGTATAAATCCCAGCCGTAAAAACGCACCTCCAAAACTCTGCAATCGCCTTCTGAAAGATTTTTACAGAAACTAAGTATACATAAGTAAATAACGCTCTTAGGGTGTTCATTGACGATTTATGTTATTTAAGTTGACTCAAGCTAGTGATTAATTGGCTAGTGTCGATTTCTATCCAATCCGAAGCAATCCCTAGCATATCACCAACCTCTTCTCCATTGAGTTCATACTGTTTGCTGTCCACCAATTCGTGATTGGTTTCAGGGTATTCAGGAGATAAATGCAGGTGTTCTCGTAATTCTTTCGGCGTCTTTTCCATAACCAATAAAATCCTTGTTTAAGATTGGCTGACCACCAGCCTCACGAAAAGATTATCCCATACAAATAAAGCGGTGTCGGGCTATTTCTTCCAACTTTCCCCAGTAGAGAACATTAGAAAAAATCCACAATGTAGTAGCTAGTAGAAGTGTAATCATCGACGTTTAAGGCATAACGCAAGTCTGCGTTATGCCTGATTAAAGGTAAATCGTAATCACTACTTATTAATCATTGTCTCAATTAGGTATACCGTAATGACAAGGTGATACAAAGTCTCAATAGGGTTTCCTAGGAACATTTTGACTACACAAAATACCTTATGTATCATTTACAACTGTATTCATAACCCTATTGAGACAATGCAATGAACGTTAGAATTTACTGTCGAGCATCAACTGAGGGGCAACACGCTGATCGAGCACTTACCAGCCTACGTGAATTTTCAAAATTAAAAGGCTGGCAGATTGCTGGAGAGTACATAGAAAATGCTAGCGGGGCGAAACTGGAGCGCGTAGAGCTTATGCGGCTATTGTCCGAAGCCCAGCCCGGCGATCTGTTGCTAGTGGAAGCTATAGATCGTCTGAGTCGCCTAGAACATAGCGCATGGGTTGAACTGAAAGATACGCTCAACCGAAAAGGGTTAATCATCGCATCAATGGATTTGCCAACGAGCTGGCAGATGGTCGAGATGGCAGGCAATGACCTAACCAGCGGCATCCTGAGAGCTGTAAATGCCATGTTGATAGATATCCTTGCCACAATGGCGCGACAGGATTATGAAACACGCCGTAAACGCCAACAGCAAGGCATAGAGCGGGCTAAAAGCGCAGGCATATACATTGGCAGGGAGAAAAATCAGGAAGCCCGTGAGATCGTTCAAGAGATGTTGGAGCAAGGAGTAAAACCTGAACTCATCATGAAGGCGGCAGGAATCAGCCGAGCGACTTACTACCGTATAAAAAGTGAGCTGCCAGTCGTAAAATCAGAATAACCTTTAAAAGGTCGTCAGGCTTGTTTCATCAGCTAAAACCAACTTTTCTGACCACAACGTCTGGGGGCACCCATTGGGGCACCCACCAAAATCGAAAACAAAATTAATTATAATTCAAATTGTTAATTGATTTTTCGATTCCTGCAGGGGACACCATATACACATTTCCTGGCGTCTACCGAATTCAATAAACCCCCTTATAATCAGCGATAAACCCTCCACTTCGGCTATGCGACATCAATTGATGTCTACCCATTTCAACGTGAATCAATAAACGTTTGGGGGCCTTAATGGGGCTTATCCTGTTCAATGAAAAATGAGAGCCCAAAAATGCCCTTAAATGCGCGTCAGATTGAGACTGCAAAGCCCAGAGACACTGCATATAAGCTCTCAGATGGCGGAGGGCTCCATCCCCTGATGGTTCGCTTTTCCAGCATCGTTCTGTCCTGCAAGGGCTCTGCATGCGTGCTATTTACCCTTGCAGGACAAGTTGTGTTGGGAAACGATTAACCGGAAGTAGATACGGGGAACGGAAAACGGCTGTGTCGCATTAATGAGCCGTCAGGTAACATACTTTTTTTGTGATGTTACCTGCCCATACCACCGTTTCGAAAAGCCTTCAAACGCCTGTATTATCGAGTAATGTGTTTCTTGTATCTGGCTTGCTCACCGAGCTTGTGTAACCGGGAGGAAATAATGGCAGAGCGCAGGTCCATCGTTGACTGGACGTGCATCAACGCCGTATTAGCATTCATTTTTTGTATTAATTTTCCTCGAAAAAGGACCTGGGAAAACACTCATGATAAAAAATAAAATACCATCATTTATTCTACTAATGCTGCTGTTCGTTACAGCATCAGTAGCTGCTGCAAGATCAGACCATGTTAAAGAATTACAAATGAAAGCTGCACAAGGGGATACTCAGGCTGGCTTTGACGTTGGGAAACTGTTCGAAGAAGGAAAAGGCGTTGAACAAGATCTGGGAATCGCATTGACCTACTACTCGAGGAGTGAATTTGCTGATGAAGTAAATATACGTAATGAAGCAAACAATCGTATAAAGGCACTCCGCGAGCGTTATTATGATATAAAGAAAAAAGCAGAAAGCGGTGACCCAAAATCTGAATATGATTTTGGAACAATTCTTAGCGTTGATCTTGACTATGTAAGAATATATTTATCCGGCAATGAACCAAAGGCTATTGACTGGTTTAAGCGTGCTGCGGAACATGGTTACAGACCTGCGCAAAAACGCCTTGCCAGAGCATATCTGGGAATTATTCGTTTGGGAATCACTCATTTAAGCATTGATATTAATGTTGAAAAATCATTATTCTGGTATTCAAAATGGGCGTTATCAGGAGGTGTTAGCGACCAGTTGGAATTTACTAAAATTCTTGAAAATTACCAATTCGCCCGCCTGGAAAATAGCATTGAATTAAGAAAAAAACTGCTGACTCAGGCTGCGCAAAACGGTTCCGCTGAAGGAATGCTTTTACTTGGGTATTTTATCCGGGACAATGAAAGCAATGATAAAGCTGCGTTTGAATGGTTTATAAAATCAGCGAATAAAGGTTACCCCAGAGGTCAATTCACTGTCGGTTTAACACTGTTTTTTGAAGGCAACCTAACAGAGGCTGTTAAGTGGCTGGAACTGGCAGCCGCAAATGGTAGTTCGGATGCACAGCAACAGCTGGGGGATATTTACGAGAATTCAGTCCCGCCGAATCACCAGTTAGCTTTTCAATGGTATAAAAAAGCGGCAATGAATGGTCATGCCGGCTCTGCATATCAGATAGGGCGCTATTTTCACGAAGGGATAGCTGTACCTAAAGATCTTATTGCTGCATGGGCTTGGTATTCGTTAGGGATTGACTGCTACCGCTATTCTCATATAAGTGATGATAGCTACTCAATCGAAGAAGAACTGTCTCTTTCAGATCTAAAAAAATCGAAAGAAGAGTATGAACAAGGGGCGGCATCTGGCAATAGATCCTCAATCGAGAAAGAACTGTCTCTTGCAGATCTAAAAAAAGCGAAAGAAAAGTATGAACAACTGAAGGCATCTGTTGTGTGGCATAGCGACTAATGGTGCGGAATATAGGGTTTCGTGTGTGCTTCCGGTGAACTCACATTGACAGGCCGATTGGCTCCTGTATCAGGTTACCAGGAGAAGCGGTTGTCAGGGGACACCATCCCGCCGTACACCAACGTCAACTACCGTCTGATCTCCTTTCTGATTTAGCGCTGCACTGATTTCAGGGAGGAGATCAAGCGTTATCTCACGACGAATAAGAACGGTTGTAAACAGAAACCAGAATAAACGATTGTGTCGCATTAAGGGTAAAAAAACAGAGTAAATGTGTCTTGATCGTCGTGTGATATTCCGATGATCCTGTTCCACCTCGGCTACGTGATGGCTCTGAGCGGTGGTCAATACACGCTTACAAAGCGTCAATGACGATAAATAGCTGTTCGTCTACTTGCTCGACAGGATAGCGACCGACCTTGAGCTGGGTCGAGTTGAGCAGATAGCCGCTGCGCAGATTGAAACGCAGACCGTGAGCACCGCATTGGATCACCTCCCCTTCCAGCCGACCTCCGCATAAAGACGCCCCCTGATGGGGACAGCCGTCATCGATGGCGTGGAACTGCCCGGCAACGTTGAACAGCGCCAGGCTCTTGCCCTCCGCCTCGATCAAGACACGCTGACCAGGGGCTGGTACGCGCCCGGCCGGAACGGCGATGCGTTTTTCTTTCATAACCAGGTCTCCACTTTCACGATTCTGTTCATGTCCGGGCCTCCGTGGTCTGGGTACCGATGGCAGGTTCGCAAGACACAGACTGCTGTGGATCACTTCCTATCCGGGCTATGTCTTTGAGATAGTGGCGCTTGGCATAGAAGAAGACGGCCGCCACCACAATGCTGATCAGAGGCACCAACTGGAAGGCATTATCCAGGCCGATGAGGTCGGAGACCCGCCCCGTGACAAAAGGGCCAGGAGCCAGCCCGAGCAGGTTGTTGGCCAGGGTTAGAGTGGCAAAGGCCGTGCCGTGCACGCTGGCGCGAGTCAGGTTTGCGACCATCGCACCCGCCGGGCCCGAGGTGCCGGTGGCGATGAACATACCGAGGCAGATCAAGACCAACTGGAGCATGCCGATCGGCAGGGCAAATGCCAGCGATAGCAGGGCGCAACTGCTGAGGCTGTAGAAAATGGCCAGGCTTATCTTGCGATCTGGCCGATCCCGGCACAATTTATCGCTCAGAATGCCGCAGAGGATCATGCCTGCGCCGCTGCACAGCACGATGATGGCGGCTATGCTCCCTGCCTTTTCCGTGCCCATGTCGTAATAGCGATTGAGGTAGCTCGGCATCCAGACGATGACGGTCCCACCGACAAACAGTTGCAAGCCGCTGCCGATATAGGCAGAAATCACGGAGCGACTGGAATAGAGGGTACGCAACGACTTGCTGTAGGCCTCGGGGGCAGGACGAGCTTCCCCCCTCGCCGGTGAGATGCGCGCTTCCTTGACGATAATGGGATAGAGCGCCGCCAGCAACAAGCCGAACAGCGCCATACCAGCGAAGGCCCAACGCCAGCCCATCAGATGGGCCAGCATGCCCCCGGAGGCCATGCCCAGCACGGAGCCAAACATGCCGCCGGAGATGAAGGCACCTGACAGGGTGGCCCGCATATCCCGAGGGAAAACGGAGACCACCAGGGCGATACCGACGCTGCCATAGGCGGCCTCCCCCACTCCGACCAGTAAGCGGGCGATGAACATCTCTTCGTAATTCTGGGCTACTGCACAGCCCAGGGTCGCCAGGCTCCACAGCATAGCCATCAACGTCAGACTTTTTACCCGGCCGAAGCGATCCGCCATCAGAGAGAGCGGGAAAGTCAACAATCCGACCATCAGCGCCACGATGCCGCTGAGCAGGCCAAGTTGCGTATCTGTCAGTGCCCATTCTCCCTTGAGCATTGGAAAGACAGCGTTGAGCACCTGACGCGACATATAGTCGGAGATCAGCAGTCCAAACGTCAGTGCAAAGATGACCCAGGCATAACGACGCGGAACGGTAACCTTGCTCGCTTCGTCATCGTTGTTGATATGATACGTAGCCATACAGTCCCTCATTCATCTGCCCGCACCGCATAGCGCTCAGGACAGCGACCTTTTTTGCAAACCATACTTGTCATGCCGCCCCATCAGTTGTGTGAGGGGCGGCACATCTCGTTTAGCCGCGTTGCGGCACGCCTTTCTCACCCGACTTGCGATTCGGTGCCATGCCGTTGGCCTGCAGGGTCTGTTCGACGCTGTCGTACTGGACGCCGATACGATAGATGGCGCGAGCTTCCTTGCCGTTCGCCACCTCACGACCTAGCTCATGCGCCACCCGCACGCACTGCTGGATCTGCTCGACCGAGCTCATGCGCTGACCGTGCTGGCCGATGATGGTGTCCTCAATACCGCAGCGCGGGTGCAGACCCATCGCCATCGCCATCATGTTGAACGGCAGCACGTTCTTGAGTAGGGATTCGGCGGTCAGAGTGCAACCATCAGGCGCGCGCTGGACGAAATTCATGAAGTTGAACGGGTTAGGGCCATCGAACCCCCCACCGATACCGATCCAGGTCAGATTGAGCGGGCCCATATAGATACCTTTGCGCACCAGACGTTCCAGGGTCTCGAAGGCATGCATACCGGTCAACTGGAAGTGCGGCTGGATGCCATGAGCCTGCAGGCGTCTGAGGTGCTCTGCTACCCAGGCTGGACCCGCCGGTACCGTCATCTCGCTGTAAGCAGCCTGCAAAGCCGGGTTGGCCAGGGAGGTGCCTTCCAGGTATTCCGGGTAGAGCAGTTCCATAATGTTCATCTGGGTGGTGTTAATGGCGACCGTGACCTGATCCGGCTTCGGCGTCAGCTCAGCCAGCATGTGGCGGGTATCATCTGACAGCCACTTGGCCGCCTCGCCATCACTTTCCGGGGCAAAGGAAATGGAGCCGCCGACCTGGATTATCATGTCCGGCACCGCCTTGCGTACTCCGGCGATCAGCTCGTTGAACTTGGAAAGACGCTTGGAACCTGTACCGTCCAACTCACGCACATGCAGGTGCAGCACGGTCGCACCGGCTTCGTAGCAATCCACCGCCTTCTGGATCTGCTCCCCCATAGTGACCGGGATGTCTTCCGGGAAGTCTTGCGGCGCCCACTCAGGACCGTAAGGGGCCACGGTGATCACGACCTTTTCCATGTTCTCCGGGTGCAGGGAATCGTCAAAAAATTGCATCTATTCTCTCCTGGCATAAAGGGTTTGATGAGTCGTTGCTCCAGTCGGGCAACCTTGCCTGGCTGGAGATACAATCTAGAAAGGCTTGTCGCCCATGATCCCAGCCCGCTCCATCTTGCGGTGGCTCGGCGGGTAGTCCATGGCGGCATAGTGCTGGGTGCTGCGGTTGTCCCAGATGGCAATGCTGCCGGACTGCCAGCGCCAGCGAACCTGGTATTCAGGAAGATAGGCCTGGCTTATCAGATAGCGCAGCAGATCGCTGCCGCCCATGGTGTAGTCCTGCCCGTAGCGGACATGCTCCGGGGTATGGTAGTTGCTGAAGTGCGTGGTGAAAGCGTTGACGAACAGGATCTTCTCATCCGTCTCCGGATGGGTACGCACCACCGGGTGCTCCGCGTCCGGGAATTGCGCTTTGAGCGCCCGACGCTTCTCACCAGGCATGGCCGCCCCAAAGCTGGCCTCCAGACTATGGTATGCACGCAAACTGGCTATCTTCTGTTTGATCTCCTCCGGCAGGTTCTGCCAGGCCACCACCATGTTGGCCCAGAGCGTATCCCCCCCCACCGGCGGACTCTCGACGCAGCGCAACACACACCCCAGCGGGGGTTTCTCACGCCAGGAAGCATCACTGTGCCAGGCATTTTCATAGCGCTCGTTCACCACGTCTGGCGTTTTGTAGATACGAACCAGACCAGGATGGTCAGGATCACTACCCGCCACCGGATGATCCTCCAGGTCGCCAAACATTCGGGCGAAGGCGACGTGCTCGCCGCGGCTGATATTCTGCTGGCGCAGGAACAGGACTCGATGTCTGAGCAGTTGCGCGCGGATCTCTGCAAACAAGCCAGCATCATGAATGGCATCGGCCAGGCGAACACCGCTCAGTTCAGCGCCAATATGGTAGGTCAGTTGTTCTACACGCATATCATGCCCCTTAGATGACAAAGACAGATGAGCCCGTGGTCTTGCGCGATTCGAGATCGCCGTGGGCCTTTACCGCATCCTGCAGTGCATATTTTTGGTTGATATCAATGCGGATCCGCCCGCTGCCGACATGGTCGAATAGCTCAGCGGCCAGGGCTGCTTTCTCGGCCGGATCGGCGATGTAGTCGGCCAGCGCCGGACGGGTCAGATGGAGCGACCCCTTCATCGCCAGCAACACTGGATCGAACGGCGGGATAGGACCGGACGCGGTGCCGACGCAGACCATCAGACCGCGACGCTTGAGCGAGTCCAGCGAGCCCATGAAGGTATTTTTGCCGACGCTGTCGAATACCACATTGACGCCAACGCCCTCGGTCAGGGTGCGCACTCGCTGGGCCACATCTTCATGGCTATAGTCGATGATGTAATCGCAGCCGTGGTCACGGGCCACCTCGGCTTTGGCCTCGCTGGAGACAGTGCCGATCACGGTCAGACCGAGCAGTTTGGCCCACTGGGCGACGATGAGGCCGACGCCACCTGCGGCGGCGTGCAACAAGATGCTGTCGCCGGGCTTGAAGTCATAGATACGGCGCATCAGATAGGCAGAGGTCAGCCCGCGCATGGTCATGGCGGCAGCTGTCTCGAAAGTGATGTTGTCGGGCAACTTGATAAGTGGAGCGGCCGGGATCAGTCGCTCAGTTGCATAAGCACCGAGGGTATTGAGGAAACCGGTGTAGGTGACACGATCGCCCACCGCCACATTAGTCACCCCAGCGCCGATGGCCTCCACCACCCCGGCCGCCTCGACGCCCATGCCACTCGGCAGCGGGATCGGGTAGGTACCATTGCGAAAATAGGTGTCGGCATAGTTCAGACCGACGGCGACCTGGCGCAGGCGAACCTCGCCCGGGCCCGGCTCTTTGACCGTGACGTCTTCATAGCGCAGTACCTGCGGTCCCCCAGTCTCATAAAAGCGTACGGCTTTGGCCATCTCTGTTCTCCAACTCGTCTTTGATGTGAGCAAAATGCCCCGGACTGAATTGAATCTAGGAGATGACGTAAATGTGCGCTTTTCATCTGACGACAGCCACTTTTCATCTCGTGACGCTCGCCCTTAATTCATTGTCTTAGCAGGGGGAAATCGCCAAAACCGACTCGGCTTACCGCCTTGCGACGGGGTTTCCGGCGCCTGGGACGGCCACCAAAATGACATTTTTAAATGGCGATTGTTTGAATAAGACTAAGCGGGGCCATGCTATGGAGCGCGCCGCCGACAGGCACTTCGTCGAGGCGGGCATTGAACGGATATACATGTTGTGTACATCCGCACGGGGACGACCGGTCCCCGGCAGAACATTTTTACTGACTCGCCACCTGTACCAGAAGCAGCGAGACGTTTACCAGTAAATACGACAGAACCCTCAGATGTCTTCAGCCCCGTTGCTGATTTCAATTTCCCGGATCAGCCGCTTGTTGATCTTGCCGACACTGGTTTTGGGAATATCTGAAACGATCCGGATCTGCCGGGGGATAGCCCATTTATTGATGCGCCCGCTGTCGACGAACCCTTGCAGATGCGCCGCAATGGCCTGTGGCTCCAGGAGCGCCCCCTCCTTGCAAACCACCAGCGCCAGAGGGCGTTCGCCCCACTGCTCATCCGGGATCCCGACGACGGCCACCGCTCTGACCGCCGCATGCGAACTGATAAGGCTCTCCAGCGCCAGCGAGCTGACCCACTCTCCGCCCGTCTTGATCACGTCCTTGATGCGATCCTTGATCTCCACTATCCCATGAGGATCGATAGAGGCCATGTCGCCGGTGTGCAACCAACTCCCGCTCCATAGCTCAGCCCCTTTCTCGGGTTCCTTCAAATAACCTTGAGTTAGCCACGGCGCTCGAACCACTATCTCGCCCAGGGTCTCGCCATCCTGCGCCACCTCCCGACCTTCGCCATCGACAATGCGCAGATCCACCAGCGGGACGGGCAGACCGGTGCGGATCCGCAGGGGCAATTGCTCATTCATGGGCAGGGCCAGCTCTGCATCACTCAGGTGGGTCACACAAAGCAGTGGGCAGGTCTCTGACATGCCATAGCCGGCGTGGATACGTATGCCCCGGTGGTGTGCCTGTGTCGCCAGCCCGAGGGACAGCGAACTGCCACCCAGCAACATCTTCCATCCCGACAGGTCGGTCCGCGCGGCTTCGTCGCATTCGAGGATCATCTGCAAGATGGTCGGCACACAGTGCGAGAAGGTCACCCCCTCATCGTGATAGAGACGCACCAGCTTGTTGGGCTCGTAACGACCAGGGTAGACCTGCTTCACTCCCAGCACCGTCGCCACATAGGGGACGCCCCAGGCGTGCACGTGGAACATCGGGGTGATCGGCATGTAGACATCGTTCGAACGCAGCAGAGACTGCCCATCATGGGCCGCCAGGATACCCAGTTCGTTGAGGGTGTGCAGCACCAACTGGCGATGGCTGAAGTAAACTCCCTTAGGATTACCCGTGGTGCCCGTGGTGTAGAACAGGGTGGCCATCGAGTTTTCATCGAAGTCGGGGAAGTCAAAGTGATCCTCCTTTGCAGCCAGCAGAGTCTCATATTCCCCCAGCACCGGCAGACTGGTCGCCTTCCGCTCACCGTCACTGAGCTGGATGTAGCCCCGGACAGTGGTCAGCGTCTCCTCCAGCGACTCGAGAAGCGGCAAGAAGTCGTCGTGCACCAGTACCAGATGATCCTCGGCATGATTCATGGTGTAGGCAATTTGATCCGCCGAGAAACGGACGTTGACCGTGTGCAACACGGCACCCATCATGGGCACGGCGAAGAAACACTCAAGGGCGCGATGGCTGTCCCAGTCCAGCAGGGCGACGGTATCGCCGGGCTTGACACCGGCCGCTGTCAGCATGTTTGCCAGACGGTGGATACGCTGCCTGAGGGTGCGATAGTCGTAACGCAGCGTGTCGGCGTAAACGATTTCTTGCTCGGGGTGATAACGCCCGCCTGACAGCAGCAGGCTCTTGATCAGCAACGGATAAGCATGAGCTCCCTGCGCTGACGGTATGATTCTTGTCTTCACCATGCAGGTTACTCCCTGGCTCATTATTTGCTCGGTAAGATCGCAATGGCAGAGGAAGGTTAATCTCTGCCCCCTGAATATCAATATGGGCCTCAGGTGTCGAGACGACGCACCAGATCCAACCCCAGCGGCCAGGGGCCGAAGCCGCTCGCCGGATTGAGGTGGCCCACGTCACCCAGTTCGACAAGCTCGCTGCCCCAGTCGGTCGCCATCGCGCGCACCGCGTCGACGCTGGCCAGGGGATCGTTGTTGCTAAGAGCCACCATGCTTGGAAACGGCAATCGCCTGCGCGGCAACGGGCACCAGCCACCGGCCTGTAAAGTCTCCTGGCTCGGGTACTGGGCCGGCCAACTGGCGTTAAGATCCGGAGGAGTGACCAGCAGAGCGCCTTTGATTTGGCGCTGATACTTCTGCGCCCAGTGCACCGTCATCAGTACACCGGCACTGTGCGCAACCAAAATCACCGGGCCATCAATCTGCGCCAGTTCCTGTGCAATGGCCTCGACACGCGCCCGGCAGTTGAGCTTATCCTGAGTCAAAGGTGGCACTGAACGCACCCTGACCAGACTGGCCGCCAGATGCGTCTGCCAATGTTCCGCTACATGCTCGCGCAATCCGGGGACGATCAGCACTGTCGCCCTGATATCTAATTTATCCATATGATTTTCCTTACTCTCCTGACGGGTCCGGCTAAGGGCCAGCGCCTCGGGAGCAACACTAAAGCCGCAACATTCACGTTGCTTTACTTTTGACGCCATCGATTTGTCATTTTACGACAATGGCAAACAAGACTAAGTCCCGCGCCTGCCCTCCCCCCCAGCCTAAATAAGTGAAGCACCAATGTTGCAAAAAACAACCACAAAACTTTCAATTTTGTTACATGACTGCTAAGTAAATGTTAATCAATCATTCACGACACAGATTAATAACTTAAGGAAGCTGCACAATGACTGTCTTAGCCAGAGCCGCCATCCTCACCAATTATCTGGACGTCACCCGTCAACTTGGTCTCAATACCCAGCGCTTATTGGAGCAGGTGGGGCTCAGTACCTCGATCCTGGGGATGCCCAATCAACGTATCCCCGTCGCCACCGCGATTAAGCTTATCGAGCAATCGGCCCTCGTCAGCGGATGCGATACCCTGGGCCTACGGATGGCGGAACACCGGCATCTGTCGGATTTTGGCGAGATAAGTCTGCTGCTCAGCCACCTACCCACCCTGCGTGATGCGCTGCAGGGGATAGTGCAGTACCGCCACCTGTGTAATGACTCGCTGGCAATCTTCATCGAGGAGGCGGGTAAGACGGTCATCATTCGGGAAGAGGTGATCACTGATATTCCCACCTCATCACGTCATGCCAGCGAGTTAGCTGTCGGTGTCATGTACCGCTTCTGTGCCGCTCAGGTCGGCGTTGGCGCAAACTGGCGTCCCATCAGCGTCAACTTCACTCACCACGCGCCGACGGACCTTTCCGTCCACAGACGCATATTCGGTTGCAAGGTGGAGTTTGATAGCGAATTCAATGGTATTGTCTGTCAGGCTGCCGATCTGGACATCGCCAACCCGCTGGCCAACAAGGGCATGGCTCTCCACGCGCGCAACTACCTTGACTCCCTGCTGGTGGAAAACCGCCAGTCCCTGATGTTCGACGTGCGCAAGTCGATCTATCTGCGTCTGCCTATGGGGCGCGCCACCATAGAGCAGATCTCCCGCACTCTGGGAATGAATGTGCGTACCCTGCAACGCCATCTGGAAGAGAACGGCGCCACCTTCAGCGAACTTATCAATGATGTGCGGCGCGATCTGGTGATCCGTTACCTGCAGAATCCAGGCTACTCCCTTGGCCACATCGCCGACATGCTCGGCTACTCCATGCCCAGCTCTTTCACTCGCTGGTTCAGTGCCCAGTTCGGTATGCCTCCCGCGACCTGGCGCTCTCGCCACAACATCGTCCCCAAGGCCGTCCAGATCGCAACGGGGTGTTTATATTCATAACCTGAATAAAAGGGAGCTGATAATGACGAAAAGTGAAAATGACCGCAGCCGTAAACCTCCGCAAAAAGTGGATACGGCATACCGGTCTGGAATGGGATGTTGGGATGAGCGCTGAGGGCGAGACCCATCAATACGGGCTTTATCAGCGGGTATTTACACACAGCGGTTGTAATACCCTTCCTGATGCATTATTTCCCGCCCTATTATTCCGACGCACAGGAGACAGCTTTTCCGTACGCACACGCTTTCCTGGTCGATGGAGATAATGGAAAATACAATTTTCTTAAATATATTCGCTGAAATTATTTATTCAACGGATGCCCCATTCTCATGACCGAATACATTCCGTCTGCTTTTATGATATTCCCAACGCGCGGTTAAGATTTCTTTTTGTTCATCGGTCATATTACCGGTCATCGCAGAAAGTGAAATACAGGTACCGTTGGTTTCCATCATCACCATACTTCTGGCAATAAAATCTAACCCTGTGAAAGTAAAGGCACTGTCAAATTTCGGGGGCAATATACTGGCCATACAGATGAGCTCCTGATGAAAGATACACATAATGTTTCAAATTATTACCATTACATTCAAAATACTCAACACGCTTAAATGCAGAGTTAAAAACTGTGTGGTGATAAAAAACATCATCAACCTAAAAACAGACACTGGATAGTGAAGAAGAAAGTATTAACACAGGGAGCAAACTCAGTTTATTACATCAATCATTGCATATCATTTAACGATTTAGCATTTTGCATTTGTCGCGTTTATTCTCTCGCCTCATTTTTGATGACTTTTTTTACCGCATGATTTTATTAAAATATTTAATTACACGTGCAC
>NZ_JANEWG010000079.1 GCF_028069725.1 Citrobacter sp. Awk 4
CAATATAAGAATTTTGTAGCATTATATTCACGATATCAATATGAACGAGAATGCTGTGCCTGCCGTGTTAAAATATGCTGGATTTTACACTATTAATCACCTGGTTTACTTTCACACCAGGGAACGTACGTTATCAAATAGTGTTACAGATGAAATAGTTACCCTGCAAAATCCTGCAAGCCTGATTCTTTTATGCCTGATAATGAATAATGGAAACGTCGTTTCGCAGAATGAACTTATCGCAGCAGGGTGGGGGGAGAAGAACAGCGTGACCTCGGCAAATACGTTTTATCAAACCATTCTTATTCTCAGAAATGCATTAGAATATATCGGCTTACCTCGCGATCTTATCAAAACCATTGCTCGCCGCGGACTTATGATTTCAGCTGATATTCAGGCTCACGAGATTGCGGCAACACCTGCAGCGGCAACAGTGGTAACGCCACCGGTTGAAGCGCCCGTTGTTGAACCAATTGTTGAACCAGTTGTTGAACCGATTATTGTCGCGCAGAAGAGAGTGAAAATACTGTCGTTTCGTTTTCCTCTTTCTGTCCTGTTTCTTTCTTTATCACTGCTGGTTGCTATTATCGGTGGAGTAATGGGTACCTTTTTTCTGCACCAGAAATCCTTGTTATCGTCGTATGACCTGTTGGCTACGGATAAATTATCTTCCTGCACTGTACTTCAGAACGGAAATGATGCGCTGAAAAATCAATACCTGCGATTTATACGAAAGCATCATGAATTATGCCGCGAGAATAACTATATCTTTCTCTCTGGAGTGAATAGTGCCAAAAATATTGCTGCCGTGATTTGCCCACAGGATGTCAGAAAAAAGACCTCCACCAAATGTACAACTTATTATTCGATTAATAATGAAAACTAAAATACTCTTGTTCGCAATTGTTATCCTGCTCTCTCTGGTTTTAGGGGGGCATGTCTGGTATTCAAAAAAAATTAACCCAAGGATAGATTGTAGTGGTTATGCGGTTTGGGATATTAATCATGAGGTATTCTCAGGTGATATTTCTTATCAAATGCATAACCGTCAGGGGATCATTACCCTTACTGGTATTTTGAAAACCTCTGACGCCCAACTTTATAAAGTGAGTCGTGTGATTTATTTCACCTATGAAAAAATACGTAAACACTATATTCTCACCAGCAGCAGTATTGTTCAGTTTCCTTCCGATAACTTAAAAGACACGGTTAAGCAAAAAGCACTCCCCGCGTTTTATTTAGCAAGTGGCGTTTCATTTTCGCTTTTGATTAATAAGTATCGGGAAGGGTGGGCATTTACCACTGTGGGCTCGCCGTCGTTGCTCTGTATGGATGTGAATTAACGAGAATCGAGGGGGAATTTAACGGCTCAACCTTATCAGGTGTGTGAGCCGTTAAAAGGGGCGTTAGCCAAAAAACATCACGGAAACGCAGAGCAGGCCGACAATCAGGGTAATCAGATTACTCAATGAGCGGTAGGGTTTTAGCGTCGGGATCAGATAGGTCGACAGCGTCGGCATGATGAACAAAATCATGGCGATGAGTGGGCCGCTGATCGCGTAAATCATTGAGATTGCATTTGGGTTAATGCAGCACACAATAAAGGTGATCACCGAAACCAGCATAATGGAAAGCGCGCGATAAAAGGCGCGGCTTTTTTTCACCCCAACCTGCTGTAAGCCAGTTTTCACCACCTCTGTAGCCCCTTCGATCACACCGAAATAGGTGCCGAGAAACGATTTTGACATGGCGACAACCGCGACAATGATCCCGGAAATCGACAGCCAGGCGGGGGCATTTTGCATCATCGACAGCGCGGACAGAATCGTTACGCCCTCATGTTTGGCTGCTTCAATGTATGCGGGTGGGATGGAGAGCAGACAACTGAAGACGAAAAACAACACGCTCAGGCTGATGATCAGATAGGCGACCTTCATGATTTTTTTGCATTTACCCATGGCCTGCTCGCCATATTTTTCACGTCTGTCGATGGCAAACGTGGAAATAATTGGCGTATGGCTAAAAGCGAAAACCATCACTGGAATAGATATCCATACCTGATGAAGCGTGTGCTGATCGAAAGACATCTGGCTGGTCAATAAAGAGGGCTGCCAGCTTCCGGTCAAATAGAGTGAGAGAAATAAAAAATAGGCGATGAGCGGAAACACCAAAAATCCCATCACGCGAATAGTGGCATGGCGTCCCATCAGAAAAATCAGGTTCAGCGTCACCACCACCACCAGACTGACCAGCATACGGATGCGGAGGTCTACCTGTAGGTGTTTTGCCACCTGTTCGGTGAGCGAGTTGGTGATCGCCACGGCATAAATCAGCACGACCACAAAGAAGGCAATAAAGTACAGCGAGGTGATCAGGCTACCGATCTTTTTACCGTAGTAGTGTGTTACCGCGCCGGTGATCCCTTCTCCTGCCGAGGTTTTAGAAGAGAGGATGAACTGACACAGCGCCTTGTGCGGCCAGTAAGTCAATGGCCAGGCGACCAGCGCGGTGATAAACAGAACAATCGCCCCCGCTGAACCCAACTGTATGGGGAGGAAGAGGGTTCCTGCACCAACGGCAGTTCCATATAACGCGAAACTCCAGAGAGTCTCTTCTTTTGACCAAATTTTCGACATTATCTGAACGTATCAACTATAAAATAAACAAAAAAGAAGCATAATTTACCACAAGCAGGGGTTGTTGAGGGAGGCTTAAACAGAGAGGGAGCGGACAGATAAAATGCCGGAATCACAGCGACCCCGGCAAATCAGAGAGTCATCAGGCAGTAACACGCTGCTGACGATGTTTGGTCACACGGTGACGCAAGGTATCATAGGCCCAGTTATAGAGCATGGTATAGGGCAGGAAGAACAGGAAGAAACCTATTTCAAGTGTGAATGCTTGTAGCAGGCTGACACTCAGCACATACGCCACAATACTCACCCCAATCACAATAAAGCCGCTTTCAAATCCCAGGGCATGAAAGGCGCGGACTTTGGCGGTACGTTTGACCAGATGCGCAGGCCAAAAACGGTCAAACAGCGCGTTATAGATGATATTCCAGATCATCGCGGTGGTTGCCAACAGCACGGTGAGGCCTCCCATTTCGAGAACAGAGCGCTGCATCAACCATGCCGTTGTTGGGGCGAGGATAGCCGTTGCGATGCCCTCAAAGCAGACGGCATGAAAAATACGCTCAGGTAAGGAGCGGCGTTGTATGGCATCGTGTTGCATAGCGTGAAACCTTCTTTTATGTTCGCAATAAGGTGGAATTCTGCGCATTTTATCGCTTTATGTGATATCTAAAAGATAGTATCCATCGATAAAGTAGATAGTTCATGCGTTACTCTCCTGAAGCATTAACGGCATTTGTAGAAACCGTCTCCTGCGGTTCCTTTTCTGCGGCGGCACGGCGGCTGCGTAAAAGCCAGTCGACCATCAGTACGGCGATAGCGCACCTGGAAGCCGATCTCGGTTTCTCGTTGTTTGACCGAACGTCGCGGCAACCGGTGCTGACGGAAGAGGGAAAGCGGGTGCTCGGTTATGTGCAGGCGATTTTGTCGGCGAGCGACCGTCTGGATGAAGTGGCAGTGACGTTGTCTGGAGAAACGGAAGCGCGCCTGACCTTCGTCCTTTCCGACACTCTGCATCCGGATGTGCTCGAAGAACTGATGGTGCAGTTCGATCGGCAATTTCCGCATACCGAGTTTGAATGTCTGATCGGTGAAGATGAGGATGTTATCGATCTGCTGCAAAAAGGACGCGCGCAGGTGGGTCTGATAGAGGCCCGTGACGACTACCCCACGGACATGGGGGTCACGCGGTTGCCAATGCAAACCTGGATGGGACTGTATGTCGCCGCGACACACCCGCTGGCGATGCAGGAAAAAATCTCCTGGGATCAACTGCATACCTGGCGAGAGCTGCGGCTGAATACCTATTTTGAAAGCGGCGCCAACGTGGCGAGAGGCCCGGTCTGGTCCGCACCTAACTATTTATTATTGCTCAGTATGGCGGTGCAGGGATTCGGCTGGTGCGCGCTGCCTTGTGCGTTGGTTGAAGAGTTTGCCGCTGAGAAACCGTTGGTTCAACTGGATGTGCCTGGCTGGCCCAGGGCTATCTCGATCGATCTTCTCTGGAATAAGAAATCTCCCCCAGGGGCTGCGGGAAGCTGGCTCCGATACCATTTACAGCAGGGGCGTGTCGCGTCGTAGCCACAGCGATACGCATTTCCTTTGTGATAAAACTCACTTTTTTTAAACATTCAAGGCAACAAGTTTTTAACAATCCTCTACTATTGCGGTGTTATTTTGCGCAGAGGTGGTAATGAAAGAGGTTGTGATAGTTGGGGCATTACGGACTCCCATTGGCTGCTTCCAGGGAACGCTGGCACCTCATTCTGCCGTTGAGCTTGGCAGTGTGGTTGTGAAAGCGTTATTGGCGCGCACGGGGGTTGATGTACATGCCATCGATGAAGTTATCCTCGGTCAGGTTCTCACAGCAGGAGCAGGGCAGAATCCTGCTCGTCAGTCCGCCATCAAAGGCGGGTTGC
The DNA here is from genome assembly GCF_028069725.1 of Citrobacter sp. Awk 4. Lineage (GTDB taxonomy): Bacteria > Pseudomonadota > Gammaproteobacteria > Enterobacterales > Enterobacteriaceae > Citrobacter_D. The sequence goes on from NZ_JANEWG010000079.1 coordinate 4,553, forward strand.
CGAATACGGTTTCCGCTATCACGATCAACGATGTGTGTGGCTCAGGGCTAAAGGCGTTGCATCTGGCAACTCAGGCTATCCAATGCGGTGAGGCAGATATTGTGATTGCGGGCGGCCAGGAAAACATGAGCCGCGCACCGCATGTCCTCACTGACAGCCGCACCGGAGCGCAATTAGGCAACAGCCAACTGGTTGACAGCCTGGTTCACGACGGTTTGTGGGATGCGTTCAACGATTACCATATGGGTGTGACCGCTGAAAATCTGGCGCGGGAATACGGGATCAGCCGCGAGTTGCAGGACGCCTATGCGCTCAGCTCTCAGCAAAAAGCGCGTGCGGCAATCGATGCGGGCCGCTTTAAAGATGAGATCGTGCCCGTTATCACCCAGCGTAATGGACAATCAAGGGTGATTGATACAGACGAACAGCCGAGGACCGATGCCAGCGCTGAAGGGCTGGCCAGACTGGATCCCACGTTCGATCGTCTGGGATCGGTCACGGCAGGAAATGCTTCGTCAATTAACGATGGCGCTGCCGCCGTTATGATGATGAGTGAGTCCAAAGCGCAAGAGCTGAATTTACCCATACTGGCGCGTATTCGTGCTTTTGCCAGTGTCGGCGTGGACCCGGCGCTGATGGGAATCGCCCCCGTTTATGCCACTCGTCGCTGTCTGGAACGGGTGGGCTGGCAGCTGGCAGATGTGGATCTTATCGAAGCTAACGAAGCGTTTGCCGCTCAGGCGCTATCAGTGGGAAAAATGCTGGAGTGGGATGAACGTCGGGTGAACGTCAACGGTGGCGCGATTGCCCTCGGCCATCCCATTGGCGCTTCGGGCTGTCGAATTTTGGTTTCGCTGGTGCATGAAATGGTCAAACGTAAAGCGCGTAAAGGGCTGGCGACGTTATGTATCGGCGGCGGGCAGGGCGTGGCCCTGGCCATCGAAAGAGATTAATCATCAGTTTACCGCTCGCATAAAAAAGCCCTCCACACGGAGGGCAAAGACCAGTTACAGAAACACTCGAACGAAGAATAATTTATCAAAACAGCGTTTCACTATTTGTGATTCATGACGCAACTTGATGAAAAAACGCGTCATAACCGCCCCCTCATCTCCACTCAGTTTTCTACACATCGTCTATCTCCAGGGTAATCATCTCAATTTTTTATTTTATCTATTTGTTTTTAAATGAATTACTTCAGATTTTTTTGATGCTCAGTTTCTGACCGTGATCGGAACGACACTTTTGACAATAAAACCCACAAAAATGAAACGTTGTTTTATTTATAATTGAAAACAGATTCGCGGAGGGATATCATGGCCTCATTAGGTTAAACGGAACAGCGTTTCGCTCTCCGTTCAGGAATTCACGGTCAATTTATCATTGGAGGTAAATATGGACGTAAGACAGAGTATCCACAGTGCGCACGCGAAAACGCTGGACACCCAGGAACTGCGCAATGAGTTTTTAGTTGAAAGCGTGTTTGTGGCTGACGAATACACCATGGTTTACAGCCACATCGATCGCATTATCGTCGGCGGTATTATGCCGGTGGCGAAATCCGTTTCGGTAGGCGGTGAAGTCGGTAAGCAACTGGGCGTGACCTATTTCCTGGAACGTCGTGAATTAGGCGTGATCAACATTGGCGGTCCGGGCACGATTACCGTTGACGGCCAGTGCTATGAAATTGGTCATCGCGATGCGTTGTATGTGGGTAAAGGCGCGAAAGAAGTGGTTTTTGCCAGTGTAGATACTGCCAAACCAGCGAAGTTCTACTACAACTGCGCACCGGCGCACACCACCTATCCAACCAAAAAAGTGACGCCAGCCGATGTGGCTCCGGTCACTTTAGGCGACAACGTCACCAGCAACCGTCGCACCATCAACAAATATTTTGTTCCGGATGTTCTGGAAACCTGCCAGTTGAGCATGGGGCTGACTGAGCTGGCGCCAGGCAACCTGTGGAATACCATGCCGTGCCATACCCATGAACGCCGTATGGAAGTGTACTTCTATTTCAACATGGACGAAGACACCTGTGTCTTCCACATGATGGGGCAACCGCAGGAAACGCGCCATATCGTGATGCGCAATGAGCAGGCGGTAATCTCGCCTAGCTGGTCGATTCACTCCGGTGTCGGCACCAAAGCGTATACGTTTATCTGGGGCATGGTGGGCGAAAACCAGGTCTTTGATGACATGGACCACGTTGCAGTAAAAGATCTGCGCTAGTCGCGAACGGCAATGATGCCTGTCCGTGACAGGTACTAAAAAATTAAGGGTTTACAATGATTCTGAATGCATTTTCTCTCGAAGGTAAAGTAGCGGTTGTTACGGGTTGTGATACCGGTCTTGGTCAGGGTATGGCGCTGGGTCTGGCTGAAGCGGGCTGCGACATTGTCGGGATTAACATCGTTGAACCGACAGAAACGATTGAACGCGTTACCGCGCTGGGCCGTCGCTTTTTAAGTCTGACCGCTGATTTGCGTCAGATCGACGGTATTCCGGCTCTGCTGGAGCGTGCAGTGGCGGAATTTGGTCATATCGATATCCTGGTCAACAACGCGGGCCTGATCCGTCGTGACGATGCGATCGATTTCAGTGAAAAAGACTGGGACGACGTGATGAACCTGAACATTAAGAGCGTGTTCTTCATGTCTCAGGCTGCGGCGAAGCACTTTATTGCTCAGGGTAACGGCGGCAAAATCATCAACATCGCGTCCATGCTCTCCTTCCAGGGCGGTATCCGCGTTCCGTCTTACACCGCATCAAAAAGCGGCGTTATGGGTGTAACCCGTCTGATGGCGAACGAGTGGGCGAAGCACAACATCAACGTGAACGCGATTGCGCCGGGCTATATGGCGACCAACAATACACAGCAGTTGCGTGCTGATGAAGAGCGCAGCGCGGCGATCCTCGACCGTATCCCGGCGGGTCGTTGGGGTCTGCCGAGCGATCTGATGGGGCCGATTGTCTTCCTGGCCTCCAGCGCGTCTGATTACATCAACGGCTATACCGTGGCTGTTGACGGCGGTTGGCTGGCGCGTTAATTCGCCAACCGTCAATGCCCGATACTGCGAAAGCGGGTCGGGCATTTGTCGCTATTTTTCCCTTCTTCTCTTCGCTAGCCTGAAATCCTCAGAAAGACATTCCCTCTGCGCTCGTCGCATCACAATTGAACTGGAAACGTAATCATAACTTTGTTTCACTGCTATTCGTGTTCAACGAAGGAGTGCGCAATGAAAACGATTGGTTTGCTGGGCGGCATGAGCTGGGAATCCACCATTCCCTACTACCGTTTAATCAACGAAGGGATTAAACAACGTCTGGGCGGTTTGCACTCTGCGAGCCTGTTACTGCATAGCGTTGATTTTCATGAAATTGAAGCGTGCCAAAGTCGCGGCGAATGGGACAAAGCGGGCGATATTCTGGCACAGGCGGCGCTGGGACTTGAGCAGGCAGGCGCGGAAGGGATCGTGTTGTGTACCAATACGATGCATAAAGTGGCGGATGCCATTGAATCTCGTTGCCGGTTGCCGTTTTTGCATATTGCCGATGCGACGGGGCGCGCAATTACCCGGCAAAATATGACGCGGGTAGCACTGTTGGGAACGCGCTATACCATGGAGCAGGATTTCTACCGGGGACGGCTGGCGCAGCAGTTTGCTATTGAAACCCTGGTCCCGGAGGCTGACGCGCGTGACAAAATTAACCAGATTATTTTCGATGAGCTGTGCCTTGGCGAGTTTTCCGCGCAGTCACGCCGTTATTACCTGCAGGTGATCGAGAGCCTGGCGGCGCAAGGCGCGCAGGGCGTCATTTTTGGCTGCACCGAGATTGGCTTGCTGGTCCCGGAAGCGGATAGCGCGCTCCCGGTGTTTGATACCGCCGCAATTCATGCCGCAGATGCGGTGGAGTTTATGCTTTCGTCGTCTGCGACAGAATAGCGTCCAGCGGATCGATAAGGCGCGGTAACGAGGTTTGTAGATGTTCACTGAACGCGTCTACCAGCGCGGAAGATGGGCGGTGTAAGGGGCGGATCAGGCTGACGGTAAACGGTACGTCGATACTGAAACGCCGCACGATAACACCGCTTGCCGCATAATCGAGGGCGGTAAACGGGTTGACGACGGAGATCCCGGCACCTGCGCGCACCATCGCGCAGACCGAGGCGGCGCTGTGGGTTTCGATGACCATCCGGCGCTTAACCTGATGCTCATTGAACAGCGTATCCAGCAACTGACGGTAACTGTCTGTGCGTGACAGGCTAATGTAATTTTCCCCCTGAAAATCGTCAGGCGTCAGCACGGACTTTGCCGCAAGCGGATGACCTGAGGGCAGAACGCACACTTCATTTCGCGTGAGCAACGCGGTGCGTTCAGTCCCCGCCGGCGCATGCAGGGTTTCTGTCAGACCGAGATCGTGGCGCTGCGCGGAAAGCCACTCTTCCAGCAACGGCGATTCCTGCGGAACAATGTTCAGGCTGACATCCGGATAGCGGGCAAGAAAAGGCTGCAGCAGGGTCGGTAAAAAGGACTGTGAGAACACCGGCAGACAGACTACCGACAACTCCCCCTGACGGAATTCGCGCAAACTTTCCGCCGCGCTCACAATGCGATCCAGACCATACCAGGAGCGCTGGACTTCCTCGAACAGCCGTAACCCTTGCACCGTGGGGTGTAGACGTCCGCGAGTCCGTTCAAAGAGCTTTAATCCCAGCACTTTTTCGAACCGCGCCAGTTCCCGGCTGACGGTCGGTTGCGAGGTATGCAGCAGGGCTGCCGCCTCGGTCAGATTCCCGGCGGTCATCACCGCATGGAAGATTTCAATATGACGAAGATTCACGGCGGCCATCGGTTTTCCTTAATGGAGATAATCCATATCATTTTTGCATAGACTTTCGATAAAACGATATTTTTTATTCTCTTCAGGTTGTGGCGTAATCATAAAAAATATCTTGCCCGGAGCCCGCTATGCCACACTCGCTGAACTGTACAGAGACCTCGCTTAACGCTGAGAATTTGCTTCACTTACCGGCTGAGTTTGGTTGCCCGGTCTGGGTCTATGACGCACAGGTTATTCGTCGCCAGATTGCCGCCCTGCAACAGTTTGATGTGGTGCGTTTCGCGCAGAAAGCCTGCTCGAACATCCATATTTTGCGCTTGATGCGTGAGCAAGGGGTGAAGGTTGACTCCGTCTCGTTGGGCGAGATCGAGCGCGCGCTGGCGGCGGGGTACAATCCGCAAACGCACCCGGATGACATTGTATTCACCGCCGATGTGATTGACGCCGCTACGATCGCCCGTGTTAGCGAGTTGCGTATTCCGGTCAATGCAGGGTCCGTGGACATGCTGGATCAGCTCGGTCAGGTTTCTCCCGGACATCGGGTATGGCTGCGCGTGAATCCGGGGTTTGGTCATGGTCATAGCCAAAAAACCAATACCGGTGGCGAAAACAGCAAACACGGTATCTGGCATACCGATCTGCCGGCAGCCCTGGCGGTAATACAACGCCACCAGCTTAAACTCGTGGGTATTCATATGCATATCGGTTCTGGCGTTGACTATGGTCACCTGGAGCAGGTGTGCGGCGCGATGGTGCGTCAGGTTATCGAATGTGGTCAGGATCTGGAGGCGATTTCCGCAGGTGGTGGGTTGTCGATTCCCTACCGCGACGATGAAGAGTCTGTTGATACGCAGCACTATTACGGTTTGTGGAATGCCGCGCGTGAGCAAATTGCGCGTCACCTTGGGCACCATGTGGCGCTGGAAATTGAACCAGGGCGCTTTCTGGTCGCGCAATCCGGTGTCCTGGTAACGCAGGTACGCAGCGTAAAACAGATGGGGAGCCGACACTTTGTGTTGGTGGATGCGGGTTTTAACGATCTCATGCGTCCGGCCATGTACGGCAGTTATCACCGTATCAGCGCCCTGGCGGCAGATGGACGCTCGCTGGAAACGGCGCTTCTGGTGGATACTGTCGTTGCGGGTCCGCTGTGCGAATCTGGTGATGTGTTTACTCAACAGGAAGGCGGTAAAGTGGAAACCCGCGCGTTACCGGCGGTGGCTCCCGGTGATTATCTGGTGCTGCACGATACGGGAGCGTATGGCGCCTCCATGTCCTCAAACTACAACAGCCGTCCACTGCTGCCGGAAGTGCTGTTTGATAACGGCGAAGCAAAACTGATCCGCCGTCGTCAGACAATCGAAGAACTGCTGGCGCTGGAGTTATTCTGATCGGTAATACGGTCCGGTGGTGACGGAATCACGGAGTACCAGGGTTCCCGTAAAGGGAGGGATGGGTTCCAGCGCTTTGCCGCTGACCAACCGTATGGCCTGGTCAATCGCCGTGGTGATCATACTATCAATAGGCAGATAGACTGTAGAAAGCCCCGGCTCAAGCCATTTTGCGCTGGGGGCATCGTCAAAGCCAAACAGTGAAATATCCTGTGGGATCCGAAGCCCAGCCTGGTGTAGCGCTTTTGATGCGCCCAACGCCATATCGTCGTTACAGGCGAAAAGGGCGCTAAACGCTACGCCTTCATCGAGCAATTCACGGCACGCATCGTAACCACGCATCATACTGGAGTCCCCGTATTTTACCTTTGCCGGATCCCAGTCGATGCCGTTTTTCTCCAGAGCCTTCCGATACCCCATTAAGCGAGATTTTCCGGTTGGAGTGTGGATGGGAACGGTAATGCAGGCGATATCGCGATGGCCCTGCGAGATCAGATAATCCACGACCTGAAAGGCGGCGTCTTCTTGTTCGAAAAAGATGGCGCGATCCCGTGCCAGGCTGACGTCGCGATTTATCACCACCAGCGGCATGGCGATCGTATTGATAAGCTCCATGATCGCCTTTTCGCTCATATAGCGGGTATAGAGAATGATGGCGTCACATTGCCTGTCGGCAAGCATCTGCACCGCTTCTTGCTCGCGCTCGGGCGTGTCGTGCCCGTCGGTGACGATCAGTTGCTTACCGTGAGATTCCGTCTGCCGCGAGGCTTGTTGCAACAGCCGACCGAAGTAGAATCCGTCGAACGTCGACACCACGAGACCAATGCTGTTACTGGTACGGTTCGCCAGCGATCGCGCCAAAAAATTGGGGCGATATTCTAAGGCCTCCATCGCTTTAAAAACCTTTTGCCGCGTGCTCTCTTTTACTTGTCCCGTCCCGTTCAGTACGCGAGAAACAGTCGCTTTTGATACGCCCGCACGACGTGAAACATCCAGCATTGTTGTCATGACGCTATTCCGATGATTCGTTTGACGAAGGATTCCCTGACTCCGTCGGCGTCGAAACAGAGTGTCGACGGACCAGAGTGGGGCTAAACACATGAGTGATTTCCGGCGCAGGACGATTTTCCGCCAACGCGAGTGCCAGCTCCGCTGCCTGAGTTGCCATCGTCACAATAGGATAACGAACGGTTGTAAGCCGTGGGCGTACATAGCGGGAAACCAGCACGTCATCAAAGCCAATCAGGGAAATCTTCGAAGGGACGTCGATGCCGTTATCATTTAATACCCCCATGGCGCCAGCCGCCATTGAGTCGTTATAACAGGCGACTGCGGTGAAGTTTCGCCCACGGCCTAACAACTCCATCATGGCCTGTTCGCCGCCGCTTTCGTCGGGTTCGCCAAAGGTCACCAGCCGATCGTTACACGGCAGTTGACTCTCTGCCAGCGCGTCGTAGTAACCTTTCAGACGGTCTTCCGCATCCGAAATAGTGTGGTTTGAACACAGATAGCCGATCCGGGTGTGCCCTTGCTGAATAAGGTGGCGGGTGGCAAGCCAGGCGCCGTAGCGATCGTCCAGGGCGACACAGCGTTTCTCAAATCCGGGCAGGATCCGATTGATCAATACCATGCCGGGAATTTGCTTCATGAGCGAGGCCAGCTCGGCATCCGGGAGCATTTTTGCGTGAACGACCAGTGCGGCGCAGCGGTGACGGATCAGTTGTTCAATCGCCTGACGCTCTTTGTGTTCGTTATGATAGCCGTTGCCAATCAGTAAAAAATTACCGGTGTGATAGGCCACTTGCTCAACAGCTTTCACCATCGCGCCAAAAAAAGGATCGGAAACATCACCCACCACCAGGCCCACTGTCTCTGTCGATTGCTGGGCAAGGGCGCGGGCATTGGCATTGGGGTGATAACTGAGAGATTCCATCGCGCTGTTCACCGCAAGACGAGACGCCTCACTGGCTTTCGGGGAATCATTGATCACGCGAGAAACGGTGGCGACTGAAACACCAGCCAGTCGGGCCACATCCTTTATGGTCGCCATGACACTAGTACCTATTGAGGGTAAACGCTTACATCCTGTCAGTGTTACGGAAAAAGAGGGGCTATTCAAGCAGATTGCCCATCCTGACTTCGCAAATGTGAGCGCACACGAATGAAGTAAGACAGAAAATAGACAATGCAAACCTTTGGTTACACTTTGCTAAAGGCTGTTTCGATTGTTCGCTGGTGAGGAATTAGCGTGAATTGATAGAGTCGAGATCCCAGAGGTATTGATAGGTGAAATCAGCTTTCGGGTTGATCACACGAATTACACCAACCTGCGCAGATGCGCAGGTTTTTTTTTGCATTTACGAGAATCTGTAACAGTAACGTGTATTTTACACAACTCGTTTCATTTGCGTTCATTCCTTTGCGTTTTCGCACTGGCGTACATTCAGTGTGGAGACCACAATCAAGATCCCAGAGGTATTGATTGGTGAGATTATTCGGTACGCACTTCGTACCCTGTCTCTTGCACCGACCTGCGCAGATGCGCAGGTTTTTTTTGTCTATAGAAAACCCCCAGCTAGGCTGGGGGTTCAGTAAAGCTTTCAGCTTTGAGCCAGTTATTAAAACCCCTTTTGATTTGTTAAAACACCTTGCGGTCTGGCAACTGCAAATGTT
>NZ_JANEWG010000008.1 GCF_028069725.1 Citrobacter sp. Awk 4
ACGGGCCGTAAGTAACAAAGTTGGATGCAAATGTCAGATCGTATGCGCCTGTTAGGGCGCGGCTGGTAACAGAGCCTTACAGGCGCATTTGAAAAACCTCCGGCTATGCCGGAGGATATTTATTTATCTGAAACGGATAATATGAGCCGTAAATTTGAGCATTACTGTATTCATCATTATCTCGTCAATTTATGGAAGAATGTATGGCATGGACAACTCCGGCGCGAATCAATGCGCTACTGAATTCCCCTTCTCAGAATATGGTTACAGTAAATAATGAGCACGCTTTACTTATTAAAATAAGTCATTGCGGCAATCGCCTTGCGTAGTTAACGCCCAGTAACGGGACGTTGAGAGAGTAATGACAGTGGAACATCAGGTGTGAAAGTTGTCTGCCTGTTGTTGTTATCTTATTGATATTTAAACACTTTATTTATTAATTTCAGGAAGAATATAATGCATATACTGGATTCATTAGTGGCTTTTTGCGCTTATTTTTTTATCGGCGCAGCGATGGTGATACTTTTCCTTTTTATTTATTCAAAAATTACGCCTCACAATGAATGGCAGTTGATTAAAAACAGTAATACAGCAGCATCGCTGGCGTTTAGCGGGACATTGCTCGGTTACGTCATTCCATTATCCAGTGCGGCAATCAATTCAGTCAGCATCCCGGATTACTTTGCCTGGGGCGGAATTGCGCTGGTTGTCCAGTTGATGGTTTACGGTGGCGTGCGTTTGTATATGCCGACACTGAGCGAAAAAATTATTAATCACAATACAGCGGCGGGAATGTTCATGGGTACTGCCGCGCTGGCAGGGGGAATTTTCAACGCCGCCTGCATGACATGGTAATGGACGATCATGGCGAAAAAACGTAAATCCAGGCAGCATAAAACGGCAGCGAAGCGTACTGACACCCTGCAGAGCGGGAATCCGCTTAGCGCTTCCCAGCCAAAACAGAAAAGCTATGGGGGCAAATATCTGACGCTGGCGATCATGGGCGGTGCCGCATTTTTCGGCCTCAAAAGCTGTGGTGATGAGGGGAGTGCGGATAACGATGGCGAAGGTGTTTATTACTCTACGGTGAGTGATTGCATCGATGACGGGAATAGCGCCAACGTGTGTGCAGATGGCTGGAATAACGCAAAGGCCAACTTTTACGCAGATGTACCCGCGAACATGAGCCAGGAACACTGTCAGTCACTCTATTTAAACTGCTATTTTGACAGCGTTGATCATAGCTGGATCCCCGTGATCTCCGGTTTTCTGCTCAGCCGTTCGATTCGTAATGAACGCGATGAACAGTACGTTTACAGCAGCGGTGGTTCTTCGTATGTCTCTCGCCCGGCATGGCGGGCTGCCTCGGGTAATTATGTCTGGGACGGTAAAAGAAATGCCACCACCTATCGTGATACCTCCCACCATGCCATAGCGCCGAGGGTCCCGACGGAATCTCGTGGGGGATTTGGCCGCTTCTTTAGCTCACATGGTTCCAGTGGAGGTTAACCATGCTGCGACATGCTGTTCCTGTGCGCAGAGATCTGGACAAGATCGCCTGCGATCACGGTTTCGATTTTCATATTATCGACAACGAAATTTACTGGGATGAGAGCCGGGCATACCGGTTTACACTGCGGCAGATTGAAGAGCAGATCGAAAAACCGACCGCTGAGCTCCATCAGATGTGTCTGGACGTGGTTGAGCGGGCAGTTCATGACGAACACATTATGCAGCAACTGGCGATCCCGCCCCTGTACTGGGATGCTATCGCAGAAAGCTGGCGTAGCCGCGATCCTTCGCTGTACGGACGGATGGATTTTGTCTGGTGCGGTAACAACGCCCCGGTCAAATTGCTGGAATACAACGCAGATACGCCCACCTCGTTGTATGAGTCTGCCTATTTCCAGTGGTTGTGGCTGGAAGATGCCCGGCGCAACGGCATGATCCCGCGCGATGTCGATCAGTACAACGCGATTCAGGAACGTCTGATTTCCCGCTTTGGTGAACTTTACAGCCGGGAGCCGTTCTACTTCTGCTGTTGCGAAGAAAGCGATGAAGATCGCACCACTGTGTTGTATCTGCAGGATTGCGCGCAGCAGGCCGGACAAGAGACGCGGTTTATCTATGTTGAGGAACTCGGTCTTGGCGTCGGTGGTGTGCTGACCGACCTCGACGATAACGTGATTAAACGTGCTTTTAAGCTCTACCCGCTGGAGTGGATGATGCGCGACGATTACGGTCCCTTGCTACGAAAACGCCGCGAACAGTGGGTTGAACCGCTGTGGAAGAGCGTTCTCAGTAATAAAGGGCTGATGCCGCTGCTGTGGCGCTTTTTCCCCAACCATCCCAACCTGTTACCGGCCTGGTTTGACGAGGAGAAACCGCAGATTGCGCCCGGTGAAAGCTACGTGCGTAAACCTATCTACTCTCGTGAAGGCGGTAACGTCACCCTCTTTGATGGCAAGAATAACGTTATTGAGCATGCCGATGGCGATTACGCGGATGAACCGATGATCTACCAGGCGTTTCAACCGTTGCCGCGTTTTGGCGAGAGTTACACGCTGATCGGCAGTTGGATCGTAGATGACGAGGCGTCTGGTATGGGAATCAGAGAAGATAATACTTTGATTACTAAAGATACTTCGCGTTTCGTCCCCCATTATATCTCGGGGTGATCCCGCTTTTGTGATCTCCCTCCTCAGTCACTGGCGCGGTACTGACCATACTTACAGTCACTGCCATTGAAGGAGGGAGACACAATGCACTGGCAAACGCATACCGTTTTTAATCAACCCGTTCCACTCAATAACAGCAACTTATTTCTGTCTGATGGCGCGCTGTGCGAAGCCGTCACCCGTGAAGGCGCTGGCTGGGATAGCGATTTGCTCGCCAGCATTGGTCAACAGCTAGGCACCGCTGAATCACTGGAGTTGGGGCGTCTGGCAAACCAGTATCCCCCTGAATTATTGCGCTACGACCCACAAGGACAGCGTCTGGATGATGTGCGTTTTCACCCGGCCTGGCACCTGCTGATGCAGGGGTTGTGCGCGAACCGCGTACATAATCTGGCCTGGGAAGAGGATGCCAGAGCGGGGGCGTTTGTTGCCCGGGCGGCGCGCTTTATGCTGCATGCCCAGGTGGAAGCGGGAACGCTTTGCCCTATCACGATGACCTTTGCGGCGACACCGCTGCTGCGACAGATGTTACCTGCACCCTTTCAAAACTGGCAGACGCCTCTTGGTAGCGATCGCTACGACTCTCACCTTCTGCCTGGCGGGCAAAAGCGCGGTCTGCTGATTGGCATGGGAATGACGGAAAAGCAGGGCGGCTCTGATGTTCTGAGCAACACCACTTCTGCGGAACGCCTTGACGATGGCGCATACCGGCTGGTGGGGCACAAATGGTTTTTCTCCGTTCCGCAAAGCGATGCGCATCTTGTTTTGGCTCAGGCAAAAGGCGGACTCTCTTGTTTCTTTGTTCCGCGCTTTTTACCTGATGGACAGCGAAATGCCATCCGTTTTGAACGGCTGAAAGACAAGTTGGGTAATCGTTCTAACGCCAGTTGCGAAGTGGAGTTTCAGGATGCCATTGGCTGGCTATTAGGCGAAGAGGGCGAGGGGATCCGGCATATCCTGAAGATGGGTGGAATGACGCGTTTTGATTGTGCGCTGGGTAGCCACGGGATGATGCGACGGGCATTTTCTGTCGCGATCTATCACGCTCATCAACGGCAGGTATTTGGCAAACCGCTGGTTGAACAACCGATGATGCGTCAGGTTCTGAGCCGTATGGCGTTACAGCTTGAAGGCCAGACGGCGTTGTTGTTTCGACTGGCACGTGCGTGGGATCGTCGCCGCGATGAGAAAGAAGCGCTCTGGGCACGTTTATTCACGCCTGCCGCGAAGTTCGCGGTGTGTAAAAGCGGTATTTCGTTTGTCGCAGAGGCGATGGAAGTGCTCGGTGGAATAGGCTATTGCGAAGAGAGTGAGTTGCCGCGTTTGTACCGGGAAATGCCGGTGAACAGTATTTGGGAGGGCTCAGGCAATATCATGTGCCTGGACGTGCTTCGGGTGTTGAGCAAACAAAGCGGTGTTTACGAGTTGCTGGCCGATGCCTTTGCCGAAGTGAAAGGCCAGGATCGTTATTACGATCGCGCAGTACGTCAACTCCAGCAGCGATTACGCAAGCCTTCTGAAGAACACGGGCGGGAGGTAGCGCAGCAACTCTTCCTGCTCGGCTGTGGGGCGCAAATGCTGCGGTATGCATCTCCGCCAGTGGCACAGGCCTGGTGTCAGATGATGCTGGACACACGCGGTGTGGCGCGCTTGTCCGCTCAGGTACAGAACGATTTGCTCCTGAGAGCGACAGGGGGATTACGTTAGAGGCGAGACGCGTAGGCCGGGTTCAGCGAAAACGCTGTTACCCGGCATACGTGAAGAATCAGGCATACAATATGGCTTGTACGCGCCAGTTATCAGGTTGCTGATCTTCGTACATCTGAATAATCCGGTACCAGGAGGCGCCTTGCTCATCGGCTTTTAACGCCACGATACGTTCCACATCCTGCGGGTTCCCTGCAATATTGCTGACGGAAATCTGGCCAATTTCATTCAGGCCTGTGACGCAGTCAGCACTGGCGAATTCGGCAGGCTGTGCCGTAGTACTCACCAGTCCGGCAGGAAGCAGCAGTGAGGATAAGGCAAGAGATTGTTTCATCGTCAGCTCCATTTTACGTTTCCCCACCTGGGTAGGGCATTCCGTCGCGGTAATAAACCTCCAGCACCCTGCTGTCGGTTTATTGTGCACAGGTAAACGCATAGGCACGCAAAGCAATGTAAAACTGACTAAAAATCAATCTACTGTTATTTACGATATAAAATGGCCTGCGAATACCACTGACCTGTCACGATGGTTTCATCGACCAACACAATAACGTAATAATCTGCTTTGGCGGCGATGGCCTTTGCTCTGATTTCCGCCACGGCATCATCCGGGGAACCCCGAACCAGGGCGCTCACCGTCCCCATTCGTTGCAAACCATGTGACTGGTCGCGGCGAATTTCCTGAGGTTGGTCAGTGACGGGTGGTGCAGGTTGCGGCGTACCCTGAAGTACACTGCAGCCGCTTAAGAACAAAACCAGCATCAAAGAGGCAAACCGGCGCATAACTCTATCTCGTTTCCTGATAGCCATAGTGTAGTGCCTTATTAATTTCCCTTTAGGGGGAATGTTCCCGAATTGTTATCTCTCACGCGATTTTCGAATGAAAATGTTGCGAAAGCGTAACCCAGTTCTCAACATTGTGAATCATTGTCGAACGCATAAACTTGCGCTATGAATTTTGCCGTGGCATACCAGAATAAAAGAGGTGTAAAAATGATAGAGATTGAAACACGGTACCTGGCAGAGATTCCCGTTCTTCATGCGTTTCCGCAGGGAAAACGTGAGACACCGCTGCCTTGTCTCATTTTTTATCATGGTTTCACCTCTTCCAGCCTCGTTTACAGTTACTTCGCAGTTGCACTGGCACAGGCTGGGTATCGGGTTATTATGCCTGATGCGCCGGAACACGGCGCGCGATTTACTGGTGATGCACAGTGGCGAAGCTGGCAATTCTGGCAAATTCTGCAGCAAAATATGCAGGAATTTGCTGCGTTACGTGCGGCAGCGCAGGCGGAAAACTGGATTTTGAACGAACGTCTGGCTGTGGGCGGGGCGTCGATGGGCGGTATGACCGCGCTGGGTATTATGACGCGTCATCCAGAGGTGAAATGCGTCGCCAGTCTGATGGGATCGGGGTATTTCACCCAACTGGCGCAAACGCTCTTTCTCCCATCCTCACTGGAAACACCTTCGCAACTGGCCGAATTCGACAAGATACTTGCTCCGCTGGCCGAGTGGCAAGTGACGGATCAACTGGCACATGTGGCAAATCGACCGCTGCTGCTCTGGCATGGGCAGGAAGATGATGTGGTTCCTGCCACGGAATCATTACGCTTGCAGCAAGCGTTGAGCCAACGGGGGCTGGATAAGAATCTGACCTGTTTATGGCAAGCGGGAGTACGCCACCGTATTACGCCAGAAGCCCTGGCAGCCACGGTCTCCTTTTTTCGCCAGCATCTTTAAACACGTCTATCTGAACGGCGCGGCTGAACAATTTACTGCAATCGACCCGTTCGGCTCTGATTCCGGGGTGACAGCACCCAAAAAAAGCCCCCTGAAGAGGGGGCAAATCAAACTATGGCAATGTTCTCGTTGGTTGTTTCTGAATGGCTAGCGATAAATGTCTGCGCTGGCGTGCATGTTACCGTTGCTACCCGGCTCCCGGGTCAGGATCACATGGTAGTACGTTGCGCCTTGCGCATCTGTTTCTTCGTTCAGAGCTTGATCTGCTTCACTTTCAGTGGCGAAGTTATGATTAATGTAAATCACGCCTAAGCTCTGCACATCATCCATATTCCTGGCTTGTTGATTATCGATTTTAATGGCTGCCGTTGCATTTGCACTGAGCAAAAGTGCAGCCAGAAAGGTCAAAACACGGGCTCGCATACTGTACCTCCTCGACTGCTGTGTCTGGTTGGCGATATCTCCTGTGAATGGATTGCTTCTGATTTAATTCTAATCGCTACTTGAGAAGGGGATAGCGACCATTTCTGATGCAGTTGTTCAAAAAATTACCGCATTGACTTATTCATCTTCATTTATAAGTCACTTGCGCATGCCGTTACGCTCAAAAAAATACCTGTCTTTTAAGAATGAACACTTACGCAATAATCAATTTTAATGCCGAAATTCGCCCCTTATAGTGATCGCAAGCATAAAGATAACTTTATGATATTAAGGCAAAAACTAATGGATACTTCATTCATGGATTTCAGCTATTTCACGATCATGTTTATGGTTGCGCTAATAGCAGGTTTTATTAATGTGGTTTCGGGCGGCGGTGGTTTTCTCTCTATCGGTGCGTTGCTGATTTCTGGTTTGCCGCCCGCCAATGCATTAGCCACTAATAAACTTCAGGCACTGGGCAGCTCACTTACCTCGGGTATTTATTTTTTGCGTCAGGGTCATATTGACGTTCAACAGCATAAATATGTGTTTTTATCCGCTTTTGCCGGTGCTGCAGTGGGGACAACGCTGATCCAGTTTATCGAGCCTGAACTGCTGAAAAAGCTGTTGCCAGTGTTAATTATCGCCGTTGCCATTTATTTCATTTTTGCCCCCAACCTGAGTGAACCGAAAAAGAGGCAGAAGGTATCGCTGTTTCTTTTTTCGTTGATTTGCGGCGGCGGTGTCGGATTTTATGATGGATTTCTCGGTGCGGGGGCCGGTTCGTTTTACACGCTGTGCTACATCCTGATGTGGGGATACAGCATTGATAAGGCGCAGATCCACTCTAATTTCATCAACCTTGCGTCTAACATTGCCTCCATTATGTTCTTCATCGCCGGAGGGAAAATGATTTGGTCACTCGGGTTGGTGATGTTTGCCGGACAGTCTCTCGGTGCTCGCCTGGGCGCGACGGTGGTGCTGACGCGAGGTAAGAAAGTTATCAGGCCGATGATTGTGATTGTCTCCATCTGCATCAGCGCTAAGATGCTGCTGGACATGTACTGACGGCACGATCAGGGCACGCTGATAAATAATCGTACAATCACCTTGAGTTTACCGGCCGCCGCCAGTATTATGACGCGTCATTTTTCAGCCGACCTTTAACACGTTCCTTGCCTCCATGGGCCTCGGCTGACCCAGACAGGAGGCTGAATAATCCGTAAGGAGCAATTCGATGCGTCATTACGAAATCGTTTTTATGGTCCATCCTGACCAGAGCGAACAGGTTCCGGGTATGATCGAACGCTACACTGGTGCAATCACTGCAGCAGAAGGCACGATCCACCGTCTGGAAGACTGGGGCCGCCGTCAGCTGGCTTACCCGATCAACAAACTGCACAAAGCTCACTACGTTCTGATGAACGTTGAAGCGCCGCAGGAAGTGATCGATGAGCTGGAAACAAACTTCCGCTTCAACGATGCCGTTATCCGTAGCATGGTAATGCGTACTAAGCACGCTGTTACCGAAGCATCTCCGATGGTTAAAGCGAAAGACGAGCGTCGTGAACGTCGCGATGATTTCGCAAACGAAACCGCAGATGATGCTGAAGCTGGGGATTCTGAAGAGTAATTTCTGATGACCAACCGTCTGGTGTTATCTGGCACAGTGTGCAGGACGCCGCTTCGCAAGGTCAGCCCATCAGGAATTCCTCATTGCCAGTTCGTGCTTGAGCATCGTTCTGTGCAGGAGGAAGCCGGTTTCCACCGGCAGGCGTGGTGTCAAATGCCCGTTATTGTTAGCGGACACGAAAACCAGGCCATTACTCACAGTATAACGGTCGGTAGCGCAGTAACCGTTCAGGGGTTCATCTCTTGCCATAAGGCAAAGAACGGCCTGAGCAAAATGGTTCTGCATGCCGAGCAGATTGAATTGATAGATTCTGGAGACTAGCCATATGGCACGTTATTTCCGTCGTCGCAAGTTCTGCCGTTTCACCGCGGAAGGCGTTGTTGAGATTGATTACAAAGACATCGCAACGTTGAAAAACTACATTACCGAAAGCGGTAAAATTGTCCCGAGCCGTATCACCGGTACTCGTGCAAAATACCAGCGTCAGCTGGCTCGCTGCATCAAGCGCGCTCGCTACCTGTCCCTGCTGCCGTATACCGATCGTCATCAGTAATCGGCCGCTGTCTATTAACGACTTTAAGAGGATAAGGTAATGCAAGTTATTCTGCTTGATAAAGTAGCAAACCTGGGTAGCCTGGGTGATCAGGTTAACGTTAAAGCGGGCTACGCTCGTAACTTCCTGGTACCACAGGGTAAAGCTGTTCCTGCTACCAAGAAAAACGTTGAATTCTTCGAAGCACGCCGCGCTGAACTGGAAGCTAAACTGGCTGACGTTCTGACCGCTGCTAACGCACGTGCTGAAGCAATCAACGCACTGGAAACCGTAACCATCGCGTCTAAAGCAGGCGACGAAGGTAAACTGTTCGGTTCCATCGGTACTCGCGACATCGCTGACGCTGTTACTGCAGCTGGCGTTGCTGTTGCTAAGAGCGAAGTTCGTCTGCCGAACGGCGTTCTGCGTACCACTGGTGAGCACGAAGTTGACTTCCAGGTTCACAGCGAAGTCTTCGCTAAACTGGTTGTAAACGTTGTTGCTGAGTAATTAATTACTCATCACCACGACGAAACGCCGGCCCTGTGCCGGCGTTTTGCTTTTCAGCTCGCCCGTTTCTCTCTGGCTATTCTTTATCCTTTTCGGGATAATCAAAAAATAAAACGTAATTTCAAAGTGATATTGGAATGGACTTTACCCACCAACAGCCTCTGTTTGCCCGGAAAAATGTGGTTTACCTGAGTGCCGCCTTTTGTTGTTTGCTATGGGGAAGCGCTTACCCGGCGATAAAGAGCGGGTATGAGATCTTCCAGATTGCAACGGATGATATCCCCTCAAAAATCGTTTTTGCTGGCTACCGATTTTTATTTGCGGGCATGTTATTGCTGCTGTTGGCGATGGTGCAGCGAAAACCCATTGCCCGCTTAAGTCCGCAACAGTTTGGTCAGTTAACCATGCTGGGGCTGACGCAAACGTCGCTGCAATATATTTTTTTCTATATTGGCCTCGCCTTCACGACGGGCGTAAAAGGGTCGATCATGAATGCGACAGGCACCTTTTTTAGCGTGCTGCTGGCGCACTTCATCTATCAGAATGACAAACTCAGCTATAACAAAACGCTCGGTTGCATTTTGGGATTTATGGGCGTGATGGTGGTCAACTTCAACAACGGCCTGATGGACTTTAATTTTAGTTTGTCAGGAGATGGCTCGGTGGTGATGGCGGCCTTTATTCTTTCCGCCGCGACGCTTTACGGTAAACGAATCTCTCAGACGGTAGACCCGACGGTTATGACGGGCTATCAGTTAGGGATCGGCGGTCTGGCACTGGTCGTTGGCGGTTATGCTTGCGGGGGCTCACTGACCGTACACGGAGTCTCTTCTGTGGCGATCCTGGGCTATCTGACGCTGCTCTCGTCGGTGGCATTTGCGCTGTGGAGCATTTTGCTCAAATACAACCGCGTGGGGATGATTGCCCCGTTTAATTTTCTGATCCCCGTCTCCGGTGCGGTTCTGTCGGCTATCTTCCTCGGAGAAAATATCCTGGAGTGGAGATATGCACTGGCGCTGGTGCTGGTGTGCTCGGGGATTTGGTGGGTGAATAAGATTCGTAACGTCTGAACATGATAGGCCCGGCAAGCGTTAGCGCCACCGGGCTCTCATTTACCGCACGCGAATAAAACTACCATTTGGCTGGCGGGTAAACAGGACTTGCTGGTTATTACCGGTATCAATGGTTAAGCCTGTGACCACGCCGCTAGCGTTCTGGCGAATCTGTACCATCTGACCATCTTTAAGGTTGCTGAGCGGTT
This sequence comes from Citrobacter sp. Awk 4, assembly GCF_028069725.1. Taxonomy (GTDB): domain Bacteria; phylum Pseudomonadota; class Gammaproteobacteria; order Enterobacterales; family Enterobacteriaceae; genus Citrobacter_D. Next base: position 10,488 of record NZ_JANEWG010000008.1, read on the forward strand.
TACCTGCGCCCTCTGCCTGTGCCATAGCGTAGACATCCGTGGGCGGAAGCCCATGATCGCGAAACACTTGCGCCAGGGTTTTCCCTGAATCCACACGATAAGAACGCCACTGCTGGTCAATCCCGCTGTCCTGCTGGAAGGGTTGGGATTGCGCCGGCGCTTGTGTCTGCGGCACCGTTTGTTCCTCTGGCTGCGCGTCCTGAATAGGTTCTGGGGCGACGGGGGCGACTTGCCCTGGATCATTTTGCGGGGCAACCAGCTGCGCCTGAAGCTGAGCTTCCGTGGGCGGTTGCGACTGCGACTGGAGATCCAACTGGGCGTTTCGCGTGACGACTGGCGTCTCGCGGGTGTCGTTAGAAGGAAGCAGGAAGCCGATTACCAGCACAATGGCTGCGGCGATGATGCCACGACGGTGCAGAGGCGGCAGTGGATCCATGATGCGAAAATTGTCCGGTGCATGCCAGATTTTCGCCAGGGTTGGTTTTAGTTCAAAGCGCCCGGGCATGGCTTTCCTCCTGCTCCGCTTATCGTTCCTCGATCATAGAGTATAGATGGCTAACGCTATGATGTTCGTCATAATGCCCGCTTTCGTGACTTCAGTGCGGGATATACCTATTGTTTATGTTTCCCTGCGATTTGTCATCTCTTCCCGAGACAAAGTTTTACCGGATGCAGCGTGGCTGATATGCTTCCCGCTTCTTGATATCCGATGAAAGGAAATATGATGGCAACCCCGACTTTTGACACTATCGAAGCGCAAGCAAGCTACGGCATTGGTTTGCAGGTAGGCCAGCAACTGAGCGAATCTGGTCTGGAAGGGCTGTTGCCTGAAGCGCTGGTGGCAGGTATTGCTGATGCGCTGGAAGGCAAACACCCGGCAGTGCCTGTTGATGTGGTTCACCGCGCGCTGCGCGAGATCCACGAACGTGCCGATGCGGTGCGTCGCGAACGTTTCCAGGCTATGGCCGCTGATGGTGTGAAATACCTGGAAGAAAACCGTGAGAAAGACGGTGTGAACAGTACGGAGTCCGGTCTGCAATTCCGCGTGATCAACCAGGGTGAAGGCGCTATCCCGGCGCGTATCGATCGTGTACGTGTGCATTACACCGGTAAACTGATTGACGGTACCGTGTTTGACAGTTCTGTTGCGCGTGGCGAACCGGCTGAATTCCCGGTTAATGGTGTGATCCCTGGCTGGATCGAAGCGCTGACGTTGATGCCAGTTGGCTCCAAATGGGAACTGACTATTCCTCAGGAACTGGCGTACGGTGAGCGTGGCGCTGGCGCGTCTATCCCTCCGTTCAGCACGCTGGTTTTCGAAGTAGAGCTGCTGGAAATTCTGTAAGCAGTGACTTCTGTTCCCCTCTTCATTGAGGGGGACAAAAAAAAGAGTGAAAAACCTACAATTAGAGAGAAGTCGATATTTTATTTTGCAAATGTGCCATCTGCGTGTATTTTTGTGAACTGATTCTCGTTGTTAGAGTGATATGACACTCACTTTAAACACAAAATTAACATTTTATTTAAATCTTAGTATTCATCCCGCCAATTCTTACCTAATATCGATGAGTCCCGATAACGGGTTCGTCGTAGCATAGATGTACGACAGACACATTAAAGGCCGTAGAGCCTAACAACACAGACAGGTACAGGAAGAAAAAACATGGTAGATCAGGTAAAAGTCGGAGCCGTTGAAGAGGCTTCGTCTGAACAGTCGCTACGGCGCAATCTCACAAACCGTCATATTCAGCTTATCGCCATCGGCGGCGCTATTGGCACTGGCTTGTTCATGGGGTCCGGTAAAACCATCAGCCTGGCAGGGCCCTCGATCATTTTCGTTTATATGATCATTGGTTTTATGCTCTTTTTCGTGATGCGCGCAATGGGAGAATTGCTGCTCTCGAATCTGGAATACAAATCCTTCAGTGATTTCGCCTCTGACCTGCTCGGACCGTGGGCGGGCTATTTTACCGGCTGGACCTACTGGTTCTGCTGGGTAGTTACCGGGATGGCCGACGTCGTCGCCATTACCGCCTATGCGCAATTCTGGTTCCCTGGGCTTTCCGACTGGGTGGCCTCACTGGCGGTGATTATCCTGCTGCTGAGCCTCAACCTTGCCACCGTAAAAATGTTCGGTGAGATGGAGTTCTGGTTTGCGATGATCAAAATTGTTGCCATCGTGGGGCTGATCGTTGTCGGTCTGGTGATGGTGATGATGCACTTCCAGTCGCCAACCGGGGTAGAAGCCTCGTTTACTCACCTGTGGAATGACGGCGGCTGGTTCCCGAAAGGCTTAAGCGGCTTCTTTGCCGGTTTCCAGATAGCGGTATTTGCCTTCGTGGGTATTGAGCTGGTGGGGACGACTGCGGCGGAAACCAAAGATCCGGAGAAATCCCTGCCGCGCGCAATCAACTCGATTCCGATTCGTATCATCATGTTCTACGTCTTCGCGCTGATCATCATCATGTCGGTGACGCCGTGGAGCTCAGTCGTACCGACCAAGAGCCCGTTTGTGGAACTGTTTGTGTTGGTTGGTCTGCCTGCTGCTGCCAGTCTGATTAACTTTGTGGTGCTGACGTCCGCTGCATCTTCCGCGAACAGCGGCGTGTTCTCCACCAGCCGTATGTTATTCGGCCTGGCGCAGGAAGGGGTTGCGCCGAGTGCGTTTGCGAAGCTGTCTAAACGTGCTGTTCCGGCAAAAGGGCTGACCTTCTCCTGTATCTGCCTGCTGGGCGGTGTGGTGATGCTGTACGTTAACCCGAGCGTGATTGGTGCATTTACGATGATCACCACCGTGTCGGCGATTCTGTTTATGTTCGTCTGGACCATCATTCTGTGCTCGTACCTGGTGTACCGCAAACAGCGTCCGCATCTGCATGAGAAATCGATTTACAAGATGCCGTGGGGCAAGATGATGTGCTGGGTGTGCATGGCGTTCTTCGTGTTCGTGCTGGTACTGCTGACGCTGGAAGAGGATACCCGTCAGGCGCTGATCGTCACACCGCTGTGGTTCATCGCGCTGGGTCTCGGCTGGTTGTTTATTGGCAAGAAACGTATGGCTGGCGTACGTTAATCCGATAGCCGGATGGCGTTTCGCTTATCCGGCCTGGAAAGGCTCGAAATGTAGGCCCGGTAAGCGGTAACGCCACCGGGCATTTTTTTACTCTCCAGCCAGCGCACGCGGGAACAGAACGTTGTTCTCCAGACTGATGTGTTCCATCAAATCGTCGATCAATTCATTAATACCGTTGTACATCGCTTTCCAGGTCGTGCAGGCTTCCGGCGGTGGTGTGACGTTATTGGTGGTGTGCTTGATCACTTCCAGTAGCTCACCTGCGTCATCGTGCTCGCTTTCCATTACGCTTATCGGGCCCATCGCCTGACTTCCCATTCCCTGCTTGATCATCGGGAACAGGATCTGCTCTTCTTTCATCATGTGGCTGGAAAGTTCCTGATGCAGCATGGTCAGATATTTCGCCAGACCTTTCGGAACGCTGGGTTTATCGGCGTGTACGCGTTCTACTTTGGTGGCCTGCAGAATCAGTTCCGGCAGTTGCTCACGGTGGCGGTCATGATAACGCACAATGATGTGGTTGATGATTTCGGTGAGTTCTGCGGTACGCCAGTCTTTCTCAATCGGCTGTTCAGCAAGCGCTGCCAGTTGCGCTTCGATAGCGTCGACATCCAGCTCTTTACGCGCGGCCGCGCGCGCCAGCGTCTGCTTACCGCCGCAGCAGTAATCCATATCGTACTTACGAAACAGCGCCGAAGCGCGAGGGATCGAGAGCGCCAGTTCACCTAAAGGTTGATCGCGATAAGACATAGCTGTTACCTCATTCTCAGTAATATAAGATGTATATTAAATACATCTTTAAGGCGAAGATATACCTCTTTCGAGTCAGAATGAAGTGTGATGATTGTCACGAAATTTTCTTATTCTCTTAAGATGCTGAATCTTATTAAAAAGAACTGAAAATCCGCTTTGGTCGCCGACGGCAGGATTAAATAAGCTGGCGGCACTGCCGATAGTTAGACCTCAGGCAATCCTTGCATAAGAAAAGGCAACAGATGTTCAAACGGATCAAAGTCATCACCTTACTGATAATCGTGCTACTCGCTCTGGGCGCGATGCAGATCATTTCCGCAGGCGTTTTTATCGGTGCGCTCAACCACGACAAACAAAACTTCACCGTGTCACAACTTTCCAGCCAGAACGTGGCGGAATTTACCGATGCGTGGATCAGCCTGAACCAGGCGCGCGTGACGCTCAACCGGGGTATGCTGCGGCTGCAAGGTAATATGGCCAATCAGATCAATGGCGGGCAGTTGAATGAACTGGTGAATGCCGCGAACCGTATGCTGGCAGAGGCAAAGCGTCATTACGACAACTACTACGCATTGCCGGAAACGCCGGGTCTGGATGAAAAACTGGCTGACAGGCTGGAAGAGCAATACGGCCTCTACTCGGCCACGCTGGCGAAAATGAACATTCTATTGGCTGAAGGTAAGCTGGAAGAGATGTTCAGGCAGAATGCCGAACAAAAACAGACGGCTATGCAGGCGGTTTACCACGAGTGGCGTACCGCGCAGGCTGAACTGGCAAATGCAGGGATGCGGGATAACGAAAACGACTATCAGCGTATCCTGTGGATCCTGACCCTCATTATGTTGGCGGTCGTGGCGGTGATCGTCATCAGCTGGATTGCCATGCAGCGTGTGTTGCTGAAACCGCTGCATGATGTGATGGCGCATATTCGCCATATTGCGGCGGGTGATCTGACCCACCGCATTCAGACGGAAGGCAGCAACGAAATGGCGCTGCTGGCGCGTAATCTTCACGAGATGCAGCAGGCGCTGGCGAACACCGTCAGCGTGGTACGCGACGGGGCCGATACCATCTATACCGGCGCAGGGGAAATTTCAGCGGGCAGCAACGATCTCTCTTCACGGACAGAACAGCAGGCGGCATCACTGGAAGAAACGGCGGCCAGTATGGAGCAGCTTACTGCGACCGTGAAGCAAAATGCGGACAATGCGCGTCAGGCGACCAATCTGGCGCGCAATGCTTCTGAGACGGCGCAGAAAGGCGGTAAGGTGGTGGATGGCGTGGTGCGTACCATGGATGAAATCGCCACCAGTTCCAGCAAAATTGCCCAGATCACCAGCGTGATTGACGGCATTGCGTTCCAGACTAATATTCTGGCGCTGAATGCGGCGGTGGAAGCGGCGCGGGCGGGAGAGCAAGGGCGCGGTTTCGCCGTGGTTGCAGGCGAAGTGCGTACCCTGGCGCAGCGTAGCGCGCAGGCGGCAAAAGAGATTAAGGCGTTAATCGACGACTCTGGCAATCGGGTGAGCGCAGGCGCGGCGCTGGTGAATGAAGCCGGTGAAACTATGGCGGAGATTGTGAGTGCAGTCACCCGAGTCACCGACATCATGGGTGAAATTGCTTCCGCATCTGACGAGCAAAGCCGGGGCATCGATCAAGTCGGTCAGGCGGTTGCAGAAATGGATCGCGTGACGCAGCAGAACGCCTCGCTGGTGGAAGAATCAGCCTCTGCTGCTGCAGCGTTGGAAGAGCAGGCTGCACGTCTGAATCAGACGGTCGCCGTGTTTAACGTTTCGCGCCGGACGGCGGCGTAAACATCTTATCCGGCCTACGCGCTATGACGTCGTAGGCCGTATAAACGCCACACTCTCTGGCAACATCACGACTCTGAAACCGCGATGATGCCCGGCTTCTCCGGTTTTGCTCTTACTGCAATCACCACCCCAATCACCAGCAATACAATCCCGCTCAGCGTCAGCAGTGGCGGCATTTCTTCCCGCAGAATAAAGGTGTACAGAAGACCCGCTAATGTCTCGAAGACAATCAAGGGGCCGAGGATAACCGTTGGCAAGCGTTGGCTGGCCACGTTCCAGCATAATGCGCCTACCCATGAACAGAGGATCGCAATGGCCACCATCAGGCCGATAAACACCACTGGGCGCGGCCCAAAGGGCAGTTCAAAAATGGGTGTTTGCCCACTGAGCCAGAGGCAAGCCGCGACATACCCAAGCAAAGAAACAGGCAGTGTGACCAGCGCCTGCGCCGTTGCCCACATCATCGGGTGTTTATCCGGATTCTCGCGTAACCAGCGGGCGTTACGCAGCGCATACCATGCCCAACACACCACAGAGATCAGCGCCAGGGCGATACCTGAACCGTAGCGCCAGCCGTTAAAATCGGGCATTCCCTGATCCAACTCCGCAACATTCACGCAGAGTAGCCCAATGCCGATCAACACCAGTGCGGGCGTTAAGCGTAGCCAGGATAATTTGCCGTCGCGCTGGCTATAAAGCAGGTTGGCAAATACCGGGATCACCACCGGCAGCGTTCCGATGATCATCGTTGAGACGGGAGCGCCGGTGCGCTGGATCGCGCTTGCCAGGCAGAAGTAATAAATCAGATTGCCCATCATCGTCAGCGCCAGCGCAGTCAGCCAGTCTTTACGCGTCAACTGGCGAAGGCGCACGCGACCAAGCCAGGCGATGGGTAACGCGATCAACCCCAGTGCCAGATAACGCCCCATCGCCTGCAATACCGCCGGGTATTCCGGTACGATCAACGGCCCGACAAAAATCAGTCCCCACATCAGCCCCGCCAGCAGGGCATACAACACACCGCTAATCATTTTTATATCCACATTATTGAACGTAGTGAGAAGTGTAGGCAGGGAATACGCGCCCGTATTGTATGAGATTGCTGATTAGCCGGAGAACACCTGCTTTTGGTAGCGTACCGGGGTGATGCCGTAGCGATGCGTAAATGTCCGGGTGAGATGGGATTGATCGGTCAACCCGGTGGCCGCAGCCACCTCTGCTGCGGGCATACCGTGGGTGAGAAATGTCTTTGCCCGCCACAGTCGAATTGCCATCAGCATTTGATGCGGCGTCACGTGGAAATGGGCTTTGAACTGGCGCTGAAAATGCCAGGGGCTTAGCGACATGACGCGCGCCAGCTCATCCAGCGTGACAGGATGCATATAATTATCATGCAGATACTCGCGTACGCGATCAAAACGATGTGCGCCTTCGCGCAGCGTCGGTGCATGACGCGCCAGGGGCTGGAAAGTGTCGATAAGGGAGAGCAGCAGACCTTTTTGCGCCAGCGGATCGTCCGCGTGCCAGAGTCCCTGGATCAGCGTACAAATTTGGCGCGATCGTAACGGATCGTGGCGCGTAACGTCCTGAAACCACCAGTGACGGATCCCGGTCACCTCTTCCAGCAGATCGGGTTCCAGATAGATCATACGGTAGCGCCAGCCGTCCGCCGTGTCGGCCTCACCGGTATGCAGCTCATCGGGATTCATCGTGACGACGGATTGCGCGGGGGCAACATATTGTGTACCGCGATAGCGAAAGCGTTCGGCTCCGGCTTCTATCGCACCGATACCGAACGCTTCATGGGTATGGGGTTCAAAGGCGTAACGCGAAATGTGGGCATGATAAAGTTCAACGCCGGGAACCTGCGCCAGATGGCGAAAACGGGCGCTGTCTTTCTCATCAATAAACTGTTCGGGTACGCCTTGCACGGTGTCTCTCCCCAGGAACCATCGTTTCATTATCAGAGATGACTCCCGGGGATGCCACTGCAATTAACTAATTTTTAACACCTACAGGAGGCTTTTGACGCTCTCCGTCAGTTATGGCCGTCATCGAACAGCCCCCCAGTGCTGGGTGAGCAGGTCAGCGATAAAGTGCCTGATGGCGCTTTGCTTATCCGACCTACAAAAAGCACTGCTCTGTAGGCCGGATAAGACGCTCTGGCGTCGCCATCCGGCAATGAAGGGAGCGTTACTGACTCAAATCCACCTGGTAAATCGCAAAACCGATATCATCGGTGGCGACTTTTTTCAGCGGATACTGTCCTTTCTCTTTGATAAACGCGGCGGCTTTATCGGTTGGGGATGTCTCAACACGGATATCCAGCGTCGTCTTACTGTTGATGGGGGCCAGACGCCAGTTATTGTCTGCTGCCGGATGGATTGCGCCCGCGCGCTTTGTTTCCGCGCTAATCCAGGCTGCCAGCACCGCACGGTTCTCATCCGGCGCAGCAAAAGCGATATGATTTTCGCCGGTGCCCGCGAACTTACCACCGTAAGCGCGATAGTTATTGGTGGCGATCAGGAACGTCGCGTTCGGATCAATCGGTTTGCCGTTGAAGGTCAGATTCTTGATGCGTTCTGCGTTAGGGTTGACGGTCTGGCATTCACCGTCATAGCGGGCGGGCTGTGAAACATCCACCTGGTAATTAACGCCATCAATCACATCGAAGTTATAGGTGCGGAATCCATCCCAGTTAATCAGCGACTGCGGTTTGCTGCTGTGGATATCAATTTGATTAAACTGTCCTACCGAGCATTCCAGCCACTCTTTCACCTCTTTGCCGCTGGCTTTTACGACCACCAGGGTATTGGGGTAAAGGTAGAGGTCGGCGGCGTTACGGAAGGTGAGTTGCCCTTTTTCCACTTCCACAAAGCTGGCTGGATCGTTTTTACGACCACCAACTTTAAACGGTGCGGCGGCAGAAAGCACAGGCAGTTTTGCCAGATCCGGATCGCCCTGAATAAAGTGTTCAACGTAGGCTTTTTGCGCCATATTCACGACCTGAACGGTCGGATCATCTTGTACCAACGCCAGATAGCTGTACATGTTATCTGCGGATTGACCAATCGGTTTGCCGACAAATTTGCGAGTGGCGTCATGATCGGCTTTCAGGATATCCACCAGCTTACTGTCTTCCGCTGCCAGCGATTTCTTCGCCGCCGCGTCATAAATCGGACGGGCCTCGGCTTTCGCCTGTGTCACCTGCCATTTCCCGCTGTCGTTGTTCAGCACCAGATCCACCACGCCCAGATGATCGCCCCACATGCCCGGCATAACGGCCGGAACACCGTTAAGGGTACCTTTAGTGATATCTGCGCCTTTAATACTGGCGAAATCTTTGCCCGGGAAGACAGCGTGCGCGTGACCAAACATAATGGCATCCACGCCCGGGACTTCGCTGAGGTAGTAAACCGAGTTTTCCGCCATGCTGTGGTATGGATCGGCTGAAAGACCGGAGTGTGCAATCACGACCACCACATCGGCACCGTTGGCGCGCATTTCGGGGACATACTTGCGGGCGGTTTCGGTGATGTCATTCACCGTCACTTTGCCGCTGAGGTTGGTTTTATCCCAGGTCATGATCTGCGGCGGCACAAAACCGATATAACCGATTCTGAGCGTTTGCTTATTACCGTCCTTATCGATGACATCCGTCTCTTTGATCAGATAAGGGGTAAACAGCGGCTTCTGGGTTTTAACGTCGATGATGTTGGCGTTTACGTAGGGGAATTTAGCGCCAGACAGCGCGGTGTGTAGATAATCCAGGCCGTAATTGAATTCATGGTTGCCAAGGTTTCCGACGGCATAATCCAGCGTATTCAGTGCCTTGTAGACAGGATGAATATCACCTTTTTGCAGACCTTTGTCCGCCATGTAATCGCCCAGCGGACTCCCCTGAATCAGATCACCGTTATCAACCAGCACGCTGTTTTTCACTTCATCTCTGGCGGCATTAATCAAACTTGCCGTGCGAACCAGGCCGAATTTTTCCGTCGCGGTATCTTTGTAATAATCGAAATCCATCATGTTGCTATGCAAATCAGTCGTTTCCATGATTCGCAGATCGACGGTCGCCGCGTTCACGCTGGCAGCGATCAGCGTGGCCAGGAGCGTTGCGCTAAACTTAATCATCAGGGGCATCCTTTTAAGATCTAAGCCACAAAAGAAAATGTATCTATATCTTCTTGCTTACAGAATCGTGAATCATGCCATGAATTTACCCGCCAAAACCGCAGTCGCTATCACAGTTGGCGGATCCCCTGACGATAGGGTATAAGTAAAACAACGAGTTAACGCCACGGCCACAAACGAGGTGGAGAATGTTAGAACATGTATGCCAGCTTGCACGGAATGCGGGTGATGCCATTATGCAAATCTACGATGGAGTCAAACCGATGGAGATCACCAGCAAACAGGATGATTCTCCAGTCACTGCGGCGGATCTTGCCGCGCATGCCGTGATAGTTGAAGGATTACAGGCGCTGACGCCGGATATTCCGGTTCTCTCTGAGGAAGACCCGCAGAGCTGGGACGTACGCCAGCACTGGCAGCGTTACTGGCTGGTAGACCCACTGGATGGCACGAAAGAGTTCATTAAACGTAACGGGGAGTTCACTGTTAATATTGCGCTGATCGACAAGGGTAAGCCGGTATTGGGCGTGGTTTATGCTCCTGTTATGAAGGTGATGTACAGCGCGGCAGAAGGAAAAGCCTGGAAAGAAGAGTGCGGTACGCGTAAACAAATTCAGGTACGTGACGCCCGCCCGCCGCTGGTGGTAATTAGCCGCTCGCATGCAGACAGCGAATTGAAAGAGTATTTGCAGCAGTTGGGCGAGCACCAGACCACCTCGATCGGATCTTCCCTCAAGTTCTGCCTGGTGGCAGAAGGGCAGGCTCAGCTGTATCCACGCTTTGGCCCCACGAACGTCTGGGATACCGCTGCGGGCCATGCTGTTGCCGCTGCGGCCGGGGCGCATATTCACGACTGGCAGGGTAAACCACTGAATTACACGCCGCGCGAATCCTTCCTCAACCCCGGCTTCCGGGTCTCTATTTACTGAGTAACGTATGCAGCAGGGCGATCACCTGCTGCACCTCTTCCTGCGTTAATGCGCCATCTTTTGCCCACTGAATCCGCCCGTCTTTGTCGAGTACGGCGATAGCTGAACTCTCTTCATCCAGTTGCCAGGTTTTACGCGCAATGCCGTCGCTGTCGACAATAAACTGCGACCAGGGGTAGAGCTTCTTATTACTCTCAAGGCTACTGCGCACGAACATACCGGAACCAGGAATGGCGTCATCCGTGTTAACGATGGTGGTAGTCTGGTATTTGTCGTGAGGCAGCTTCGCCGCTTTGATGGCTTCTATCAGCGTCGCGTTTTTCTCTTTGGCAGAAGTGCGTCCGGCGATGTGTTGCAGAATGCGTACTTTCCCAGGCAACTGCGCGCTATTCCAGCTTTTGTAGCTAAACTTATCACTATCAAGAATCAATTCACCGCGATCGGCGATCCCCACTGGTTGCACGCGCTGGTGCATTTCGAAGTTATGTGCGGAGGCCATCATCGGCAGTAACAGGCATGAGAGCGCCAGAAGCTTACGTAGGGTCATGGTGTTTCCTTATTATTTGAAGGTGATCCGACCACTTGGGTCTGAGATTTAATCATATGTGCGAATGATGCTTTTTCCCGCAAACGCAATGCCAGTTTGCGGACGGGCGCACAAATCCTGCGAAAAATGAAGGCTTATACTGAATCCAGCGCGTCGTTGAAACGATAATTCTGAATAAGTGTAATGGAAAGGTAAATAAACTTATACGCGCTGGAAACATCGTCGAGATAGTCTATAGTCATATGGCATTAAAATTTGCGCCTTAGAACAGTTGGGCTGATTGTGGCACCGCAAAGGCGTAATGCTCAGCAGGAGACAACAATGAAAATTTTCCAACGGTACAACCCGCTGCAGGTGGCGAAGTACGTGAAGATCCTGTTTCGTGGACGGTTATATATCAAGGATGTAGGCGCTTTTGAGTTTGATAAAGGTAAGATTCTTGTCCCAAAAGTGAAGGACAAGCAGCATTTTTCTGTGATGTCTGAAGTTAACCGTCAAGTTTTGCGTCTGCAAACTGAGATGGCTTAACCGAAGTGCTATGCGATAGCTAAAGCAGTATAAAAAACGGCTCCTGAACAGGAGCCGTTGATGTTTCTAAGGCGTGGAGATTATGCCGCGTTCTCTTCTTTAGCATCGGGCAGTTTCGGCGTCAGCGTTGTGGGTTTCGTGCCGAGTCGCGTAACCAGCAACTGATCGATACGGTAGTTATCGATATCCACCACTTCAAACTTGTAGCCGGAAAACTTCACCGAATCGGTACGTTTCGGGATTTTTCGCAGCATAAACATCATAAAGCCGCCGATGGTTTCATAGTTACCTGACTGTGGAAACTCGTCGATATCCAGCACGCGCATGACGTCATCAATAGGCGTACCGCCATCAACCAGCCATGAGTTCTCATCACGCGCGACAATCTGTTCTTCCAGACCCTGGCCCACCAGGTCGCCCATTAATGTCGTCATCACATCATTGAGGGTGATAATACCTACCACCAGTGCGTACTCGTTCATGATAACGGCAAAATCTTCACCCGCAGTTTTGAAACTTTCCAGCGCTTCAGAGAGGGTTAAGGTGTCCGGAACGATCAGCGTATTGCGGATCTGGACGCCGCTGTTTAGCGCCATGCTCTGGTTCGCCAGCACGCGGTTGAGCAGGTCTTTTGAGTCAACGTAGCCAATGATGTGGTCGATGTCTTCGTTACAGACCAGGAATTTCGAGTGCGGATGCTCCGCCACTTTGTTTTTCAGGCTCTGTTCATCTTCATGCAGATCAAACCAGATCACGTTTTCACGCGAGGTCATGGAAGAGGGCACGGTGCGAGATTCCAGTTCGAACACGTTTTCAATCAATTCGTGTTCCTGTTTACGCAGTACGCCTGCCAACGCACCGGCTTCAACGACGGCATAGATATCATCAGAGGTAATGTCGTCTTTACGCACCATCGGCAATTTGAAGATGCGAAAAATCATGTTCGCCAGACCGTTGAAGAACCACACCAGCGGGCGAAACACAAACAGGCAGAAGCGCATCGGGTTGATGATACGCAAAGCCACAGCTTCTGGCGCAATCATACCGATGCGTTTCGGGGTTAAATCCGCGAACAAAATAAACAGACCGGTGACCAGCGAGAAAGAGAGAATAAAGCTCAGTTGCTCGGACAGTTCGGCTGAGAAATAGGTAGAGAACAGGGAATGAAATGCCGGAGAAAATGCGGCATCGCCCACGATACCGCCGAGAATGGCGACCGCGTTCAGGCCAATTTGCACCACGGTAAAGAACATTCCCGGGTTTTCCTGCATTTTCAACACGCGATGCGCGTTGATGTTGCCTTCATCCGCTAACAACTTAAGTTTAATTTTACGTGAGGCGGCAAGCGAGATCTCGGATATCGAGAAGAACGCACTCACAGCGATCAAGCAGAGTATGATTAAAATACTGTTTAACATATCTTATCCGACCGTTCAGGTCAGATCCTCGGAAGGGAGTTGATAAATCCGTGTGAAATACACATTGAAAACCGGCCCGAAGGAAGTGAGCCGGCAATTTCAGTCGCTAGTATAGCGTAAGGTACTGTAATGCCGCCAGAGGGTCAGTTTAGCCCATTGCGCTCAGTTTACTGACCAGCGCCATCTCTTGTTCGCTAAAGGGAAGACCGTCAGGCGTCAGTACATCGTGAAACCATAACGAATCCTGATATTCATCGAAGGCGATATCTGGCCAGGGTAGCCAGGTTTGTGTTTTACCCTGCACGAGTCCCCACTGATAATTTGAGATGCGCTGTGTATGAAACAGTGGCAATTGCGTTTCTATTCGGCTCCCGACATGGCGCGCCATCCATTCTGTACAGAAAATGGGACGCCCGAAGGCAGCAAGCTGAGACAGGATTGACCGCTGGCCTGGCGTGTTGACGTAGGCGTGGTAGCTAATCACATCCGACAGGTGCAGTGCCGCGACATCAATCGGATGGGTAAAAGCCGTTTCACAGGCCTCGCGATTGTCGATATGCCAGGCCGCGACGGTTAACGGTTGGGAAGGCGATTCCTCTCTCGCCCACCGGAAGACATTAAACAGCAAAGTAAGCGCATAGATTTCCAGCAGGTCATCGTAGAGGGCACTTTCATGCTGACCACAAAAAATGCCGCCGTTACCGGGTTCGTTGTATAAATCCCAGATCTGAATGCGAGGATCGTGGCGAAAATAGCGGATCATATCCCGCACGTAGGCTTCGATCTGCGGCCAACTGCGCCTGTCGATAACCTTCCCGCGTCCAGGACTGCCCGACGCCTGACTATTGTGAATACCGGGAACAGGGGATTTTTGTTGCCCAATAAACGGTTCGTCGCCTGAGAATGCGCAGTCATCCAGCAAAGTCAGCATGACCTTGATCCCATGAGCATGGGCAATAGCCAGGAAACTGTCGATACGGTTAATCAACCCATTTCGGTCATGCTGCCAGACGGTAAAAGGTAAATTCGTCCTCAACCGGTTATACCCGTAAGTGCCTGCCCAGGTTAGCTCCTGCTCAATGGTTCTGAGATCAAATGTTTCTGCTTGCCACATTTCCAGCCAATTGACCGACGTACGGGGTAAGTAGTTGAAACCACAGCCCCATCGCTGCTGCTGGTACCACATGTTTGCCCGAACAATGCTCCAGGGTTGATACATGCTGTGTTTCCTATTTTGCACCGGAAAGACCGATATTTCCTGTTATGCGGCGTGTTGCATCGCCACCCCACACTTCGTCATATTCATAACCTGTGAGCTGTAGAATCACGGCCTGGGTCTTCTCATCACAGTCGGTGCCATTTCCGCCCAGCTTGCGGCGTGCGATTTCTTTCAGCAAAAGTTGATGTGTTTCCCGCGTCAATTTGAATTTGAAGGTGACCCAGAAACTGACGGCCAGCAGCGCAGCAGTGGCAAAGATCATCAGGCCGATAATGGCGTGTAATGCGCTTTCCGGCTGTGCACCGTTTCCTTTCACAAAACCACATTCTTCCAATACGATGCCAATCATCAGGATGGCGATCGCCACAGTACTTTTACGCGTCAGTACCATGACGCCTGCGAAAATCCCCTCACGACGCTGCTGAGTCACCATTTCATCAATATCGGGGATAAAACTGTAAATATTCCAGGGAATATAATAGAGGCCGGAGCGTGCAGCGCCGAGAAGAATAAAGACAGCAGAAAATAAAGTAGTAGGCACCTGAATGTTGGTGTAATAAGTGATAAACAAGAAGGTGAGCACGCCAAATATACATCCGTAAGACAACCTCAGCGCAGCAGATGGCGTAATGTTAAGTTTATTTAGTAATAACATGAAGCCATAAGTCCCCGGAACAGAGGCGAAGGCAGCGATACTTAACCAACCTGATACAGACGATGCGTCCTGCTTCAGGCAGTAAATGACATAGTAAGTAAATACTGAGCCAAAAACATCCATCGCAGTGAAAGAAAAAATATAAATAATAATGTGCAATCGAAATGCCCGTATTTTGAACGAAGAAAAGAGATCGAGTACGAGGTATTTCAGATGGTTAAATAACCCACCCGTGCGCTGGAGATTGATGTGAAATGACTCTTCCTGCACATCTTTTGCTTCCCAGGTACAGCGCCAGGTGGTGAAGACAGCGATGCAAAATACCGTTGAAAATAGTAGTCCAGTCAATGTGTAGGTAAATGGGTTATCTTTTCCGGTGAATTGCATAATGATTCCGGGCACTGATACCGCAAGAAAACCGCCCAGTTGCGAGCAGATCATGCGTACGCCAGAAAGGCGGCTTCGCTCTTCATAGCGGTTAGTCATCTCCGCCGCCAGGGTTTCCCACGGCACCAGTACCATGGCTGACAGAAGTTCAATGGATAAATAGGTTCCCAGGTAATACCAGTAGCCCATGTCGGTCAGCCACAGCAGAGCATACAGAAACATTAAAGGGGAACTGAGTAATAAAAAGAAGCGGCGACGACCAAATTTTCGCCCAAGCCAGGTGTTTCCAAAGTTATCGGTGACATAACCCATTATCGGGCTTAAAAGGGCGTCAATAACACGGGCAATTGCAAATATTGAACCCGCTTCGATTACACTCAATCCGCAATAAGTGGTGTAAAAAAATAAAAGCCAGGTGCCAATAATGGCGAATGCGCCTCCGCCAAATAAATCAGTTACGCCGTAGCCAATTGCCACACCATAGCCGACTCTGCGTTCAGTAGGTTTGACCATAATTATTTTCCAGTTTCATAGTGTAATAAAATTCCGTTTTTATTCGGAGGATTGTTTCTATCTGGAATAAAATGTTTTTTAGCCGTTAATTGTTATCCATTGTCGTATTTGAGACGATCGATAAATAGCCTCCACAAGCGCCAGTGATTTTTTCGCTTCATGAATATCGGTAAATTCTGTCTGACCCGGGTGTGATATAGCATCATAAAAATGACGGATAGCCTGATAATGGCCGCGACCCCAGTAACTTTTGGTCTTCCCCTCTGGTGAGGCATCGCTCACCAGTTTTACGCGCTCCTCACCTGTGACTCGCCACAGGGTGTTGTCCGTCAACTGATACAGACCTTTTTCGCACTGTATCTCCAGTAGCAGCGGTGAGTCGACGGTGTTGCAGTTACTCGCGTAGAACAGGCCGCGTGCGCCATTGTTAAAAAGCATGACGGCCATCGCGCTGTCTTCTGCTTCCGTCACCTCCGCTAACACGCTGCTATCCACCACACCTTTCAGCCGCGACACCCCGTCAGCGAACCACTGCATCAGGTCCAGGGTATGAATCGCCTGGTTAATCAGCAGACTGCCGCCTTCATGGGCGAAACGCCCACGCCACGGGCTTTCGGTGTAATAAGCTTCCGAACGCGCCCAGGTGAGTACGGCTTTAAGACTGAGCATGTTGCCGAGCGTACCGTGCGCCAGCTCCTCGCGGATCCGCAGACTTGTTGGGTTAAGTCGGTTTTGGTAGCAGACGCCCAGCAAGCCTGGCGCGCAGCGCAGCGCCTCCGCTATCTCGGCGGCTTCATGGCCAGTGAGTCCCACCGGTTTCTCACAAAAGACGTGTTTACCCGCAGCAAGCGCGGCGATGACCATTGTTTTATGTTCAAAATGGGGCGTGCAGATATGCACCACATCGATCTCGTTATCCAGCAGCATCTCACGATAGTCTTGATAGAAGCGGCATCCGTAGGTTTCTGCCAGTGTTGATCCGATGTTGCTATTGATATCGACCAGCGCCTTCAGCGTGACTCCCGGCAGCTGTTTAAGCGCGTTCATGTGGCAACCATGAATCGCGCCGGCACCGATAATGGCGGCGTTAAGGTTTTGCATCAGCCCCTCCGGTTATGACGATGCGTTCGCCAGCATTTGCGCTTTTACGCACAATTCTGCGGCTTTGAACGCATGGGCCTGGGTCATAGCGTTTTCGGTTCGGTGAATACAGTCGAGGATCAGCTCGCCAAAATAGGGGAAGCCGACGTTACCCGCGACGGGATAGCGGAATTCGCCCTCATTATTCACCAAATAGACCACATCCTGTTCACCGTGAGTGATATCGACATATTTACGGATCTCGATATATCCCTCTGTACCCAGCAGCGTCAGGCGGCCGTCGCCCCAGGAGGAGAGGCCATCTGGGGTAAACCAGTCGCAGCGGAAATAGCCTGTCGCGCCGTTCTCACCTGCCAGCATCGCATCGCCAAAATCTTCAAATTGCGGATATTGCGGGTGATTGACGTTACGCACCTGGCTGGCGACGATATGCGCCTCGTGGTTACCTGTGTAAAACAGAAATTGCTCGATCTGGTGGCTACCAATGTCGCAAAGGATGCCGCCGAAGTAGCGACGTTCATAAAACCAGTCCGGTCGGCCAGTACCTTCGCGGTGCGGACCGGTACCCAGCGTTTGGATGACGCGGCCAATCGCCCCTTGCTTCACCAACTCTCCGGCGAACACGGCGCTCTCTACATGCAGACGTTCGCTGTAATACACCGCATACTTACGCCCTGTTTTTGCCACCATTGCTTTGGCGTCTTCCAGTTGCTCCAGCGTGGTCAGTGGCGCTTTATCAGTGAAATAATCTTTGCCTGCGTCCATCACTTTTAAACCCAGCGGACAGCGCTCAGAGGGGATTGCGGCGCCAGCCACCAGATTGACGCTTGCGTCATTCAGGATCGTCTCAAGCGAGTCGGCAACCTGTGCCTGCGGATACTGTTGCAGAAAAAGATCCACTTTATGCGGCTCGGGATCGTAGACCCATTTCAGGGTGGCGCCCGCGTCGATAAGTCCGTTGCTCATGCCATAAATATGACCGTGATCGAGGGCGGCGGCGGCAAAGACAAATTCCCCCGGTTTAACCACGGGCTGTGGTTTGCCAGTCGGGGCATAGTTCATTCCGTCTTTCTTGTTCATTGCGACTCTCCTGAATCCAAATCTTTGTCCAGAGGGATGGTGCCTGTTTCGGTGAAGTTAGCTACGGAGGTTGATTTCTCATAAAAATGCGGAGCGTGATGAAGAAGACCGCCCGTGCGATAAAAATCATCGGTACTCAGAATGGGCAGCGTCACCACCGTACGGGTCATCGCCGATTTATAGATGGCGGTGATTAACTCCAGCGAATGTTTCCCTTGTTGACCATCCACCAGCGGTGCCGTGTGCAGCTCAATGGCGCTTAGCATGTTCTCGATTTGCCCGGTATGCAGCGTCCATTTTAGTTGTGGCGTGGTGTGAAATAACGTTTCCAGATCGTCTTCCAGCGCGCGATGGTTTTCCGGCTGTGGAAAACCGTTATCTGCTGACTGGCTGGCAAACACTTTCCAGGGCGCGGATATGCGCGCTTTCTCACCCTGAATCACAATCTTCTGGTCTTCGCCGTGATGCACGACGGAGGCGGTCAGTTGGGTCAACGCGCCGCCTGGGTAGCTGAAGATGGCTGCGCTGAGGTCTTCCACTTCGGCGTTGTCGTGAGCGACATTGCTCATCATTGCAACTACTTCACTGGGAAAACCGAGTATCCACTGGATGGCGTCGATGTGATGCACAGCGTGATTGAGTGTGCAACCGCCACCTTCTTTTTCCCATGTCCCGCGCCACCACAAATCGTAATAGCAGTGTCCGCGCCACCAGAACGAGTCCACCTGAGCGTGGCAAATCTTGCCCGCGAGACCTGAGTCAACGGCGGCTTTTAAACGCCAGAAGGCGTCGGTAAAGCGATTTTGCGCAATGATGGATAAGATTTTTCCGCTGGCCTTTTGTGCAGCGATCATGGCATCACACTCTTCGAGCGAGGCGGCCATTGGTTTCTCGCACAGCACATGCTTTCCGGTATTTAGCGCGTCAATGGTGATTTCCGCATGTACATAGGGCGGCGTGCAAACATCCACAATGTCTATGTCGATACCCGTTTCCAGCATCGCCTGATGATTGCTGAAGACCTGGGCGTCGGTCAGGCTATAACGCGTTTTTTTCTCTTGCGCTTTTTCTGGGTAGATATCGACCAGCGCAACAATCCGGCAGCGCTCAGGGAACTGCAACCAGCCCTGTATATGGTTGTGGGAGATGTTGCCAGTGCCGACAATGGCAATATTTAACATGGTGTTCTCCTTAACGTTGCCAGCTACCGGAAGCGTCCAGCGTGCGGCTTACCGTCGTTTTCTCTACCGATGACGCGATACGTTCCTGTAGCAACTGGACGTAACGTTGTTCATCAATCGGCAGTTCGACCCAGTCATCTGTCCAGGTGGAGAGATGCATGGCGTTAGAGAGTGTCAGGCCGTGAATGCCTTCCAGACCGGGGGCAATAAGCGCCTCGCCATGCAGGATGGCTGCGGTGAAATTGCGGGTAATGACATGATGTTCGCTGCATTCTGGCGCTGTCGGAACGACAACCTCCCAACATTCCGGCTCGCCAAAACCGTTTTGCCAGCGTCTGTTAAAGTCAGTTTCGGATTCGCGCAGTCGCCAGAAGCGCAGACGGCCTTCTTCCACCACGACTTTGCCGCGATCGCCAGTTATCTCCAGCCGGTTAGTTCCTGGCGTTTCCGCAATGGTAGTGATGAATACACCGGTCGCGCCGTTGGCAAACTCTGCGTACGCGGTCACTTCGTCTTCCACCTCAATCTGTCGGTGCTTGCCAAACTGGCAGAAAGCGCGTAGTCGAACCGGCATACCGACCAGCCATTGCCACAAGTCGAGCTGATGCGGGTCCTGATTGAGCAGCACGCCGCCACCTTCGCCTTTCCAGGTGGCGCGCCAACCGCCAGAGTTGTAATAACTCTGCGAACGATACCAGTTGGTGATTATCCAGTTAGAGCGACGCAATTCACCTAGTTCGCCGCTGTCGATAAGGTCTTTGACTTTCTGATACAGCGGGTTAGGCCGCTGGTTGTACATCATGCTGAACACCACGTCGCAATTGCGCGCGCAGGCGTTCATCTCCTTTACCTGAGCGGTATAGACGCCGGCGGGTTTCTCGCACAGCGTATGGATCCCAAGGCGCATGGCCATCATCGACAGCGCCGGATGGTCGTAATGAGGGGTTGCCACGATGACGGCATCAATCAAGCCACTCTCCAGCATTTCACGCGCATCGCTGAACAATGCAACCTCTTCGCCGACCAACTGGCGGATTGTCGTATGTTTATCAGGGTTATTGTCGCAAACGGCAGTGAGTACAGCCTCTTGTACCGTACCGGCCAGCAAATAGCGGGCATGATGGGAGCCGATATTTCCAACCCCAATAATGCCAAAACGTACTTTTTTCATGTCATACCTTTTCAGGTGCAATGAGGGATAAGCGGAACATAAGAAACACCAGGAATACCGACAACGTGATTTTGTGAGAGTGGTTGCAGGACGGGGAAATAAGTTAGAACGCTAATCAAAAATGAGTCATAAAATCAGTTAGCTACGTTTGCAAATATTTGCAAAAAGAGATTGCGAGTGAGGTCACAAAATGTCCGGCAAGCTAAAAATGGATGAAATCTCCGCCTTAACCGGCTTTTCGGTGAGTACGGTTTCAAGGGTGCTCAGCGGAAAATCCTATACCAGTGATAAAGCACGTGTGGCGATCCTCAAATGTGCGCGTCAGCTAGGGGTTTTGGATTCGCTGGCCAGTGGTCGACTCCTGATTAACGGCATTGCCGTATTCGCCCCGCAGCGTACATTTACGGCGCACGGCGATCCCTTTTATCTTGAGGTGACGCGTGGCATTGCGCAGGCGGTTGCGCCGCATGATGTGTATTTGAGCTACTGCGGCCTGGACGAACAACGGGCGGATATTAAGACGTTCATGGCCAGGGCCAACAACAAAAACATCAATGCGATCATTATTATTGGTGTTGATGACTCGACGATTCATAAGCTGGCTCAGTCGCTGGATAAACCTTGTGTACTGATCAACTCGCAGGACAAAGAAGGGCTGCTTGATGCCGTCTCCCCCGATCATTGGGCGATCGGCAATCGGGGAGCGCAGTATTTGTTTGAGCAGGGGCATCGACGTATCCTCAACGTCACGAGTCTGCGCCGCGAGACGTTATACTGGCGACTGGAAGGGATTAAAGACGTGTATCGGCAGTATCAAATTCCGTTTGATGTCCAACGCGATCTGCTGGTCACGGAAGGATTTTCCGAGCAAGAGTCGGAAAAAGCCTTTGCGGGGTGGATGCAAAGCACCCCGCGCGACGCGTGGCCGGAAGTGATTTTCTGCGCCGGTACTTCAATGTTCGTGGGCGTTAAGCGAGTGCTGGACGGTATGGGTGTGCAGATACCGGAAGAGATGTCGCTGATGACGACAGGCGTTCAGGAACTTGAGACGGACATTATTTCCACCGTCACCAGTATGGTGCTCCCTTGTCGGGCGTTGGGGATAGAAGCGGTACATTTGTTACAAAACCGGCTTAATCGTCCCTGTGCGCCGGTATTTAATTTACTGCTCAAGGGGATTGTTTCCGATAGAGGCACGGTAGCTAACGCAACACGGCATGCCGCTCGCATGACGATGTCGCGTTAAGCGACCGACAACATCATGCTTCTGGCGGCAAACAGACCCCAATTCCCCCAATGCCACAGTAGCCGTAGGGATTCTTGTGCAGATACTGCTGGTGGTCATCCTCGGCGTAGTAAAACGGGGTGGCGCGGCTAATTTCGGTGGTGATGCGGCGATCGTCATTTTCTGCAGCCATCGCCGCCTGAAAGCGTTCAAGACTGGCGCGAGCGGCGGCGTCCTGTTCCGGCGTCAGCGGATAGATGGCGGAACGGTATTGTGTCCCCTGATCGTTGCCCTGACGCATACCCTGCGCCGGGTCGTGATTCTCCCAAAAAACCTGTAGCAACTGCTCATAACGGATAACCCTGGGATCGTAAACCACACGAACGGCTTCGGCGTGACCGGTTTGCCCGGAGCAGACTTCCCGATAGGTGGGGTTTGGCGTATAGCCGCCGGTATACCCCGCCGCCGTGCTATATACCCCCGGTAATTGCCAGAATAAACGCTCAACGCCCCAAAAACAGCCCATGGCAAAGAGGGCAATTTCCATCCCTTCAGGCACATTTGTCATGGAGTGTCCGTTTACCGCATGCAGAGTGGCTACCGGCATCGGGGTATTGCGCCCGGGCAAAGCATCTGCTTCAGTAACCAAATGCTTTTTATCAAATATGCTCATGGTGCGGTCCTCCCAAAAACTGTCATTTGGTTTAAGGTTGTAACAAGACGCTTCTTTGCACACAATAACTATTGTGAATGTGTCTAAAGTAAACATAAGAAAAATTTGGGTTGTTGTCTGTTTTTTCAACCTTTATTGTTGATTTTTTGTTAAGCCATTGGATGGTGTAGCGTTCTTTTTCCAGGGCCAGGAAAAAAAGGATATTCAGGAGAAAATGTGCCACATATCCGTCAGTTATGTTGGGTCGGCTTGCTATGCTTGAGTGGCTCTGCCGTCGCCGCGAATGTCCGTCTACAGGTTGAAGGCTTATCGGGAGAGCTGGAAAAAAACGTCCGTGCCCAACTGTCGACGATTCAGGGTGACGAAGTCACGCCCGACAGGCGCTTTCGCGCGCGCGTTGATGATGCTATCCGCGAAGGGTTAAAAGCGCTGGGCTATTATGAGCCGACCATTGAATTTGATTTACGTCCGCCTCCGGCGAAAGGGCGTCAGGTATTAATTGCTAAAGTCACGCCGGGTCAGCCGGTGTTGATTGGCGGCACTGAGGTCATTTTACGCGGTGGCGCGCGGACCGATAAAGATTATCTGGCCTTGCTGAAAACGCGACCCGCGCTGGGAACCGTGCTGGATCACAGTGACTATGACAACTTCAAAAAGTCGTTAACCAGCGTCGCGCTGCGTAAAGGGTATTTCGACAGCGAATTTAATAAGAGCCAGTTGGGTATCGCGCTGGATCGTCATCAGGCGTTCTGGGACATCGACTATGATAGCGGTGAACGTTACCGCTTCGGACATGTCACGTTTGAAGGTTCGCAGATTCGTGATGAATACCTGCAACATCTGGTGCCGTTCAAAGAGGGCGATGAGTACCAGTCGAAAGATCTGGCGGAGCTGAACCGCCGCCTCTCAGCCACCGGATGGTTTAATTCCGTGGTTGTCGCGCCTGAGTTTGATAAGGCCCGCAAAACGAAAGTCCTGCCGCTGAAAGGCGTTGTGTCACCGCGCGTAGAAAACACCATTGAAACCGGTGTGGGCTATTCAACCGACGTTGGGCCGCGCGTGAAAGCCACGTGGAAAAAACCGTGGATGAACTCTTACGGCCACAGCCTGACGACCAGCACCAGTATCTCTGCGCCCGAGCAGGTGCTTGATTTCAGTTATAAAATGCCGCTGCTGAAGAACCCGCTGGAGCAATATTATCTGGTACAGGGCGGCTTTAAGCGCACGGATCTCAACGATACCGAATCAGACTCCACCACGCTTGCCGTTTCCCGCTATTGGGATCTTTCCAGCGGCTGGCAGCGCGCCATCAATCTGCGCTGGAGTCTTGACCACTTTACCCAAGGGGAAGTCACGGACACCACCATGCTGCTTTATCCTGGGGTGATGATCAGCAGAACGCGCTCACGCGGCGGTCTGATGCCGACGTGGGGGGATTCGCAGCGCTATTCCATTGATTATTCGAATACCGCCTGGGGTTCCGATGTGGATTTCTCGGTGTTCCAGTTGCAAAACGTCTGGATACGCACCCTGTACGATCGCCATCGCTTTGTGATGCGCGGCAATCTGGGGTGGATCGAAACCGGCGACTTTGACAAAGTGCCGCCGGATCTGCGTTTCTTCGCCGGGGGCGATCGCAGTATTCGCGGCTATAAATACAAATCTATCTCGCCAGAATACAGCAACGGCGACCTGAAAGGGGCCTCGAAGCTGGCGACCGGCTCGCTGGAGTACCAGTACAACGTCACCGGAAAATGGTGGGGCGCGGTGTTCGTCGATAGCGGCGAAGCGGTCAGCGATATTCGTAAAAGCGACTTCAAAACGGGCGCGGGCGTGGGTGTACGCTGGCAGTCTCCCGTCGGGCCCATCAAGCTCGATATCGCCGCTCCCGTCGGCGATAAAGAAGAAAATGGTATGCAGTTTTACATCGGTCTGGGGCCAGAATTATGAGTCTATGGAAGAAAATAAGCCTCGGGGTACTGATTTTTATTCTGCTGCTGTTGGGAACAGTGGCGTTTCTGGTGGGCACCACGACGGGGCTGCATTTGATCTTCAATGCGGCGAATCGTTGGGTGCCGGGGCTGGAGATTGGTCAGGTCACGGGAGGCTGGCGTGATCTGTCTCTGAAGAATCTTCGTTACGAGCAGCCCGGCGTGGCGGTGAATGCCGGAGAGGTACATCTGGCGGTCAAACTCGACTGTCTGTGGAACAGTAGCCTGTGCGTGAACGATCTGTCGCTGAAAGACATTCGTGTTGCCATCGACAGTAAAAAAATGCCGCCTTCTGCACCGGTAGCAGAAGAAGAGGACAGCGGCCCGCTGAACCTTTCTACGCCTTATCCGATCACCCTTTCACGCGTGGCGCTCAATAACATCAACCTCAAAATTGATGACACGACGGTCTCAGTGCTGGATTTTACCTCCGGCCTGAACTGGCAGGAGAAAACCCTGACCCTGAAGCCGACATCGCTTCAGGGACTGCTCATCGCCTTGCCAAAAGTGGCGGAAGTCGCGAAAGAAGAGGTGGTTGAGCCGAAGATCCAAAACCCGCAGCCAAATGAAAAACCGCTGGGCGAAACGCTGAAAGATCTGTTCTCCAAACCGGTGCTACCGGAAATGACCGATGTGCATTTGCCGCTCAATCTTAACATCGAAGAATTTCGCGGCGAGCAGTTGCGTATTACCGGGGATACCGATCTGACGGTACACACTATGCTGCTGAAGGTGAGCAGCATCGATGGCAACATGAAGCTGGATGCGCTGGATATCGACTCCAGCCAGGGGAGCGTCAATGCTACCGGCAGCGCGCAACTGAGCGACACCTGGCCAGTAGATTTCACCCTTAACAGTACGCTGAATATCGACCCGCTCAAAGGCGAAAAGGTGAAGCTAAAAGTGGGCGGCGCGCTGCGCGAGCAACTGGAGCTTGGCGTTAATCTTTCAGGCCCGGTCGATATGGTTCTGCGTGGTCAGACACGCCTGGGAGAGGCGGGATTACCGCTGAATCTGGAGATCGTCAGCCAGCAACTCTACTGGCCGTTTACCGGCGACAAACAGTTTCAGGCCGACGATCTTAAACTCAAGCTCACCGGCAAGATGACCGACTATACGCTGTCGATGCGTACGGCGGTGAAGGGGCAGGATCTGCCTCCGGCCACCCTTACTCTGGATGCGAAAGGCAACGAGCAGCAAATCAATCTCGATAAACTTACCGTTGCGGCGCTGGAAGGAAAAACCGAACTGAAAGCGCTGCTCGACTGGCAGCAGGCGATCAGCTGGCGCGGTGAACTGACGCTGGATGGTATCAATACGGCAAAAGAGATCCCTGACTGGCCATCTAAGATCAATGGGTTGATTAAAACCCGGGGAAGCCTGTACGGCGGAACCTGGCAGATGGAAGTCCCAGAACTCAAACTGACCGGCAACGTGAAGCAGAACAAACTTAACGTGAACGGTTCACTGAAGGGCAACAGCTACCTGCAGTGGATTATTCCGGGTCTGCATCTGGAACTGGGGCCGAACAGTGCGGATGTGAAAGGCGAGCTGGGGGTAAAAGATCTCAATCTTGACGCCACCATCGATGCGCCGGGTCTCGACAATGCGCTGCCGGGGCTGGGCGGGACGGCAAAAGGGTTGGTAAAAGTACGCGGTACGGTTGACGCGCCGCAACTGCTGGCGGACATCACGGCACGCGGTCTGCGCTGGCAGGAATTGTCGGTGGCGCAGGTACGTGTAGAAGGCGATGTCAAATCGACCGACCAGATTGCTGGAAGCCTCAACCTTCGCGTAGAGCGAATCGTACAGCCTGACGTCAATATCAATCTTGTGACGCTGAGTGCCAAAGGCAGTGAAAAGCAACACGAACTGCAACTGCGGATTCAGGGTGAGCCCGTCTCCGGACAGCTCTCCCTGGCGGGAAGCTTTGACCGTAAGGAAGAGCGCTGGAAAGGCGCCCTCAGTAATACACGCTTTCAGACGCCGGTTGGCCCGTGGTCTCTGAACCGCGCTATCGCGCTGGACTATCGTAATCAGGAACAGAAAATCAGTATTGGGCCGCACTGTTGGATGAACCCGAATGCTGAACTGTGCGTGCCACAAACCATTGATGCGGGCGCAGAAGGGCGGGCGGTGGTCAACCTTAACCGTTTTGACCTCGCGATGCTGAAACCGTTTATGCCGGATACCACCCAGGCGAGCGGCGTATTTAGCGGCAAGGCCGATGTGGCCTGGGATACCACCAAAGAAGGGTTACCTCAGGGGCAGATTACGCTCAATGGCCGTAATGTGAAGGTGACGCAGACCGTCAACGACGCGCCGCTGCCGGTCGCGTTTGACACGCTGAACCTGACTGCCGATCTCCACAACAATCGCGCGGAGCTGGGCTGGTTGATTCGCCTGACCAACAACGGTCAGTTAGACGGGCAACTGCAGGTGACTGACCCACAGGGCCGACGCAATCTGGGCGGCAACGTTAATATTCGTAATTTCAATCTGGCGATGGTGAACCCTATTTTCTCGCGGGGTGAGAAAGCAACGGGAATGCTGAATGCCAACCTGCGCTTAGGCGGTGATGTGCAAAGCCCGCAGATGTTTGGACGATTGCAACTCAGTAGTCTGGATGTCGACGGCAACTTTATGCCGTTTGATATGCAGCCGAGCCAGATATCGATGAACTTCAACGGAACACGTTCCACACTCGCCGGGGTAGTGAGTACCCACCAGGGGAAAATTAACCTGAGCGGCGATGCGGACTGGAGCCAGATCGACAACTGGCGTGCGCGGGTTGCGGCTAAAGGCAGCCGGGTGCGGATCACTGTACCGCCGATGGTACGCCTCGATGTCTCGCCGGATGTGGTGTTTGAGGCCACGCCGAGTCTGTTCACCCTCGATGGTCGGGTGGATGTGCCGTGGGCGCGTATTGTCGTGCATGACCTACCGGAAAGTGCGGTAGGTGTCTCCAGCGATGAGGTGATGCTCAACAATAACCTGCAACCAGAGAACCCGCAGAGCGCCTCGATTCCGATCAACAGCAACCTGACTATCCATGTCGGCAATAACGTGCGTATGAGTGCGTTTGGGCTGAAAGCACGTCTGACTGGCGATCTGAAAGTGGCACAGGACAAACAAGGCCTGGGACTGAACGGGCAGATCAACATTCCGGAAGGCCGCTTCCATGCCTATGGTCAGGATTTGATTGTGCGTAAAGGTGAACTGTTGTTCTCGGGTCCTCCGGACCAGCCGCTGCTCAACATCGAAGCTATCCGTAATCCAGAGGCTACCGAAAACGATGTGATCGCCGGAGTGCGTGTTACCGGAACGGCCGATGAACCGAAGGCGGAGATCTTCTCTGACCCGGCAATGTCCCAGCAAGAAGCGCTCTCTTATCTGCTGCGCGGACAGGGGCTGGACAGCGATCAAAGCGACAGTGCAGCGATGACGTCTATGCTTATTGGTCTGGGGGTTGCACAAAGTGGTCAGGTTGTGGGTAAAATCGGGGAGACATTTGGCGTAAGCAATCTGGCGCTGGACACGCAGGGGGTAGGCGACTCATCCCAGGTGGTGGTCAGCGGGTATGTACTGCCAGGTCTGCAGGTGAAATATGGTGTGGGTATATTTGACTCTTTAGCGACACTCACGCTACGTTATCGTCTGATGCCCAAGCTATATCTGGAAGCGGTGTCTGGCGTAGATCAGGCACTGGATTTGCTCTATCAGTTCGAGTTTTAGCAATGCGAATATTTGTCTACGGCAGTTTACGACGCAAACAGGGCAACAGCCACTGGATGACCAACGCCCAGTTGCTGGGCAACTACAGTATCGATAATTACCAGTTGTACAGTCTGGGCCACTATCCAGCCGCAGTTCCGGGAAACGGAACGGTACACGGTGAAGTTTATCGTATTGATAATGCTACGCTGGCCGAGCTTGATGCCTTGCGCACCAGGGGCGGTGAATACGCACGGCAGTTGATCCAGACGCCGTACGGGAGTGCATGGATGTATGTGTACCAACGTCCGGTTGATGGTTTAACGTTAATAGAAAGCGGCAACTGGTTAGATAAAGACCTGTACTAAGATGAACACGCCACCTTCGGGTGGCGTTGTTTTTTACGCTGACTGTTTTTGCATGCATAAAAAAACACCGCCGAAGCAGTGTTTTTTAATTCGCAGTAAAAATTACTTCTTCGCAGCGCGCTCGAAAGAGGCCACGATTTCCGCTTTCGCGGCTTCTGCGTTGTCCCAACCGTCAACTTTAACCCACTTGCCTTTTTCGAGGTCTTTGTAGTGCTCGAAGAAGTGAGTGATCTGGGCTTTCAGCAGTTCCGGCAGGTCGGTCACATCTTTGATGTGATCGTATTCTTTGCTCAACTTGGTGTGCGGTACCGCAACCAGTTTCGCATCTTCACCGGCTTCGTCGGTCATTTTCAGTACGCCAACCGGACGGCAACGTACAACAGAACCCGGCTGCAGCGGGTACGGAGTCGGGACCAGTACGTCTACCGGATCACCGTCCAGGGACAGGGTGTGGTTGATGTAACCGTAGTTGCACGGATAGAACATCGCGGTAGACATGAAACGGTCAACGAACAGTGCGCCGCTCTCTTTGTCAATTTCGTATTTGATCGGATCGGCATTCGCCGGGATCTCGATAACAACGTAGATATCTTCAGGCAGGTCTTTACCCGCTGGGACGTTGAGTAAGCTCATGTCTGTTTCCTTTAAAATGTATGGCAAACAAGTGGCAAGTATTATAGCCAACTCGTGGCGAAAGTCTTCGCTTGTTTTCGTTTCCATCCATGATCCCTTGCTGTTTTTAGCGCGTTTGCATGACAGGAAAATCCATAACAACAGCTGCATTTTTCATAAGTGAATGGAAGCGATTACAAACTTGTGATTAACGTTTTATTTACTTTTTTGAAGTGTGATGTAACGCAATTCGTTACATGTTCCATTGTCTATAGTTTTTCCGCGACTGTTTGTTAATCAACGATAACTCACCCGACGAGGACGCACTTATGTGGAAGCGCTTACTTTTAGTTACAGCAGTTTCGGCAGCTATGTCGTCTATGGCGATGGCCGCTCCTTTAACCGTAGGATTTTCGCAGGTCGGCTCTGAATCCGGCTGGCGCGCCGCTGAAACAAACGTGGCGAAAAGTGAAGCTCAGAAACGCGGCGTGACGTTAAAAATCGCCGACGGCCAGCAAAAACAGGAAAACCAAATTAAAGCGGTGCGTTCATTTGTCGCCCAGGGCGTGGATGCGATTTTCATCGCGCCGGTGGTGGCAACGGGTTGGGAACCGGTGTTGAAAGAAGTTAAAGATGCCGGTATTCCCGTGTTTCTGCTCGATCGTTCCATTGATGTCAAAGACAAATCTCTCTATATGACCACCGTAACTGCCAACAACGTGCTGGAAGGGCAACTGATTGGCGACTGGCTGATTAAAGAGGTGAACGGTAAGCCGTGTAACGTGGTGGAACTGCAGGGGACAGTCGGCGCCAGCGTGGCGATCGATCGCAAGAAAGGGTTTGCCGAAGCCATCGCCAAAGCGCCAAACATCAAAATCATTCGCTCGCAGTCTGGCGATTTTACCCGCAGTAAAGGTAAAGAGGTGATGGAAAGCTTTATCAAGGCGGAAAACAACGGCAAGAACATCTGCATGGTCTACGCCCACAATGATGACATGGTGATCGGCGCGATTCAGGCGATTAAAGAAGCGGGTCTGAAGCCAGGCAAAGACATTCTTACCGGATCTATCGACGGGGTTCCGGATATCTATAAAGCGATGATTGACGGTGAAGCGAACGCCAGCGTTGAGCTGACGCCGAACATGGCGGGGCCAGCCTTTGACGCGCTGGAAAAATATAAGAAAGACGGCACTATGCCTGAGAAGCTGACCATTACTAAATCGGTCCTCTATCTGCCGGATACCGCCAAAGAAGAGTTAGAGAAGAAGAAAAATATGGGCTATTGAGTTCGCGTACTCTCTGTAGGCCTGATAAGCGCAGCGCCATCAGGCGTTGAAATGCCGGATGGCGACGCACAGCGTCTTATCCGGCCTACAAACCCAGCTGAACCAGGCCTACGGGGCGCCGCGCTGTGTACCGGAGGAATACCATGACCACCGACCAACACCAGGAAATCCTCCGAACAGAGGGATTAAGCAAATTTTTTCCCGGCGTCAACGCGCTGGATAATGTCGATTTTAGCCTGCGTCGTGGCGAAATTATGGCGCTGCTGGGGGAAAACGGCGCGGGGAAATCGACGCTGATCAAGGCGTTGACCGGTGTGTACCATGCCGAACGCGGCACGATCTGGCTGGAAGGCCAGACGATCTCGCCTAAAAATACCGCCCATGCCCAACAGCTGGGTATTGGTACGGTCTATCAGGAAGTGAATCTGCTGCCGAACATGTCGGTGGCGGATAACCTGTTTATCGGACGCGAACCTCGTCGTTTTGGCCTGTTGCGGCGCAAAGAGATGGAAAGGCGCGCCACCGAGTTGATGGCCTCTTACGGATTTTCCCTCGATGTCCGCGAACCGCTTAATCGCTTTTCTGTGGCGATGCAGCAAATCGTGGCGATTTGTCGGGCCATCGATCTTTCTGCGAAGGTGCTGATCCTCGACGAACCGACCGCCAGTCTGGATACCCAGGAAGTTGAAATGCTGTTTGGGCTGATGCGCCATCTGCGCGATCGCGGCGTCAGCCTGATCTTCGTGACGCATTTTCTCGACCAGGTGTATCAGGTCAGCGATCGGATCACCGTACTGCGCAATGGTCGCTTTGTCGGCTGCCGTGAAACGCGCGAACTCCCGCAGATCGAACTGGTGAAAATGATGCTGGGGCGTGAGTTAGATACCCATGCCTTGCAGCGCGCGGGAAGAACCCTGTTGAGTGACAAACCGGTAGCGGCATTCAAAAACTATGGCAAAAAGGGGACTATCGCACCTTTTGATCTGGAAGTGCGCCCTGGGGAGATCGTCGGTCTGGCGGGACTTTTAGGATCAGGGCGTACGGAAACCGCAGAGGTGATCTTTGGGATCAAACCCGCAGACAGCGGCAGCGCGATGTTCAAAGGCAAACAGCAAACGCTGCGCTCGCCGCACCAGGCGTCGTGTCTGGGGATCGGCTTCTGCCCGGAAGACCGGAAAACGGATGGCATTATTGCGGCTGCCAGCGTACGGGAGAATATTATTCTGGCTTTACAGGCGCAGCGCGGCTGGTTACGACCGATTCCCCGCAAAGAGCAAAATGACATTGCTGAACGCTTTATTCGCCAGTTGGGTATTCGTACCCCGAGCGCCGATCAGCCGATTGAATATCTTTCCGGCGGCAATCAGCAAAAAGTGCTGTTGTCACGCTGGCTACTGACCAAACCGCAGTTTCTGATCCTCGATGAGCCCACGCGCGGTATCGACGTTGGCGCCCATGCAGAGATCATCCGCCTGATCGAAACACTGTGCGCAGACGGTCTGGCGTTGTTGGTGATTTCATCCGAACTGGAAGAGTTGGTGGGGTACGCGGATCGCGTCATTATCATGCGCGATCGCAAACACGTGGCGGAGATCCCGCTGGCAGAACTGTCCGTACCGGCAATCATGAACGCCATTGCGGCCTAAGGAGATCATGGTGATGCCTCAATCTCTCCCTCACTCTACCCCGCCGAAAAAGCGCTTTCGCTGGTCGACGGGGATGCCGCAACTGGTGGCGTTAGCGTTGGTGCTGCTGGTGGATAGCGTTGTGGCGCCGCACTTCTGGCAGGTGATATTGCAGGATGGCCGACTCTTCGGTAGCCCGATTGATATTTTGAACCGCGCCGCGCCAGTGGCGCTGTTGGCGATCGGCATGACGCTGGTGATTGCCACCGGGGGGATCGATCTTTCTGTTGGGGCTGTGATGGCGATAGCCGGGGCGACCACTGCCGCCATGACGGTCGCCGGGCACAGTTTGCCCGTCGTTCTGCTGGCTGCGCTGGGGACGGGGATTCTGGCGGGGTTATGGAACGGTATTCTGGTGGCGCTCCTTAAAATCCAGCCGTTTGTCGCAACGCTGATCCTGATGGTCGCCGGGCGCGGGGTTGCGCAACTGATCACCTCTGGACAGATTGTGACCTTCAATGCGCCGGATCTCTCGTGGTTTGGCAGCGGCTCACTGTTGCTGTTGCCGACGCCGGTCATTATCGCCGTGTGCACGCTGGTGTTGTTTTGGCTGTTGACCCGCAAAACGGCGCTGGGGATGTTTATTGAAGCCGTGGGGATCAACATTCGGGCGGCCAAAAATGCCGGGGTAAACACGCGGATTATTGTCATGCTCACCTATGTTCTGAGCGGCGTGTGCGCCGCCATCGCCGGTATCATTGTCACCGCTGACATTCGTGGAGCAGACGCCAATAACGCCGGGTTATGGCTGGAACTGGATGCCATTCTGGCGGTGGTGATTGGTGGCGGCTCGCTGATGGGAGGGCGGTTTAATTTGCTGCTTTCGGTGATAGGCGCGTTGATTATCCAGGGGATGAATACCGGGATTTTGCTGTCCGGTTTTCCACCTGAGATGAATCAGGTCGTTAAAGCCATCGTCGTATTGTGCGTGCTGATTGTGCAGTCTCAGCGCTTTATCAGCGTGATAAAAGGAGTGCGTGGTCATGATAAAACGTAATTTGCCGTTAATGATCACCCTTGGGGTCTTTGTGCTGGGGTATCTCTGGTGCCTGACGCAGTTTCCCGGTTTCGCCTCCACGCGGGTGATCTGCAACATCCTGACCGATAACGCGTTTCTGGGGATTATTGCCGTCGGAATGACTTTCGTGATCCTCTCCGGTGGGATCGATCTCTCCGTCGGGTCGGTGATCGCTTTCACCGGCGTGTTCCTCGCGAAAGCCATCGGTGACTGGGGGATTTCGCCGCTATTGGCGTTTCCGCTGATACTGGCGATGGGCTGTGGGTTTGGGGCATTCATGGGACTGCTGATTGATGCGCTGAAAATCCCCGCGTTTATCATTACCCTCGCGGGAATGTTTTTTCTGCGCGGCGTCAGCTATCTGGTTTCCGAAGAGTCAATTCCGATCAACCATCCTGTGTATGACACGCTCTCAAGCCTGGCGTGGAAAATCCCCGGTGGCGGTCGCCTGAGCGCGATGGGGTTACTGATGCTGGCGGTGGTAGTGATAGGCATTTTTCTGGCTCATCGTACGCGGTTTGGGAATCAGGTTTATGCCATTGGTGGGAGTGCGACGTCAGCGAATCTGATGGGGATTTCAACGCGCAGTATGACCATTCGCATCTATATGCTCTCGACCGGGCTGGCGACGCTCGCCGGTATTGTGTTCTCGCTCTATACCCAGGCCGGTTACGCGCTGGCGGGTGTTGGCGTCGAGCTGGATGCTATCGCCTCGGTGGTTATTGGCGGCACCCTGCTGAGCGGCGGCGTAGGGACGGTGTTAGGCACACTCTTCGGCGTGGCAATCCAGGGGCTGATTCAGACCTACATTAATTTTGACGGGACGCTCAGTTCCTGGTGGACGAAAATCGCTATCGGCATTTTGTTGTTTATTTTTATTGCGTTACAGCGTGGTTTAACGGTGTTGTGGGAGAATCGGCAGAATGCGGTGGTAATGCGCGTGGCGACGAAGCCATAACGTGCCGGGCGGCGCTAACGCTACAGTTCGACATCAGAGACAGGCCCGATAAGCGAAGCGCCATCGGGCCTTTTCAATGACAGGAATTACGCGTCCGGGAACTCACGGATAAAGCGTTCGACGTCTTCAACCATATGGTTGTTACCCACGAAGAACGAACGGCGCTGGTGCAGGCTTTCCGGGGTGATATCCAGAATGCGCTCTTTACCGTCGCTGGCTTTGCCGCCGGCTTGCTCAGCCAGGAAAGCCATTGGGTTGCATTCGTACAGCAGGCGCAGTTTCCCGTCCGGGTGGCTGGCGGTGCTTGGGTAGAGGTAGATCCCGCCTTTGAGCAGGTTACGATGGAAATCCGCCACCAGGGAACCAATATAGCGCGAGGTGTACGGGCGCTGCGTTGGTTTGTCTTCTTCCTGGCAGAACTTGATGTATTTCTTCACGCCCATCGGGAAGCGAATGTAGTTGCCTTCGTTAATGGAATAGGTGCTTCCTTTTGCCGGGAAACGCATACGTTCCTGGCTGAGGCAGAAAACGCCGAGAGAAGGATCGTAGGTGAAGGCATGTACGCCGCAACCGGTGGTATAGACCAGCATGGTTGAGGAGCCGTAAACGACGTAGCCCGCAGCGACCTGCTTGTTACCGGGTTGCAGGAAATCTTCTTCGGTCACCGGTGTGCCAACAGGCGTAACACGGCGGTAAATGGAGAAAATTGTGCCGACAGAGACGTTAACATCGATGTTGGAAGAGCCATCCAGCGGATCCATCAGGACAACATACTTCGCGTGTTCACACCCTTCAAAGACGACAATCTCATCTTCTTCTTCAGAGGCGATACCAGCAACAATATCACGCGCCTTCAGTGCAGCTTTCAGTTTTTCGTTCGCAAACAGGTCGAGTTTTTGTTGAACTTCGCCCTGTACGTTCTCAGCACCGCTGGCACCCAGGATATCGACC
Organism: Citrobacter sp. Awk 4; assembly: GCF_028069725.1. Classification (GTDB taxonomy): domain Bacteria; phylum Pseudomonadota; class Gammaproteobacteria; order Enterobacterales; family Enterobacteriaceae; genus Citrobacter_D. The sequence continues at coordinate 45,475 of NZ_JANEWG010000008.1, forward strand.
AGTCCGGCCTTGTTGATATCGCGGTGGATGATCTTGGCGCCCAGTTTTATCGCCGACAGCAAAGCAGTGAGTTCACCCGTAGCATGAGAAAACTCGTGCTGCTTTTCGACAATAAATTCACCTAACGTTTTCATAACACTTTCCCTGCAATCAATGTGGAGTAAAGCGACCGAGGCAATCTTAACAAATATTACGTGGGCTGCGCTTAGGTGAATCGCGCCAGCAAACTACGGAATCGCCTGAAATACATTTCTCAGTCGCATAACATGTGCGTAAAATGGCCCCCAGATTAAAAAAGGATAGTGACGTATGCGCATTCATATTTTGGGAATTTGTGGCACTTTCATGGGCGGTCTGGCGATGCTGGCGCGCTCGCTCGGTCATGAAGTAACGGGTTCGGACGCCAATGTGTATCCGCCGATGAGTACCTTACTTGAGAATCAGGGTATCTCTCTGATTCAGGGTTACGATGCCAGCCAGCTCGACCCACAGCCGGATCTGGTCATCATTGGCAATGCCATGACCCGTGGAAATCCCTGCGTTGAGGCGGTGCTGGAAAAAAACATTCCCTTCATGTCTGGCCCACAGTGGCTGCATGACTTTGTTCTGCGCGATCGTTGGGTGCTGGCGGTGGCGGGAACGCACGGCAAAACCACCACGGCGGGGATGGCGACCTGGATTCTGGAGGTCTGCGGTTACAAACCGGGGTTTGTGATTGGTGGCGTGCCGGGCAACTTTGATGTCTCCGCTCGCCTCGGTGAGAGCGAATTCTTCGTCATTGAGGCTGACGAGTATGACTGTGCGTTCTTCGACAAACGCTCCAAGTTCGTTCACTACTGCCCACGTACGCTGATCCTGAATAACCTTGAGTTTGATCACGCGGATATCTTTGACGATCTGAAAGCGATCCAGAAACAGTTCCACCATCTGGTCCGAATCGTCCCTGGGCAAGGGAAGATCATCTGGCCTGAAAACGACATCAACCTGAAGCAGACGATGGCAATGGGATGCTGGAGTGAACAGGAACTGGTCGGCGAGCAGGGCCACTGGCAGGCGAAAAAACTGAACACCGAAGCGTCTGAGTGGGAAGTGTGGCTGGACGGTGAGAAAGTCGGTGAAGTGAAGTGGGCGCTGGTCGGCGAACACAACATGCATAACGGGTTGATGGCGATTGCCGCCGCGCGTCACGTGGGCGTGCTGCCGGCTGATGCGGCTAACGCGCTGGGATCGTTTGTCAATGCGCGTCGCCGCCTGGAACTGCGCGGGCAGGCCAATGGCGTGACGGTGTATGATGATTTTGCGCATCATCCAACGGCCATTCTCGCGACCCTTGCCGCTCTGCGCGGTAAAGTGGGCGGCACAGCGCGGATCATCGCGGTACTGGAACCTCGCTCGAATACCATGAAGATGGGGGTCTGCAAAGACGATCTGGCGCCGTCGTTAGGACGTGCGGATGAAGTGTTCTTGCTGCAACCGCAACATATTCCGTGGCAGGTCGCGGAAGTCGCAGAAGCGTGTGTACAGCCTGCGCACTGGCATTCAGATGTGGATACATTGGCGGATATGGTGGTGAAAACCGCCCAGCCAGGCGACCATATTCTGGTGATGAGTAACGGTGGATTCGGTGGGATCCATCAAAAACTGTTAGACAAACTCGCGGCGAAAGCGCAGCAGTGATCAACAGAACGTAATGTCATGATGGCCAGCGTAATCCTGCTGGCCTTTTTTATTCCTTCGCCCTGGTCGCGAAGGCTTTTTTTTACTCGTTTTACGATGAATAACGGATCCCGGAACACCCTTCATGATGCCTGACTCCCTGAATCCCGATGTGATTTACCATAACGGTAAAATTTATACGGCAGATAAGTCCGATCAATTTTGTGAAGCTATCGCCATCAAACAAGGCTATATCGCCGCGGTCGGCAGCAGTCATGAACTGCTGGCGCTGGCGGGGGCGCAAACGGAAGTGATCGACCTTGAAAAAAGGGTTGTACTGCCAGGGCTTATCGATAGTCATATGCATCCATTCTGGGGGGGAAAGCAGCTGCGTGGCTGTAATCTGAACTATGCGGCGCTGACTGTAGAAGAGACGCTGGCGTTGATTCAGAAGCATCTTGATGATGACCCGCTGAAAGAAGAAGACGACTGGTTATCCGTGCGTGCGTGGCAGCGTCAGGCGATGATCCCAGCCGGTGCCGACATGTGCCGTCAATCGCTGGATACGTTGAACACGCGCCGCCCGGTGGTGCTTTTTTCCAATGACTGCCATACGCTGGCGGCCAACAGCCGTGCGCTGGAGATGCTGGGCATCACTGAAGAGACCCCGGTTCCGGCGGATGGCAAAATCGGCCGGGATGAAGAGGGGCGTTTAAACGGTATTCTGGAAGATGCGCCAGCCATGCGCGCTTTCGACAGCATTCCAACCGGTACGCCGGAACAGTGCGTTCTGATTGCCCGTCATGTTCAGCGGGTCCTGAATCAGCAAGGCGTAACCACAGTCATGGATACCCGGGTTTACGAAGAGCAACTTAAGGCGTTCGCCGCTCTGCGTGATAGCGGCGAGTTAACCCTGCGGATGTGCGGCGCGCGTGAAATTACGCCGGACAGCGTTGCGGGTCCACAGGATGCCGGCCGCGCGCTGGATGAACTTGTCGACTTTAACCAACGCTGGAATGATCCTGTGTGGCAGCCCGCGCCTGGTTTTGGCGTCAGCCATGTGAAGTTTTTTGTTGATGGCGTGCTCCAGCCCCCGACCATGACCGCATCGCTGCTGCAGCCCTACCGTAAAAACCGCGGGACGCACGCGCAACCTGACTGGCAGCCGACAGAAGACTACGGCGATCTCTACTTCACCCCCGAGGTATTTAATGCGCTGATTAAGGAGTGCGGACGTACCGGCGTTCACCCGCATATGCATACGGTGGCGGAAGGGGCGATAGAGATGGCGCTGGATGCGTTGCAGGAGATGCGTCAGGCCTGGCCGCAGAAGGACGTCCGTCCGGGTCTTGCGCACAATGAGCTTGCGGCGGCGCATCAGTATGCCCGTTTTGCTGAACTGGATGTTACGGCGGTCCTCTCCTATCAGTGGGCGGGATTACCGGCGGTGTTGATTGAAGAAGAACGCGCCATGCTGGGTGAAGAGCGATTCCCGCATCTTGAACCGCAAGGGCGATTCCTGGACGCTGGCGCGCGTCTGGCGTATGGCAGTGACTGGCCAATAGACCGTCTTGATGAGTGGTATAACCTGCAAATTGCTATGACGCGCCGGGCGTGGGATGCCGAAGGCAATCCTGCGGGCCCGCGTCTTGATAATGACCGCAATTTAACCCTGACAGAAGTATTGCGATCCGCCACGATCGACGCTGCCTATATGATTGCCCGCGATCGTGAAGTGGGTTCTCTCGAACCTGGCAAGCTGGCCGATCTGATTGTCCTGAAAGACGATATTTTCAGTAATCCTCCGGAAACCTTATTCAAAACGCGGGTGCTGCGTACGGTTGTCGGCGGTAAAGTGGTTTGGCAGGACGCCTGATAGTGTGAAATAAACAGCCTGTTTCTGTTACGGAAACAGGCTGTTCTATTTATGGAATTGTATTTAAGCAGAATAAATAACGTCGAGTCCATTTTGTTTTCGACGTTCTATAAATTTACATGTGAAATAAGTTAATAAAATTAAAGTAAATAATTTTAATTGAATAGAACGCTTATTATGCTTTTCAAAATCTTACCCATATGTAAAAATCCGCGGTCTTTTTTTGATTATAAATAAACCTTTCAACGGTGCCTGTTAACAGCGCCAGGAGATGATACGGGAATGCCACAAAAACATCAGCTACGAAGAGTGCTTAAAACACCGGCCCTGGTCGCATTTGGTCTGGCGTATATGGTTCCGCTGGGAGTATTTACCACCTACGGACAGGTGACTGTCCTCAGTGAAGGGCATTTGCCTGTCGCCTATCTCGTGACGATTGCGACGATTCTGTTTACTGCGTTGAGTTACTGTCGTATGACCAGCGCGTTGCCGCTGGCCGGTTCTGCTTATTCCTATGTTCAGCGTAGCTTTGGCGGCAGAATGGGATTTTTAGTGGGTTGGGCGCAGATCCTGGATTATTTATTCCTGCCAATTCTGAATTATCTTGTTTTAGGCATCTTCCTGCATGAGGCATTCCCGGCGATCCCGGCGCCTGTCTTTGTTCTGGCATCTATTATATCGGTCAGTCTACTGAATATTCTTGGCGTACGACTGATGACCTCCGTTAATTTCACCTTAATCGCGGCACAGTTAATTTTTATCGTGCTGTTTATCGCCCTTTCTTTTAGCCAGGCTGATTTGAGTCCGGATGCGCTGCTGCGTCCTCTGTTAGTGGACAGCGGGCATCTGGGCGGATTGCTGGCCGGTGCGGCGGTACTTTGCCTGGCGTTTTTAGGGTTTGACGCTATCGCGACAATGGCGGAAGAGGCTGATGATGCGAAACGGACATTACCTCGCGCCATTATCATTACCGTCCTGCTGGCTGGCGTTATCTTTATCGCCGTGTCGTATGCCGCGCATTTGATCTACCCGGACTGGCAATCGCTGATCCCGGTTCAGGATACCGCAAGCCTGGTGGTGTCGGAAAAAGTCGGCGGCAAATGGATGTACAACTTCTTTATGGCGGCTTACCTGACCGGCGTTTATGCCTCTGCAATGACGGCGCAGACCGGCGTATCGCGTATCTTCTACGCCATGGGACGTGAAGGCGTTTTGCCGAGAAAAATCTTTTTCCATCTGCATAAGCGTTTCCATACCCCGTATCGGGCGATTATTTTTGTGGCGCTGGTATCCCTGACGGCGCTGGAGTTGAGCCTGGATCTTGTCGTTTCGATGATCAGTTTCGGGGCGCTCGTCGCGTTTACATTTGTGAACCTCAGCGTCATCAAACACTTTCTGATCAATGAACAACGCCGTGGCGCCGCTGCGCTGTTTCACTATGGTCTGTTGCCGTTACTGGGGGTAGGGATGTCGGTGTGGCTGTGGACGAACCTGGCGCCGGATGCGTTAAAAGTGGGCCTCGTGTGGCTGGCGGGCGGGTTTGCCTGGCTGCTGTATATGACGCGCGGATTACGCCAGTCGCCGCCGTCCGTTGATTATGATGAAATCGCTCACCTGATTGATTAATCATCTCTCCCGCGCACGTTGGTGCGCGGGTTTTCATTCACTTTTTTATCACCTGATATGCTGACCAGTAAAAAAATAACCTCGACAGAATCCCCGCTCTTTCAGCGCCTGGACGCGCTGTACTCAACGGCTTTCCCCTGGCACGAACAGCGGGAGATGCACGCAAAGCAACAGGCCATTGCCAGCCCGCATTACGCCCTTGAAGGGTGGTTTGAAGAGGAACAGTTTATTGGCCTGAGCGGATGCTGGAGCTTTGACGACTACGTTTACGTTGAGCATCTGGCGATTGATGGGGCATTGCGCTCGCAGGGGTATGGCAAAATCCTGCTCGGGCAGATCCTTGCGCGTTCGCCAATGACGATTCTGGAGATAGATCCACTGACGACGGAAATCGCCGAAAAACGGCTGCGGTTTTACGAATCAATGGGGTTTTTTGCGAATCCCTGGCCGCACACGCATCCGGCGTATCATCCGGGAATGGCCGGGCATGAGCTCATTGTGCTGAGTTATCCGGAGCCGATAGAGGCAGTGCAGTATGCTCGCTTCAATGCGGATTTATGCCACCGCGTCATGGCGCTATAAAAAATAATGCCCCAGCTTTGCTGAGGCATCCAGGGCGGAATTACGCTTCGCTTTCCGCCAGTTCACGCAGATACTGGAAGATCTGGCGTGCCGACTTCGGTGGCTTGTTACCTTCTTTCTCTTTTTTGGCATTGCGAATCAGAGAACGAAGTTGCTGACGATCGGCGTTTGGCCACAGGTTCAGCACTTCCTCAACCGCATCATCCCCTTCAACGATCAGACGATCGCGCAGTTGCTCAAGCTTGTGAAACAGCACGACCTGTTGGTTATGGCGATTCTTCAGCTTATCCAGTGCCTGGCGGATCGGATCCACATCGCGCTGACGCAACATTTTACCAATCAACTGCAACTGACGGCGGCGGCCTTCCATTTTAATACGCTGGGCCAGTTCAATGGCTGCGCGCAGGTCCGCATCGAGCGGGATTTTATCCAGCGCGTTTTTCCCTAATTCCACCAGTTCCACACCCAGGCGTTTTAACTCCTCGGCGTCACGTTTAATTTCACTTTTACTGACCCAGATAATTTCATCGTCTTCGTCTTCGATGTCATCACCGGGAACGTCGTCGAGCCAGTCTTCGGGCTGCTTAGTCATGTCAGGCTCCTTAAAAAAAAGAGGCTAATGTTACCAGTTAAGATGCGCACTGAAAAACGGTTCTCTGTTAGACTTCAGAGAAACTCTCTCTACATTATGGCATTTGCGATGAAAGTAATCTCACAAGTTGAAGCGCAGCGTAAGATTCTGGAAGAAGCGGTATCGACAGCACTGGAGTTAGCGTCAGGCAAATCGGATGGTGCGGAAGTCGCCGTCAGTAAGACGACCGGTATCAGCGTTAGCACCCGTTATGGTGAAGTGGAGAACGTAGAATTCAATAGTGATGGCGCTCTGGGCATCACCGTGTATCACCAGAACCGTAAAGGCAGCGCGTCATCCACCGATTTAAGCCCACAGGCGATAGCCCGCACCGTTCAGGCGGCGTTGGATATCGCTCGCTATACGTCGCCGGATCCGTGTGCAGGCGTCGCAGACAAAGAACTGCTGGCCTTTGACGCGCCGGACCTTGATCTGTTCCACCCCGCTGACGTCTCCCCGGATGAAGCCATTGAACTGGCGGCGCGCGCCGAACAGGCTTCCCTGCAGGCGGATAAACGTATCACCAATACCGAAGGCGGCAGCTTTAACAGCCACTACGGCATTAAAGTGTTTGGCAACAGCCACGGCATGTTGCAGGGCTATTGCTCCACCCGTCATTCGCTTTCCAGCTGTGTTATCGCAGAAGAGAATGGCGAAATGGAGCGTGATTACGCGTATACCATTGGCCGCGCCCTGGGCGATTTACAAACGCCGGAATGGGTGGGGGAGGAGTGCGCTCGTCGTACCTTATCTCGCCTGGCGCCGCGCAAACTGTCCACTATGAAAGCGCCGGTCATCTTTGCCAATGAAGTGGCGACCGGGCTGTTTGGCCATCTGGTGGGCGCCATTGCGGGCGGTTCGGTGTATCGCAAGTCCACTTTCCTGCTCGACTCGCTGGGCAAACAGATCCTGCCAGAGTGGTTGACCATTGAGGAGCATCCGCATCTGCGAAAAGGGCTGGCCTCTTCACCGTTCGACAGCGAAGGCGTGCGTACGGAGCGTCGCGACATCGTGAAAGATGGCGTACTGACCCAGTGGCTGCTGACCAACTATTCGGCGCGTAAATTAGGGCTGAAAAGCACCGGACACGCGGGCGGCATTCACAACTGGCGTATTGCCGGACAGGGCCTGAACTTTGAGCAGATGCTGAAAGAGATGGGAACGGGTCTGGTGGTGACGGAGCTGATGGGACAAGGCGTGAGCGGCATTACCGGCGACTATTCCCGCGGTGCGGCGGGCTTCTGGGTCGAAAACGGTGAAATTCAGTATCCGGTGAGCGAGATAACTATTGCCGGTAACTTAAAAGAGATGTGGCGCAATATTGTGACCGTGGGTAATGATATTGAAATGCGTAGCAATATACAGTGTGGTTCAGTGCTGTTACCGGAGATGAAAATCGCCGGGCAGTAGTCTCAAATGGCGCGACCTGCCGCGCCATAAACTTCAATAATAAAAAGGAAGTGAGCAATGCGTAAAAACCTGTTAGCGATGCTGGCTGTGTCATCTCTCGTGCTGAGCTCGGCCAATGTGTTTGCGGCCGATCTTGAAGATGACATGGGGATCCTCAGCGACAATTTGAAAGTGGTCGAGAAAACGGATAACGCAACGGAATTGAAAGATGCGTTAACCAAAATGCGTGCCGCTGCGCTGGATGCCCAAAAAGCCACACCACCGAAACTGGAAAACAAATCTCCCGATAGCCCGGAAATGAAAGATTTCCATCAAGGCTTAGAGACGTTGGTTGGTCAGATCGACGGGGCGCTAAAACTGGCGAATGAAGGCAAAGTGAAAGAGGCGAAAGCGGCGGCAGAAGAATTCAAAACTACCCGCAACGAGAACCATAAGAAGTTTCGTTAATTTTTGACTACCGGCCTACTGAACACCGTAGGCCGGATAAGACGCTTTGCATCGCCACCTGACAACTGCATTTGACTCATAAGTAACCCCTATCTCTGTCACACTTTTTCACTTTAAAAAATCTCAAGATTGTTCTTTGACTGTGCCTTTCCCCTCTTCTTTCTGAGGAGCGCGTCACACTAATCCAGCGATAAATCAGCAAAACCGCCTTTTCTGTGGAACAGATCACCCCTGCCACTCGTCTTTCCACTTCGAAGTGGAAAACAACTCGCTACAAACTATTAACCTCCACCGTTAGTTTTATCCCAGAGACATTAATGGGGTATGACGAGTGAATAACGGAGCAGTAATGACCAACACGGGGGAACAGGTGGCGCAGATTAGCGAACTGGCCGATCGCATGCTGGCGCAGGTGTATGCCTTGCTCAGCGAGCACCACATCATTCCCAACGCCGTACAGGAACAAATGCTGACGTCTCATGTTCGCGCCATGGCGCACCGGTCGGTGACGGGCGAGCCTCTGCCGGAAGTGGATGCCAGTTTGTTTGATGAAATCTCAGCCGATTCGATGGCGCTTGCCCACGATGTGGTCGCCGCGTTTGGCAATCTTCCTGAGGAAGAAGCCTGGCTGCTGTCAGTACATTTTGAAGTCGCAAAAGACAATCTTTAAGGAGCAAATAATGGAACAGATTACAGTCGTGATTGGCGATCGTCTGGGTAAAGGCCAGAAAGTGGCGGCAGGTGTCGAGAAAGCCGGTGGTCGTGCGGTTGTCGTGCCTGGCGTCGCAGCAGACATGAAACTGGGTGATGTGATGAAGGCGGAAAACGCGACCTTTGGTATCTCTTTTTGCGGCAGCGGCGGCGCGGGTGCGATTACGGCGCAGACCAAATACGGCTACAAAGCCAAATACGGCATGCGTTCAGTTGAAGAAGGCGTCACCGCCATCAACGAAGGCTGCAATGTGCTGGGGTTCGGCTTTATGGATAAAGAGGAACTTGGCGAGCGCCTGGTACAGGCGTGGCAGAAGAAACACGGCGCTTAAGTATGAAAGAACAATTCACCACCACGGTGAGAGTCACCGGTAAAGGCGAAGCCAAATCGCGCGCCTTTGCTGATGCGCTGAATCATGTTCAGGCAGCGGTGATGAAGGCATCGCCGCATATCTTACTGCGTATTGAGCCACAGGATGTGCAGGTTGTTCAGGCGCGTGAAGCGGTGCGAAAAGAAGCGTTTCTGTTCTTCTTTTTGCGCCGGGAAAGGCACACCTACAGCGTGGAGCTGGATGTGACCGTTAACGTGACTGCCATCAATCTGGACAAGGTGGACTTTGTCGCACAACGCTGATTCTTACTAGAAGGGCAGACTAATGTTCCTGATTATATTAATAAAATCGCTCATTATCGGCGGTTTAGTCGGCGTCGGTGTCGGCGCTGGAGCTGCACGCATGTTTCATGCGCCTACCACACAGGGGATGGGCGCATTTCGTACGTTGGGAGAACTGAACTCCTGTGAAGGGGATCCCGCTTCCCATTTCTCTTTTGGTCTGGGGTTCTTCTTCAATGCCTGGGCCTCTTCCGTTGCGGCGGGGGCATTCACTCAGGACGTCGACCACCGCATCATCCCCAACTGGGGTGCGGCAGCGCTGATGGTGAAAAATCGCAACATCGGAGAGACGTTGCACGATCCTAAGCGCATGGCGATCGCCTGCGGCATTATCGGCATGATCGTTGTGACCTTCCTTAACCTCACCGCCTCTTCGGTACCAGCAGCGCTTCAGGTAACTGCAGTTAAGGTACTGGTACCTGCGGCCAACCTGTTGGTCAACACCGTGATGCCCGTGATCTTCTGGCTGGCGGCCATCGATGCCGGTAAGAAATCAGGTTTCTGGGCCACTGTCTTTGGCGGCGCGGCGCAGTTGATCATGGGGAACGCCGTACCAGGGCTGGTACTGGGTATTTTGATCGGCAAAGGCGTTGAAGAGAGCGGCTGGAACCACGTTACCAAAGTGATGATGGTGGCTATTGTGGCGCTGTTTGTGCTGAGCGGTTTCTTCCGTGGTTTCGACATGAAGATGATCGAATCCTTCCACATGACCGTGCCGAACTGGCTCGAACTGATCCACAACTCGCTTAGCGGTAAATAACGGAGACCACCATGGAACAGAATAAAGGTTTTTGGTATGCCGACTGGTCGTTTCCGATCTTTGTTGGTCTGCTCTCCTCCGGCGTGTTTGCCGGGACACACATGTACTATCTTTATGGGATTGGCGCGTTTAATGAAGTGGCCTTTGTGGCCATGCTGAAAGCAGGGATGGATACCGGTGTTTACGGCGCGGTGGCGGCGTTTGGCGCAAGTTTCCTGTTTGCCCGCATCATCGAAGGGTCGCTGGTGGGGATTCTGGATATCGGCGGCGCGATCCAGACTGGTGTGGGTTTAGGCGTGCCGGCACTGTTGCTGGGGGCGGGGATCATCTTCCCGGTGGCGAACTTTATCGCCTCCCTGGCGACTGGTCTGGTGATTGGTCTGGCAATTGGCTACATCATTATTCTGGCGCGCAAATTTACCATCAACCAAAGCGATTCCACCTACGGGGCGGATGTGATGATGGGTGCCGGTAATGCCTCTGGCCGTTTCCTCGGACCGTTGATTATCCTCAGCGCGATGACCGCATCTATTCCTATTGGTATTGGTTCTTTGGCTGGGGCGCTGTTGTTTTACCTCTGGCAGAAGCCGATCACCGGTGGCGCGATCCTCGGCGCGATGATTTTAGGCTCTATCTTCCCGATTGCTATTAGCTAAATCCTCTGACGGGTGGCAAACACCCGTCCTGACAGGAGAGTGATATGTTTGATTTACTCCTGCGCCGTGCGCGTCTGGTTGACGATACGGTCAGTGATATCGCGTTGAAAGACGGCAAAATTGCCGCAGTGGGGGACATTAACGCGCCGGCCGCCAAAACCGTGGATCTGCACGGCGAGTATTTCGTCAGCGCCGGATGGATCGATTCCCACGTTCACTGCTATACCAAATCCCCGATTTACTATGATGAACCCGATAGCATAGGTATTGCTACCGGGGTGACGACCGTGGTGGATGCGGGCAGTACCGGCGCCGACGACATTGATGATTTTTATGCGCTGACTCGCGAAGCAGCGACCGACGTTTACGCGTTGCTGAATATTTCTCGTGTCGGGCTGATTGCGCAGAACGAGCTGGCCGTTATGGCCAACATTGATGGCGATGCGGTGACGCAGGCGGTAAAACGTCACCCCGATTTTATTGTTGGCCTGAAAGCGCGGATGAGCAGCAGCGTGGTGGGAGAAAACGGTATTACGCCGCTGGAACACGCCAAAACGATGCAAAAAGAGAACGGCAATTTGCCGCTGATGGTGCACATCGGCAACAACCCGCCGGATCTGGACGAGATTGTCGAATATCTGAACGCTGGCGACATGATTACCCACTGTTACAACGGTAAACCAAACCGCATTTTGACCCCCGGTGGTGAATTGCGGGCGTCGGTGACCCGGGCGCTTCAGCGCGGTGTGCGTCTGGACGTCGGACACGGTTCCGCCAGCCTGAACTTCGCGGTCGCGCAACGTGCCATCCGCTTAGGGATTTTACCGCATACCATCAGCTCCGATATCTATTGTCGCAACCGGATAAGCGGTCCGGTGCATTCGCTCGCCAATGTGATGTCGAAATTTCTCGCGATGGGGATGTCGCTACCGCAGGTCATTGATTGCGTCACGGCAAATGCCGCTGACAGCCTGAATCTGAAAAGCAAAGGGCGTATTCAGGTGGGGAGGGATGCCGATTTGACCCTCTTTACGCTTAAGCGCCAGCCGATGGTGCTGATGGATTCAGAAAACGACAGCTTACAGGCTGAAGAGATGCTGGTGCCAATTGCCGCCGTACGTGCGGGCAAGGGCTATGTAACCCAACAAGGGAGCGAAGAATATGACTTCGATTTTTGAGAAATACAATTTAAAACAGGTAATTAATGCTTCTGGCCGTATGACGGCGCTTGGCGTATCGACACCGCGTCCGGAAGTCATCCAGGCGACAATGGATGGCATAAACCAATACTTTGAAATGAAGGATTTGGTTAACAAAACGGGGGAGTACATTGCCAGGTTGCTCGATGTGGAAGGGGCTACGGTAGTCTCTTGCGCCTCAGCAGGGATTGCCCAGTCGGTCGCCGCCATTCTGGTTAAAGACAGTGACTGGCTGCTGGAAAACCTGCATGTCACTCCGATAGAAAATAATGAGATCGTTATTCCGAAAGGCCATAACGTTAACTTTGGCGCACCGGTCGGCACGATGGTGGCGCTGGGCGGCGGCAAGCTGGTCGAAGCGGGCTACGCCAACGAATGTTCCGCTGCACAGCTGGGGGCTGCGATTACACCGCGCACTGCGGCTATCCTCTATATCAAATCTCACCACTGTGTGCAGAAAAGCATGCTCAGCGTGGAGCAGGCGGTTGTGGTTGCACGTAAGCACAACCTGCCGCTGATCGTTGATGCGGCGGCGGAAGAGGATCTGCAGCGCTACTACCGTTCTGGCGCAGATCTGGTTATCTACAGCGGTGCGAAAGCCATTGAAGGGCCGACCAGCGGACTGGTGATCGGCAAAACCCAATACGTTGAATGGGTGAAACGCCAGACGGCGGGTATTGGTCGGGCAATGAAGGTGGGTAAAGAGGGCATTCTCGGTCTCACCTGCGCCATCGAACTGTATCTGACCGCGCAGAAAGAGAGCGGGGCGGAAATGGTGGAAAAAATGACGCCGTTTATCGCTGAGCTGAATACGATTAATGGCGTGACCGCTCGCGTGGTGTGGGACATCGCCGGGCGCGATATTGCCCGCACCGAAATTAAATTCGATGAAGCGTTAACTGGCATCTCCACGGGCGATTTGGTTGAAGCGCTCAAACAGGGTGAATACGCCATTTATTTTCGTGGACACAAAGCCAATGAAGGGATCATTGAAGCCGATGTCCGCAGCGTAGATCGTGCGCAGCTGGCGATTGTGGCGCGCCGTATCGGCGAAGTGATTCGCCGGGAGGAAAACGCATGAAGCTGGCACCAAACTTTTACCGCGATCGCGTCTGTCTGAATGTTCTGGCGGGCTCAAAAGAGAATGCCCGTGAAATTTACGCGGCGGCGGAAGGTCATGTCCTGGTCGGCGTGCTCTCTAAAAATTATCCGGATGTGGAAAGTGCCGTCGCGGATATGCGCGAATACGCGGCGCTTATCGATAACGCCCTCTCCGTGGGGCTGGGGGCAGGTGATCCGAATCAGTCGGCGATGGTTAGTGAAATTTCCCGCCTGGTGCAACCTCAACATGTTAATCAGGTGTTTACCGGCGTGGCGACCAGCCGCGCGTGGTTAGGGCAGAATGAGACGGTGGTGAACGGTCTGGTGTCGCCTACCGGTACACCTGGCATGGTGAAGATTTCCACCGGTCCGCTGAGCAGCAAAGCGCCGGATGGCATTGTACCGGTAGAGACAGCCATTGCACTGCTCAAAGATTTTGGCGGCAGTTCAATTAAATACTTCCCGATGGGGGGGCTGGAGTGCCGTGACGAGTACAAAGCAGTGGCTGAAGCCTGCGCCCGTTATGACTTCTGGCTGGAACCCACTGGCGGTATTGATCTGGAAAACTTCGCCGAGATATTGCAGATAGCTCTTGATGCAGGTGTTAGCAAAATCATTCCTCACATCTATAGTTCAATTATTGATAAGGTGAGTGGAAACACGCGTCCGGATGATGTGCGGCAACTGCTGGCCATTACCCGGGAATGCGTAGGTTAACCGGCAACCCGACGAGGAAACTGACGTGCGATTCCCCAACCAACGTTTAGCGCAACTGTTTGATATGTTGCAAAACGAGACGCTGCCGCAGGATGAACTGGCGCAGCGGTTGTCGGTTTCCACACGCACGGTACGCGCCGATATTACGGCGCTCAACGCTTTGTTAACCCAGTACGGTGCACAGTTTGTTCTCAGTCGGGGCAATGGTTATCAACTCAGAATTGATGATCTGACCAGCTATCAGATGTTACAAACGCAGCAACCCAGAAAGGTGCTGCGTATCCCGCGAACCAGTCAGGAACGGGTACATTATCTGGTGGTGCGTTTTTTGACTTCCGCTTTTTCGCTCAAGTTGGAAGATTTAGCTGATGAATGGTTTGTGAGTCGCGCGACGCTGCAAAACGACATGGCGGAAGTTCGCGAGTGTCTGCAGCGTTATCACCTGACGCTGGAAACGCGACCACGGCATGGCATGAAATTATTTGGCAGTGAAACGGCGATCCGTGCCTGCCTGACCGATCTCCTGTGGACGTTAACACAACAGGACCCGGCGAATCCGTTGGTGACCGAAGAGGCGCTCAACGTCGGCGTGCCTGAGCAGTTGCAGCCCATCTTGCAAGATATTTTCAGTCGTTTCGGCATTCGACTCACCGATGAAGGCGAGCTGTTTTTGCGTCTGTATTGTGCGGTCGCGGTGCGGCGGATCGGTGAGGGGTTTCCGCTGTCAGATTTTATCACCGAAGTAACCGAAGATAATGTGTGTTCTGCGGCGCAGGCGATAGCGGAAGCGTTGCAACGACTGGCGGGAAAACCGCTTTCTGTGGCGGAAGAAAACTGGCTGAAGGTGCATATCTCAGCACGACAGGTGCAGGAAATTGCGCCCAGCGCCATTAATGCCGACGACGACGAAGCGCTGGTGATGTACATCCTTGGTTTTATCAATACCCAGTACAACTACAACCTGTTGAATGACAAACAGTTGCATGCTGATTTGCTCACCCACATCAAAACCATGATCACACGAGTTCGCTATCAGATCATGCTCCCTAACCCGCTGCTGGAAAACATCAAACAGCACTACCCGATGGCGTGGGATATGACGCTCGCCGCCGTGTCGGGTTGGGGGAAATACACGCCGTATACCATCAGTGAAAATGAGATCGGTTTTCTGGTACTGCATATTGGTGTTGGGCTGGAGCGTAGTTACAACATTGGCTATCAGCGTCAACCTCGCGTCCTGCTGGTTTGCGACACCGGAAATTCAATGGTGCGAATGATCGAAGCGGTGCTGGCAAGAAAATATCCGCAGATCGACATCGCGCGGACCGTAACGCTACGGGAGTATGAACAGTGGGAGAGCATCAGCGAAGATTTTGTTATCTCTACTGCGCGGATCAGTGAAAAAGATAAACCCGTTGTGATGATCGCGCCGTTCCCCACCGACTATCAACTGGAGCAGATCGGCAAACTGGTACTGGTGGATCGCACTCGCCCGTGGATGCTGAATAAATACTTCGATGCGACCCATTTCCGCATTATTGACGGTGAGATGGATCAACTGACGCTATTTAAAACGCTCTGCGGTCAATTGCAGAGCGAAGGATTTGTGGACGCCGGGTTTCTTGACTCGGTGGTCGAACGTGAAGCTATCGTCAGTACGATGCTGGGTGACAGCATTGCTCTGCCCCATGCTTTGGGGTTGTTAGCGAAAAAAACGGTGGTTTACACGGTTCTTGCTCCGCGGGGGATTGTCTGGGGGGATGAAACGGCGCATGTGATCTTTTTGCTCGCGATCAGTAAAAGCGAATACGAAGAAGCGATGGCGATCTACGATATTTTCGTCACTTTTCTGCGCGAACGCGCCATGGCAAGGCTCTGTACCTGTCAGGACTTTGATGAGTTTAAAGCGGTAGCGATGGAGTGTGTGAGCCGATTTTGAGAGACGTTTTCCAGAAATGAATGTAATGCGCCGAGTGATTACGACGAGAAACGGAAAAAAACGGCCGTTTATCATGAACTTGACAAACGGCTTTGACGAGTCGGGTTACCGCAAATGATGCACAACCTGATTACTGCTGCCCCGCCAGATCAGCGCCGGGTCTTTTAAGTCCTGCACAAACTTACCGTCAACCAGCACGTTGATAAGGTCGACAACCTCTCTTTGTGCGGCGTCCAGCTCATCGAGCTTATAGCCGGTCCACACCCAGATATCTTTTCCCGGACACTGGGCGCGGATACGCTTCACCAGTTTCAGGATCTCAGGGACGTTTTGCGGATGGAGTGGATCGCCGCCGGAGAGGGAAATCCCCTGGCGGTGGATCCGCGTATCGTTCAGATCATTGATGATCCTGTCTTCCATCTCCTGGGTGAACGGCAGACCTGAGTTCACGCGCCAGGTACTTTTGTTGTAGCAGCCGGGGCATTCATGGACGCACCCTGAAACAAACAGGGTGCAGCGGGTGCCGGGGCCGTTGACGATGTCGACAGAGTAGTATTGATGATAATTCATTGTTTCCTCGTCTCATTTGGCGCTGTAGCGGCGTTGGCTGCTCTCGTGCGCCCGGGTCACTTACTGATGTAAGCTCCCCGAGACTTACTCGCTTGCCACCTTGCTACAACACCAACTGCTTAGAGGAAACTCATAGGTTGGGATTGTCGCCAGGGGCTACAGGCTGTAGGCCGGATAAGGTGTTTTCACCGCCATCCGGCAACAATGTGATGCCTGATGGTGACGCAAAGTGTCTTATCCGGCCAGGAGCAGGCATCGTCGGAAAAATTAACCGATCTGCCCATTCCCTAAATGCTTCACGCGGCGTTTCACTTCTTCCTGTTTACCGGCGTTAAACGGACGTGCATCCGGGCTCCCTAAATATCCGCATACGCGACGCGTAACCGAGACGCGCGCGGCATCGTGGTTGCCGCATTTCGGGCAGTCGTTGTAGGCCGGATAAGACGCTTTAGCGTCGCATCCGGCATTTGTTTACCGCAAATTGAGGATTAACCGATCTGCCCATTCCCTAAATGCTTCACGCGGCGTTTCACTTCTTCCTGCTTACCGGCGTTAAACGGACGTGCATCCGGGCTCCCTAAATATCCGCATACGCGACGCGTAACCGAGACGCGCGCGGCATCGTGGTTGCCGCATTTCGGGCAGGTAAAGCCTTTGCTGGTACACTCAAACTCACCGGTAAAGCCGCACTCGTAGCATTCGTCAATCGGCGTGTTGGTTCCGTAATACGGCACGTGCTGATAGCTGTAATCCCAAACATCTTCCAGCGCTTTCAGGTTGTGCTGAATGTTCGGGTACTCGCCGTAGCAAATGAAACCCCCGTTCGCCAGCGGCGGGTACGGCGCTTCAAAGTCGATCTTGTCGTAAGGGTTGACCTTTTTCTCGACGTCGAGGTGGAAGCTGTTGGTGTAGTAGCCTTTATCCGTCACGCCAGCAATTACGCCGAACTCGGCGGTATCCAGACGGCAGAAGCGGTCACAGAGGTTTTCACTCGGCGTGCTGTACAAACTGAAGCCGTAACCCGTTTCATTTTTCCACTGTTCGACGGCCTGGCGCAGGCGTTCCACAATGGCGATGCCTTTGGCACGAAGCTGTTCGCTGTCGTACAGGTGCTCGTTGCCAAACAGGGCATTGATGGTTTCATGGATACCGATATAGCCCAGTGAGATGGACGCACGGCCATTTTTAAAGATTTCAGAAACGTCATCGTCCGCTTTCAGACGCACGCCGCAGGCACCTTCCATATACAGGATGGGCGCAACGCGCGCTTTCACGCCTTCCAGACGTGCGATGCGGGTCATCAGCGCTTTACGCGCCAGCACCAGGCGATCATCCAGCAGTTTCCAGAAGGTGGCTTCGTCACCGTGGGCTTCCAGCGCAATGCGCGGCAGGTTGAGGCTGATGACGCCGAGGTTGTTACGCCCGTCGTGAACCTGCTCGCCGTTCTCGTTTTCCCACACGCCGAGGAAGCTGCGGCAGCCCATCGGGGTTTTGAACGAACCGGTGACTTTCACCACCTGATCGTAGTTCAGGATGTCCGGGTACATTCGTTTGCTTGCGCACTCCAGCGCCAGCTGTTTGATGTCGTAGTTCGGATCGCCAAATTTGTGGTTCAGGCCATCACGAATGGCGAACACCAGTTTCGGGAATACCGCGGTTTTACGATTTTTACCCAGGCCCGCAATACGGTTGCGCAGAATGGACTGCTGGATCAGACGAGATTCCCAGCTGGTGCCAAGGCCAAAACCGAAGGTCACGAACGGCGTCTGTCCATTGGCGGTGTGCAGCGTGTTCACTTCGTATTCCAGAGACTGGAATGCGTCATAGCACTCTTTCTCGGTACGGGAATGCGCATAGCCGTCAGCATCCGGGATTTGCCACTCTTCAGCGGTTTTGCGGTGCTTATTGAAGCTGGCGGTGACAAACGGGGCCAGCACTTCATCAATACGGTTAATGGTGGTGCCGCCATAAATATGGCTGGCAACCTGGGCGATGATCTGCGCGGTGACCGCTGTGGCGGTAGAGATGGATTTTGGCGGTTCGATCTCCGCGTTGCCCATCTTAAATCCCTGCGTCAGCATGCCTTTCAGATCGATCAGCATACAGTTAAACATCGGGAAGAACGGGGAGTAGTCGAGATCGTGATAGTGAATGTCACCACGCTCATGCGCCTGCACCACATCGCGCGGCAACAGATGCTGACGCGCATAGTGCTTAGCCACGATACCGGCCAGCAGATCGCGCTGGGTCGGGATCACTTTACTGTCTTTGTTGGCGTTCTCGTTGAGCAGCGCGGAGTTGGTTTGTTCGACCAGACCGCGGATTTCCTGGTTCAGGCGACCACGCTTCTCGCGCTGAATATCGCGATCGTGGCGATACTCAATATAGGCGCGGGCGAGTTGTTTGTACGGACCCGACATCAGTTGGTTTTCAACCGCGGTCTGGATTTCGTTGATATCGACCTGACTGCGCTCATTCATTTGGCTGCTGACGATTTCTGCGACGGTGGCGCAGTAATCTGCGTCATCGACTCCCGCTGCTTTAGCTGCACGCAGAATGGCTTCCTTGATGCGCTCTGATTTAAACGACACTTTACAGCCATCACGTTTCATCACATGCGGTGTCATGATCACTCCATATTTATAAGAACAGGTTATCCACAGAGGCTGGGGAAGCATTCCTTGGTTTATTCATCTCTCTATCCAAAGACTTCCCGCAATCCTGACCCATTTTATCCACAACAGCTGCGCTATACGGTCAGTTGTGGTTGATGCAATTGTAGACGATAAATACAACATGTTGGGTCGGCGTGCATTTTAAGTTCTATATGTAGTGATTTGCATCAAGGATGTTTACGATTTTATTGACGTAGGACAAAGTAAAAACCAGAGCGTACAGAGGACGGGCACTACAGCCTTTGTAAATTATTTCCAGAAAATTCTGATTAATTATTCAACTAAAACAGTAAGGTAAATCCTGGAGAACGCATTGGTTTCGACACTGCTTGCGCCAGATTATTCCCGTTAAAGAAGATTGCGTCGGATATTCCTTCCTTGCTTGTCGTTGCCGCCAGTGTCATGTTGTAAGGGAGGCCGTCATTTTGTCAGTGCGGCGGCTTTAGGTTTCAGTGAAATATGTTTCCTCTGTCACTCCATTGCCCTCAGATTCATTTTCAGAGAGATTGACAACAATCCTGGTGCTTAGGGACACAGCCCAAAGTAATTAAGTTTTACCTGGCATATAAAATTTTTTGAGTGTTAGGCTGTCAGTGCTATTACGATAAGATTGCGCGGCATTTTTAATGAATTCAAAAGTATTACAACTACTTACATAAATGCTGGTCAAAAGAAAAAATTACGCCGCGTAGAATTTAATTCTGTGTTTTAAATGGTTTATATGCTGTATGTTCCATTGATAAGTCAAAATGCCAGTATATTAAATGGTTTTGCCATTAGTTTTGTTCATTAAACTATTTGCTAATACTCAACATTGCATTATTTGCAAGCATGGTAGTTTGTTCTATCATAAAAATAGTCGGGCTAATTAAACGTCAAATCAATATATTCTTATTATTTAAATATCCTTCACCTATTTTAATGTAATACCCGCTATCCGTGGGCCTGCTTTTAATTTTGCAAGGTCGGAATAACTGCGTGGTTACAATCAATTGGAATAACGTCATCATGGAAAATAACGAACTATCCACTGTCATTGAAAAAAGACTGGTTGCCAGATTTCTGGATATGTTCATCAAACTTGGGCTGATCCTGGCGCTGGGTTCCTTCTGCTTTACTGTCATTTCTCCTTTCATGAATATGTTGCTGTGGGCGCTTATTTTGGCGGTCACGCTGTATCCCTTGCATCAGCGTTTTGCTTCCCGAATGGGAGAAAAACAAGGTAGAGCATCGACGGTCATGGTGTTACTGGGGGTGCTGCTGATTGTCGCGCCGACCGTTGCCATGCTCAGTTCTCTGGGCGATAGCATAAGCAGCCTTGTGGATAAAGTGGGAAGTGATAGCCTGGTGATTTCTCCACCACCGGCGAAGATCGAGTCTATTCCTCTTGTCGGTGGAAAAGTGTACGCCTTGTGGCTTAAGGCTTCGAATGATTTACCCAGCCTTATCAGCAGCTATCGCCCGCAGTTGGGAGATATTGCTAAGCAGGTTCTGGGCATTCTGGCGAGCATGGGCGGCGGATTAATTGGTTTTGTCTTCTCCTTCATCGTTGCGGGAATCATGATGGCCTGGGGGGCGCCAGGTGCACGCAGTGCTGAAAATATCGCTATCCGTATCACCGATAAACAACGCGGCCTTGCGCTGACCAAACTGTGTACCAGCACTATCCGTGCCGTCGCAATGGGTGTCATTGGGGTTGCCTTTATTCAGGCGCTGTTGGCCGGTATTGTGATGGCGATTGCGGGCATTCCTGCGGTTGGCATCTTCTTTGTCCTGGCGTTGATTTTGGGTATTGCTCAGGTGCCCGTTATCCTGGTAACCGCACCCGCAATTGCCATCATGTGGGCGACAGGCGATCACAGTACGGTTATCAATATTGTCTACACTGTGCTGCTGCTGGTTGCCGGTATGGCGGATAATGTACTCAAGCCATTGTTGCTGGGGCGCGGTGTTGATGCTCCGATGCCTGTGGTGCTGTTGGGGGCGCTGGGCGGTATGGCCGCCAACGGTATTCTCGGTATGTTTGTTGGCGCGACGTTGCTTTCCATCGGCTATCGCATCTTCATGGCCTGGGTTAACCAGGGGCCGGATGGCGTAGCGGTGAGTGGAAAAGATGCTCAATGACCGTCGTTTCGGGCGCTTCCTGTTAACAGGAGGCGCCTGCCTGGTCTTGAGTGCGTGTACCACCCTGGGGCCAGACTATCAAACGCCGCAAGTTACTGAGTTGGATCAGTGGCAGGCGACGACCAAAAATATGGCCACCAACGCCTCCACCCCAAATTATGACCAGTGGTGGACGCAACTCAATGACCCCACGCTAACCGCGCTTATCAATGAAGCGTTACGCAAAAACCCGGACGTTAAGATTGCCGGCCTGCGCTTGCTTGAGTCACGTGCACAACTGGGCATTGCCGAAAGCCTGCTGGGGCCGCAGGCGACTGTCGGTACGGGGGATGTAATAACGGGCGGCACGCGTCGTGATGGCCGTTACAATGACACCACCAGCTATAGCGCCGATTTTAATCTGGGTTGGGAGATCGATTTTTGGGGTAAGTTCCGCCGTGGCGTGGAGTCTGCCGATGCGAGTTACTTCGCGACCCTCGCGCAGTATGACGATATTCAGGTGCTGATGGCGGCACAAGTGGCGCAACTGTATGTGAATATCCGCACCTTAGAAGCGCGGCTGCAAATTACCCGCAGCAACGCCGAAATTCAGCAACGCAGCCTGCAAATTACCGAGCGCCTGTTCCTCAGCGGTAACAGTGCTGAGCTTGACGTGCAGCAAGCGAAAACCCAATACCTGTCAACCCTCTCCAGTATTCCGCAACTGGAAACCAGCCTGCGTCAGAGTCAAAACGCGCTCAGTGTGTTGCTTGCGCGTAAACCCGGCCCATTGCCTGAAATGACAGGCAATACCGGCGTGATTCCACAGGGCAATCTGGCATTGGTGTCTGAATTGCCGGCAGATCTGTTGCGCCGTCGACCTGATGTGCGGGTTGCCGAACGACAACTGGCTGCACAGTCGGCGCTTATTGGGGTGGCAGAAAGTGAGCTCTATCCTTCTATTTCACTGATTGGCAGTGTGGGAATCAGTGCGCGTAGTGGGACGAGCAGCACGTTGTCCTGGGCGGCTGGCCCCACATTTAGCTGGAATTTGCTCGATCAAGGGCGACTTGGCAACCAGGTTTTGGTACAGGATTCCCGCTTCTTGCAACTGCATGAACGCTATCGGGACACTGTGTTTCAGGCTGCCCGTGAAGTTGATGATGCCGCTATCGCCTACGCCAATGGCAACGACGAAATTGAGCTGCTGACCCAAACGGGTGAGGCGGCGACCCGTTCTCTGGAGATTGCGAATACGCAATACCGGGAAGGAATGGCTGATTTCCAACGGGTACTGGATTCGCAACGCGCCTTGTTCAATCAACAAGAGCGGCTGGTGAATAGCCGTGGTGCCCTGATGCGTGACCTGATAACGCTGTACAAAGCGCTGGGCGGCGGTTGGGAAAGCGGGCGACAACGCCCGTTGGTTGACTCACAAACCGATGCGCATTTACGTCAGAGGAGTGACTGGATCCCTCTGCTGGACGCGCCTCTGCCAGCTGCAACTGATGATCTCAAAGAAGGTAAAAAGCAATGACCGAACCCTCATCCCCGGCGGGACAAGCGAGTCGTCGTGGCGTGATAAGTCTCCTCGCCGTGATTGTGGTTCTGCTGTGCTGGTATTTAGCGGCCGACCGGCTGACGCCCTATACCTCGCAAGCCAGAATTCAGGCGTTTGTTATTCCTATCTCTTCTGAGGTCGCCGGGCAAATTCAAAAAGTCTATGTGCGCGACAATCAGCAGGTGGCGCCAGGGGATCCGTTATTTGAACTTGATCCTGAGCCTTACGACATCGCCTTGTCACGGGCGCGTTCAGACTATGAAACGGTATTAAGTTCGGTCAAGGCAAACAATGAAGCCATTGCCGCTGCCGAAGCGGGTTTACAGGCCGCGAAAGCCGCTTACCAGAATGCCGCGAAAGACGCTGAACGGCAGGAGCGTTTGTACCGCGAAGATCCCGGCACGATTTCAGTTCGTCGTCTGGAAGTGGCACAAGCGACGCGTGAAACCGCACGTAGCCAGGTGGCGGCAGCGGCAGCGGATGTACGCCGCGCCACTGAAATGGCGGGGGCTGAAGGGGACAATAATTCACAGCTGCTCAGTGCGCGGGCGGCGGTTCGTAAAGCAGAGCTTGACCGAAAAAATACCGTGATTGTGGCAACCAACCGTGGCCTGGTGACGGATTTGCGCACCGATGTGGGCCAGTTCCTTGGCGCGGGCGCGCCGGTAATGACTCTGGTTGCCATCAACGATGTCTGGATCAGTGCGGACATGACAGAGAACAATCTGGGCAATGTGAAGCCTGGCGATGAAGTGGCCATTCTGCTCGATAGCCAGCCTGGACACATTTACAAAGGGCAGGTGCGCAGTATTGGCTATGGCATCAGTGCCACGCAAAGCCAGCCTGCGGGGGTATTACCGACGATCGACAATAACCGTGATTGGTTACGTCAGGCTCAGCGTTTCCCCGTCAAGGTGGCGTTCTCGAAAGATGATTTTCCCCCGGTCGACAGTTTACGGGCGGGTGGGCAAGCAGATGTGCTGGTGTACGCGAATGGCAGTGGCTTGATGAGCGTTTTAGGTAGCGTCTACATACGGTTGATGAGCCTGTTCTCGTATATCTACTAAGGTGCTGCGCTATGCATAACGGAGATCGTGCGGTACTGAGGATCAGCTGCGGAACCGCGATTGCCGCGCTGGTCTGTTATAGCCTCGCACTGCCTATGCCCCATCTGGGGTGCATCATGGCCTGGATTGTGCTCTGTCAGGGCAAACCGTTACCCATCAAGAAAGGGATCGTCGTGGGCCTTGTGCTGATGACAACGATGATGGGTGGCGTGCTGATGGTGCCTTTGTTAACGCACTATCCGTTGCCTGCGCTGCTGTTGACTGCGTTGTTGCTTTACCAACTGATGCTGATGTGGCTTGCCGGGAAAGGCACTCAGGCGATGTTGCTTACCATGATGGTCACTCTTATTCCCATCGCCGGGCTGATTGAGCAATCGCTTGCCGTCGGCATCGCCCAGATGATGGGACTTGGCATCATCATTGGCACGGTGGTTAACCGGATTGCCCTCGCCGTATTTCCTCCGCAGGCAACACCAGAATCGGCGGGAAAAGCCTATGTTGCACCGCAGTCACCCCATTACCTGGCCCTGCGCGCGGTGCTTATTGTACTGCCCGTCTGGCTGTTGGCATTGAGTAACCCCGCTTTCTATATTCCGGCGGTGATGAAAACAGTGATGCTCGCGCAACAGACCAACACGCTGGCGGCAAAACAGGTGGGGCGTGAGTTGGTGTTGTCGACCCTGATGGGGGCGCTGTTAGCCGTGGTGTTGTGGTTTGGCTTAAGCCTCTGGCCCTCGCTTTTGATGCTGGTGCTGTGGCTTGCGCTGGTCAGCCTTTGGGTGGCACGACGCATGGTGCGGCTGGTGGCAAACCGGTTCACGCCTTCCTTTTGGAGCAACGCCTGGGTCACCTGCCTCATCCTGTTTGGCCCCGCCATTCAGGATAGTGCTGCTGGCAAAGACGTCTGGTTGGCGTCGGCGATGCGTTGCTCTTTGTATGTTGTGGTTGCCCTCTACGGTTGGGCATGTGTTGTGATTCTTGAACGCTGGCGTCCGAGTGGTCGGCCTGCGGTTGAAGCCACTCCAGGAGATTAATATGTTGCTGGTTTTAGTCACAGGGATGCCCGTCATCCTGCTGAATATGCTCTTACAGTCGTGGGTTTCGATTGGCTGTATTCGTTTTTACATCAAACGGTTTCACCATCGGGAAGGGATGATGGCCGGGGTGCTGGCGTTGTTTGGCATTATTACCATCGTGCTGATGGGGAATCTGCTGCAAATCATGCTATGGGGGATGTTGTTCCTGTGGCTGGGGGAGTTTTCAACGCTCAAAGAGGCGGTTTACCATTCAGGTGTTAACTTTGCCACGCTCGGTTATGGCGATATCGTGATGAGCGAAAAGTGGAAGATGTTTGGCGTACTCGAGGCCGTGAATGGGGCGATGATGATTGGCCTGTCGGGTGCCAGCATGCTGGCGGTTTTACAGCATCATGTTCGCAAACTGCTTGGGCAAACGAAATAACGCGATCCGGTGGCTAGCCTCGTCGCGGAATAGGTACCGGTAGCGAGCATTCTCCTTTCTCTGAGGGATGCAGATAACATCATCGTATCTGCATCCCATTTTTTATTTCAACAACCACCAAACCGCTTCAAAAGGCCGGAGTGTCATGGGGCCTGGATGGTGGGCAACCTCATCGTAGTTATGCAGCAAAACCTGCCAGTTTCCGCAGAATTGCGCAGGTTGCCACTCCTGACATTCATGACTCAGGTTGGCGATCACCAGCAGTTGTTGCCCCTGCCATTCACGACGATAACACCATAAATGTGGGCTGTTCGGTAACAGATCCTGGTAATCTCCCCAGGTCAGAATCGGCTCTTTTTTGCGCAGCGCAATCAGTTGTTGGTAGGTATAGAAGATCGAGTTTTTATCCTCCAGCGCCGCCGCAACGTTAATCTTTGCCGCGTTGTCGCACAGGTTTATCCACGGCGTGCCGTGCGTGAAACCGGCATTTTCACTGTTATCCCACTGCATTGGCGTGCGGCTGTTGTCGCGCGATTTACTGGCGAGAATAGCCAGCAATTCATCTGCATCGTGGTTTTGAGCGAGTCGCCCGGCAAACATGTTGTGACTTTCTACGTCACGGTAGTCGGTGATGCGGGTGAAATGGGGATTGGTCATCCCGATCTCTTCGCCCTGGTAAATGTAGGGCGTGCCCTGCATGCCGTGCAGCACCATCGCCAGCATTTTCGCGGCCGGAACCCGGTATTCGTTTTCATCGCCAAATCGCGAGACGATGCGTGGCTGGTCGTGATTACACCAGAACAACGCATTCCAGGCGATGTTGTGCATTCCCTGTTGCCAGTGGCGGAACAGCGCTTTTAATGCCACATAATCGGGTTTCGCCAGCGTCCATTTTTCACCGCCCGGATAATCAACCTTCAAATGGTGAAAGTTAAAGGTCATCGACAGTTCACTGCCCTCCAGCGTGGCATAGCGTTGGCAGTTTTCCAACGTGGTGGAAGACATTTCGCCTACGGTCATTAACCCACGCGGGGTAAACACATCGCGATTCATCTCGTGCAAAAATTCGTGCGCACGCGGGCCGTCGGTATAAAAACGGCGACCATCACCGTCGGGATCGTTCGGGAAATCCTGGTTTTTTGAAATCAGATTCACCACGTCCAGACGCAGGCCATCGACGCCGCGGTCGGCCCAGAATTCGCAGACTTTTTTCAATTCGGCGCGGACCGCTGGATTCTCCCAGTTCAGGTCGGCCTGCTCTGGCGCAAAGAGGTGCAGATAGTATTGCTCACTGCCGGCGTGCCAGTCCCAGGCGTAACCGCCAAACTTTGAGCGCCAGTTGTTGGGTCGCTCATCTGGCGTTCCGTCGCGCCAGATGTAGAACTGGCGATACGGACTCTCTTTATTGAGTGCTTCGCGAAACCAGGCGTGCTGTGTCGACGTATGGTTAAACACCATATCCAGAATGATGCGGATACCGCGTGTTTTGGCCTGTGCGACCAGTTCATCGAAGTCATCCAGTGTGCCGTAGGCGGGATCAATCGCCATATAGTCAGCCACGTCGTAGCCGTTATCAACCTGCGGAGAAAGGTAGAACGGCGTCAACCAGATGGCGTCGACCCCCAGTTTTTGCAGATAGTCGAGGCGCTGCGTAACGCCGCGTAAATCGCCCGTGCCGCTTCCGGTTGTGTCCTGAAAACTCCTGGGATAGATCTGGTAAATAACGCCGTTTTGCCACCAGTGGGGAAGGGTGTTCATGATTTTTTCCTGGAACAAATGCAATGGGGCGCAACGGCGCCCCAAAAAAATTAGATAACCTGCAACGTGCCCTGACGGTACTTGCGCTGATAGACAACAGAGGTCAGCACTATCGGAATGACGATCACAATTACCATCGCCATACCAAACACCTGCCAGTAGCTCGGTTGAATGGAGAGAATTCCCGGCAAGCCGCCAACGCCGATACCATTCGCCATGACGCCGTTCAGGCCACACAGCAATCCGGCGAGACCGGAACCTACCATCGCGCACAGCATCGGGAAACGGTATTTCAGGTTGATGCCATACATTGCCGGTTCGGTGACGCCCAGATAGGCGGAGATCGCGGCAGGCACGGAGATCTCGCGTTCGTTGTGTTTGCGGCTGGAAATAATGATGCCGACAACGGCGGACGCCTGAGCGATATTTGACAGCGCAATCAGCGGCCAGACGGGCGTACCGCCCATGCTCTGAATCATCTGCATGTCGATAGCCAGCGTGGTCTGATGGACGCCGGTGATCACCAGCGGGGCATAAAGGAAGCCGAACAGCGCCGCGCCAATGGGGGCGAAACTGCCGGTCATCAGGTGACGCACAGCGAACGCAACGCCGTCGCCAATCATGCGGCCAAATGGGCCGATCAAGGCGTGCGCAAGGAAGACCGCCAGAATTAGCGAACACACCGGCACCACCACCAGATAGAGGTAGTCCGGCACGATGCGCTTCAGGCGTGTTTCAATCAATCCGAGCGCCAGGCCTGCCAGTAACGCCGGGATCACCTGCGCCTGATAGCCGACTTTCGC
Organism: Citrobacter sp. Awk 4; assembly: GCF_028069725.1. Taxonomy (GTDB): domain Bacteria; phylum Pseudomonadota; class Gammaproteobacteria; order Enterobacterales; family Enterobacteriaceae; genus Citrobacter_D. The sequence continues at coordinate 73,457 of NZ_JANEWG010000008.1, forward strand.
AATGCTGAACATGCCAAAGTCCCACACCTCCGGAACCTGTTGTCCCAGCAGATAGGCATTCATCAGTTGAGGAGAAACCAGCGTCACGCCGAGTACAATCCCGAGGATTGGCGTTCCGCCCATTTTCTTCACCGCGGACCAGCAGATCCCTACCGGAAGATAGAAGAAGATCGCTTCGCCGATAAGCCACAAAAAGTCGTAAAGGGTTTTCAGCGACGGATGCATTTGCGCCAGCGTCTGACCGTTACTCATCGGCAGATCGCCAATCACGTTACGAAAACCGAGGATCAGACCACCGCTGATTAACGCGGGCAGCAGCGGGAAGAAGATCTCGGCGAAATGGGAGATCAGCTGTTCGTGCCATTTCATGTTCTGACGGGCGGCTTTTTTAGCCTGCTCTTTGTCGGCGCTGGCCTGCCCGGTGGTCGCCAGCAGGGCTTTATAGTAGTCGCCGACGTCAGTACCAATCACCACCTGGAACTGGCCCGCATTGGTGAAACAGCCCTTAACCATCGGTAATTGTTCAATGTCTTTCGGTCTGGCATTTGCTGGCTGATTGAGAACGAAGCGCAGGCGAGTAATGCAGTGGCTTACCGTGGCGATGTTATCGCGCCCGCCAACCAGCGCTATCAGCTGGTCAATATCAGCTTGTTTAACTTTGCTCATCATTTAGCCCCGTGGCAGATGAAGTGGTGTTGTGTCGTAACCTGCCGCAAGAGTATATCCTCGTTACATTTTCTAAAATGGGAACGTTCCCGAAACACAGCGAAGATCACAAATTACCGTGCAAAAAGTGCTCGTGTTGTCTTCAGGAGAGGACGGAGGGGATCACAATCTGGCGGGGATCGCTGCGTCCGTTGATCTGCTCGAGCAACTGCAATGCCGCTTGTCGTCCAGCTTCGGCATAGCCTGGATCGACGGTGACGATCTCCGGGTGGAGAAATTTCATCAGCGGCGTATTGCCGACGCTGGCCAGTTGCAGCGCCTCGATGCGTTGTTCCTGCAAATATTTACTGGCGCCCAACGCCAGCGTATCCGTCGCGCAGACCAGCGCGGTGGTGTCCGGGGTAATGACATCCACGGCATGATCGTAGCCTTGCTTCATGGCAAGACCAGGCAGAGCTGCGACGGGATGCAGGTTATGTTTTTTACAGAAGGCCAGGTAGGCGTCATGGCGACGTTTGCCAGTGGTGATGTCGTGATGAGGAACGCCCAGAAAACTGATATGCCGGTGACCCTGATCGTACAGACGCTGCATCAGGGTTTTAATGGCACCGTCATCGTCATAACACACGGAGGCAAAACCTTTGGCATCGCGGGCCAACAGAACCAGCGAAGGCTGCCAGGAATTGAGCGTCTCTTCACTAATACCGGTAAAACCAAAGAGCACGACGCCATCAATGTTCCGCCGTCTGAGCATCCCCAGATGTTCTTCTACCAGCGCCGGGGAAAACTGGCTTTCCATCATAATGGGGTCATAGCCTTGTTCATAAAAGGCGGGAAGCATGGTTTGTACTGCGAGGTTTTCCGACAACGAGTCCAGACGGGTGACGATAATGGCGACCACTTTGTCGCTCTGACCACGCATGGCGCGCGCCGAACGAGAAGGCGAAAAACCGTGCTGATTCATCACCGCTTCGACACGTTCGCGGGTCCGTTCGCTGACGCCGCTTTCGTTATTGAGCACGCGGGAAACGGTCGATTTCCCGACGCCGCTTAAGCGGGCGATGTCTTTAATGGTCAGCCGATTTTGCATCCTGTTTTCCCGTGGTACGTCTGGTCTTTGAAAAGGAATCACTTTACTCAAGTGAGAGGTAATGGGCAAAGTCTGGTTTATGTCTGGTTTAGTCACCTGCAGTTATCATACCGCCATAATAGAGACAAACCTTATGGTTTTCTGCGCATTGCGCATCATTCACTTACCGGAGGCTGTATGGATCCTGATCCCACCCCTCTCTCGCGAGGGCAAAATATTTCTTTCCGGTAAGCCTGCTTTTCACTGTCTTACCGGTGCTGTAAGACAGTGACGTTCTGACGTCCCTGCCATCTCTTTACATTACCCTCAGGTAAGGCATTGCCGCGCCTGACGGATTTTCTGCGCCTGATTTAATGGGCGCGGAGGGACTGCCTGTGTTTAAAAATATCACCCGTTTACTTTTTGTCCGGCTGAGCCGCCATTTGCCTTATCGTCTGGTACAGCGTGATCCGTTGCCTAACGCGCAGACCGTGGCCAGTACGCCAATTCCGCCTTCATTACGCGAGCGCTGTCTGAAGGTCGCCGTGATGGAAGAGGCAGCGCTCTGGCATACATTCGACGCGCACCCGGAAGGGTTGAATCATGCCGAGGTTGAGCGTGCGCGTGAAATGTATGGCGAGAATCAGCTTCCGGCTCAGCAGCCTGCTCCGTGGTGGCGACATTTGTGGACGTGTTATCGCAACCCGTTCAATATTTTGCTCACCATTTTAGGTGGGATTTCCTATGCCACGGAGGATCTGTTCGCCGCCAGCGTGATCGCGTTGATGGTCATTATTTCCACGCTGCTGAATTTTGTGCAGGAGGCTCGCTCGACGAAAGCGGCGGATGCCCTGAAAGCGATGGTCAGTAATACAGCGACGGTGCTGCGTGTGATAAACGACACTGGAGAGAACGGCTGGCTGGAACTGCCCATCGACCAACTGGTGTCGGGCGATATCATCAAACTGGCGGCAGGCGATATGATCCCGGCTGACCTGCGCGTCTTTCAGGCGCGCGATCTGTTTGTCGCACAGGCCTCTCTGACGGGCGAGTCGCTGCCTGTTGAAAAAGTGGCGATAACGCGTGAACCGCAACAAAACAATCCGCTTGAGTGCGACACGCTGTGTTTTATGGGCACCAATGTGGTGAGCGGCACGGCGCTGGCGATTGTCATGGCGACGGGCGCCAATACCTGGTTTGGTCAACTGGCGGGAAGAGTCACAGAACAAGAAAGCGAGCAGAACGCGTTTCAAAAAGGCATTAGCCGCGTCAGCATGCTATTGATTCGTTTTATGTTGGTGATGGCGCCTGTTGTTCTGCTCATTAACGGCTACACCAAAGGCGACTGGTGGGAAGCCGCGCTCTTTGCGCTGTCGGTGGCCGTTGGCTTAACGCCGGAGATGCTGCCGATGATTGTCACTTCTACGCTGGCGCGTGGGGCGGTGAAGCTTTCAAAGCAGAAGGTCATTGTTAAACATCTCGACGCTATCCAGAACTTTGGCGCGATGGACATTCTCTGCACCGATAAAACCGGCACCCTGACGCAGGATAAAATAGTGCTGGAGAATCACACTGATATCTCGGGAAAACCCTGCGAACGGGTGTTGTATTCCGCCTGGCTGAACAGCCATTACCAGACCGGTCTGAAGAATTTACTCGATACTGCCGTACTGGAGGGCGTGGATGAAGCCACTGCGCGCCAGCTTTCCGGCCGCTGGCAGAAAATTGACGAAATCCCGTTTGATTTTGAACGCCGCCGGATGTCGGTGGTGGTGGCTGAAGAGGCCAGTGTGCATAAACTGGTGTGCAAAGGGGCGTTGCAGGAGATCCTCAATGCCTGCACCCAGGTGCGGCACAACGGCACCATTGTGCCGCTGGATGACAATATGTTGCGGCGGGTTAAGCGGGTCACCGATACCCTGAACCGGCAGGGACTGCGCGTGGTGGCGGTTGCGACGAAATACCTGCCCGCGCGTGAAGGGGATTATCAACGTATTGATGAGTCCTGCCTGATCCTCGAAGGCTATATCGCGTTTCTCGATCCTCCGAAAGAGACCACTGCACCAGCGCTGAACGCGCTGAAAGCCAGCGGGATCAGCGTAAAAATCCTCACCGGAGACAGTGAACTGGTGGCGGCAAAAGTCTGCCACGACGTTGGGCTGGAAGCGGGGGAGGCGGTTGTCGGCAGCGATATCGAAGGGCTAAGCGATGATGAACTGGCGAAACTGGCGCTGCGTACCACGCTGTTCGCGCGTCTGACGCCGATGCACAAAGAGCGCATCGTCACATTGCTCAAACGTGAAGGGCACGTGGTCGGGTTTATGGGCGACGGTATCAATGATGCGCCTGCACTGCGGGCTGCCGACATTGGTATTTCTGTTGATGGCGCGGTGGATATAGCCCGTGAAACTGCAGATATCATCCTGCTGGAAAAAAGCCTGATGGTACTGGAAGAGGGCGTGATTGAGGGACGTCGTACCTTCTCTAACATGCTGAAGTACATCAAGATGACCGCCAGTTCTAACTTCGGTAATGTTTTCAGCGTTCTGGTGGCGAGCGCCTTCCTGCCGTTTCTGCCCATGTTGCCGCTACACTTACTGATTCAAAACCTGCTGTACGATGTATCCCAGGTGGCAATCCCGTTTGATAACGTTGATGATGAGCAGATCCAAAAGCCGCAGCGCTGGAATCCCGCCGATCTTGGGCGTTTTATGCTGTTCTTTGGGCCGATCAGTTCGATCTTTGACATTCTGACGTTTTGTTTAATGTGGTGGGTATTTCACGCCAATGTGCCGGAAGCACAAACCTTGTTCCAGTCCGGCTGGTTTGTGGTGGGGCTGCTGTCGCAAACATTGATTGTGCATATGATCCGTACCCGCCGCGTGCCGTTTATCCAGAGTCGCGCCGCATGGCCATTAATGCTGATGACATTGCTGGTGATGGTTATCGGGATCGCGTTGCCGTTTTCTCCGTTGGCAAGTTATCTGCAATTGCAGGCGTTGCCGCTGAGCTATTTCCCGTGGCTGGTGGCGATTCTGGTGGGGTATATGACGCTGACGCAGTGGGTGAAAGGATTTTATAGCCGACGTTACGGCTGGCAGTAAGAATCATGAGGGGATAGTATTATTCGTAATGCTATCCCTAAATGAATTCTGAAAATAATATAATTTGCACTGTTCTATTATTAAAGCTTGTTTTCATCCTTTACTATTCGATGAATGCTAAAGGAGATTATTATGTCTAATTATCGATTAGGTCAGAATGACCCTCCATACACAATTGATGAAGGTAGTGGACCGTGGTGTAGTATGGGCCATTTTTCTGATGATTTTTTTCATTATAAACATTATCTAGAGAGAGCAGTGGATGGTAATCTCTTCTTAAAATACAAATATCCTTATGCTCAATATCATCTTTTACATTATTTAAATAATACAGGGGATGATTTACATATTGATCTTTCCGATTTAATGGGAAGATCATCTTCATTAAGAAATGAATATGAAAATGAATTAAAGCAAGCCATAATGTTTTGTCAATTATTGCCGCCTGGTGAACATTTTTTTGTATCAAAAGAAGTTAGCCATGGCGACTTTATATCTAGCAATACTGACCTTTTCTATGCCATTGGGGGATACCAATACTGGGGAAAAGGTTATGTCTTTATAACAGAGCTTTATCATTCTTCTGATAAGATGAGAGACACTCGTTGTCGCTATGAGCTTAAATTTAAATTTTTTGACAGATATAACTGGAATATAACTAAAGCTGATGCAGGAGTGCGTTTAGGCGGAGTTATACCAGTGACTGACCGCTTTATGGGGCAGTTTCATCAGGAATGTCTTGCCAGAGAGTATAATATTCAGGGAGTAATTGAAAAAGAGGTGATCTGGGATGATTAATTCGCTTACCTCACGCTACCTCCCAAAAGCAGCGAATATCATTTTCTGGTTATTCCTTTTGTATACAGTTCACCTTGTAATGATTTGTTTTCAAGTTGTTAAAGAAAGTTCGCAAGTTCTGGCAGTAAAATGGTGTCAAAATAATATGGGTGGCGTTTCATATACTCATGAGACTTACCAGCGTGGGTTGTACATCTTTGCCGATATCAGGAATGATAAAATCATACTTAGCCAGGTCGACTTTCGTCGTAAAAGTTTGTCTCAACCTTATCGATATTCTTATCAAAAAATAATGGATTTAAAGGATTATAGAGAGAGAGGAAGACCCATTATCACGATTGAATGCCTGAAAAATAATCATGAAATAATTCATGGAATTAATGATTTGGCCTCGTGAGGTTTGCTTGAAAATACTACCGCTAAAGATAAAATGTATCATTATGATTTGTTGCCTGTTTTTATGTTTTTTTTCGGTAGATACGGCACAACGGTATAATCATCTTATTGAGTTAATCATTAAGGATGACGTTTTTTACACCCTTGAAAGCATGCCCATATCTCGATTTCAGGATCAAGAGAACGTCTATCTAAATATCTATAAATCAAGATGGAGCTGGATATTAGGGATAACCTGTTTATCTTCTAGAGTTGAGGAGAATGAGGCTGGAAGCCCCGAGTCTTACAACTGGTCTATAGATGATATTAATCGCGAATCAATCACTGTAATTAATCAGGGTAGGCAAGTTTCTATTTCGCTCGAACGATGCGATTAGTTTTAAAAAAGGACCCTGTTTTTCAGAGTCCTGCACACGCTTAGCGACGAACGGCAATCGCTTCGATTTCAATCTTCACATCTTTCGGCAGACGCGCCACTTCAACGCAAGAACGCGCCGGGAAGGTGGCATTGTGCTCAGTGAAGAAAGCTTCGTAAGTGGCGTTTACGGTGGCAAAGTCGTTCAGATCTTTGACGAACACGGTGGTTTTGACGATGTCGCCTACTTTCAGGCCTGCCGCTTCGACGATAGCTTTTACGTTATCCAGCGACTGACGCGCCTGAGCGGACACGTCTTCCGGTACGCTGCCGGTTTTTGGATCAACCGGGATCTGACCGGAAGTAATGATCATGCTGCCCAGGTCTACGCCCTGAACATATGGGCCGATAGCTGCTGGTGCATTTTCCGTCGCGATAGTTTTGCTCATGATATCTCCTGAATTACAGCGGTAATTGAAGCTGCATCAATCCACTTGAGGGATGCAGCCTCATGTTCCCGGTCATTATAGGGAGCCGGGAATCCATAACCAACCCCAATTAGTTGGCGAGCACCACATAATGAGAAAACTCTTTTTCACAGTATTTGCATTTGAGTGCAATGTCGTCTACGCGTTTTTTCACTGAAAAACTGGAAGAAACCGGTTCTGCATGGCTGATGCAGTTACTGTTAGGGCAGACCAGTACGCTTTCGATACGCTCCGGTAGACTGGGGCGGGATTTACCCACAACGTCGTAATCATCAATGCGATTCACCGTGGCTTGCGGTGCGTACAGAGAAAGTTGGTTTACCTGCTCATCGGTCAGGAACGTGTTCTCGATTTTGATAAGGTCTTTGCGGCCCATTTCACCCGACGGCAGATTAAGACCGATGGTGATGCGCTGGTCAGTTTCGGTCAGCTTGAACAGGGTCAGCAGCTTAAAACCGACCTGGGCGGGAATGTGGTCAATCACGGTGCCGCGTTTGATTGCTTCAACCTGAAGTTTGTTATCGTGTGTCATCTCTTTTCCCCTTACAGTGCCAGATCGCGATTCAGAACCAGTGCCAGTAACGCCTGGCGAGCGAAAATACCGTTCCCCGCCTGCTGGAAGTACCAGGCGTGTGGCGTTTTGTCGACGTCGGTGGTGATCTCATCAATACGCGGCAGCGGGTGCAGAACCTTCATATTTTCACGCGCGCCGTTCAGATCGCTGGCGCGCAGAACAAACTGCGCTTTGACGTTGGCGTATTCAGAGGGATCCAGGCGCTCTTTCTGCACGCGGGTCATATACAGAATATCCACCTCAGCCATCACCTCTTCAAAGTTGCCATGCAGGCTCCAGGCAATGCCTTTCTCATCGAGCATATCGAGAATGTACTGCGGCATGGCCAGCGCATCCGGGGCGATGAAGTAGAAGCGATTACCTTCAAATTTCGCCAGCGCCTGCGTCAGAGAGTGCACGGTACGGCCATATTTCAGGTCGCCGACCATCGCGATGTTCAGGTTATCCAGACGGCCTTGCGTCTCCTGAATGGTGAACAAATCCAGCAGCGTTTGCGTCGGATGCTGGTTAGAGCCGTCACCCGCATTCAATACCGGTACGGTACCGGAAAACTCGGTCGCCAGACGCGCCGCGCCTTCCTGCGGGTGGCGCATGACGATAGCGTCAACATAGGTACTGATGACGGAAATGGTGTCCGCCAGCGTCTCGCCCTTTTTACCCAGAGAGGTGTTGCTGCTGTCGGAGAATCCGACCACGCTGGCGCCCAGACGGTGCATTGAGGTTTCGAATGATAAACGGGTACGGGTTGACGCTTCAAAGAAACAGCTGGCGATCACTTTGTGCTTCAGCAGCTCCGGCTGCGGATTGGTTTTTAATTTCGCCGCCGTCGCCAGGACCAGATTAAGGTCATCGCGACTGAGGTCGTTTATGGAAATGATGTGTTTTTGATATAGCGGGTTAGCCATTTTTATCTCCTGACGCCTGGGCAAAAAAAAGCCCCTCAATTGAGGGGCTGGGAATAGGTGAGCAACGGAAAGAAAAACGGCAGTCCGGCGTCTGTTTTCAGACGCGGTAAGACAGAATGTCGAACACACTGGACCATACTTCCTCCCGGCAAATTGTCCGCGATTATACTCAGCTCCGTTATGTGATCAAGCGATTAATGCACAATTTTAATAAAGAAAACGATTAAGGTGAGTGGAATGGCGTTTTTATTGAATTTTTATTCGTTATGTTCTCAGCGGCCGATCATTACGAAAAACATGCGCTGTCGCAAAACATGAGGAAATAGCGATGGTATGACCGCCGTTTTTTTCGTATAACCATTAAAATGAAACAATGTTTTAATTAATGGGGTGTATGATGATCGTTGGCAATATCCATAATCTGCAATCCTGGTTGCCGGAAGAGCTGCGCCAGGCTATTGAACACGTTAAAACGCATGTGACGGAAGCGACCGAAAAGGGAAAGCATGATATTGACGGCAATCACCTGTTTTACCTGATTGCAGAGGATATGACTGAGCCGTTTGAACAGCGCCGTGCTGAATTCCACGCTCGCTATCTTGATATTCAGATCGTGTTAAAGGGACAGGAAGGGATGACGTTCAGTACGCAACCAGCAGGTGCGCCGGAGACGGACTGGCTGGCGGACAAAGACATCGCGTTTTTATCCGAAGGTATTGAGGAAAAAACCGTTGTGCTGAACGAAGGTGATTTCGTGGTGTTTTATCCGGGCGAAGTCCATAAGCCGCTGTGCGCGGTGGGCGCTCCGGCGAAAGTGCGTAAGGCTGTCGTGAAAATGCTGGTGGAGTAATTTCCTCGCATTTACCGGATGGCGCAGGGCCATCCGGTACTCAACTTACTGGCTTAACGTCGCCACCATTACCGCTTTGATGGTGTGCATTCGGTTTTCTGCCTGATCAAAGACAATGCTTGCCGGAGACTCAAATACCTCATCGGTGACTTCCATACCGCCATGCAAACCATACTCCTGTGCCATTTTCTTACCGAGGGTGGTCTGGTCATCGTGGAACGCGGGCAGACAGTGGAGGAATTTCACCTGCGGATTACCGGTCAGCGCCATCATTGCACTATTCACCTGATATTCACGTAGTAGCGCGATACGTTCCGCCCATTTCTCTTTGGCTTCTCCCATCGACACCCACACATCGGTATAGATAAAGTCTGCGCCTTTTACGCCTGCCGCAATCTCTTCGGTCAGCGTGATATTACCGCCGTTTTTCTGCGCCATCGCCTTGCATTCCGCCACAAGGGACGCTTCCGGCCAGCAGGACATTGGTGCCACCAGACGTAAATTCAGCCCCGTTAATGCCGCCGCTTCCAGCATCGAATTGCCCATGTTGTTACGCGCATCGCCTGCATACACCAGCGTCATTTCATTGAACGCTTTGCCCGGCAAATGCTCCTGCATGGTCAGCAGATCTGCCAGCAATTGCGTCGGATGAAATTCATTGGTCAGGCCGTTCCACACCGGCACGCCAGCATACGCCGCCAGCGTTTCAACAATCTCCTGGCCATAGCCGCGATACTGGATGCCGTCGTACAGGCGGCCCAACACGCGCGCGGTATCTTTGATCGATTCTTTATGGCCAATCTGGCTGCCGCTGGGGCCGAGGTAAGTCACGCGGGCGCCTTGATCGTATGCGGCAACTTCGAAAGAGCAACGGGTACGGGTCGAGTCTTTTTCGAAGATGAGCGCGATGTTTTTACCGGTCAGTTTTGGCACTTCGTTACCGTTTTTCTTATCGGCTTTCAGCTGCGCGGCGAGTTGCAGCAGAGTGGTAAGTTCAGCGGAGGTGAAATCAAGCAACTTCAAGAAATGCTTCTGATAAAACGCAGACATGGTTCCCTCACATGGTCAAGACCACTTATTGAATTAAAATTCAATTTATATGGATGGTTATTCATTTGCAACCCTGTTTAACAAATCTTTGCTGGAAAGGTGGAGGCAATGTCAGCGGTATGTGACAATAAGAGTATCGGCAGGACATTATGAGGAATCAGCCATGGCAAACCCGGAACTACTGGAAGAGCAGCGTGAAGAGACGCGCTTGATTATTGAAGAATTACTTGAAGATGGCAGCGATCCCGACGCGCTGTACACCATCGAGCATCATCTTTCCGCAGATGACTTTGAAACGCTGGAAAAAGCCGCAGTAGAAGCATTCAAACTCGGCTATGAAGTAACCGAGCCGGAAGAGCTGGAAGTGGAAGAGGGCGACACGGTCATCTGCTGCGATATTCTCAGCGAATGTGCGCTGAACGCCGAACTCATCGACGCTCAGGTTGAGCAACTGATGAATCTGGCAGAGAAGTATGAAGTGGAATACGACGGCTGGGGAACGTACTTTGAAGACCCTAACGGCGAAGACGGCGACGATGAAGACTACGTCGACGAAGACGACGACGGTGTGCGTCACTAAGTTCCAGATGCGATACGGTACGGCAGCGCCTGCTGTCGTACCTCACTGACAGGTTGCCAATGGATTACCCGCAAATTCTCTCCCCGGTTCTTTCTTTTTTGCAATGCCCAACGCCAAAGGCGTGGCTCGATAAAGCCCGCGATCCGGCGAATCTCCCGCTACTGCTAACCGACCACCTGGTGTGTGAGCTGAAAGCGGCGCAAACGGCGATGCTGCTGGTGCGTAAATATGTTGCGGATAAACAGGGAGCTGATGCGTTGCTCGCCTGGTTACAACCCTACGAAGCGTTTGCCTTCCGCGAAGGGCCGGAGCCTGATTTTGTTGCCCTGCATAAGCAGATCGGCAAAAGCGCGATGCCGCAAACGGACGATCCGTGGGGGCAGGCGTTGATCGACAGCATGGTGCTGCTGATCAAAGAGGAACTGCATCACTTCTGGCAGGTGCGCGAAGCCATGACCGCGCGCCAGATCCCGTACGAGAAGATCACCGCCAGCCGTTATGCCAAAGGGATGTTAAAAGAAGTGCGTACTCACGAACCGCTGACGCTGATTGATAAGCTGATTTGCGGGGCGTATATCGAAGCACGATCCTGCGAGCGTTTTGCCGCGCTGGCTCCGTATCTCGATGAGTCGTTGCAGAAGTTTTACCTCTCGCTGCTGCGTTCAGAAGCGCGTCATTATCAGGATTACCTGGCACTGGCGCAGCAGGTATCGAAGGCGGATATCACGCCGCGCGTGCGCTTCTTTGGTGAAGTGGAGGCGGCGTTAATCACCTCGCCGGACGACGAGTTTCGTTTTCATAGCGGCGTACCGATGTAATTTCTTGCCCGATACGCGTACCGCGTCGGGCAAATTTACAGACTTTTCAGCATCCGCACTTCGCAATCCACATGCCCGGTGCAGCCCAGCGGTTCGCTAATGTGCTCAAAGCCTAAATGTTCATACAGGCCGATGGCTTCGCGCAGAAACGCGGTAGTTTCCAGATAGCAGCGTTTGAAGCCCTGCTCGCGGGCATGATCCAGCGCCATCAGCGCCAGCTTTTTCGCCAGCCCTTGGCCGCGCACCGACGACAGAAAATACATTTTCTGCAATTCACAAATATCCGGCTCGCTACAACCTAACGGCGCAACGCCACCGCCGCCCACGACTTCACCGTTTTGTTCAACCACCCAGTAAGCCGCGCCCGGCTGGCTATAAACCTGGAAGAGTTCGTCCAGGTTAGGGTCTGCAACGGTATAGCCTTTGTCGGCGGTCAGACCATATTCAGCAGAAACCTGACGGATGACGCTGGCCACCGCGGGATTATCGTCAGCGGTGATCAGACGCAGGGTCGCCGCGACCGGAGATATAACACTCATAGCGAAACTCGAAATAAATAGTGACGGATATACGCAGTTAATAACACCGTAGGGCAGGAAAACGCAAGAGAGGATAATTCAGGGAAGGATGCATTGTGCGTATCAGAAGACGCACAATGCATTGATATTGCAACGGACTGTAGGCCGGGTAAGCAAAGCGCCACCCGGCATTTGATTACAGCGCGGCGATAACCGCCTGCTGCTCAATCAGTTTCGCTTTCGCTTCCGCATAACCGTCCAGCTTCTCACGCTCTTTGGCGATCACCGCTTCCGGTGCACGCGCCACAAAGCCTTCGTTAGACAGTTTGTTTTCGATGCGGCTGATTTCGCCTTCGATCTTCACCACTTCTTTCGCCAGACGCGCCAGCTCATCGTCTTTGTTGATGAGGCCAGCCATCGGGATCAGCAGTTCAGCGCCGTCGATGATTTTGGTCACGGATACCGGGCCTTTGTCATCGGCTGGCAGCACGGTGATGCTCTCCAGACGCGCCAGATTCAGCAGGAAGCTACGGTTGTCGTTCACACGACGCTCCGCATCCTTGCTGCAACCGCGCAGCAGAAGTTCCAGCGGTTTACCCGGGGCGATGTTCATTTCCGCACGGATGTTACGTACCGCAATGATGGCCTGTTTCAGCCACTCGGTGTCAGAAGCTGCCGCTTCATCGACCTGAGACGCATCGTACTGCGGGAACGGCTGCAGCATGATGGTATCGGCGGTGATACCGCAAATCACTTTCACGCGCTGCCAGATGGTTTCCGTAATGAACGGGATGATCGGATGCGCGAGGCGCAGCAGACCTTCCAGAACGGTCACCAGCGTGTGGCGGGTACCGCGCAGTTCAGACTCAGAACCGCCGTTCATTACCGGCTTGGTCAGCTCCAGATACCAGTCGCAGAACTGGTTCCAGGTGAACTCGTACAGGATGCCTGCAGCGATATCGAAGCGGAAGTTATCCAGCGCTTCGCGGTACGCTTTGATGGTCTGGTTAAACTCCGCCAGAATCCAACGGTCCGCCAGCGACAGCGTCATTTCGCCGCCGTTGAAACCGCAATCCTGCTCTTCGGTGTTCATCAGCACAAAGCGGCTGGCGTTCCACAGCTTGTTACAGAAGTTACGGTAACCCTCCAGACGCTTCATATCCCAGTTGATATCGCGACCGGTAGAGGCCAGTGCGGCCAGGGTGAAGCGCAGGGCGTCGGTGCCGTGCGGCTCGATGCCGTCCGGGAATTGCTTCTCGGTGCGCTTACGGATTTTCTCCGCCAGCTGCGGCTGCATCATATTACCGGTACGTTTCTCCAGCAGATCTGCAAGCGAAATACCGTCGACCATATCCAGCGGGTCAATGACGTTGCCCTTGGATTTGGACATCTTCTGGCCTTCGTCGTCACGAATCAGACCGGTCATGTAGACGGTATGGAACGGAACCTGCGGTTTGCCGTTTTCATCTTTGATGAAGTGCATGGTCATCATGATCATGCGGGCAATCCAGAAGAAGATGATGTCGAAGCCGGAAACCATCACGCTGGTTGGGTGGAACTGACGCAGCGCATCGGTGTTTTCTGGCCAGCCGAGGGTGGAGAAGGTCCACAAGGCGGAAGAGAACCAGGTGTCGAGTACGTCTTCATCCTGACGAAGCGCAACGTCCGCGGCTAGGTTGTTTTCGCTACGCACTTCATCTTCAGTGCGACCCACGTAGACGTTACCCGCTTCGTCGTACCATGCCGGGATACGGTGACCCCACCACAGCTGACGAGAGATACACCAGTCCTGAATATCGCGCATCCAGGAGAAGTACATGTTTTCGTACTGCTTCGGTACGAACTGAATATCGCCGTTTTCAACTGCTTCAACGGCCGGTTTTGCCAGCACGTCAGCACGCACATACCACTGGTCGGTCAGCATCGGTTCGATAACCACGCCGCCACGGTCGCCGTATGGCACGGTCAGGTCATGCGGTTTGATCTCTTCCAGCAGGCCGAGAGCGTCAACGGCAGCAACCACCGCTTTACGGGCGGCAAAGCGCTCCAGATTCTGGAACTCAGCCGGGATGTCGCTGGCGTAGACGTCAGATTCTTCGCCTTTGGTATCAAAGACCTGAGCGCTTTCACGGATGTCACCGTCAAAGGTCAGGATGTTGATCATTGGCAGGGCGTGACGTTTACCGACTTCGTAGTCGTTAAAGTCGTGTGCCGGGGTGATTTTCACACAGCCGGTGCCTTTTTCCATATCGGCGTGTTCGTCGCCGACAATCGGAATGCGGCGGTTAACCAGCGGCAGCACCACGAATTTGCCAATCAAATCTTTATAACGCGGATCTTCCGGGTTTACGGCTACGCCAGTATCGCCCAGCAGGGTTTCCGGACGCGTGGTGGCAACCACCAGGTAATCTTTACCGTCTGCGGTTTTCGCGCCATCGGCCAGCGGATAGCGGATGTGCCACATCGAGCCTTTAGACTCGCGGTTTTCCACTTCCAGGTCAGAGATGGCGGTGCGCAGTTTCGGGTCCCAGTTGACCAGGCGTTTGCCACGGTAAATCAGATCTTCTTTGTAGAGGCGTACGAAGACTTCTTTCACGGCATTGGAAAGACCTTCGTCCATGGTGAAGCGCTCGCGCTCCCAGTCCACGGAGTTACCGAGACGGCGCATCTGACGGGTAATGGTGCCGCCGGATTCCGCTTTCCACTGCCAGATTTTGTCGATGAACGCGTCGCGTCCGTAATCGTGACGGGTTTTACCTTCTTCAGCGGCAATCTTGCGCTCAACCACCATCTGGGTGGCGATACCGGCATGGTCGGTCCCCGCCTGCCAGAGGGTGTTTTTACCCTGCATGCGCTGGTAGCGGATCATGGTATCCATGATGGTTTGCTGGAAGGCGTGACCCATATGCAAACTGCCGGTGACGTTCGGCGGCGGGATCATGATGCAGAAGGATTCTTTACTTTCATCACCGTTTGGCTTGAAGTAGCCCTGCTGTTCCCAGTGCTCGTAAAGCGGCTGTTCGATATCTTGTGGGTTGTATGTCTTTTCCATTATTTCCAGGTTGCCGTATTCAGGTTAAAACCAGCCACGCGGTAGGCTTTGTAGCGTTCACGCGCCAGTTGTTTCAGAGAATCTTCGTAAGGAACGAAGTCTATCACTTCTGTGAAAGCGGTGGCAAAATCTGCAAAGTTAGTTCGCAGGCTGATCAAGATATCCCGCGGGCTGCTGTTGCGTTTTTGCGGCCAGGCAATTTCAACCGGCGCGCCGCCTCTCGGACCTTCGCCCGCCAGATTATGTGGCACAAAACGGTCTGCCGGTCTTGCCCACAGCGCTTCATCCAGACGAATGGCCTGCTGCTCATCTTCACAGGCAATCAGCACGCGCTTGCCACTGCGCCAACGTTCTGCGGCAACGTCGCACACCAGTTGTTCGACGGCGCTTAAGCCATCGACGGTGGTGTCGTTGTCCAGAAGGTAGAACGTTGCATTCTTCATATATGGGGCTTCTTGTGGTGGATTTAAACGTATTGCCCGGTGGCGCTGCGCTTACCGGGCCTACGGTCTAGTGCGGCTTGTAGGCCGGATAAGCGTAGCGCCATCCGGCAAACAAACTTACTCTTCGCCGTTGAAACCCGCGCGATTCAACAGGAACTGTGACAGCAACGCGACCGGACGACCGGTTGCGCCTTTCGCTTTGCCGGAACGCCATGCGGTGCCCGCGATGTCCAGGTGCGCCCAGTTGTACTTACGGGTAAAGCGTGACAGGAAGCAGCCTGCGGTTATCGCCCCGCCAGGACGACCACCGATGTTGGCCATATCGGCAAAGTTGGACTCCAGTTGCTCCTGGAACTCATCGCCCAGTGGCAGACGCCATGCGCGGTCGCCCGCCTGTTCGGATGCGCCAATCAGTTCATGTGCCAGCGGATTATGGTTCGACATCAGACCGGTGATGTGATGGCCCAGCGCAATCACGCACGCCCCGGTTAGGGTCGCTACGTCAATCACCGCTTCTGGCTCAAAACGTTCAACGTAAGTTAACACGTCGCACAGCACCAGACGGCCTTCAGCGTCGGTGTTCAGCACTTCAACGGTCTGACCGGACATGGTGGTCAACACGTCGCCCGGACGATAAGCACGCCCGCCCGGCATGTTTTCGCAGCCCGCCAGCACGCCGATGACGTTAATCGGCAACTGAAGTTCCGCCACCATCCGCATCACACCGTACACCGCCGCTGCGCCGCACATGTCGTACTTCATCTCGTCCATGCCTTCGGCTGGTTTGATGGAGATACCGCCGGAGTCAAAGGTCAGCCCTTTGCCTACCAGCACGATCGGGCGCACATCTTCGGACGGATTGCCTTTGTATTCGATCACCGACATCAGTGATTCGTTTTGTGAACCGTGACCGACGGCCAGATAGGAGTGCATACCCAGCTCTTTCATCTGTTGCTCGCCAATCACGCGGGTGATGACGTTCTTGCTGTAGCTATCGGCCAGCTGACGCGCCTGAGAGGCCAGGTACGCGGCGTTACAAATATTCGGTGGCATATTGCCAAGATCTTTTGCCGCTTTGATACCGGCGGCAATCGCCAGACCGTGCTGGATCGCGCGCTCACCGCTGGTCAGTTCACGGCGGGTCGGCACGTTGAAGACCATTTTACGCAGCGGACGACGCGGTTCGCTTTTGTTGGTTTTCAGTTGATCAAAACTGTACAGCGTCTCTTTGGCTGTCTCGACCGCCTGACGCACTTTCCAGTAGTTATTACGACCTTTGACGTGCAACTCGGTCAGGAAGCAGACGGCTTCCATTGAGCCAGTATCATTCAGAGTATTGATAGTTTTCTGAATGACCTGCTTGTACTGACGCTCATCAAGCTCACGCTCTTTGCCACAACCAATAAGGAGAATTCGCTCGGACAACACGTTCGGTACATGGTGCAACAATAGCGTCTGCCCTGGTTTTCCTTCCAGTTCGCCACGGCGCAGCAGTGCGCTAATGTACCCGTCGCTGATCTTATCGAGCTGTTCTGCAATCGGAGAGAGGCGACGCGGTTCAAAGACGCCCACGACGATGCAGGCACTCCGCTGTTTCTCCGGGCTACCGCTTTTTACACTGAACTCCATGCACTACACTCCTGATTCTTAAAGACAACGGCGGTGGCTACGGATAGAATTGCAAGCTTTCGTAACTCATGTCCGCTGTTGCGGTGACTTCGTGTTAATCTTAACGTTATTACGGTATTGGCACGTCAGAACAATTTTCTGAGAGGTGAATCCGTTGAGTATAATAGTCTTAGCGACGATTTCGACGACTCAAGAGAATAAATGACGTTTAAGCCATGAAACAAGCTAAAATCCTGCAAAAGACGAGTTTTTACGGGCGTATTTAAAAGTGAAAATCATAAGATATCTGGTACGGGAGACGCTCAAAAGCCAACTTGCGATCCTTTTCATCTTGCTTTTGATATTCTTTTGTCAAAAGTTAGTGAGGATCCTCGGTGCGGCGGTTGACGGTGATATTCCGGCAAATCTGGTGCTCTCGCTACTGGGGCTGGGCGTACCTGAAATGGCGCAGCTCATTCTGCCTCTCAGCCTGTTCCTCGGGCTGCTGATGACGCTGGGCAAACTGTATACTGAAAGTGAAATTACGGTCATGCACGCCTGCGGGCTGAGCAAAGCCGTTTTGGTAAAAGCCGCCATGGTACTGGCGTTGTTTACTGGTATTGTCGCTGCGGTCAACGTCATGTGGGCGGGACCTTTATCATCTAAACATCAGGATGAAGTGCTGGCGGAGGCGAAAGCCAACCCCGGTATGGCTGCGCTTGCGCAGGGGCAATTCCAGCAGGCAACCAATGGTAGCTCAGTCCTGTTTATCGAAAGTGTCGATGGTAGCGACTTCAAAGAGGTGTTTCTCGCGCAAATCCGCCCGAAAGGCAACGCTCGTCCTTCCGTGGTGGTGGCTGATTCTGGGCATTTGACGCAGCTGCGCGACGGTTCTCAGGTGGTCACCCTGAATCAGGGAACACGCTTCGAAGGGACCGCGTTGTTACGTGATTTCCGCATTACCGATTTCCAGAACTATCAGGCGATTATTGGGCATCAGGCGGTTGCGCTGGATCCCAATGATTCCGAGCAGATGGATATGCGCTCGCTGTGGTCGGCCAATACCGATCGTGCCCGGGCGGAACTGCACTGGCGCCTGACATTGGTATTTACCGTATTTATGATGGCGCTGATGGTGGTGCCGCTGAGCGTGGTGAACCCACGTCAGGGGCGTGTTCTGTCGATGCTCCCTGCGATGCTGCTGTATCTGTTGTTCTTCCTTGTGCAGACCTCTCTGAAATCCAATGGCGGTAAAGGCAAACTGGATCCGGCTCTCTGGATGTGGGTGGTAAACCTGTCATATCTGGCGTTAGCGATTGGCCTGAACTTGTGGGATACGGTGTCGGTACGCCGTCTGCGTGCCCGTTTTCTGCGTAGAGGAGCGGTGTAATGCAGCCATTTGGTGTACTTGACCGCTATATCGGTAAAACCATTTTCACCACCATCATGATGACGCTGTTCATGCTGGTGTCGCTCTCCGGCATCATCAAGTTCGTCGACCAGCTGAAAAAAGCCGGGCAGGGGAACTACGATGCGATGGGCGCAGGGATGTATACCCTGCTCAGCGCACCAAAAGATGTGCAGATTTTCTTCCCGATGGCGGCGCTGTTAGGCGCGTTGTTGGGGCTGGGGATGCTGGCGCAGCGCAGTGAACTGGTGGTGATGCAGGCTTCTGGTTTTACCCGCATGCAGGTGGCGCTGTCGGTCATGAAAACAGCCATTCCACTGGTGTTATTGACGATGGCAATTGGCGAGTGGGTTGCTCCGCAGGGCGAGCAGATGGCGCGTAACTATCGTGCTCAGCAAATGTATGGCGGCTCGCTGCTCTCTACCCAGCAAGGTTTGTGGGCAAAAGACGGCAACAATTTTGTGTATATCGAGCGAGTTAAGGGCGACACGGAGTTGGGCGGGATCAGTATCTACGGCTTCAACGAGCAGCGCCGTTTGCAGTCGGTGCGTTACGCCGCTTCTGCGAAATTCGATGCTGAGCACAAAGTATGGCGTCTGTCGCAGGTCGATGAGTCCAACCTGACCAATCCTAAGCAAGTCACCGGTTCGCAGACGGTGAGCGGTACCTGGAAAACCAACCTGACGCCGGACAAACTCGGCGTGGTCGCGTTAGATCCGGATGCGCTCTCCATTAGCGGTCTGCACAGCTACGTGAAGTATCTGAAATCGAGTGGTCAGGACGCCGGACGCTACCAGCTCAATATGTGGAGTAAAGTGTTCCAGCCGCTCTCTGTGGCCGTCATGATGCTGATGGCGCTGTCGTTCATTTTCGGCCCGCTGCGTAGCGTTCCGATGGGCGCGCGTGTTGTCACAGGTATCAGCTTTGGTTTTGTTTTCTACGTGCTTGACCAGATCTTTGGTCCGCTGACGCTGGTTTACGGCATTCCGCCGATTATTGGCGCACTGTTGCCGAGCGCCTCATTCTTCCTGATTAGCCTCTGGTTAATGCTGCGGAGATCATAATCCTGTTGCCCTCCCATGTCACGGGAGGGCACTTGTAGCACCTTAGCGTTTTCTCCCGCCCAGTAAGCTACCCAACATCCCACGTATAATTTGATTAGTGACTTGACGCGCCGCGCTTTTGGCAACACTCTGTACGACACCATCACGCTTACCGCCGCGCGGTCCGGTACTGCCAAACAAAATGTCTTTCAACCCGCCGAGAATACCATCGTCAACCGCGACCTCTTTGCCTTTCACGGTTGGATTGTTCTGCTGTTCAGTGCTGGCCTGCACACCCTTTTGCAGCCTCTCGTAAGCAGATTCGCTATCCACCTCTTCCTCGTATTTGCCGTACAGTGCCGAGTGATTAATCAACCCGTTACGTTCGTCGTCGGTGAGTGGACCCATACGCGAGCAGGGCGCAATGACCATTGCGCGTTCCACTACCGACGGACTGCCTTTTGCATCAAGAAACGAGATTAGCGCTTCACCGGTACCCAACTCCTGAATGGCTTTTTCAGTATCAAATGCCGGATTCGCCCGCATCGTCTGCGCTGCAGTTTTCACCGCTTTCTGATCCTTCGGCGTGAAAGCGCGCAGGGCATGCTGCACACGATTACCCAACTGCCCGAGCACGTTGTCGGGTATGTCGGACGGGTTTTGCGAGACGAACCAGACGCCGACGCCTTTTGAGCGGATAAGGCGGATAACCTGTTCGATTTTATCCAACAGCACCTGAGGCGCGTCGTTAAACAACAGATGCGCCTCGTCGAAGAAAAAGACCAGCTTCGGCTTTTCCAAATCGCCCGCTTCCGGCAGTTGTTCGTAAAGTTCGGAAAGCATCCAGAGCAGGCTGGCAGCATACAGTTTTGGCATCTGGTAAAGCTTTTCGGCGCTGAGGATGTTGATAATCCCTTTGCCGTTGGCATCGACGCGCATCCAGTCGGTGATCTCCAGCATGGGCTCGCCAAAGAAGTGGGTTGCGCCTTGTTGCTCGAGGGTCAGCAGTCCACGCTGGATTGCCCCTACCGATGCGCTACTGATATTGCCGTACTGATTCTGGAAGGATTTGGCGTTATCGCCAATGTATTGCGTTATGGCCCGCAGGTCTTTGAAATCCAGCAGTAAGAGCCCCTGGTCATCAGCAATACGAAAGATAATATCAAGTACACCGGACTGTACCTCGTTCAGATTCAGCAGACGCGCGAGCAGCAGCGGCCCGAGATCGGAGATAGTCGCCCGTACCGGATGACCTTTTTCGCCGAAAATATCCCATGCTACCACCGGATTGGCGTGTGGCTGCCAGTCGGTGATACCGATGTTGTTAAGCCGGGTAAGCAGTTTTTCCGAGGCTACCCCCTCTTCAGCAACCCCCGTCAGATCGCCTTTCACATCCGCCATAAACACCGGAACGCCGATTTCCGACAGCGACTCAGCCAGCTTTTGCAACGTGACCGTTTTACCGGTTCCCGTTGCACCGGTGATCAGCCCGTGACGATTGGCCATGCCTGGCAGTAAGAACAGCTCGGTTTCTGGCGTGCGGGCAATTAACAAGGGTGCGCTCATAAGGTTTCCTCCATTTATCCTGCCTGGAGTATAGGCAACCACCGGGCGTTCCACATCGCGAAATTCCTGACTTTGCGAAGCGGATTCCGAAGCGACAGGGATAAACGGGCGGCAACGCCACCCGGAGGCGGGGATCAGAAGTCGGCTTTCAGCACCACGCGGTAGCGCGCTTTGCCGTCGCGAACATGCTGGATGGCTTCGTTGATTTGCGACATTGGGAACAACTCTGTCGTCGGCGAGACCTTGCTGCGTCCGGCAAACTTCATCAGCTTGCGTAGTTCATAGGGCGTACCGGTGGCCGAACCGGAGATGCTGCGATCGCCAGCAATCAATGTAAACGCCGGAACCGGTATCGGCTTCATCACTGCGCCGACGGTGTGAAAATGGCCGCCATAGGCCAGCGCTTCGAAATAGGGCTGCCAGTCGAGATCGACATTAACGGTGTTGATGATGAGATCAAACTGTCCAGTCAGCGCATTTAACGCATCTGGATCGCGGCTGTTCACTACCTTATCGGCTCCCATTGCCAGCACTTCCTGCTGTTTCGACGGATTCGAACTGAATGCGGTGACTTCACAACCCATCGCATGCAGCAGCTTAATGGCGATGTGCCCAAGACCGCCGATGCCGATCACTCCCACGCGACTGGTCGCGGTAATGTGGTGCATCAGCAGAGGTTTAAAGACGGTGATACCGCCGCACAACAGAGGGCCAGCCGACTCAATATCAATGCTCTGTGGAAGCGGGATAACCCACTGCCAGTCTGCCCGCAGCTTCTCAGCAAAACCACCACGGTTAAGAATCGTGGGTACCGCTCCTTCCTGGCAGTTAATCTGGTTACCGCTGATACAGGCATCGCAATGCCCGCAACTGCGCGCCGTCCAGCCAACGCCAACGCGCTGCCCGACCTGCAACCCTTTTTCCTGAGCTGCGCTGCCGAGCGCCACCACGCGGCCAATCACTTCATGTCCGGCAACCAGCGGATACTGAGGGAATCCCCATTCGTTGTCGATCATGGAAAGATCGGAATGACAGATACCGCAGTAGTCGACCTGCACCTCAACATCTTCCGGCCTGAGTTCACCGGCATCATATTCATAAAGTTCGAGTTCGCTGCCCGCCTCTTTGGCGGCATAGCTTTTTATAATGGACATCGTGTTTCCCTCGGTGGGTGTTGAACTGGAAGTGTAGAGCATGGTCGGCAGGGGTGCTTCGCAGAAGGGGGGCGTAAGGCGTGAGAGGAGAGGGAGAAATGTGATGAATACGGCTTTTAATGCGTGTAATGCTGAAAATTTCGACACTTAGCGAAGGAGGCGCATGCTGCCGCTTGCATGGTGGCGCGCGACAGGTATAATCCACAACGTTTTCCGCATACCTCTTCAGTGCCGAAGTGGCGAAATCGGTAGACGCAGTTGATTCAAAATCAACCGTAGAAATACGTGCCGGTTCGAGTCCGGCCTTCGGCACCATCGGAACATCAATAGACGTCAACGGACGTCTTTTTTTGTGCCTGAAATCCAGTATCCGCAAGGCTTTCCTCGCTTTTTCACTCAACCTAAGTCAACCTGATTCAATCTACATCAACTTACTGATGCGGGTACAACTGCGGGTATATCCCGGTTCGATAATGTTTGTACCCACACAGGACCCTTGAAAGGATACTCATCATGGCTCTGAGTGATGTGAAGGTTCGTTCGGCTAAGCCTGAAGCAAAAGCCTACAAACTAACTGACGGTGAAGGCATGGTTTTGCTGGTTCACCCTAACGGTTCAAAATACTGGCGACTTCGTTATCGCTTTAGTGGTAAAGAGAAAATGCTGGCATTGGGAAAATATCCTGAAGTTTCGCTGGCGGATGCCAGGGCACGCCGGGATGAAGCCCGTAAGCTGTTAGCAAACAGCATCGATCCCAGTGAGAACAAGAAAGCCGTTAAGGTAGAGCAGGAGCAAGAGGCGATAACGTTTGAAGTGGTAGCCAGAGAGTGGCACGCCAGCAATCAGAAGTGGTCGGCATCGCATAGCGCTCGTGTATTGAAAAGCCTCGAAGATAATCTCTTTGCTGCCATCGGTAATCGGAATATTGCTGAATTGAAGACACGGGATCTGCTTGTACCCATCAAAGCCGTCGAGTCATCCGGGCGGCTCGAAGTTGCCGCCCGTTTACAGCAGCGTACTACCGCGATTATGAGGTTTGCTGTACAAAGTGGTTTAATCGATTACAACCCCGCACAAGAGATCGCTGGAGCGGTCGCCACAGCTAAACGGCAGCATCGTGCGGCTTTGGAGCTTAACCGTATACCTGAATTACTTCATCGCATTGATCATTATTCTGGAAGACTGTTAACCCGACTGGCGGTTGAACTCACTTTGTTGGTTTTCATCCGTTCAAGCGAGCTGCGTTTTGCTCGCTGGTCAGAAGTAGATTTTGATACTGCCATGTGGACGATTCCAGGTGAACGTGAACCGCTGGAAGGTGTTAAACATTCTCAGCGTGGTTCAAAGATGCGGACTCCTCATCTTGTTCCTTTGTCGCGGCAAGCCTTAGCTATTCTGGAAAAGATCAAAAGCATGAATGGGAACCGAGAGCTGATCTTCGTTGGCGATCACGATCCGCGTAAGCCTATGAGTGAGAACACGGTGAACAAGGCTTTGCGAGTTATGGGCTATGACACCAAAACGGAAGTCTGTGGGCATGGTTTCAGGACGATGGCCTGTAGTTCACTTATTGAATCAGGATTGTGGTCGAGGGATGCGGTAGAAAGGCAGATGAGCCATCAGGAGCGTAGCTCTGTACGTGCGGCCTACATCCATAAGGCGGAGCATTTGGGAGAGAGGAGGCTGATGCTGCAGTGGTGGGCTGATTATCTGGATGCAAACAAGTTAGCGACCATAAATCCGTTTGAATATGCGAAGCCAAACAATCCAATACAAAGAAGTAAGCATCGATAAAAAATCGTAATCAAGCAACCTAACAGAAAAATACAGCAAAAAGGGGTATCTGAAAGCATGATCATATAGATATCTTTTTTAATTTTGTGTTTAGTCAAACATCCAACTAACGCACTAGGGGAACGTTGTTAACCTGATGACGGCCAGTCGACTTAGAGAAGGCGAGTACATCCCGCCTTGATGATAAAATGGCGTTACCTCTTGTGCAACTCTGACCATGAAGGGATTGAGGAATGAATGCTTTTTTGCATGATTGTCTACAGCAAAAAAACGTCAAATTTGAATGTTTGGAGTTTGTTTATCTCACCTAAAGCACATAAACCCAGATTTGGGAGAGCAAACTGAAATGGATAAACATCAGCTCAGCGAGCGTGATATCTGCACGAAATTCATTACTCCAGCTATTCAACAGTCTGGATGGCAGCAGCATCAATTCCGTGAGGAGGTAATCCTTACTGATGGGCGAGTTATGGTTCGTGGAAAAATGGCGTCTCGAATCGTAAATCCTCAAGTTAGGGGGGGGCCTAAACGCGCCGATTATGTGCTCTATGCAAAGCCTAATGTTCCGATTGCAGTGGTAGAAGCAAAACAGGCAAAGTTTTCTGTTGGTCACGGAATGCAACAAGCTTTAGTTTATGCTGAGATGTTAGATGCCCCCTTTGCTATTAGTAGCAATGGTGCTGGATTCCTTCTTCACGATCGTACAGGACTTTCTCAGCCTGTCGAACGAAACCTTCAACTTAACCAATTTCCTACCTTAGCTGATTTATGGCCGTTGTATCAGCAATGGAAGGGATTAGTGGCGCCTGAAGTTGTCAAACTGATTGAACAACCGTTTTATACTGATGGTAGTGGACGAGAACCTCGTTACTATCAGCGAGTAGCTATTAACCGTTCCATTGAAGCCATAGCAACGGGGAAAGATCGAGTGTTGCTGGTCATGGCTACCGGCACTGGGAAAACTTACACTGCGTTTCAGATTATCTGGCGTTTGTGGAAGGTAAAATCCAAAAAACGCATTCTATTCTTGGCCGACCGCAACATCTTAGTCGATCAAACTATGCAGCAAGATTTTGCCCCTTTCGGTGAAGCCATGCACAAAGTCACCAACCGTGAAGTGAAAAAGAACTACGAAATATACCTCGCCCTTTATCAAGCAGTGACGGGGAAAGAGGAGTGGAAACAAATATATCGGCAATTCCCAGCGGATTTCTTTGACTTGGTGGTTATTGATGAATGCCATCGAGGAAGTGCAGCAGAAGACTCCGCATGGCGCGATATTCTCGAATATTTTAATAGTGCCACCCATCTTGGTCTGACAGCTACTCCGAAGGAGACAAAAGAAATAAGTAATATCAACTACTTCGGAGATCCAATTTATACCTATTCACTTAAACAGGGTATTGAAGACGGCTTTCTTGCCCCATATAAGGTAATCCGTATTGCAACAGATGTTGATGCTGTTGGTTACATACCGGAGAAGGGAAAAATCGATAAGCTTGGACAAGCGGTTGAGCAACGGCAATACAACACAAAAGACTTTGATCGCAATTTAGTTCTAGAGAATCGTACAATTCTAGTAGCCAAAAAGATATGGGAATATCTTCAGGCTACAGACCCGATGGCCAAAACCATTGTTTTTTGTGACGACCAAGATCACGCCGAAAGGATGCGCCAAGAATTAGTAAGACTTATCCCTGCTGCAGCGAACAATCGCCGTTACGTTATGCGCATTACCGGAGACGATAACGAAGGAAAAGCACAGCTCTCGTACTTCATCGACAATGATGAACCTTACCCAGTTATTGCCACTACTTCAAAGTTGCTGACTACTGGTGTGGATGCTAAAACCTGTAAGCTAATTGTTTTGGATCAAAACATTAACTCGATGACAGAGTTCAAACAGATCATTGGTCGTGGCACTCGCTTGCGTGAAGACTACCAAAAATTGTACTTCACCATCATGGATTTTAAAGGTGCAACACGACTGTTTGCTGATCCAGATTTTGATGGCGAACCTGTAATTATCTACGAACCCCGTCCAGATGAGCCCGTGTTACCACCAGATGTCATTTCACCTCTAGACGAACCTGAAACACCTCCCTATGATCTTGGCTACAGAGATGGTAAGACGGCTAGTAGTAGTTTTGCCCAAGTTAGGTATGTAATTGATGATGTCGATGTCCATTTAGCAGTAGAACGTTCACAGTATCTCGACGTTGACGGTAAGCTCATTACTGAAGACTTCCGTATGCTACTAAAAAAGGACATAAAGAAAGCTCTGCAAGAGGAATTCAGTGACCTGCACGATTTTCTGCGCCGCTGGAGTAAGGCAGAGCGTAAAGAAGCTGTGATAGAGGAATTATCCAAACGTGGCGTTCCGTTGGAAATACTGCAACAGTCTGTCGCTAATGGCAGCGAATTAGATGTTTTTGATTTAGTTGCTTACGTCGCTTT
Organism: Citrobacter sp. Awk 4; assembly: GCF_028069725.1. Classification (GTDB taxonomy): domain Bacteria; phylum Pseudomonadota; class Gammaproteobacteria; order Enterobacterales; family Enterobacteriaceae; genus Citrobacter_D. Next base: position 100,153 of record NZ_JANEWG010000008.1, read on the forward strand.
CGACCAAAAGCCGATAACACGTCGTGAACGAGCGAACAACGTGAAAAAACGCGACGTTTTCGGTAAGTACGGCGAACAGGCTAAGGCTGTGCTTGAGGCATTACTTGAAAAATTTGCAGATCATGGCGTGCAAGATATAGAAGATGCCAAAGTGCTGGAGTTGCCCCCTTTTGACCAATTTGGTAGCAAAACTCAAATCCGTCGGGGCATTTTTGGTAGCCTAGAGCAGTACGTTCAAGCAGTACAAGAGCTGGAACAAGCACTCTACGATATCTCCGAACAAAAACAGGCTTGATTAAGCAAGTCATCAATAAGCGAATAGTAAGATGAATCTAAGTAGTACAATCAAATCCATTCAAGACATTATGCGCAAGGACGACGGTGTAGATGGCGATGCGCAGCGTCTTGGGCAACTCACATGGATGTTGTTCCTCAAGGTGTTCGATCAGCGTGAGGAGGAGTGGGCGGATGATGATCCTGCTTATAAGTCACCTCTACCTGCGGAGTACCGCTGGCGTAACTGGGCTGCTTATGTAGGCGGTGCCGATGGGAAAAAGAAACCGCAAATTGTTGGTAGCGAATTGATTAGCTTCGTCAACAACGAGCTTTTCCCGGCCCTTAAAAACATTGATGCTAATAAAAGTCCTCAGCATAAAGTAATCCGCAGTGTTTTTGAGGATGCTAATAACTACATGAAATCCGGCCCACAGATGCTGGCCGTGATCGAGAAGCTCGAAGACGCCATAAACTTCCATGACTTTAAAACCCGCGCCAATATTGGGGATGTTTATGAACAATTACTCAATGATTTACGTGGTGCAGGTAATGCAGGAGAATTCTACACTCCACGAGCCATAACAGCCTTTATGGTTGATCGGGTAGCTCCTCGCTTGGACAAGCGTGAAATGGTAATGGACCCAGCATGTGGTACTGGTGGTTTCTTAACCGCAGCCATAGACCACTTCCGAAACCAGCTAACTACTCGATCAAGTAGTGAGGATAAGCGTGCCATCGAAGAGTTAATTCGGGGTATTGAAAAAAAACAACTGCCACACCTCCTTTGCACTACTAATATGTTGTTGCATGGTATTGATGTACCTAGTCAAATTGAGCATAAAAATACGTTAGGTATTGGTTGGAACGATTGGAGCGCCAGTCAGAAGGTTGATTGTATAATTACCAATCCGCCTTTTGGTGGCTATGAAGATGACGGTGTGGGTAGTGACTACCCCACGGACCTCAAAACCCGTGAGACCGCCGATATGTTCATGGCGCTGATTATTAAAAAGTTACTTAAGGAAAATGGTCGCGCTGCTGTAGTTCTTCCTGATGGTTTTTTGTTTGGTGACGGCATTAAAGGCACACTAAAAAAAATGCTGTTGCGTGACTGCAAACTACATACCATTGTCCGTTTGCCCAAAGGGGTGTTTGCACCTTATACCACTATCAAAACCAACTTACTTTTCTTTACCAAGGGCGTTACAGTTGCTGATGGTAGCGAGCACTTTCATACCGATACTATCTGGTTTTACGAACACCCGTACCCACCGGGGTACAAAAGTTACAGTAAAACCAAGCCAATTCGTTTAGAAGAATTTAAACCTGAACAAGAATGGTGGGGAAGCGAAGATAACGATTTTGCTGACCGAGTCGAAAACGAATTCGCTTGGAAAATAGATTTCAAGAGTAAGCGTGAGCAAGCAGAAGCAGCCGCAAAACCTCACTGGCAGCATGCCGAAGAACTGGGTAATCAGGCCAGTAGGTTGGATAACCGTATCCGCGATCTGCGGGAATCCATTAAAGGAATCAACGATAAGGCTCAGCGACAAATTGTTGAGGACGATATTGAAATTTTGCGCAACGAAAGCGAGGGCCTCCGCTTAAAAGCACGTGATGCCCAAGCGAGTGGTGATCGCCTCTATTGGCCAATTTTTAATCTTGATCTGAAAAATCCCAATGCTCCAGAGGAGGAAAACCTTGACCCTGACGAACTTTTGATTAAGTACAAAAAGCTGTTAGGCGAAATTGAAGAAACAGAAAATCAGCTTAAGAGTGAGCTAGCAGCAGCACTTGCTCACCACTTTTCTGATGAGAATGCCAAATGAATGCACAACAGTTTTTGGCTGAGTTTGGTCATATCGCTAATGCGCCAGAGGGCGTGGCACGATTGAGAGAGTTGATTTATCAATTTGCCGTAACTGGTAGACTGATTCCTCAGACAGAGAAAGATGGTAACGCAGATGTTGTTCTTGAAAATGTTGCTCGTATCCGCCAGCAGCGTATCAGCGAAAAGAAATATAAGCGCACTCTAAAATTGGAATCAGCTCCCCTTGTTCCTCCAACTATTCAGATTCCATCTAATTGGCGCTGGAGTAGATTGCTTGATCTTGGTGAAATCAACCCTCGTAATCAAGCTGAAGCCGCTTCTATGGCGACATTCGTTCCCATGGCGGGCGTGTCTGAAACACACTCGAAGAGAATTGTTGGGGAAGTAAAGCCTTGGTCTGAAATCAACAAAGGCTATACCCATTTCGCCAATGGCGACGTCTTACTCGCCAAAATCACGCCATGTTTTGAAAACGGTAAATCAGCTGTTGTTAGTGGCCTTAAATATGGGTTAGGTGCAGGTTCGACTGAATTCCATGTTTTTCGCCCAATTAGTGAATGTATAAATCCAAGTTACGTGTACCTGTTCATACGTTCGCCATTGTTTCGGGCAAAGGGCGAGGCCAGCATGACTGGTACCGCAGGGCAAAAACGCTTACCAACAGATTACTTCGCACTTTGCGCCATGCCATTGCCACCAACGACTGAACAAGCCCGCATTGTCGCCAAAGTCGATGAACTAATGGCCTTATGTGACAAGCTGGAAGCACAACAGCGAACTCGCCGTACTCTGCAAAATGCTCTTCGGCAGTCCACATTGCGAGCTGTTACCAGCGCGACTAGTCCACACGAACTACAAACCGCTTGGTCGCGCCTGGACAAAAACTTCGCGCGGATGTTTCATATGCCGGAGGATATCGTTGCATTTAAGGGGTTGATTCTCGACTTGGCTGTTTCCGGTGAATTGTTGAACATTGATCATAATAATGTTTCAACCGGTGCCGATTTGCTTGAAAGCATTGCGGCTAAACGTACCGAGTGGGCGAACTTGTCGGATGGGCAAGAGCAAAAAGAAGCTTTGGCAATGCTGAAAAAGTTGCGTATCCAGCGGATCTCCATACCTGAAGATGTCATACCGAAGCATTGGGAATGGGCATCCTTACTGCAGGTATCGCAGGCAGTGGTTGATTGCCACAACAAAACGGCACCATATGTCAGTGACGGCATTCACCTCATTCGCACAACTGACATACGCAATGGCATCATGGATCTGACCAAGACAAGAAAGATTTCTGTGGAAACCTATAATTACTGGTCAAGGCGGATGCCGCCCAAGAGTGGTGACATTTTTTTAACTCGAGAAGCTCCTATGGGAGAAGCCGCCATTGTGCCAGAAGGAGAGAAGGTTTGCCTCGGACAGCGTTCGATGCTAGTTCGCCTATATCATGATTTATTCAACAATCGTTTTCTGCTTTATGTCATGCAAAGCCCTAGTTTTCAATCTCGGATGATCGAATCAGCTATAGGCATGACCGTTAAGCATCTTCGGGTTGGAGGTGTTGAAGATTTGGTTGTCCCTGTTCCACCAAAGTCTGAACAAGACCGGATTGTTTCCATTATTGATGATTTTTTCCGTATATGTGACCGTTACGCGGATCAGCTTTCTCAGAAGCAATGCATAGCAGCCAATCTTGCTACAAGCGTTGTTTCCACCCTTACCGGCATTGCCGTCGAACAAGAAGAGGAACCTTTGAAAGCTCCAATAACTGAACTTTTAGCTCCTATACGCTTGAATACAACACCTGACGTCAAATCCCTGGCACCACTGGCCACCATACTTGCCCGCCACAATGGTGAGATGAGTGCAAAGGATTTATGGCAGCGTTTTGGAAGTGAAATCGATGTTTTCTATGCACAATTGAAATCTGAAGTAGCTCAAGGCTGGTTACAAGAGCCCAAGCCTGCTGAAATGTTGGAAAAATAGAAAAGGGAATTTGCATGCAACTTCGATATATATCTATTCCACAGTTTCGCAACCTCCGCAATCTAGAAGTGAACTTTGCCTCAAAGTTAGACCCTATGGAGGGGGGAGCCTCTGACGCCGAACTTAAACACATTCGCAGTCATGCTCTGATTGGTCAGAATGGCATGGGTAAGTCAAATTTTATCGAAGCGTTAATTACCTTGTTTCGCGACGTCGATCTTGATCGCGATGCTGGTTTTGATTACGCACTGGAATACGAAATTCGTGGCCAGGTTGTGCGCATCCACGCAGACACCGCTAAACAAAAACGCCCCTATGTGTGGGTTAATGAAATAAGTGAATCCCAAGGCTATTTACTGAGAAACCGTGAACTATTGCCGTCACATATTTTTGCTTATTACTCCGGTCGTAATGAGCGCATAGAGCAATTGTTCCAAGAGCACCAGCGACGTTTTACATTGCGTCAGGAAATAACTACTGATGAAGTACTCTCCGAACGATTGCTGGAGAATTTTAGCGCCAGCGATGCTGACATTCGTGCACTGGAAGAAGCTAAACGTCGCCGAGATTTACGTTTAAAGCAAGCTGGAGATGATCGTCTGCGTCGCCTTTTCTACTGTCGTGGTGGCCATAGCCAATTGGTACTGTTGGCATGCTTGCTATCTGATGATCCGATATTTCAAAAGGTATTGAAAAACCTGCATATCGAATCATTAGAATCAGCGATATTTGTTTTGAAAGAGCCTCACCGGCTGCGTGAAAAACGTCGTAATAGTAAATTCGATGAGACGGAACTTAATGAAGGAGATCCTCGCTTCTGGTATGCGCGCGGCAACGTAGTGAGTGAGTTCCTAGACAAACTCTGGCAAGTGGCTTGGGCTCCTATTGAACAAGAGGCTAGTAAGCAAATTGATTTTCGTGGTCGCACAGAAAAACAACGACAGTTGTATTTATTTGTGCCGAATAAAGAAAAACTCAAACAATTAGGAGAGTTGGTAGGCGGACCTGATAGCTTCTTCCGCTACGCTGAAGGAGCTTATATCGGTGATTTGATCGAAGAAGTACGTATAGTGGTCAAGAAAAGTGATGAACACGGCGGTAAGGTAAGTTTTACTAACCTTTCTGAGGGTGAGTTGCAAATGCTTACCGTATTGGGGCTAATGCGTATCACACGCGATGACCATTGTCTCTTTTTGTTGGATGAACCCGATACACACCTGAATCCCCTCTGGAAATTACGGTACTTCGAGGACATTGAGAGTGTATTAAGTTCCGAAAAGGGTTCTGTTGCACAAGGTGAATCGCAAATATTGATCACCACTCACGACCCAATGATGATCGGTTCACTCAGAAAAGAACAGGTCCACATTATTCGTAATATTGATGGTAGAACTTTGGTCGAACAACCTGACGAGCATCCCCAAGGTATGGGAGTTTCTGGCTTACTAAAAAGCGAAATGTTTGGTTTACCTTCTACACTAGACCATCACACTTTAAATACTCTTCAACGTCGCAACGATCTGCTAGCCAAGCGTAAACATGAAGGCTTGAATCAAAACGAGCAGCAAGAGCTGGACCATTTAGTAGTTCGCTTGGATGACTTAGGTTTTTCAAGAGAATATCGCGACCCAATGTATCAGCTTTTTATTGAGCAGATGTACAAGGTTAGGAGAAAGCCACTTGACGAGTTGCTTAGTGATGATGAACTTAAAGAACAAAATGCCGTTGCTGAGAAAATCATGGAACAGTTAGTAAAGGCTCAACGAATGGATGACTTGTCATCACTTGCTCAAGAGCTGGCTGAAAGGTTGAAGAGGTAAGCATGCGCAAAGTAATTATTAAGGGTACACCACCAGCTGACTGGGTTGCCGAGGCTGATGCTATTACTGCGTCATTAAAAGCTGCCGCTGATGAAGCGGCTAGACAATTAATACTCGATAAATATGACGGCTTCTGGCGTGATGCTCGTATACGCGATTGGCTTATGGGCCAATTTGCTAACAAATGTTGGTATACCGAAGCAGAGGAATCAATTTCACCGATTCACGTTGATCATTTCCGTCCAAAGGGTCGTGTAAAAAATCTAGATGGGAGTTATGAAGATGGTTATTGGTGGCTTACCTTTAACTGGAAAAATTACGTGATCGCTGGGCATTTGATAAATACCAAGAAAAGTGATCAATTTCCAATAATGGATGGGGAGCACCGCGCGCCAGTGCATTGCTTAGAAATGCAACTAAAACTGGAAGGAGCTGTGTTAATTGATCCATTAACGGATCAGACTCGGTTAATTTCATATGATCGAGATGATGATGGTTGTATTGCTGTATTAGCAGGCGGCATTGATGAATTTGAAAAATTCAAAGCAGAGAAAACAATCGAAATTCTTGGGCTGAATAGAATTGATCGGCTCAACCAAAAACGCGGAAAAAAGTGGGATGAGTGCCTATCAGCTATTGAAGATTATCGGGGTGCTAAAGCACATGGAGCGCAAGCACTAGTTTGGATGATGAAAGAAATGTCGATTGCACGCTTAAAAGAAAAAGTTAGGTACGATCAGGAGTTCTCATCGGTTGCTGAAGCATGTATTCGTAAGCAAGCCCCAGAAGCAGTAATAGCAGCAGTATTTGAACGCTAAAGGTTCAGGGGTAAAGGTGTCTTGTCGCTTGAATCATAAGTTGAGTATGCAATTGCTTGATATAGTATCAAGCGGTTATTTGCGATTAATAAAAATGCCTACAAAAATGTTATATAGTGAAATGCAAAATTAGCGTAGTTTCATAATTAAGCCTATACACATTACATAATTTTAGTATCACCATGCGGTTCTAGAGCAAAGTGGAGTTCAATCGGTTGAGCACACTCGTGCAAAAAGTATTATAGGCAAGATAATCTGTGGCATACCTTGTTGAAAGCTTAACAAGTGAATTTCGAGTCTGTAAATTATTCTGACCTGGCCGCTAGATGTGAATCAGTAACCAGCACTTTTTGTGTATGAATTTTGACCTAATCAGGTAGTTACTGGTTATTACCGCATGTCAATCTCATTGTATCAGATTTTAGTCTCCTTCACTTTTGTAATCATTTCATTTCCTCGTACTTTCACCTTCGTAAAAGTAAGCCTCAGAACTACCAGCTTCAGTTGCTACAGCAATGTAATCAATGCACAGTTATGTATTAGTTTATAACTATTTTCAGAACTAAATCATTTTCGTGAGCAGCAGATATTCCCTTTCTGACAATGCGGAATGCGACAGGTTGTGTCGTTTTTTTGATGATGACTTCGCGCAGGAGCCAACTAATTAACTTATATTTCAAAGCATTAGATGGCTGTAGTTACCCCTACCATTTTTTCAATCCACCTTCCTTTGGTACGACATAACGTGTCGAACTAGTACGTCATAATCTCCCATATCAATATCTGGTTATTTTGGGAGTTCAGGACTGTTCTCACCATGAAAACACAACATGATCATTATGACCGTCTTTCTGTAAGGCTATCGGTCATTATCAGCCGGTTACTGGCTGGCCAATCCTTGGAGCTGAAAGCGCTGGCTAATGAGTTTGGTGTCTCAGAGCGCACTCTACAGCGGGATTTTCAGCAGCGTCTAATCCATCTAGATCTTGAACATTCCAATGGGTGCTACCGACTTATCCGGCGAACTGGTCGAGAGCATTTACCTAATACCTTTACGTTTATCCTCAATTCTGGGATTTCGGGGATCATTCCGGCCCAGAACCGCAGATTAATCCGGCTCATTACCAGTAGCTCTGGGTGCTCACCATGTCTTATCGGACATGGAGGATTGCCATCGCCAATCACCCAAACCACCTGCTTTCTGGAGCTGGCCGAAGCGATCCGTGACTACCGAACCGTCACGCTATTAGTCAATGGTAAAAGCTACGAAGGAGTGGCTCCTCGCCGCCTGATTTTCCAGTCAAGAAACTGGTTTCTTGTGGCTACTCGAGCGAGAAAGCTACAGGTGTTTCGGATGGAAGACGTTAACGCTGTGACTGTTCTTGATACCTCTTTTCGTAGAAAGCCTGAACTTGATGCGCTCACCGCCAGTGAGGAATTTATTTCGGCTCTTCCACACTTTCGTTTCATCAGTGACGTTATTCAGACCTTCAGAGAGTAACTGGCAACGTTCATTTAAACATAAACAAGGAGACCTTTATGGATGACCCGGTAAAGGGCGAAGGCCGGATGATTACTGATGCTAATGGCATCACCAGAAGAGAAGGGGGGATTTCAGTGGTATGGGACAACATGTTTAATGATAGCAATGCGATAAAAGCCGACAGCCCGCCGCTCATACCTGACATCAGGGATATTCTCGATGTTTTCCCTCAGTCGCTGCGGGAAAACCTGGTTAACAAAATCAGTGAAGCTATCGACTATGAACCCGTTATTGGTGTTATGGGAAAGACCGGCGCAGGTAAATCAAGCGTGTGTAATGCGCTATTCCAGGGCGAAGTTTGTGCGATCAGTGACGTTGAAGCCTGTACGCGTGAGGTCCAGGAACTGCGCATACACTTTGGTAAACGTTCGCTGAAGATCATCGATATCCCTGGTGTCGGTGAAAATGTTTTACGAGATAAAGAGTACGAAGATCTATACCGCAATTTGCTTCCTTCACTGGATCTCATCCTCTGGGTGATAAAAGGCGACGATCGAGCTTTTTCTGCAGATGAGTATTTCTACAACAATGTTCTGCTCCCAGCAGGTGGTGGTGAGCGCGTTTTGTTCGTCCTCAACCAGGTTGATAAAATCGAGCCCTTCCGTGAGTGGGATACATACCTGCATCAGCCGTCCCCGGCACAGCGCATTAACATCGAAAAGAAAGAATCTTACATTACTGAACGTTTTGGCTTTACGCGATATCCGGTAATCCCTATTTCCGCCGATGAGGGCTACAACATCCTTCGTCTTGTCGAAACGATGATCCGCGCTTTGCCTGATCGAGCTAAAAGCAGCACAGCCTCGCAGTTTAAGGAAGAGTACAAAACCGATGACGTAAAGACGGAGGCGAAAGGCGGCTTTGCCAGCGTGCTCTCCGGAATACTTGACGACGTTATTGATTCTGTTCCGTTACCTGGTCCCGTCAAAGAGCTGGCCCGTAAGGGGAAAGATAGGGTTATTGAGTGGGCGGGTAACGTCTGGGACCATTTTTTTGGATAAGGAAAGCATTTAATGAAACTACTAGTTGTTCCTGCATTGTTTATATCGTTATTTGCTGCCCAGTCTGCTTATGCAGGCGGAGGCTACGACTTGCAGTGCATGCTTGAAAACGGCGAGCAAATGACGCTCAGTCATGCCAGTCATACTGTTTATATCAGTTTTGAAAGGCCCGGTGGTGATTCCGAAGAGGGAGGTTCAGTCATTAAACTGGACATTCCTTCCGGTGAGGCGAAGCAAACTGTCATCGCTAAATCAGAGGCGGGAACCGCTTCTTTCACTCTGCGCGGAGAAAGTGACGATATCGAAGGCGCTGTTGCTGTCAATTATTCGGAATATGATGGTACAGGCGATGCTTATTACACGGCCATGAATTCACTCGGGCAGGAAACCAGCACCGTATCCTGCAAACCGGGTACGATTAACGTTTCCAGGAATCTCCTCCAGAACGGTATTAATGGCGTGGGTAGCCAGCAGGCGAATAAACTTGCACCTTCTCAACAACAGCAGGCACAGCAACCTACAACACCTCCGTTTAAAGTACAGTTCGGCAGCACAGTCAGCAATGAAGGCTGGAATACCAGATATGGCGTTATTCAGCTCACTATCACTGATGACAACGTGGTACTGAAATCCATTCGGGTTAACCGGGGGAACTGTAAAATGGAGAGCATCGGTAACAGAACCCTGCCAGCCAAATATCATTTCGGTGATGTGGCCACGTTCAAATATATGAAATGTGACCGTATTATCGAAGCCAGTATTGCGACCGATTCCGGCAGCTGGACCTTCAATAATTAAATTTAACTATGGTGAGTCCGGGGAGTAAGTGTCAGTCAATTATCCGACACTTCCTCCTTTTAATTATGTTTAACCCCACCGGGATGTCATTCATTTCACCCCTACAGCGCCCCGTAAAAATAACGCGCAACAACAGCCCTGCCAGACGTTTACTGACATAGCGCTTGTGTCGGGTTAGTGTTACGGATAAGGGCGCGTGGTAGTGGCCTCAAGGGCATTATTTGCGGGATTCTTCTATGCGCTCCATCAGCCAGCGCCTGACATCACTTTCCCGCCAGCGGGAACTGCGGCCAAACTTGATGGGTCTCGGGAACAGACCGTCCTTAATCAGCTTGTAGAACCACTTATCGGTTAGGCCCGTAAATGTGGTGATAAATATCATGTCCACTAGCTTATCGTTCATCAGCTCGGTCTCGGGAGTCGGAAGATTGTTCATGACGATTGTCCTTCTGTCTTTGAGTGGGTAAAAGACAGGAGCAGAACTAACCTTTTGATTTAAGGTCATGTTGCGTGCTCCGTCATTACAATCACTTCTCCGGTAATAAATTACTTTTCGCTTTGGCCTTAAACTGACTACAGCCAAAATTACGCTCACCGTCATCATTTTCTTTGGAGCGTTTTTTGGCGAGATAGCAGATCCTCTTCAGGTAACCCTCATAATCAGAACTGTGGGTTCCCTCTTTGCGGTTCAGCTCAAATACACCCGCCAGATGATAACTGACCTTCTCCTTCGCTTTACCCTTCAGTTTCAGCGCATGGGACCACGCCTTAGCTGCCATCGTTAGCAATAATCCTCTTCCGGTACCCTTAACCCCGAGTTTCAGCATCATGCAACTGAACACCTCACGGTTAACCAGCAGCACCAGGTGATAATGCTTATTGCCATTAAGCTCACCGAACTCTCTGGCCCATGCGTAATACATCGGGCAAGGGTATATGCGTTTACCTTCTCTGCTGCGTCTCTTCAGATAAGCGACTATTTGTGCCTTAAGAGAGGCAATAAAACGGGTTATCACCGCAGATTCATATCCCTTATGTTGGTTATGCTGCGGCAGGCTTAAATCTAGCCCGAAGGCTAGAACACGGGCATGTTCATTCATCACGAAGGCTGTCAGCGCTTCAAGACGCTGCATATGATAAGCATTCTTCTCGCTGTTACATTCTTTGAGTATCATTTCAGGGCTCTCATGTTGTGGGTAACATACCCATGAGAGCCTTGGTAACTTTTAACGTAGGTACAGGACGATCAAAGAAAACACTGCCTCACTCTATAACTGGCTTGAGTCTCTGCTGATAGCTTTACTCTCTCTTAACGGTTCTATACCCACTTCCCTGTGGATCTCTGTATGCCCTATATCTGTAAGGTACTGTTCATACTGTAGGGAACAACAATAAACATATAATTAGTATCCGGCAGTAAATAATCACTGAAGTCACCGCCTGTCACTCCGTATACCCCAGCTGTATCGGGTTTCTGGCTGTTATTACTCCTCCCATTCGGACTAAAACCACTCTTAAGTTATCCCGGTACGCTGACTACGGAGCTATTTCTTGCCCCGATTTGCGGATGAACATTTTACTGGCGCTCATGCAACCATAGCGGATATTGCCGAAAGCAGTTGCTTTTGTATGAAACACTCTCTTGATTTAAAGCAGTTTTTAAAAAGGTGCCGCACTGTTAAAATCTAAAAAGTGCTGCACCTTATAAGGAATGTGTGATGGTAAGTAAAAAAAGGATAACGGTTAATCTTTCCTATCCTGAACTTCATCAGATGATAGTGGGTCTGGCGAAGAGAACAGGTAGTAGTAGTTCAGCTGTGATTCAGGACATGATTTTGGATGCCTTGAAGTACAGGATGGAAAACGATTCACTTTTACCTTCAGGTAAACTGGTGGCGAATAAAAATCTGGTGCCGGAAAAGGTTTTCAATGCAGGTTTTGAAATCAATAATTTGACTATTGATGGAATAGTCAGGGGAGTAACCGATGCGTTTCATCGTTTGTTCCAGAGAGATAGTTTTATCGAAACGCTTCCTTACATCATGTTTAGTGACGTGCCAAAGCCTGCGGAAGCGATAAACAAGAGGGATATACTCAGAAGAGTAATTGCATACCTACAGACAAAACTTCATGTCCCTGATAATAGTGAATTCAAACCGGCGTTATTTTTATTTTTCATCGGAAAGGTAACAGTAAAATATAGACAGCACACCGCTGATGGCCTCGAAGTGAAAATTGATTATTCATGCAAGGTGATTCCTGTACATACTAAAAGATCAAACGACGATGAAGCGCTTTTGTTCGATCTGAACAACATTAAGTACAGAACATTTCATGACATGGCCAAAAATGGATGGAACAGAAAAAAACATTCACACCAGTTGTATATTAATGGTCTGGAAGGCATGCGTGGGGGCGGTTTTTTTGTCGGGGTTTTGTATGAGCCGCAATCACCAGATGAACTGGCTACCCCATTAGAGGGAGACTTTATTAGCAGCACAGGTCTCAGATATCGATTTTTTAGTCACCCATCAACGGTTAAAATCATAAAGGATCATTTTCCGAAATCAGTCACTATTGACCCGAATGGAACCACCTACACAGTAAAAGAAAAAACTATACAAGATTTGGACACGCTCAACCGGGCTATCAGGAAGCAGAATGCTGGCTGGTAATATTTAAATTACAGTCGTTTTTATCTCTGTACTATCCGTGTGATCTCACCCGAATTTAACACAATCTTTTTTCACCATTCACTTTCAGAAAAGACCATGCCTCACTCTGAGGCATGGTCTTTTTTTCATATCTCAATAAGGAACTAATAATGACACGTTTAGCCAGCCGCTTCGGCGCAGTCAATCTTGTTCGACGCGACCGCCCGCTAACCCGCGATGAACTGGCGCATTATGTGCCGAGTGTATTCAGCGAAGAAAAGCATGAATCCCGCAGCGATCGGTACACATACATTCCGACCATTACCCTGCTTGATAACCTGCAACGTGAAGGCTTTCAGCCATTCTTTGCATGCCAGACTAGAGTCCGAGACCAGAGCAAACGCGAACATACTAAGCACATGTTACGTCTGCGTCGCGAAGGCCAGATCACTGGCAAGCAGGTGCCTGAAATCATACTGCTTAATAGCCACGACGGCTCCAGCTCATACCAGATGCTACCGGGATTATTCAGATCGGTTTGCCAGAATGGACTAATTTGCGGTGAGAGTTTTGGTGAGGTGCGGGTGCCGCATAAAGGCAATGTTGTGGAAAAAGTCATTGAAGGGGCTTACGAAGTGCTGGGGATATTTGACCGAGTAGAAGAGAAGCGCGATGCCATGCAGTCGCTTTTGTTACCACCAACAGCACAGCAGGCGATGGCGAAAGCGGCATTAACTTATCGTTTTGGTGAAGAGCATCAGCCGGTGACGGAATCGCAGATCCTATCCCCGCGCCGCTGGCAGGATGAAAGTAACGACCTGTGGACCACTTATCAGCGCATTCAGGAAAACCTGATTAAAGGCGGTCTGTCTGGACGAACCACCAAAGGTAAACACGCCCATACACGCGCTGTAAAAAGTATCGACGGTGATGTGAGGCTTAACCGTGCTCTGTGGGTGATGGCTGAGAATATGCTGCAGCTTGCCTCATGAACCTTTTTATTATCCCTTCCCTCAGGCCTTGCCAATAAACCGGCGAGGCTTTTTGTTTCAAGGAACAAATATGTCTGTATTTAATTTATCCCCGGTATTTCCTGCAAACGAGCAACGCGTCATTCGTCGTGCATTACGTCTGCTGGAGAAATACCAGCGTCAACCGAGTGAGCCATTTACCTCCACCAGCTTTACTAAAACCTGGCTGCAATTACAGATGGCTCATCAGGAACGTGAAGTTTTTATCGTGATGTATCTCGACAATCAACACTGCCTGCTGGGATGCGAAACACTGTTTACCGGCACACTCAGCCATACCGAAGTGCATCCCCGCGAAGTGGTTAAATTGGCCCTAAAACACAATGCCGCTGCGGTAATTCTGGCGCATAACCATCGGTCAGGTACGATAGAAATCAGTCAGCAGGATAAACACATTACTCAGCGGATAGTGAAAGCGTTAGCACTGGTAGAAGTGCGAGTGCTGGATCATTTGGTTGTTGGGAATGAAGTGGTTTCTTTCGCTGAGCAGGGTTTGCTTTAAACGGAGGTTTTCATGCCATTCACACCACCCTATGAATGGGGGCTACAAAGCGATATCACCCCACGATTTGGCGCTAGATTAGTCCAGGAAAGCAACCGTCTGCATTATCTGGCTGACAGGGCTGAATTGACGGGGGAATTTACCCCGAAGCAACTGCAGAAACTGGATCAAGCTTTCCCGCTGTTTATCAGTCAATTGGAAGCAATGCTGCGTTCTGGCGAGCTAAATCCACAGCAGCAACATCAGGTGACCATTCAACTTGCGAGTCTAACCTGTATAGCTGATACCCGAGGTAGCTGCGGCTACGTTTACATTTCTATTTATCCAACCCCATAACACCTTCTCTCTTCTCCTTTTCTCAGGACTCAACCCATGCACATTTCATCTGTACCGGCCACGGTGCCGGTTTCGTCACGCCTGTCGCCCGTAATGGTGTGGCAGCAACTTTTAACGTATCTGCTGGAACACCATTACGGCCTCACACTAAACGACACGCCATTCCATAACGACGCCGCCATTGAGGAGCATATTGATGCGGGAATCACGCTCGCCGATGCGGTTAATTTCCTAGTGGAACGTTATGAACTGGTACGCATTGATCGCAAAGGATTCACCTGGCAGGAGCAGACACCGTTCCTGACCGCCACCGACATTCTTAGAGCCAGGCGAGCTACTGGATTAATAAATACTTGAATTCTTCAAGTCTCATTCCTGATTTTTACTTCTGAACTTCCCACCTTTTTTATTCATCGCATAATGCGCCTGCCACTCCCGGCAGGCGTGTTTGCTTTAATGGACGATTAACGATGCAAACAGAACCCGACGTGTTAACGGAACCCAATGAACTCATCCTTTCGACTAGTATCGAACGGATTGTCACCGGTTGATATTCCAGACAATCACAGACTGAGAAACGTCGCCAGCAGATTTGTGCCGTATTTCAGCCAATCTCAGATATTGATGGGGAACAAGATTGGGCTATGAAGCTCGGATAGCGTGTTTAATTGGCAATACCAAATCAAAGGTATAAGGAAAAATACAATCTTCAATGACCCTTCCACGTAGTACCTTTCATAATCATATGCCAACCATCCTCTCCGCTGATAATCTTTAACATCGGCGTGCCACCCGCAGACAACCCATCAATAAAATTAGACAAGTAAAGATACTGTTTTGCAAAGCGAATACTCATTCTCACTCGTGAAGATAGTGAGTCCTGATTGATGTTTGCTCTAATGTATTCTCTGACATATTTATCGCGCCAATTAGACCACTGAGACTTATAGCTCTCGATCTCAAGATCCACAAAATCAAAGACATTTTCCCTGAGTGAAAGTGCGGTTTCCATTACCAGCACTTCGTAATCAGTCTCAAATTCTTTTGTATCCGAAAGCAGTTGATAAATATCCCTAAACTCTAAAAGATTTTGGTAAACGAGGAGATTTGCTTTTTGCTGTATCTTAAGCGATTTCAGCGTTGTTTTGACGGCTATCGATTTTAGCTTTTTGAGCTCATCAGTGATCATTTCGGCTTCATGGAGCTTTTCCTGAAATTTAACTGAGTTACCTCCTATCGAAAACTCAGTTATCGATGGTAACAACGCGTAAACAGAAGCGCCCAGACAACCAGAAACGATAAATGCTACAAAAGCAGTTCCATCGAGTAATCCGGAAATCAGCAGAGCGACACCTAGAATCACAACAGCTACAAAAAGAGATACATTCAGCAATTTTTTCATCCGTGAAGACCTTTTGGACTGATTTTATACGAAGTTGAGTGTTAGATAATTTCGGCTAGCTTAAGCTACCAACATACGCGATCGCGATTTTTTCAATATTTTCAATTGGTAATGAGTTATTTAAATCAATTAGTATCACTAAGCTGTTAGTGATATCCATTTTGTTTGGTCTTTAAATGATGATAACTCATTTTCCCTTCCCAGAGGCCAAGGCCGCACTCAAAGACTGCTTAATGTGAAGAAATGTGGCAAGTCAAGCAATGGATCGAAAACGTTTCTCGATATCTTATTGACTAAAATGAAACGTTGCTGCATCCTTTCTTTAATCGAAAAAGGAGCATAATCATGATAACTAACATTTCCTCTCTTGAATTAGGCCAGTATCTAACACTAGTACGTGAACGTGCCGGAATTAAGCAAGCTGAACTAGCCCGTAGGGTAACCTGGAGCGCAGCAGTACTATCTCGTATAGAGAGTGGGGACCGTTCGGTAGAGTCGGGGGAGCTGTCAATGCTGTTGGAAGCGATTGATACTCCAGAGGCTCTGCGTCTTCGTACAATTCTTGAACGTCACTGGCAGATAATTGAGCGTCCGAGCCTTGACCACCCCGATCAGGATCTTTTGTGGTCTGCAGAAGAAGTTGCCAAGCAGCTTATGGAGTTAGCTCAAAAACCCGACACAAAAAATGCCTTCGAACGCCGTCTATCTACTTACGTGGGTGAATTGAAGGCTTCGGCAAACTTATTACTCAAACGTGAGCATCAAGTAGCATTTATTGGCAGTATTGGTATAGGTAAATCCACTGCAATCTGCAGACTTACTGGTCTTGAGGTCTCCAACACGGATGCTCACCCTTCGGCTCCTGTACTTGAGGCTGGTGCTGGGGGTATTACAGTTTGTGAAGTACACCTTCGTCAGGGGCCTAGTTATGGACTTCTTATTGAACCATGTCTGGATGACGTTATTCGTGCTCATGTCACCGATTTTGCAGAATATATTCGAGGTATAGGCATCCAAGGGGGGAGCGGAGATGAATCTCAGGGAATTTCAAAAGAAATTGAGAGAGCGATCCGCAATCTTGCCAGATTGCGAATCAGCAAAAGCAAAGGAGTGGACGGAAAAACAGTTCGTCATGATGAAGCTAAAGAGCTTGCTAGCAAATTCTGCAGTACCCGCGAAGTTGTTGTCGAGATTCTGTCTAGAATGGAACTTCCTCGACGTGACCGCCGTGATGTTTGGTATGATGCCAGCACGGGAAAACAGCCTCTTAATTGGCTAAAAGACACGTTTGAGGAAGTCAACAATGGTCGTCATCCTGAATTTACACTTCCTGCACGCATTGAAGTAATAGTACCAGATCACCTGCTTCCGATAGATAATCTGTCAGTACGTTTTATAGATACCAAAGGGATTGATCGTACATCAGCTCGAGCAGACCTCGAATGCCTTCTTGATGATCCTCATACACTAGCTATCCTTTGTTCTGGTTTTAACAATGCACCGGCTGCGGAAGCTAGACTACTTCTCGAGCGAGCTAAAGATGCAGGTATCCGCGGTCTTATCCAAAAGGCAGCATTACTAGTACTCCCTCGTTCAGGCGAAGCTCTTGAAGTAAAAGATGAGATGGGAATGAGAGTTGAGAATGCGGAAGAAGGTTATGAACTGAAGCATGAACAAATATCCATGAGTCTAGCACCTCTTGGAATATCTGAATTAGCCGTCGGCTTTTTTGACTCTCGCCAGGATGACCCTAAATTGTTCCAGGCGTTTCTATCAGAACGGCTGAATTATGTACGTCAGTCTTTCGCCCATCAGTTGAGTGAAATCATCACTAATGCCAACGCTCTTCTGCAAAACTATGAACTGGCTCAAACTCAAGAAGTCATCCGTCAAGCGGCACAACAACTGCGAACTTGGATCAACCGACATCGTTCGCTTGAACATTTAAATATGCATGTTCAGGACAGCCTTATTGAGCAGTTGGGCTACGCCTACGCAGCAACTGTTAGAGCCTCTGTAAATCGGGAAGGGGACTGGTACAACTTTAATTTTGGTCATCACCTTGGATATGGTGCAAGAAAAATAGCGGTTCAATCACTCAGTTCTGCAGTCTCGGGGTTTGCTGAGATTTGCCAGAACATGGCAGAAACACCTGAACTTGAAGAAGCAAATGAATTACTTGGACAATCCCAGCGTTTACTCCAGACAGCTTATGACGAGCTACTGTCTAAAATTCAACTTATGGGTCAAACATCTTTCCGCGATGAATTAAAACAGGATAGAAATTTCTGGAATAGTTGCCAGAGAGAATGGGGGCAAGGTAGTGGCTACAAAGGCAGGATTGCTGCCCATAGTCGAGACTGGTTTAACAACCCGGAGAAAAAACGGCTTGAGGATGAACTGTGGTCAATGATTCAACGTGAATGGGATTTGGCGCTAACCCGGGTTGAATCGTTACTGATTACCGACGAATAAATAGTAAGGTAAGTACCAGATGCATAACAAAACTTCTAGTTAAGAATTATGCGACAGGTTGCTACTGGAGAACTTTCAGAACTCTGTGTCACGTAAAAACTTTACAGCGTCATCACATTATTCAGACGATTATGTTCAGAGTTGTTGGGAATTTTGAGCCTATGGTAAAAGCTTATTGACCCACCCTAAACCTTGCTTTGATAGCCATACCAGTGTTGTACTGGTATGGTTTTGTGCCCATCTGAGGTGTCTATTTATTGTACGGATTTTAACTTGTGGGTACAAGTGCGGGTATGACTATTTATTCCTGTTTATAAACATCATTGATATCAGTCTATTAGGTGTGAAATTCGAGTCCGGCCTTCGCACCATAAGTATGTAAATGGACCTCAACTGAGGTCTTTTTTTATGCGTAAAATCCAGCATTTACCTACCTTTCTCGCTATATTAACTCTCTCAAGGTCAACCGACTTCAACCCACAGCAACCGGTAAATGTTGGTACATGCGTTGGTATTCTCGGTTCGATATTATTTATACCAACAAAGGGGGGTGACCAATGGTGACCTGCTCCCCGTTGATTAATACACCGCGTTGTCGTGACAGTTGCCACGACGGCTCATACTGCCCTCCAGACCGTGTGATTTCAGGAACGACTGCCACTCATGGCTTGTGTACTGACTACCTTGGTCAGAATGAACCAGCACCTGTTTTTGGGGATTACGTCGCCACACGGCCATCAAAAGCGCATTCAGAACAATATCTTTTGTCATCCGGGGTTGCATTGACCAGCCGATAACTTTGCGCGAGAACAGGTCAACAACTACGGCCAGATACAGCCAGCCTTCGTGGGTTCGGATGTAAGTTATGTCTGTTACCCAACGTTCATCCGGAGCTTCCGGGTTGAACTGTCGCTGGAGCCTGTTGGGTGTCACGATACTGACTTCACCTTTACGCGTTCGTGGGCTTCGATATCCGACCTGAGCCTTTATCCCGGCACGTTTCATCAGTCGCCAGACTCTGTTGACTCCGCACTGTTGCCCGCTGTCCCGCAGATCCAGATGGATCTTGCGATAACCATAGACGCATCCCGATTCCAGCCAGAACTGTTTAATCTGTCCTGTCAGTCTCAGGTCTGCCTGATGGCGTTGTGAATGCGGCTGCTGAAGCCAGGCGTAAAAACCACTGGGATGAACATCCAGCATCCGACAGAGCAGGCGAACAGGCCAGCAACGGGCGTTGTCACGGATAAAGGCGTACCTCAGTCGGACAGTTTTGCGAAGTACGCCGCGGCTTTTTTTAATATGTCCCGTTCGTCAGTAACCCGCTTCAGCTCTTTCTGGAGCCGGCGGATCTCGGCCTGAGCATCTGACTGTTCTTTATTAGTGGAAGAATCCGGACCGTACTTTTTTATCCATGCATAAAGGCTGTGGGTGGTGATATCCAGACGTGTTGCAACGCTGGAAACAGAATGGCCACGATCAACAACCTGTTTGACTGCTTCGATTTTAAACTCTTCTGGATAACGCTTACCGCTCATGGGCACCTCTCTTTAAGCCATCTTAAATGACTCTGAGGTGTCTGTTAAACCTGTGGCGATTCATCATTCGAAACAGCAAAAGTTCGATTTATTCAACAAAGCCAACCAGAATTACAAATACATGTTATTTAGCAAACTGGATACCTGAAGACGGTTCGTCAATAAGCAGTTGGTAGTTTACGCAAATAAAATAAAGCGCCTTGCTTAATTTTTATATAGTTGCCCGCTTTGAGTTCCGCCAATATCTTAAACGTCTGGCTACGCGATAACAGCGTCCTGACTTGAATAAACGACTGGACGTTAATCTGCTGGCGAATCTCTTCTGGATAAAGCCATAGCTCTGTCAGTAATGTCCGCACTTTAGTATAGGCATCAGCTCCCACCAGTTCACTGACCTTAACATTCAGAATCATGAATTGATGAGCCAGAATTCGATTTACGTCATGCCACAAATTATATTCACTAATTTTCATGGAAAACAGACTCGCAGGCAATGAATAGCCAATGCACTCGGTTTGCGGCAATATATAATACTGTGAACGATGCTTGATGTGGCTAAAATCTTCATGCACATCAATTAGCCCTATAATTGTTGGTGCTAAAAATAGTGCTAAATGTATTCCAGACTTACAGGGTGTCTTTTCTCTCCCCCAAAAAAAACAGCCTTTCTGCAATAATAAAACGGATGTTTTTCCGCTATCAGGAGAAGTAATATAAAAAGGTTGCTGGACAGGCAATTTAATAGGTGTGCTAAACGATATTAATTTTTTGATTAATTTATCAACCACCTCTATTGGGCGAACCTCCAATAAAAATTTAAAATAATCTTGCTTTTCCTGTCCTAAGGTCATTTCCATTTCAGTATCTAATCTCATTAATATTTTTTCCGGAATATCC
>NZ_JANEWG010000080.1 GCF_028069725.1 Citrobacter sp. Awk 4
AATCTAGAGAGCAGCTTTTCAGTTATTGATGCCCATGGCTCCGCACCTGGAACAAGTTTTGCCAAATTGAATAGACTAGAGTATGCAATTATTTCCTCCGCAGCTTTTAATGCCACTTCAGATTTGTCTCTAATATTAAGCTGAGACGAAAATTGAAGTAAGAAATCTTGAATTAAAGACTCAGGTTTGCCAGCTAGCCAAGGGTTATATTCAACAATAATTGGATTTGATTCTTTTTCATTTAAAGCTCCTTTGACGAGATTTATAACTGATGTTTTTCCATATCCCCACTCCGCCTCCAAAGATACAGTAAGACAATCATCATCATAATTTAATAACAGTACGTTTGCTAAATGATTAGCAAAGGCTAGCCTGTTTAGTAAATCAGGATCATTTGCGCCACCGTGTATCGGTTGGTCGTTGTGATATTTACCCATTTATAGTTCCATTAATTGTTAATATTGCTAACGTTTGTTAGCGGATCGCATAGCATTTAAACACATGGTAGCCAACCATAACAAGTATGCATAAAATTTGGCATGGTATGTATATAAACACATAGTTTTATTGTCTGAAGTTGATCACATATAAAGAAAGTCTGCTCTGGTGCACAGTCGGCAGTCAAAGTAGGTTTCAATCAGATCAGTCGTAGTTTTAGCAGACACTAGATCTAATAAGCATACTTAATAATTAATAGGCTCAATCAATTCAGAACCTTGGTTTTTTACGTTCCCTACAGCGCGGGATACTGCATGCCAGGTAAAGTGTTCGCCAGATACAGCTCCATCTTCTACAATACGCTCCGCTTCTTTTCCTCCAACATCCTGCCGTATCCACTCACGAGCTGCTGCCGGTGATAGCACCAGCGGCCGGCGATCATTAATATCTACCAGCCCTTTATCCGCAGCAGTAGTCACAATCAGGAACCCCTCTGCCTCATCTCCACGTTCAAATAGCGTACTGCCAATGGCTGCCATAAATAATGGCTGGCCGTTGGTACGATGAATGAAGTAGGGTTGTTTTTTTCCACCTTCGGTCTTCCATTCAAACCAGCCATCAGCAAATACAATTGCCCGGCCATGCAGCCACAGCGGCTTAAACATCCGGCTGGTGGCCGCAGTTTCAACACGGGCATTAATCAGCGGTGGTTTACCCCACCATCCGGGGGTGTATCCCCAGAGAACAGGATCGAGGTGTAACTGTTTGTCGCGTTCGCTCAGTAACAGCACTTTTGTTCCCGGTGCCACGTTATACCGGCCAATGGGCTCAGGATCATAGGCAATATCACGCTCCGCTTCTTCAGCGAGGTATGCCAGATATTCTTCTCGGGTTTGTGACTGGGCAAAACGTCCGCACATGAAAACCTCCAGCGTTCAGACTGAAAGTATAGGGTAGGTATGAAAGATGCGGGGAAGGGTGAAAAAGTCAGGTGTTTCAGAATTGATAAATTGCTGGCAAAAAACCAGCCAGGAGAGACTGGTATGCTAGGGGAATTGGGGCTGCTACGAGAGGATTTGAACCTCCGATTGCGGGCACTTCATAATGGACCCCTTACTATTTTTTCAGGAGAGCTTCTGCCATAGATCTCAGGCGATCAATCTGAGCGTTTAATTCGGAAATTATTTCTTCAGGTTTTAACTCCATGTTGGACTTTACAAAATCCCTTGCCTGTATCATCTGATGAGCACGGATTTCCAACTCGTTATAAATGCTTATCTCATCAGGATCTTCGTCCTGTTGAGATTCTTCGCTATGGAACTCAATGTAGGTATGGGGTGGGTTGTGATAGACACGGGAAATCGAACTTGGCCACCAATCTTCCCCAGTTACAACGTCAGCGTCGAACGGAACAGTTTTGTCTATCTCTATCAGTTTTTGGATGAGCGTCGAAGTCTTCAAACTTACCTCCATACGGTACAAAAGTGGTTATCAAAACTCTGATTACACTATACAAAATCAATAGGTTATGATGAAGGCAAAATGAACCTCTTAATCAATCATTTATTGATAAAACTCATTAAATACATAGAGATAAATACATTTACCTCAAATACTGCTGCGCCACATGCAGTGGTTCGAAGCTGCTGACCTGATCGTCAAAGGTATGGAAGGCGCGATCGCCGCGAAGACCGTCACCTATGACTTCGAACGTCTGATGGACGGCGCTAAACTGCTGAAATGTTCAGAGTTTGGTGACGCGATTATCGAAAACATGTAATCCAGTTTCTGGGTTGTGTGAGAACGGGAGCCGGTTGGTTCCCGTTTTTTATGCCATAGAAAATTCTTCCCCAAAACTTTCCCCAAAACTCTTCCCCAAAAAAACCTCGTTTTTACCCCGTTTTCACCCCAACAACGACCCAGTCTTTTTGATCTCCCCTTGTGAGTGATCTCCCCCCTGAAAAAAGTGCGTGGAAATAAAACGGTTCTATTTACAGTGAACGGCACAGGATGCGTACTCTCTGCCAAATCAGCCCGTCGGATCGCATATTCATGTTAACGTGATTTTATCAAGACGAGTTTTCACAATAAGAAGTAGAAAATGAGGGGTAAAAGACAGATTATTGATGGGATGATATTGGATGATGCTTACACTTGCCGTGCGCGAGATGTGGATATAACCAGCGCTATCAAACGTAAGCAGGTCGCAATTTCTTGTGTAAGAAATTGAGATGAGTCCAATCCTTGAGAATGAAATTATCTACGTCAGACAACGCCGACGGCCACTGACATAAACGTTAACCCCCAGGATCAATTTATGAACAATGAAATACCGCTCAAATATTATGACATCGTGGATGAGTATTCGACGGAATGCGAGGCACCGGTAGGCGAGTCAGAACGTGACGCCCTGGCACGCTATTTCCAACTGCTGATCACACGTTTGATGAATAATGAAGAAATCAGTGAGGACGCGCAGGAAGAGATGGCCAGTGAAGCGGGTATCGACGGACAGCGTATTGATGAGATTGCGACATTTCTGAACCAATGGGGTAACGAATAGTCCCTGTGCAGCCACCAAATCAGCGGCGATTGATAGTGAATATTCTGATACTGTCGAGACTGGTGTAGGTTCTGAAAGCTTTTAACTTGAGGTTTGTTTTTGGGTAAGTAAAATCCACAGGGAAGATTAGCTGCTCTAAAAAAAGAGATATACATATGAAAAATTTTGTTAAAGGCACATTGCTGGTGGTTTGTGCTCTATCAATGGTTCCTGTTTTTTCAGCCCAGGCAATGGATAAAACTTCAGGTGGTGCAGTCGCGGGGGCCGCAGTTGGCGCTTTAACGGGGAAAAGTGTCAGTTCTACCGTTAAAGGTGCAGTTGTCGGTGGGGGCGTTGGCGCCATGACTGAACACGGTAAAGAGGGGAAGTCTGCGCGTAAAGGCGGTGCTGTCGGAGCTGCTGTTGGTGCCGGGGCTGCTGCAATGACGGGTCGTAGTATGGTTCAGGGGGCCGCTGTGGGGGCGGGTGCTGGCGCTATGATTGGTAAAGCAACCAACTAATTCATCTTTTACCCTTTTGCGGTGAATTCCCTTTCGTGAAAGGGGCAAAACAGCAACAAACATGGGTAGCCCTGCGAGGCACCATATCCATCCTTAAAGTCCCGGCAATCGCTGGGGCTTTTACGAAAATCCGGCTTTACGCGACCTCTCCAATACCATATCACTGGCAGACTTTCTCCTGTTGACCACTACAACCGGAACGTTGCAGTGACGGCATCCATGTGCGGTATTGACTCAAAACCAGTACGTCGGTGACAAAGTCATTTGCTGAGTGCGGCCGAATAAATGTGACAGGTAAACCTGCTGAGGCGGGAAGGTGGACTGGTTGCAAAGTAAGCACAAAGAATGAAGGGGAATGCTGCAAACAGGTGATTTATAGCGAGAAGAGATATACTGATGCGATAAAAATGACGAATCTTCGCTTTAGGCCCGGGGTGTTGTTTGAAAACCTATTATTCCCTGAATACATCTCAGCTTCGAGTTGTTACGCATATGTGCGGTTTTTTGGTATGGCTTTATAGTTTTTCTATGCTGCCGCCGATGATCATCGCGTTAGTTAACAAGGAAAGGAGCTTTTTTGTTTTTCTGGAAACGTTCATCGCATTTTTCATCCTCGGTGGTGGTGCGTGGATGGCGACAAAAAGAACCGGCATTCAACTGCGAACACGAGATGGATTTATCATTATCGTCTTGTTTTGGCTATTGTTTTCAACGATAAGCGCGTTTCCCTTATGGCTGGATGACATGCTTCATTTATCCTTTGCCGACGCGCTATTCGAAGGTGTTTCTGGCATCACAACCACAGGCGCGACTGTGATCGGTGATGTTAATGCGTTACCCCGATCCTACCTTTACTACCGTGCCCAACTTAATTTCATTGGTGGATTAGGGGTTATCGTACTGGCAGTCGCTGTACTGCCGTTGTTGGGGATTGGTGGTTCAAAACTGTATCAATCTGAAATGCCCGGCCCATTTAAAGAAGAGAAACTGACACCGCGACTTGCTGATACCTCTCGCACGCTTTGGCTAACCTATCTGTTGCTCGGGATTGCATGTAGCCTCGCATACGTCATTGCAGGAATGCCGGTTTTTGATGCCATTTGTCACGGATTGTCGACGGTATCGTTGGGGGGATTCTCAACGCATACGGAGAGCATTGGGTTTTATGACAGTCACGCTATTGAATTTGTTGCGGGATTGTTCTCTCTATTATCAGCGTTCAACTTTACGCTGTGGTATGTGGTTATTATCAGGCGTACTCTCAAGCCTCTGTTTCGTAACGTAGAGTTGCATTTCTTTCTGTTAACCGCGCTAATTGTCATTTTGATTACGGCATGGCAGGTCTGGCATGCCGGAATGTACAACATCCCTGAAAGCCTTGTGCATTCGTTCTTCCTGGCAAGTTCGATGATGACGGATAATGGCCTGGCGCCTTTGGATTACGCGGACTGGCCGACCCATACAATCATCTTTTTGCTGTTAGTGAGCTTTTTTGGCGGCTGTGTTGGTTCGACGTGCGGTGGTATTAAGGCTCTCAGATTTCTTATCCTCTTCAAACAAAGCCGACATGAATTGCATCAGTTGGCCCATCCACGAGCCTTGATAAGCATTAAGATTGGCGGAAGTGTCGTCACTGACCGTGTAATGCGTTCGGTCTGGAGTTTCTTTTTCCTCTATATTCTCTTTACCGTTTTTTTCATCTGGCTGCTTAATATGATGGGGTATGATTTATTAACCTCATTTGCAACCGTTGCGGCTTGTATCAACAATATGGGACTGGGGTTTGGTGAAACCGTTTCTACGTTCGGCACGCTTAGCGAGGGGGCAAAGTACCTGATGTGCGTCGCGATGATACTGGGACGCCTCGAAATATATCCAGTGCTCATACTTTTCTCTCGTTTCTTCTGGCGAGTGTAATCCTGGTTGAGCCAGCAGGAAGGCGGGGCAAAATTCATCATCGCGATAACGTGCTGTTCAGCAACATCCGTCAAACCCCGCGACTGGCGGCGATTTAAAGTAGTGAGTTAACGCCACGCGGCTTCCCGATTTGCAGTGGCAAAATTGTTCCTGAGTGAAAACCTTAGCCTTATGGTGGGGAAAATATTTCTGATATCCTTGCATTAAGATTTTTATTTTTTTTACCGATATATGTTAAGACCTGGTGCAGGGGATATACGGAGCTTGCATGACGCAATCCGTTATAGAGGCAAAAAGTGGATAAAGCACAAATTGATATGCTTCACCAGCTGCTGGTGGACAGAGGGGATGAAATAGAACAACTTGAACGACTGCTCACGTTTGAAGGGCAGATGAAACCGCGAATAGTTGTCTATGGCACGTATAACTCAGGTAAAAGCTCTCTTCTTAACGCTCTCACCGGCCATTATGAATCGTCTTTCTTTCGCGTTAATGATATTCCAGAAACGCGTGAGGAGAACGTCTATGAAAGTGAACATTTTTTCTACGTTGATACGCCAGGGCTGGATGTTAACACTGAAGATGACCGAATTGCGCTGCGAGGGATTGCGGGGGCAGTTCTGGTGCTTATTGTTCATCGTCTGGCCGCAGGATCATTGCAAGAAAAGGATCTAAACGTTTTCCAACGGATAATGGATACCAATAATGTGATGGTCGTGCTGACGGGTGCTGAGCAACCAGAGGAAGACGCGGCGCTAATTGATGAGATCACCGCTATGATCAACAGAGGTTCACCGAAGACAATCCCTGTTTTTCCGGTTTCTAATCCTCGTTATTTGAAAGGAAAGCGTGAAGGAAAATTAAAACTGGTGGCTGCCAGCGGTATACCTGCGCTTATTATGCAGCTTGAACAGTGCGGTGACGAACTACGAGCTGCGCTGAAAAAAGACCGAAAAACCAGGCGGGAGCGCCTGTTAAGTTCATTGTTACACGCAGCCGTTTCGCTACAAAGCTCGAAGCAGGCGGCATTGACCAGAAAAAGAAGGGTCATAGAAAATCAACAACAGCAGTTTGTTGCCGGGGTTCAAGAACTTAAGCGAGAGCTCAAAGAAAAGATAACGGAATACAATAAGTTGGTATGAGGTAAATCTAAATGTGGTTCTTAATTCCCGTCGCCGCTGTTTTGGGCAAACTGGCCTACGACTATATTACCGAAAATGATAGTACGGATTCATCGTCTTCATCCTCTGCCAGCGCGGAGCAGCAAAAACGCAAAGAATATCAGCAAAAACAAAAAGAAGAACGCGCAGCTGAGATGCAAAAAAAACTATGCGCTTACGCAACGTCAGGCGCGACCACGATCATTGATCGGCATGTCAATTTTTCCCTTAAGAGCCTAAACGTCAATATAGATAAAGTCATTACTTTTGCCGAGGCCGAAACGGAGACGCCAGAGCAGGCAATGAATGCATTGTCATCGCTTCTCGGAAGCAAAATGAAGCTGAACCTAAAACGGGAAAAACGGCAGATTAAAGCTCTGGAAGATGAATTGGGGGAGATCGCCAAAATGGTTGCGATGCTGGAGCGAGAGAAGGAAAAAATTGATGATGCCAGATGATGTACTGCAGGGGCACCAGCCGCTGTACGGAAAACTGAAAGAGCTACATGATGAACTGTCAGAAATTGAATATTCAGTAAAAAATAACGAAAAACAATTCTTTTCGCTGATACGTAATCTTGAACAGGTTCTGGATACGCGGTCGGTGGAAAAAAACGGCAGTGAACCGCTACGTCAGTTCTATTCACTGACCCTGGGGCAAATTTCACTTATTGTCGATGACTGGGTCACGAGAATTGAAAAATATGAGCTCAACACGTCTTTTCGTAAACACTATGGTGACTCGCTGCTGATTTATGTATATGGCAAAGTCAAAGCGGGTAAAAGCTCCCTTGGTAACTTTATCGCATACGGTCAGGAAAAAGTTTCTCCGCAACGGCGTGAGCAACTAAAAAAAGAGGGGCATGATCCCCATTTTTTTATTGCCGAGAAAGGGGAACACTCGATTGAAGATACCACTCATCGTAACGGTTTTTATGTCGATTCTGCGGAAGCGACGAGTTGCATTCAGGGATTTACGCTACCGGGGCTAACATGGATTGACTCTCCAGGTATTCACTCTGTTACACCGGAAAACCAGGCGCTGGCACAGAAATATGTCGAAAGTGCGGATTTGATTATATATCCGATGAACTCTGCCCAGCCAGGACGCAGGACGGATATGCAGGAGATCCGCGAGTTAATATTAAGGCGTAAACGTCTTCTGCTATTAATCACTCGCTGTGATGAAAAAGAGTCGGATGAGGACGACGAGGGGAACGTAATCACGTTCTATCAAATGAAAAGTGACAGAAATCGCACTCTACAGGCGGAATATGTCAGCAAAGAATTTATCGCTTTATGCGACGAACTGAACGTTAAGGATATTGATTTTGAAGTATTGACACTTTCTGTGCGGTATACGGCTAGCAAAGGCAATACTCCAGATGCGCTGCATGAATCGGGTGCGCAAGGTTTCATTAATAAGCTCATTAACACTATCCAAAGCGAAGGTGTTCAGCTTAAGAAAAATGTGCCACATAACGCATTGCAGGCTTTTTATCATTTACTGCTCTCCAGCCATGAAGAGAAAACCAGCATTGATGCCTTAATGGTACCTCTTAATCAGTTATCTGAGCGTATCCTCAATCTTCAAAGCGACCTGAAGAAGCGTTGTGATGAGGTAAAGGCGATTATCAGTAATGATATCTCGCTGAAGGTTACGGCATATGTTGAAGATTATGCCCTGCATCGGGATCCCAAAAAGCTTGAAAACGAGATTATCGACGCTGTTCGCAGACTGCTTGAAAGCAAACTTTCTCCCATCATTGATGAGGTCACTGACTCGTTAGTGGTAGATCTTAATCAGATGGTTGGCAAATTAAACCTTAAAAACAAAATTAAGCTTGATGCCATTCACCAAAGTATTGATATAGACACTTCAGGTCGTAACGCGGTTATTGGCGGCACGATCGGTGCCGTGGTCGTAGGGAGCCTTGCATTTGTATTTTCAGGCGGGACTGCGGGCACTGCGGGAGGCATTGTTGGTCAGACGATCGGTAATTTTCTGGGGGGGAAAATCAAAACTTCCCGCAAAGTTCAGGTTGCGGTCGGCGATAATAGACTGGCGTTAGCGGAACGTCTATCTGAAATGGCAATAGAAACCGTTGACAGCACTATTGAAAAGACCCGGTTAGAGGTTAACAGGCAGCTTTTGGACCCAATGAAGCGGACTGTAGGCGTTCTGGCAGAACAGGTAGATAAAATACGTTCCTGGGCAATGGAATATGAACAGAAGGAGCAGTGAGATGTTTTCAGATTTGGTATTGATTCAACAACTCTACAGTGATGCTCGTCCATTATTATCAGAGTGTATTGATGAGAAACAACTCAACAAACTGGATAACGAACTGGCTGAACGAATCGAAAATTGCAGGCCAGTTGTGATGGTTTACGGTGTGTATAATGCGGGGAAAAGCACATTTATCAACGCACTGGTCGGCGAAGAAGTGGCTGAAATGGACGATATTCCCCGCACCGATCGTGTCACTTGCTATCCCTTCACGCAGTTTGAAATTATCGACACACCGGGTATTGATGCTCCGATGGAACATGAAGAGGTGACGCGCGAACAGTTTTTATATTCTGACTCCGTCATTTTTGTGTTGAGCAGTGATGGTGTTTTTGACGAGCAGGCGACCTATTGCGAAATATTCCGAATTATTGAAGCAGGCAAGCCACTCTTGATAGTGATTAATAACAAAAGTGGCTACAGCGAAGCTGACCCGGAATATACCGCTATCGTCGATAAGATTAAACACAATCTCTACCACCAGGCGAAACCTGAATTTCGTGAAAAGGCCTTACAGGTTCCGGTCTGGCTGGTGAACGCTAAATCGGCGTTAAAAGCAAAACTTGAGCATAAATCGGCATTACTGGCCAAAAGTAACATTCAGGCGCTAGAACGCGAGGTCCAGCGTCTCTTTATGACAACCGACAAAGCGGTGATGCTGAATACGTATAAAGGACTCATTCGCAATGAAATTGAGAATGCACTCTTTAAACTGGACGATTTGCAGCAAGAGGGGGAGATGAAAAAGCTGTCTAAACTGCTCACCCGAATTGATGAATCACGTCAGACATTGCTGGCAAAAACAGAGCGAAAAATACGTGCGGCTAAAGGGAAAATGAAGGATGACGTTTATCAACTACTGTCAAATCAGCAGTATGAGTCAGTAAGCAGTTTACTGGAAGAATGGCAAAAACAGAATACTGAATATTTCCAGCAGGAATTGGGTACCGCGCTTGCTGAGATAGGTCAACAAGCAGAAAAACTGATTTCTGATATTCCCCGTTTCTCTGGTAGTGGTTTAAACGGAACCGCCTCGTTTGACGAAGATGGGCAGTCGCTGTTTAACCTTTCCGACCTCGTGCAATTTGGGCGCAAGATCAAACTTGACGATCAGGTGCTGAAAGAGGGGATGATCGGCGCAATGAAGATGGGGAAAAACTATTTTCCAAAGCTCTTTAAAGGTATCGGTCCGAAAACAATGGAAAAATACGCCGCTAAGATTGTGCCATTCATTGGGCCAGCGGTAGATTTGGCAATGGGGATATATGATTTCTATCAGGCAAAATCTGCCGAAGAAAAAGAAGTGGAAGCCAGACGGCTTTACATGCAGCGTATTTCAGAGCAATCGACACAACTGGTAACGGAGGTTCAGGATGCCATTCTGGAAACATTTACAGATATTGTGCGGCAGATTTTCACTCCATTAATGAATGAGATTCAGGATGAGTTGGATACCCTGGAAGGACACGCTACTGCAAATGGGCGGATGACTAAACGTTTGTTAACGCTTAAAGAAGCGCTAGCTTGATATCACGTCAAGCCGGTGATTAACAAAAAACACCCGTGCCATTATACCGGGTGTTTTTTTGAGGTTGCGCGCTTTCCGGGGCCAACATACTGATAGTGTGCCAACTCCCTTCGGAGGGTTCTCTGCATTACACCTGGTTGCCCCAGACGTCATACTGCATAAACAGATTTTGCCAGTGCTGCAGGCGGTTATCGGTGACCGGCGGGTCGTTATCACTGGCGGCGAGGCTATCCGCAGCGTCATAACGAAAATGTGCGCTGTGTTTTAATAGTATTTTAGCAGGCGGTACAGCGAATCAGGCCCGTAGTATTGTTCTTACATCCCAAAAATGACTGCGTCAGAGTAGCGTACGCTACCGCCACACCCTATAAACTATCAATCTGCATAATGGCCATTTTACTATTTAATCAAAAGGTTAAATGTGGAAATATAAAATAAAAACAGTATCGTATTTCGTTAGTACTATAGCAGTACACGTAAAATCAATAAAAGTGAAGGTAATTATTATGCGGAGTGCTGACAGGAAGTGGGATTATGAATTTTATCAGCATCAGAAAATAGAATGCATCACAGTAGTTAAAGACACTTTCGCAGGAATGAAAATACCTGATATAGTCTGGCTATGAAATTCAAGAGAAGGGGAATGTCTATCCCGGGTTGTTACATAATCATCCCCAAGCTTCATCCTCCGTTATGACGTTACTTATGAAACTATCAAGATCCTGTTCAAGACAAATTGTTTTCTGGCTTTCTAAATTTGTAAAATAAACGGCTCCATTATTTATATCAATACAGAATGGAAATCCACCACCGTCAATTGCAAAGGGGACCATTGTTTCAGATAATATTTTCTTATCGTACGTCAATAGCCCATAGAGGCTTTCTACTGTAAGTATTCCTTCTTCTTTTGTATGTAAAACTGGCAAAAAATACTTAATATCAAATTCATATTGATCATTTTGATAGACGCAGCGTTCTCCGTCCAGAACTCCGCCATTGTGCGCCAGCCACATAGCCCTGAGAGCTGGAGGGAAAACAATCCCTAATAATGCTTCAACTTTGTTAAGGTCATTTGTAGTTAAAGAAGGCGATGAATTAATTAGTCTTACCGTCATGTATCTACCTATCCGCAATGTTTAGGAACGCGACCCTTCAGCCACCCTTTACTGTGAGAAATTTCAATAGCTTCTGGTGTACCATTTTCAACGCCAAAATGTTTTTCAAGCTGTGACACAGATCCTCGATGTGGAAGAGATGCAACATGAGTCTCAGTTGTTACGAGTTGCATTGTCGCTTTATCTGTTTCAGGGTTGAAATCATCAATATGGTGCCATGTATATTGACCTGCATCAGCTTTATTAATGTCTGCAGTTTTGTATGCCTCAATAAAATCACGACCTCTTGATCCTTGTAAGGTAATTTCAACAATATTACGTTGTGAACCACTCACTGGGTACAAAGACGGGCTACCGCTGAAGTCTACGCCACTTAATGCGAGTCCCAGCGGATCAACCCAGACATTAGGGTTTGGACCATAATCATATAAATTTAGGTTATCACCGTTTAACCCAATCGGATCCTGAACAATAAACCGTCCGACCTGCGGGTCGTAGTAGCGGAACAGATTATAGTGAAGACCGGTTTCGCTGTCAGCATACTGCCCGGCGTAGCGCAGGGGCTGATGGGCGAGGGCGGTGTGTTGTAACGCGCCGGTGAAACCTGTCGTCTGATGCCGCACTTCACCGAAGCTGCCGTAATGACCACTCCAGCGCACATTGCCGCGTACGTCGGTGACTTCCAGCGGCGCGCCGTTCAGGTCAGTGCTGAACCAGTAAATCTCACCCTGTTTATCGTCGCGCAGATGGTCGATTCGCGCCAGCGGGCTCCACGCTTCGTTCGGGTCATAAAGGTATGTGCTGCATTGCCCGCCGTCGTGCTGCTCCTGCAACAGACGGTATCCCTGCCAGAGGAAGCGGGTTTCGGTGGTGCCGTGGGCGGTGGCGACCTGTTTTCGCGTACGTCTGCCCAGCGCATCATACTGATAGTGCGCCTGAAAACGCCCCAGCGGGCCGGTTCCCT
>NZ_JANEWG010000081.1 GCF_028069725.1 Citrobacter sp. Awk 4
ACATAATATTAGGCATTGCTTCATATGATAAAAATTAGCTTAAAGAAATATAAACACTCGTTAATGAAATAAATAATACGGTAGCTTAGCTACCCGGAAATTGGATGGCGATAATAAAAATATGAACGCGAATCATTTTTTATTGTAAATTCGACTCACATGACTATCAGCACTCTATTTCGTACCAACCCATTTTTTGCGCTGCTAAGTCATATTTTTTCATTTTTTGACCTGAGGGTTTAAGTCCTCTAAAAGGAATGAAGTTCCCCACAGTCCGCGTGACAGAACGTCACCTGCTATGTGTGGTATCACGCAATACCCGATGTCCGCTTTTTCCCTCTCCCATTCCCGTAAGCAACAAAATTTGGCATAATGCGCGCTGCAATTTTTCTGTATTAAGAGACCCTGATGTCCGATAACGCTCAACTTTCCGGTCTGTGTGACCGTTTTCGTGGTTTTTATCCTGTCGTGATAGATGTCGAAACGGCTGGGTTTAACGCCAAAACCGATGCGCTACTTGAGATCGCCGCCATCACACTGAAAATGGATGAGCAAGGCTGGTTGATGCCGGACACGACGCTGCATTTCCATGTCGAACCGTTTGAAGGGGCAAACTTGCAGCCTGAGGCGCTCGCCTTTAACGGTATTGATCCGTCGAATCCACTGCGCGGCGCCGTCAGCGAATACGATGCGTTGCATGCGATCTTCAAAATGGTACGTAAAGGCATCAAAGACAGCGGTTGCAACCGGGCCATCATGGTTGCCCACAACGCCACTTTTGATCACAGCTTTATGATGGCGGCAGCGGAACGTGCATCGTTGAAACGTAACCCGTTCCATCCCTTCGTGACCTTCGATACCGCGGCACTCAGCGGTCTGGCGTTGGGTCAAACGGTGTTATCAAAAGCCTGTCTGGCGGCAGGCATGGAGTTTGACGGCACCCAGGCGCACTCCGCCCTCTATGACACCGAACGCACCGCCATCCTGTTTTGCGAAATCGTGAATCGCTGGAAACGCCTTGGCGGGTGGCCGCTTCCGCAGCCGGAAGACGCTTAATCACGTTGTTCAGGCGGGCCCGGCGATAAAAAAAGCGACCAGAAAATGGTCGCTTTTTTTTATTTCCGCTGATTACTCAGCATCAGGTTCTTCGGTTTTGTATTTCGCCGCAGTTTCTTTAATCAGTTGCTGCAACTCACCGCGCTGATACATTTCGATCAAAATATCGCAGCCGCCAACCAGTTCACCATCAACCCACAGTTGCGGGAAGGTTGGCCAGTTTGCATATTTTGGTAATTCCGCACGAATATCCGGGTTCTGCAGGATATCAACATAGGCAAAACGCTCGCCACAGGCAGACAACGCCTGGACAGCCTGCGCGGAGAAACCGCAGCTAGGCAGTTTTGGAGAACCTTTCATGTACAGGAGAATCGGGTTTTCAGCGATCTGGCGCTGGATTTTTTCGATAGTGGTGCTCATTGTCTTGCTTCCTTTAACTTCTTTTACGGCAGTAGTCTGACATTGTAGCGGGTCAGGCTGGCAACGGAAAATAACATTTTCATTACTCTTTATTATTTTATCCCCTGACGCGATAAGTTGCATTCTCTATATTTCTTATCCTGTAAAACAACAGCCAATGGCCTCTCCGTTGACCATTTTTAGCACGAGCTGTTGATTTTTTTTGCAGTCGCTTACGAAATGAGGTTTTAGATGGTAAAAGCGATTAACTTTCTGTGCTTTTATGGATTAGAATCGACAAGTTTTGTAAATCACACGCGGGCATGATAGTCGCCTGCCATTAACCAGAGGACTGCTCAGTGGCGCGAATAAACCGGATTTCGATCACGCTCTGTGCTTTGCTTTTTTCTACACTCTCTTTCACATCCCCTGCGCAAGCCTCCCGGCAAACCAGGGAGACGCCTGCAGTTTCTCATGCGACGAAAACGGCAGATAAGCATAAAAGCGCGGCAACCAGTAAAAAAACAACCAAAACCAGTCAGAAAACCGCCAAAAAAGCCGTCAGCAAAACCAGCGTCAAAACCGCCTCCTCATCCAAAAAGCGCGTGACCTCACCGGCGAAAACCACCAAAAGCGCAAATCGCCGGGCCTCCCCGACGACAGCAAAAACTGCCGCTGTCACGTTCAGCGAAAAATGCACGCCGCGCAAAGGCCGTAAACCCCATTGTGTGAAGGTGAAAGATACCACGCCTGTTTCGCTTGCCGATGCGCATAAGGTCAGAGTACAGAAAGCGACCAAAACAGCCATGTCCACGTTGATGAATCAGATTGGCAAACCGTATCACTGGGGTGGCACGTCGCCACGTACCGGTTTTGATTGCAGCGGTCTGGTCTATTATGCCTACAAAGATCTGGTGAAGTTCCGTATTCCGCGTACGGCGAATGAAATGTACCACCTACGCGATGCCTCACCGATTGAGCGTGATGAACTGAAGAATGGCGATCTGGTCTTCTTCCGAACCCAGGGACGTGGTACGGCGGATCACGTCGGCGTGTATGTCGGCAATGGCAAATTTATTCAGTCTCCCCGTTCAGGGCAGGAAATTCAGATCACCTCATTGAGCGAAGATTACTGGCAACGCCACTATGTCGGCGCTCGCCGCGTCATGACACCAAAAACCATTCGTTAATCTCTTACCCTGTTGTTTACGCAACAGGGTAAGTTCTTCTTTTGCATCACCTTTCAATTTGCTACCCTATCCTTACGTACTTTAAGGCTATTGTACGTACCCAATATTAATAATAAGGAGAGAAGCAATGTCGTTCGAATTACCTGCATTACCGTATGGCAAAGATGCGCTGGCACCCCATATTTCTGCCGAAACACTGGAATACCACTACGGCAAACATCATCAAACCTATGTAACGAATCTCAACAACCTGATCAAAGGTACCGCCTTTGAAGGTAAATCGCTGGAAGAGATCGTCCGTAGTTCAGAAGGTGGCGTATTCAATAACGCAGCACAGGTATGGAACCACACGTTCTACTGGAACTGCCTGGCGCCGAACGCGGGCGGTGAACCTACCGGGAAACTGGCTGACGCTATCGCCGCGTCTTTCGGGAGCTTTGCTGAATTCAAAGCGCAATTCACCGATGCTGCGATTAAAAACTTCGGTTCCGGCTGGACCTGGCTGGTAAAAGGGACTGATGGCAAACTGGCTATCGTTTCTACGTCCAATGCAGGCACACCGCTGACTACCGATGCCACCCCGCTGATGACCGTTGACGTGTGGGAACATGCTTACTACATCGACTACCGTAATGCCCGTCCTGGCTACCTGGAGCATTTCTGGGCGCTGGTAAACTGGGAATTCGTTGCGAAAAACTTCGCAGCGTAATTAAGACAACGCAGAAGGTAGCCCTTCTGCGTTTTTATTTTTCACTCTATCGATGAGCTGGTGACAAGTGCCGTTTCAGGTTGTCTTCTCCCTGAAACATAGACCAGTAATAATGCCAGTCCTGCCACAATAGCGCCCATCACCGGAACAAAGCTATACCCCAGACCGCCGGAAATCACGGCACCACCAGCTACCGCGCCCAACGCATTCCCAAGATTAAATGCGCCAATATTCACCGACGAAGACAACCCCGGCGCTTCACTGGCAACACGCATCACGCGCATCTGCAAAGGCGGTACGACGGCAAATGTTGCCGCGCCCCACACCACCATACTGAACGCAGCGCCCAGATCATGACGCACCAGGAATGGAATAGCCAGCATGATAACCATCAGCAACAGTAAGAAACCTTTCAGAGTTCCGGTGACGGAACGATCGGCCAGTTTGCCGCCTAAATAGTTTCCGATCGAAAATCCAATGCCGATCAAAACCAACATCGCGGTCACAAATGCGGGTGTGGCATGGGCGATATTTTGCAAAACGGGGGAAATATAAGTGTAAAGGGTGAACATGGCTCCCGCGCCCAGCACGGTAGTGAGCAAAGCCGAAAGCACCTGCGGACGTAACAAGACAGCCAATTCTTTGCGAACCTCTGGGCGTTCCCCTGCTCCGCCTTTCGGCAGAGAGAAGAATAAACTGAGCATCGCAATCACACCCAGCCCTGCCGTCGCTAAAAAGGACATCCGCCAGCCAATGGTTTCCCCAAGCCATGTGGCTGCAGGCACGCCACCAAT
Source organism: Citrobacter sp. Awk 4 (assembly GCF_028069725.1). GTDB lineage: Bacteria > Pseudomonadota > Gammaproteobacteria > Enterobacterales > Enterobacteriaceae > Citrobacter_D. The sequence continues at coordinate 4,149 of NZ_JANEWG010000081.1, forward strand.
GTTCGCGATGGTTAATCCCATAAACATCGTCGCCACCGCGCTGGCCTGTTTATGTTTCGGCACCACACTGGCCGCCACGACCGAACCCAATCCAAAAAATGCGCCGTGATTAAGGCTGGTCAAAATGCGCGATAACATCAAGGTGGTGTAATCCGGCGAAATGGCCGACAGGACATTGCCCAGCGTAAAAATGGCCATCAGAAAAATCAGCGCATTACGACGAGCGCGGTGCGATAGCAACAGGGTCATCAGCGGCGCACCCACCATCACGCCCACCGCATACGCGCTAATGAGCATCCCGGCAGCAGGAATGGAGACATTCACGCCATGCGCAATAACGGGCAACAGGCCCATCGGAGAGAATTCCGTGGTCCCGATACCAAATGCACCAACCGCAAGCGCCAGTAAGGGATAATTGATTTTCATACGTCGACTCCGCTGACCGTGCCGCGAAGCGACACCCGATAAGAGCCAAAAGCATGACATCAATCACAAAAATAATAAAGTTAACAGAATGGCAAAAGACTTTTGCTGATTTAGTAACAATGAAGGGGAAAAGCAATGAGGGAGAGCATGCTCCCTCATGGTATATCAGTGCAGCGCTGCGGTCAGACCACCCGCTACGATCAAGCCCAGAACAATAAGAGTGGTGACTAACGAAAACTTCAGATCGGTGCTCATCAAATTTGCTCCTTTTTATTTCCACACAAAAAGTGATATTGCACATTTTTACACACCTGGATGTAAAAATCTCCCAGGATTTATATTGATAACCACTTTTAACTCTTCCCCTTTTCGTCAAGATCAGACAAAATTCCACGCTTACTTGATTAGCGTACCGGCCATTGACCCCCTCCTGACGTTTCGTGTCGTTTTCCCGGCGTGCCGCAACCCTGATGTTGCGATAAGGGTGTGTAAAGGCAAACGTTTACCTACAGTATTTTCAGGAGTTTGGATATGGTCTGGAGTGAAATGTAATGGCAACAATTAAAGATGTAGCGAAGCGAGCAAACGTTTCCACTACAACCGTATCACATGTAATTAACAAAACGCGTTTTGTCGCAGAAGAGACACGCAATGCTGTCTGGGCTGCAATCAAAGAATTGCACTACTCCCCGAGTGCGGTCGCCCGCAGCCTGAAGGTGAATCACACCAAATCTATCGGCCTGCTGGCAACCAGCAGTGAAGCCGCCTATTTCGCTGAGATTATTGAAGCCGTTGAGAAGAACTGCTTCCAGAAAGGCTATACCCTGATTCTTGGCAATGCCTGGAATAATCTCGAAAAACAGCGGGCTTACCTTTCCATGATGGCGCAAAAGCGTGTGGATGGTCTGCTGGTCATGTGTTCGGAATACCCAGAGTCTCTGCTTTCCATGCTTGAAGAGTATCGCCATATTCCGATGGTGGTGATGGATTGGGGTGAAGCGAAAGCTGATTTTACCGATACGGTCATCGATAACGCTTTTGAAGGCGGGTATATGGCCGGTCGTTATCTGGTAGAACGCGGTCATCGTGAGATCGGCGTGATTCCTGGCCCGATGGAGCGTAACACGGGTGCTGGCCGCCTGGCGGGCTTTATGAAGGCGATGGACGAAGCGCTGATCAAAGTCCCGGAAAACTGGGTAGTCCAGGGCGATTTTGAACCCGAGTCAGGTTATCGCGCAATGCAGCAAATCCTCTCTCAGAACCATCGCCCCACTGCGGTATTCTGCGGTGGCGACATCATGGCAATGGGGGCGCTCTGTGCTGCCGACGAAATGGGTTTGCGCGTACCGCAGGATATTTCGGTGATCGGTTATGACAATGTGCGCAATGCGCGCTATTTCACCCCTGCATTGACCACTATTCACCAGCCGAAAGACTCTCTGGGTGAAACGGCCTTTAATATGCTGTTAGACCGTATCGTCAACAAACGTGAAGAGTCGCAGTCCATTGAAGTTCACCCGCGATTGATCGAACGTCGTTCGGTTGCTGATGGTCCGTTCCGCGACTATCGCCGTTAAGCCTCCTCTGCGGGAACCTCTTCAGGTTCTCGCAACCACTCTTTGTTCAGCGTTTCACTGTCGCCTAAATACTCCAGTAACCAGGCTAATGCGGGCGACGTGTCATTTTGCTGCCAGGTCAGGCAGCATGCCGCGTCCGGGAATGGATTTTCCAGTGTTAACGCGACCCATTTGCCCCTGTCGATCCACGGTTTTGCAAAATGCGTGGGTACCATACCGACACATAATCCGGCAGAAAGACAGGTCGTCGCCGACTCCCAATCCGGTACGATCACGCGTTTTTGGTTATCCAGCAGCCAGGTGATACGTTTCGGCAGTGTGCGCGACGTGTCTTCACGAACCAGCGACGGCCAGTTGCGCAACGTGTCATCACTCAAGGGACCTGGCATCGTCGCCAGGGGATGATGACTTGCCACCACACAGCTCCAGCTCAACATTCCCATGTCGCGGAAGGTATAGCGCCCACCGACAGGGATAGCCTGCGTCGCCCCAATGGCCAGTTCCACACGTCCGTCGGAAAGCGCATCCCAGACGCCGTTGAATACCTCCTGAGAAACCACCAGCTCAACGTCATCAAAATGGCGGTAGAAATCGACAATCATCTGCCGGGTACGTTCTGGCCGCACAATATTGTCCACTGCGATGGAGAGTTGCCCTCGCCAGCCGTTTGCAATTTGTTGACACTGCTGGCGGGTGATCTGCATTTTTTTGATAACAGAGCGCCCTTCTTTTAAAAACCAGACACCGGCGGGCGTCAATTCCACATCCCGATGGCGTCGTTCAAACAAGGGCACCGCCAGCCACTCTTCCAGTTGGCGTACGGTGTAGCTCACTGCAGAAGGCACGCGATGCAGCTCCTGGGCGGCGGAACTGAAGCTGCCGTTGCGCGCGACAGCATCAACAACTTCAAGTGAATATTCTGACCACATATTCTGCCTACAAAAATTTTGAATTCAGTAGACAAATATTAGCGTTTCACAACAGGAATTTCACTCCCTACACTCTGCGGCAATGTCTTACTGATAAAAAAAGAGAATGTATTATGCAACCGGGAAAAGGGTTTTTAGTCTGGCTGGCTGGCCTCAGCGTACTGGGTTTTCTGGCAACAGATATGTACTTACCGGCATTTGCTGCCATTCAGGCCGATTTGCAAACACCGGCCTCTGCCGTCAGCGCCAGTCTGAGCCTGTTCTTAGCCGGATTCGCCGTCGCCCAGCTCGCCTGGGGTCCGCTCTCCGATCGTTATGGTCGTAAACCCATATTATTGCTCGGCCTGTCCATCTTCGCGCTGGGAAGTCTGGGTATGCTGTGGGTAGAAAGTGCAACGGGCTTGCTGGTTCTGCGTTTTATTCAGGCTATTGGTGTGTGTGCTGCCACGGTCATCTGGCAGGCGCTGGTCACGGATTACTACCCTTCGCAAAAAGTTAACCGTATTTTTGCCACTATTATGCCACTGGTCGGGTTGTCGCCTGCGCTTGCGCCGTTGTTAGGTAGCTGGATCCTCGCGCATTTTTCATGGCAGGCCATTTTCGCCACGCTGTTTGTGATTACGTTGATCCTGATGTTGCCTGCCCTGCGTTTAAAACCCACCGTAAAAGCACGTAACGATAGCCAGGATAAACTGACGTTCACCACCCTGCTGCGTTCGAAAGCCTATCGCGGGAACGTGCTGATTTACGCAGCGTGTTCTGCCAGTTTCTTCGCATGGTTAACCGGTTCACCGTTCATCCTGAGCGAAATGGGTTATAGCCCGGCAGTAATTGGTCTCAGTTATGTTCCGCAAACCATCGCCTTCCTGATTGGTGGGTACGGTTGCCGTGCAGCATTACAAAAATGGCAGGGGCAGCAACTGTTACCCTGGTTATTGGTAATCTTCGCATTGAGCGTCGTCGTCACCTGGGCGACCAGTTTTATTAACCATGTATCGCTGACCGAAATTCTGATCCCATTCTGTGTCATGGCTATCGCCAACGGCGCAATTTACCCTATCGTTGTGGCTCAGGCATTGCGTCCATTCCCACAGGCCACCGGGCGTGCGGCAGCATTGCAGAACACGCTGCAGTTGGGTCTCTGCTTCCTGGCCAGTCTGATTGTCTCCTGGTTAATCAGCACGCCGTTGCTGACCACCACCAGCGTCATGCTATCAACAGTTGCTCTCGCGGGATTGGGGTACTGGATGCAGTCACAGGCGAGTGAGTCTACGCATCACACCGCTCACTCTGAGATGGCACACAGCGATACGCACTAAAAATAGCGTTAATAGCCATTCCTTAGCTCGCTAAGATTTTTGGGTTGTTTCACCGATTATTGAGGCCTATACTGATTTTCGGCTGTTATATAAATACGATAAATATTACGTTCTAACGGGAGCCGGAGCGCTCCCGTTTAACCAAGGAATGGTCTTTTCGGCAAGGGTTCTCCCTTCCTCTGTTCTACGTCGGATTATAGACTCGCGGACTTTTTCCGTGAGATTTCTCACAAAGCCAAAAAAGCGTCTACGCTGTTTTAAGGTTCTGATCACCGACCAGTGATGGAGAAACTATGAGTTCATCGTGTATAGAAGAAGTCAGTGTACCGGATGATGACTGGTACCGTATCACCAACGAATTATTGAGCCGTGCAGGCGTTGCCATCAACGGTCCTGCCCCGGCTGACATTCAAATCAAAAACCCCGAATTTTTCAAACGCGTATTGCAGGAAGGATCGCTGGGGTTAGGTGAAAGTTACATGGATGGCTGGTGGGAATGCGAACGGCTGGATATTTTCTTCAATAAGGTTCTGCGCGCCGGCCTCGAAAGTCAACTTCCTCACCATTTCAAAGATACCCTTCGCATCGCAGGCGCACGCCTGTTTAATCTGCAAAGTAAAAAACGCGCCTGGATAGTCGGCAAAGAGCATTACGATCTTGGTAATGACCTTTTCAGCCGGATGCTTGATCCGTTCATGCAATATTCCTGCGCCTACTGGAAAGAGGCCGATACTCTGGAGTCTGCCCAGCAGGCGAAGCTAAAAATGATTTGTGAAAAATTGCAGCTTAAACCGGGTATGCGTGTGCTGGATATCGGCTGTGGCTGGGGCGGATTATCACAATATATGGCGGCCAATTACGCAGTCAGCGTGGTGGGTGTGACCATTTCTGCCGAGCAGCAAAAAATGGCGCAACAACGCTGCGAAGGATTAGATGTCACCATTCTGCTGCAGGATTATCGCGACTTACAGGATCAGTTTGATCGTATTGTATCAGTGGGTATGTTTGAACATGTTGGTCCCAAAAACTACAACACCTACTTTGAGGTGGTTGACCGTAATTTAAAACCTGACGGTCTTTTTCTGCTGCACACCATCGGCTCTAAAAAGACCGATAATAATGTCGACCCGTGGATCAATAAATATATCTTCCCGAACGGTTGCTTACCTTCCGTGCGCCAGATTGCCAACGCCAGCGAACCGCATTTTGTGATGGAGGACTGGCACAATTTTGGTGCCGATTATGATACAACGCTGATGTCATGGCATTCACGCTTTATAAAAGCCTGGCCTGAAATCGCAGATAACTACAGCGAGCGTTTTAAGCGGATGTTCAGTTATTATTTGAACGCCTGCGCTGGCGCATTTCGCGCCCGCGATATTCAACTCTGGCAGGTCGTTTTTTCGCGCGGTGTTGAACACGGTCTGCGCGTTCCCCGCTAGTAGAGTAGCCCCCGAATTCTGCGGGGGCCACTTTCATCTTTTAGGCGTCATTCGCCAGATTATTTGCAGCACTGTTTCGGGCCGCTAATACACGCTCAACCGTATCGACAACCGCCTGGGTTTGCGGATCAATTTCGATATTCACACGAGCGCCCAGCTTTTTCTTACCCAACGTGGTGCGTTCGAGCGTTTCGGGAATAAGGTGAACACAGAAGCGCGTTGCGGTGACTTCCCCAACGGTCAGACTGATGCCATCGATGCCGATATATCCTTTGTACAGAATATATTTCATCAACTGCAGATCCTGCACTTTGAACCAAATCTGACGGTTATTTTCTGAGGTCAGAATTTTTGAGATTTCGGCGGTGGTCATAATATGGCCCGACATTAAATGCCCGCCAATCTCATCGCTGAATTTTGCGGCGCGTTCGACATTAACCACATCGCCGACTTTCAGCTCACCTAAATTAGTAATGCGTAAGGTCTCTTTCATCAAATCAAAACTGACCTGATTACCTTTGATTTCGGTGACGGTCAGACAGCAACCGTTATGCGCCACCGACGCGCCCGTCTCCAGCGCATCCAGCATGTATTCAGGTAATTCCACTACATGAGTGCGAAAATTCGGTTTTTCATCAATCGACACCAGTCTGGCGGTGCCCTGCACAATACCCGTAAACATACCTGCAACTCCTGAAATCAGTTTGAATATCTCTGCCCAGCACAATAGCAGGTGAAAATTCAGGTTGCCAGCAAAGCGCCGCTCACACCTGTTTTTTCACTGGAGAATTACGTATTCCCCGCTACAATAGACTGCTAATTCCCCTGCATCTTCTTCTTGCTGCCACTCAAGGCGGCTTTTCTGGTCTCTCAAATAACAACAAAAAACAAGGTGTATACGTGCAAAAGTATATCAGTGAAGCGCGTCAGTTATTAGCTCTGGCAATACCGGTGATTCTCGCGCAAATCGCCCAAACCGCGATGGGGTTTGTTGATACCGTAATGGCCGGTGGATACAGCGCGACAGACATGGCAGCTGTCGCCATTGGCACGTCCATTTGGTTACCGGCCATTCTGTTCGGCCACGGCCTGCTGCTGGCGTTGACCCCCGTCATCGCTCAGTTAAATGGTTCCGGGCGTCGTGATCGTATCGCACATCAGGTGCGCCAGGGATTCTGGCTGGCGGGATGTGTCTCCGTTCTTATCATGCTCGTCCTGTGGAATGCCGGACATATCATCCGCGCAATGGATAATATTGATCCAGCGTTGGCCGATAAAGCTGTCGGCTATCTCCGGGCTCTGCTCTGGGGAGCTCCGGGATATCTGTTTTTCCAGGTGGCGCGCAACCAGTGTGAAGGTTTGGCCAAAACCAAGCCCGGCATGGTCATGGGATTCCTGGGGCTACTGGTTAATATTCCGGTTAACTACATCTTCATTTATGGCCATTTTGGCATGCCGGAACTGGGTGGCGTCGGCTGTGGTGTCGCCACCGCGGCAGTATACTGGGTGATGTTCATCGCGATGATTTCATACATCAGACACGCACGTTCGATGCGAGATATTCGTAATGAGCCGGGATTCAGTAAACCCGACACCGCCGTCGTGAAACGGTTGGTCCAGCTAGGTCTACCGATCGCGTTAGCCTTATTCTTCGAAGTGACTCTCTTTGCCGTCGTGGCATTGTTGGTATCGCCGCTGGGTATTGTCGACGTTGCCGGTCACCAGATTGCCCTCAATTTCAGTTCGCTAATGTTTGTATTGCCAATGTCGTTGGCGGCAGCGGTAACGATTCGGGTAGGGTATCGCCTGGGACAGGGATCAACGCTGAATGCGCAAACAGCAGCCAGAACCGGTTTGGGCGTCGGCGTCTGCATGGCCATTATGACGGCCATCTTCACGGTAACACTGCGAGAGCATATCGCCCTGCTCTACAACGATAATCCGGCAGTCGTTACGCTGGCGGCACAGTTAATGTTGCTGGCGGCGATTTACCAGATCTCCGACTCTATTCAGGTTATCGGCAGCGGTATTTTACGTGGCTATAAAGACACGCGATCCATCTTTTTTATCACTTTCACCGCTTATTGGGTGTTAGGTTTACCCTGTGGGTATATCCTGGCGTTAACCGATCTGGTCGTTGACCGTATGGGACCGGCGGGCTTCTGGATGGGCTTTATTATCGGTCTGACCTCCGCCGCCATTCTTATGATGCTGCGTATGCGATATCTGCAACGCCAGCCTTCTACGGTGATTTTGCAACGCGCTGCGCGATAACTACGCAATCCCCACCTAAAATACAAAAAAAAGCCGAACACACATTGTGTGTTCGGCATCCAACAGAAGAACAAATGAACTACTGCGTAAGCAGAGTATCACACAAGTGTATATTCATTCCTCTCATTGCAGATTTAATAAATAAATTAAAAACTCATACTTGAGTCACAAAGATAACGATAAAAAGAGCCGCACAGGTCTACGGCCAAATAATTATAACGATTTAAATAATCAAAACAAATACACAATATCAATGTGAAATATTATTTCATTCACATTACAAA
>NZ_JANEWG010000082.1 GCF_028069725.1 Citrobacter sp. Awk 4
TCCCTGACCGGGGATATCTGGTGTGGGGAGCGAGGACACTGGCAGGAACGCAGACAAACAGTGACCTGAGCTGGCGCTATATCTCAGTACGACGACTGTTTAACAGCGCCGAGCGGGATATCAGAGGAGCCATGCAGGGGCTGGTGTTTGAACCGAATAACCAGCCGACCTGGCAGAAGGCCAGCAATGCCATCGAAAACTATCTGTATGGCTTATGGCGTCAGGGTGCGCTGGCAGGAGCAACGCCGGAGGAGTCCTATTCCGTGCAAATTGGCCTCGGTACCACTATGACGCAGGAGCAGATAAATCAGGGGCAAATGATTGCCAGCGTTGGTATTGCGGCGGCGCGTCCGGCTGAGTTTATTATTCTGCAATTCACCCAGAATATGGCGTCATAGCTAAATGGTAAAAATAGTTTCTCTCTATTTTTACTGTTATGTAACAGGAGCACATTTATGATGGAGCTAAGCCAGCCGGATGTTACTTATAGTGAACAGCTCTTGTCCGGAGAATATAATTATATAGCCAGTGCAGTACCACTGTTTATTGGTTATACGCAAAAAGGAGCGGCGTATTCATTATCTGCGGTGAATAGTTTGGCGGACTATGAGTCGCTGTATGGTGGCGCTTCTGTGACCGGGGCGGTGCTTTATTATTCTGTGCAACACTATTTTGATAATGGCGGGCAGGGGGGATTTGTTCTTTCTCTCGGTGCAGACTCTGTACTGCCGCTTTCGCCTGAACAACTGATTACAGCGTTTCAGGACAGCCGCATTATTACTGCTGTACAACAGGAAAACAGCATTACCTTAGTGGCGTTACCGGACATGGTTCAACTGCCTGATGCTGACAGTACTAACTGGTCACTGGCATGGTTGGCTTTATTAAGTATCTGTCGGGCAAGAAATGGTGTCTTTGGGGTGTTTGACACACCGGATGCAGCGGATCATGCACTCGCCTGCGTCGCGGATTTTCTGGCGAATAATCCTGCTGATATCGAGTGGGGAGCTGCTTACTGGCCAAGACTGGTCTCTGATTATCAACTGGACGACCTGACGCCAGTAACGGTTCCGCCTTCAGGTGCGATTGCGGCAGTGATTGAAATGACCGACCAGCAGTCCGGCGTCTGGAAAGCACCAGCTAATGTGGCGTTATCACAGGTGGTGAAGCCAACACAATCATGGTTACAGTCTTCAGGATTGTTTCAGAGTACGGGAACCTCTCTTAATCTCATACGAAGTTTTCCCGGTAAAGGAACCCGTGTATGGGGCTGTCGAACCCTGACAAATGATACATCTTCACCTTACCTTTATATGCAGATCCGGCGACTGGTTGCTTGGGTTGAATCGGAGGTCAGCACCATTGGTCAAAATTTTATTTTTGAAACGAATAATGCACTGACCTGGATTAAATTTCGCGGGTTGGTACATATCCGGCTGCGCGAGTTGTGGCTGGATGGGGGATTGTATGGTGAGGAAGAGCAACAGGCGTTTTATATTCAGATTGGTTTAAACGAAACCATGACTGAGGAGGATATTCGGCAAGGAAAAATGATCATGAATATAGGACTGGCAGTGACTTATCCGGCCGAGTTTATTCAGATCTGCCTGACCTTTGATACCCGATTGGGCATTCATACTCATAAAGGAGCCCGGTGATGGATGATTTTTCATTTGTACAACCATCGGTTTCCCATCGCTTTTCAGCCACCTTCTGGTTTGGTCATTTTCCTGTACCGAGCTTACTTGATGCCAGTTTCCAGCGTATTTCTGGTTTAAGCCGGGAGGTGCAGGTCTCAGCCTACAGCGAAGGGGGGGGAAAATCTGCGTAATCGCTATTTTACCGAAAAAGTACAGCATGGTTCGTTGGTGCTTGAGCGGGGCGTTATGTTACTGACACCACTCAGTATTATGTTTAACCGGCAGTTGCTGAGCGGTAATGTGACATATTTTAATGCCGTTATCTCGGTATTCAATGCAGATGCATTACCACTTACGAACTGGTTAATTACAAAAGCGATTCCTGTTCGCTGGCAAACAAGCGATCTGGATGCCAACAGCAATAACGTTTTGATTAACACACTGGAACTGCGTTATCAGGACATGATCCCGCTGGGGGTGAATTTATGACCGTAGAAATCAGGGAATTGATTATTCAGGCGAAAATCACCGATTCCGCATCTTCTCAGCCAGTTGTTACCCGGATTCAAATGCCTGAAGTCACCCGGTACCGGGACGAGCAGTTGGTTGACATGATAACCCGGCGAGTGCTTGAACAATTACAGGAACAAGGGTGGGGGAAACCATGAGCTTACTCCTGCATAAGCCCTCGCGGCTAATGATTTACGCCTACAGTAACCGGGAAATGACACAACCAGCCGGCAGTTTGTCGGTAATGTATAACCCAGATTCGGTATCGCTAAGCTATCAAACTGAGTATGTTCCTGATTTGTTCATTAATACCACCCGGCAAAGTAACCGCTATGTTCAGACCCACCCCGGTGGATTATCACTGGAGCTATTACTGGATTCCCGAATGCCGGGTAATCATAAGTCTATTGATAAGCAATTAACCGACCTGAAGATGCTGTGCTACAACGTCAGTCCAGCACAGAGTGAGCCACGATATTTGCAGGTGAAATGGGGAAAAATGCGCTGGAATGGTCGCGGTTATTTCTCCGGTCGTATTAGTGGATTGTCAATTCGCTATACCTTATTTGCCCGCGATGCCACCCCATTACGGGCCACGGTGACGCTGGAGTTAACAGCCGACGGTAGCCTGAAACTACAGGGCGCGGAAGAGCAATTGTTGTCTCCGGAGGCGGTTGTAGTAAAAGTGCCGGACGTTACGTCGCTCACCAGTATTGTTGACACTGCAGGTTACTCTCTGGCCGGGAAAACGGATTATCTTGCCGTGGCGTCAGAAAATAATCTGGATGCCCTGGATGCCATTGAACCAGGCCAGGTGTTGCGGATTTCAGTTGAGCAAGGAGCAACCTCCTGATGCGTCCAGTACCTTCAATTATCCTGCTGGCAGGTGAAACACGGCAACCACTCGTAGCATTCAAGCCTGAAAGGCTGGATACGCAGCATAAAGTTAACGCGATTCCCGGTGCCAGTGTCGTACTGTCGCGAGTACAGGGGGGACAGGGCGACGCTGTCTATGAAGAGGAACTGACCTTGTGCGGTGCGGGTCAGCGCATGGATGTGTTACTGCTGGACAAAGAGGAGCGACAACTCATTTTTCGTGGGGTCGTTGTTGAACAACGATTACAGATACGCCGGGAATACGTTGAGATGGTATTAACGCTGCGCCATGACTTGCAGCGTTTACAAGGTACACATCGTTCACAGGTGTTCGAACAGCAAACAGACGCTATGGTGGCGGGCAATATGTTTCTGGGTGAAGCAATCCCTGTAGCCGGGATTGCCGGGATGGATATTTTACACGATCAACTGGTGCAGTGTCGCTGCTCAGACTGGCAGTTTCTGCGAAGCCGTCTGAACGCCAATGGGGTGTGGCTATACCCCGCACCTGAAGGGGTGAGTATTTTTTCGCCCGTTCTCTCTCCAGTACCAGTACATACACTAAGAAGGCGAACCAGTGATATTCAGGGGGATGTGCTGATTGAGGATAGCCACTGGTGCTTTAGTGAGCAATATCAACCCGCAACGCTGACGGTATCCAGTTGGGATGCACAGATTCAGAATAACGATATCTTTCCGGCACATCCTGTCCCAATGGGAAATCAGGCATTTAATTCGACCTCAGGTCATTGCCTTAACCTCACCTCATGGGCATTTAACTACAGTACACCGCTGGGAATGGAGCAGACAGCTCAATTAGCCAATAGCTTGCTAATGAATTTGCAGGCGGCTCGTGCCACTGGCGAGTTTCGTCTTGACGGAGGAGGACATTACCGGCTGGGCGACACGCTGGCGCTGGAAGGTTACGGCACGACTATGGATGGCTATGGAATTGTTACTGGCATCCGCCAGAGCATCAGTAAAGAAAGCGGGTGGCGCTCCACGCTGTCGCTTGGCGTTAATGAAGTATTACGCGATATGAATATTATCCCACGTATCAGCGGGTTGCATATTGGCGTGGTGTCGGCGTTTATGAGCGACCCCAGTGGTATGAATCGCCTGCGGGTTAAAATACCGATGTTAGGTGAGAGCAATCAGGAGCTGTGGGCGAGACTGGCTACACCTTATGCCAGTGCGCTGAGCGGTTTTTGCTTTTACCCTAACGAGGGTGACGAAGTGGTGATTGGCTTCTTTGATGAAAATCCCTGTTACCCGGTCATCATAGGGTCCATGCATAACCCGCTTAACCCGGCCCCCGTGATGCCGAGTCAGGAGAACACGGTGAAAACTCTGGTGGTTAATCATGCCGGACAAAAATGTGAACTGATGTTCAATACGGTAGACAACAGTGTGGCTCTGCGCTCACCCGAAGGCGAGTTGAACCTGGGACAAGGTGGTTTGCTGGAGAGCAGTAGCTTACTTACCCTCAAAGCACGGGACGTCTCGCTTGAAGGAGAAAAGACGGCGCTGTCTGGTAAAAATAGGGTTTCTGTCACCGGGGCGAAGATAAGCCTTTCTAACTGAATCAGGAGGAAAGATGAGTAACGAGGTTTTGACAAAAATTTATGGCCGCGGCTGGGCATTTCCTCCCTCATTTAATCTTGATGAGGGGGTTGTTATGGCAGAAGACGTAGAGGATATCAGACAGAGTTTGCGTATTTTATTCAGCACGGAACCGGGTGAGCGCATTATGCGAAATAACTACGGTTGTGCGTTGTATGACGTCATGTTTGAAAATATTAACAGCGATCTGATGAATGATATTGAAACCCGTATTGTTGATAGCATTTTGCGCTATGAGCCAAGAGCCAATTTGACAGAAGTTATATTCCAGCAGTCACCGGATAATCGCAGTCAATTACTGATTGATATTTCTTATTGTCTACGCGGTAGCGATATTGAGCAGAAAATATCTGGAGTACTGGATATCAATTATCCACAAAGAGGGCAGTTCTGATGAGCTATCCAATAATTTGTGATGGTGATGGTGTGCAATTTGGCCCCATGTTTGGTACGCGTCAGGTTGTACTTGTTGAGCCTGCGTTTATTCGTGGGAGTGGAGCCATTACCGTTATGGGGCGCAAGGCGTGCGTTGCTGGCGACGAAAGTCAACAGCAATGGGCAGCGCAGTATTTCATTCCCGGTTATACCCCGGGGAGTGGCATGGTCAGTATCGAAATGCTTGATGGTAGTCAGGTGACGCCCTGTATTACAGCCGAAACCTCGCTGATTCTGCAGGGCACACAATTTACCGCGCGTTTTACCCTGACCTCCCCGGCGGTAATGAGTGAAGCGCCTTATACCCCGGACGGAATGGCTGTGGGTATGGGACGAGGCTGTTTTATCCCACAGCAGGTATTCGTGAGAGCAGGATAGTGGCAAGCGGTTATTAAAACTTTTTGCGGGTATTTTTTGTAGTAAATGGTGGATCTCGTCGTCTGTCTGGTGAGCGGGATGCCGATGCTTGAATTTGCGGAGAAAAGAGAATGGCTGAACGGAACGACCTGATGTACACGCTTGGCGATTTTATATCCAGGGGCCATTTTGTTCTGGACGATCGTAGTGATGAGACCCTGCTACAGCAGATCCACGACTACGCAGCAATTATCCCTTTTGATACCACAGGACATTCCTGGGCCGACCTGTTATTTATGCCAATGACACCGGGTAACACAGCGTTGACACCCGCTGCGCTGGCTCAGCTGTTTGATAATACGGATAGCGCCGATGGTAAGTTATTTCCTCAGCAGGTCTTTCTGCTGGCGTTTTTACAATTACTGAAAACACCGCGAACGCTACTGAACACTTTTCCCGCCGCTCACCGTGAACTTTATTATCGTGATTTACTGGGAGGAAGTGAAAAAGCGGCCCAGGCAGACCAGGTGGCATTAAGTCTGACACTTAAACCGACCGTCAGAGAATGTTTTATCCCCGCCGGGACATTGTTTGATGGTGGACAAGACAGTGCCGGAACACCATTACACTATGCTCTGGATCAATCACTCCTGGTGAATCGTAGTACATTTAGTGACTTATGCTGGGTGCAACCCGATCCGACAGACACAATTGATAAGGTTAATGATCGGCAATTATTCAGGGTGGCATATGATCAGCAAAAATCAGCCTGGCCGACGCAGGGGTATCGTTTGTTTGACCCTGAGACAAGTCAACAACCGGTGGTTAATGGGCGTTTAGTTGCTTCATCCCTGTTAGCGATGACTGCGGGAGACCGTACGATTACGCTCACCTCGGCCAGCAATATTAACAGCGCCAGTATCTCGGTTGCACAGGTCAGCAGCGGTGGACAATGGCTGGATTTAACCTTACCTGATCCTGCCACCGATACCACAACGCTGGTGCTACGCCTTAGTGAGGATGCCCCGGCTATCGTGCGCCGCTGGAACTGGATGGTCTCACGCTGGATACACCGGTAGTTAAGCTTGGCAGAACAGACGGAAGCACGCTTCCGGCTCTGACATCACTGACTGTTAGTTGCGTAGGGACGGCAGGGATTAGCTACAGTACCGATAACGGTGTTAATCGGCTGGATAATCTCAGCTATCCACTGGGGACGTCACCAGTGGTGGGGGTTGGCTTTAATTTGATGATGGCGGACTGGTGCAATCGCAGTGTCGCGACTAAGTTATCTCTGACACCGCAATGGGTGGACTTACCAAACGTCGGTTTTCCTGACTGGTATGCCGGATATGACAGCGTACCTTCTGATAATAGCGATTTTACGCTGCAGCCGCTGCTGATGTCTGGTACGGGCAGGATTGCTTTGAGTGATGAAAGCAAAGCTCAGTTCCAGCCTATGTTTGCTGCTGGTACCGATGCTCCTGAACTCGCAACACTGACTATCATATTACCTCCATCAATTATGGGAGGGAGCGATACGCCCAATGACCCATGCGATGGGGAGCAATGGTTACGGCTGGAGCTGGCGGAACGCGATTTTGGTCATCAGGAATATCAAAAACTGGCGGGGAGCAAAACATTAAACCCGCCATACACACCGCAAATGAACGGGCTGATAGTCAGCTACACCCAGACTGACAGTACATTCAGCCAGTACATATTGACGCCGTTTGGCTATCAGGCCACCGATGCCGCCATGGATGATACGACGAAGTCGTACCTCTATCTGGGATTCACCGACGGTACGCCAGGTGAAACCCTTTCACTGTACTGGCAAATACAAAGCCCACAGGCGCTAAACCCGGACTGGTTCTATCTGAATCAGGACAATAATTGGGCTTCGCTGGCTTCAACCGTAGTTGATGACACTCAGGGACTGCTGGTCAGCGGGGTCTGGTCGGCCACACTGCCTCATGATATCGCAACTCATGCTTCCCGGATGCCCGGAGGTCGTTACTGGCTGCGTGCAATTCTCAACAGCCCCTACGGTGAGCTGGGTTCAGAGACAGCCACTGAAAACGGATATGTCTGGCTGCAAGGGCTCGAAACCAATGCCATGACGGCTACGCTGGATGCACCTGAGAGCGCGAGCCGTTCACATTTCATGCTTCCTTTCCCGGAGAATACCGTTACCCGAATGGATACACCGGTAAATGAAATTAGCTGCGTCACTCAACCCTGGCCTTCTGAGGGTGGGCGGGCAGCTGAAACATCTGCGCAGTTTGTAGTAAGAACAGCAGCACGGTTGTCTCACCGCGATCGCGCACTCGCCTGGCAGGATATGACGGAATTACTGAAAGCGAGCTACAGCAATGTCTTTGATGTGGCATTACCCTCTACGGATATTTTAACCGAGCTGCCCGCCCCCCTCGTTCAGCAACTGTTGGTTATTCCAGTGAATGCTTATAAAGACAACCAGGATGCATTGCGTCCATTATTCAGCCAGGCACATCTCAATGAGATGTCAGCTTATCTGCAAAGTCGCGCATCTGGCTGGGCCGATATTCAGTTAATTAATCCGAGCTATCGGGATGTCCCTATTGCCTATGACGTTTCCTTTAATGTGAATGCGGATTATGGCTACCGGCAATTACAGGAAAGCCTAACCCTGCGTTATATGCCCTGGATTACAGAGCGCAGTAGCGGAGTCACTTTGGGTAATACGCTGGATTATTACGGCATTATCGCCTGGATCCAGCAGCAACCCTGGGTGGTACAGCTCAACAGTCTGACGCTGGATAGTGGAAAGGTGTCAGTGCAGGGCGGGCGTAACGAAGTGCTGATTCTTACCGGATTTAACAAGGCTGGAGGTGCGTTATGACTTACCTGACAAAATTGCTGCCGCTGATTAAAAAGGACATTCATTTTGACACCCTGTTCGCGCAGGCTGAACAAAAAGTAAAACGGTATGGTGGCCAGGTATGGAGCGATACCGGTGAGCACGATCCTGGCGTGACCTTTCTGGAAGGTTTCAGCTATAGCGTATCGGATTTGGCCTACAGGAATACGCTACCACTGGTTGATTTGTTAACACCGCCACTGGAGCAACAAACCGCCGGTGACGGCATTTTTCCACAGGATTTTGGGCCGCAAACCGCGCTGACGTGCAGCCCTGTCACCCCGGAGGATTATCGTCGGGCGTTACTGGATCTCACTGACAGTAGCGAAAGCTATTATCTGTTTCGCAATGTGCAACTGCTTCCGCTGAACAGCGACAAATCTGCCGATGTTAGTGCGTATGATTACAGCTATTACTACAACACTGACAATCAGCAATTCAGTTTTGTCGTTCCGGAGCCTGCCGACGGCTCAGAGCCTGTGTCGTTTGTTTTACGCGGTAACTATGCACTGTATCTGGAACCGTCCCGTGAGATGCAGTTGCATCAGAGTGATGCGCAAACGGTGCTCGATACTTTCCTGACTGACCACCGTAATCTGGGGGAGAGGATTTCAAAACAAATCTGGGCTGGTCCACAAGAGATAAATCCTGTTGCTGTCGTTGAACTTGCCGATGGCGTTCAGAATTATTCGGCTGTATTGGCTCAGATTTATACCATCACGGAGAATTATATATCGCCTCAAGCGCAGCATGTGAGCACTGCTGAGCTGAGCGCGCAGGGCGTGGCGACAGAAGATATTTATCAGGGACCTTATCTGGTCCATGGCTGGATACCTGAATTACCTCCTGATATGGATTATTCAACAAAACTTTCGGTGGACCTGGTAGGGCTGGCTGAATTATGGGTAGCAATTGATGGGGTAAAAAGCATTATTTCATTGCAAGAATATACTACTCATTCCTGGGATTGGGCCACGAGTGCAAATAACAGTTATCCTCAATTATGGGGCGATGATCCCCTTAACCAGATTTCACAATCGATACTGCTGATCACCGCAGATGGAACTTATGTTACTGCGAGTAAAGAAGACATTGCCGCGAATATTGCACCGCGGGCAATAGAAAATAATCCTGCAGTCGTGTTGCCTTATGGCCAACCGCGCAATGCTGCTCAGTATCACCCAGTCAGCGATAAGTTGCCTGTCTGCTATGGCCTGCAGCAACTTCCCGCCGCCCCTTCACCGCAGACTCAGCTCTATCAGTTTTTATTGCCGTTTGAACAGGCGATGGCCAACGGCTGTCAGCAACTGGCTTTGCTACCTCAATTGCTCTCTTTCCTGCGCAGTGGCAGCACGGTATGGGGAGGGCAATGGCCTTATGCGACGGGTAGTGTAGGCGATCAGGTGCACAGTGCATACAAATCTGCCCTGGTCGACCAGACTACGGCACAGGCAAATGATGAAGCACAGGAACTGGCGTTGCTGAATTACCTGCTGGGGTACTTTGGTACTGGCCGGGCATCGCGAATGCTAAATACTTCATCGGATGAGTATTTAAGCGTTGAACAGCATTATCTGGGGCAGATATCCACGCTTACCTATCAGCGCGACAATATTCGTATCGATCAGGTGTCGGCGTTACAAAAGCGTGTAGCCGCACGGATGGGATTAGGGGAAAGCTTATTTGTTGAACCGGTCGATATGAGCAAATTGCCTTTTTATCTGGTCGAGCACCGGGAACTGTTACCAGAACGACCATCACCGCTTTATGACGCACTCACTGCACCCAGGTTGGTAACGGTGTCGGCAGATAGCACTTTGTTGACAGTAACTTCCTCTACCTCTCTCGACCTGACTGAAATGCACACCGGACAACTGGTTAATTTTGTGCTGCAAGGAGGATTGGGGATTAGTAACGACACCAGTGATTTTATTTTACAGGCGCTGATTGTTAATTCAGTGGATGCTGACAGTCATACCTTTACACTGGTTATCGCTGATAATCCCCAGTTGCAAATTTATCTGCAGCAGGTTTTAACCGCTCAAAACAGCGGGAAGCTTGCATGGCGGAATTGTCAGGTCTGGTTACAGGATGTGCAATATCCGCTGAGCTATGCGGCCGGGGCTGCGAGTCCTCCGCGCGCACCGGTTACATTGACCATTCCGGCTGAATTTCCTTTCCCGGCTCTTGTGAGGAAAGGGGACATTCTGTTGATTGATGCTATTCAGCCAATTAATGGTCAGGCATGGTCAATGCGTGCGGTGGTTAACAGTATTAATGGTATTGCCGGAACCCTGACGGTCGACAAGGCTGAGGGGGAAACAAATGATTTTCCCGCGCCGTCAGATACGAGTAATTATCGCTGGTATAACACGCGTGTGGTTGACCGTTTTTCTTTTGTGGTGAGCCTGGTGTTAAACAAAGCGATGCTGCCTGCTGATTGCGATCAAACGATGACGGAGACATGGATAAAGCAGTGTTTACAGGCGGAATTGCCTGCCCACGTCGCGCTGGTTATCCACTGGCTTGAAGAAAATGGCGGCCAGCAATCATTCACCACTTTCGCCCGCAATTATGCGGCCTGGCAAAATAAGCAAACCGCACCCAGTACCTCAACGTATCAACTATTGTGGCAACTGGGGTTAGGAATATTACCTCTGGTGCGTGTGGGTATTGGCAACATGATTATAGCGACAGACAATCAGCGAAAAGCAGTTATTGGGGAAAGTGGGAATGAATGGAATCTCGATGTAATTGTGGATAACAGTCTGTTCTTCGTGCCACAACGTTATACACCCTCAGCATAAATATGTCCGATATAAATGCGCTGGCATTAGTTGAATAACGGCTGCGCCAGAAGAAGATAAAATAAAGCAGGAGCAATCCAGAATGAGCGAAAATTGTACTGTTACAGCTACGACCTCTGTCGGGGGAAAAACTGCCGACTTAAAGAATAAGTTCACCGCTGGAAGTATCCCACTGGATACTGATTTTAGCGAATTGATTGACATTGCTGAATGCGGACGCAGAGCCATTGGGCAGAGTGCCGATCAGTCAGAAAATAGCGTCGGTGCTGGTTTAACGTTGGCAACGGACAGCGCCAATATTGGTAAACTTTCTGTTCTGCCAAAGGCCAGTGCGGGGATTACCGTAGATGCCAGCGGGGTCGGGATTGACCAGTCAGTTATTTTCCCGAAAGGGATGATTATGATGTTTTCTGGAACAACGATCCCACAGGGATGGGCGTTATGTGACGGGAATAATGGAACGCCGAACTTAATAGCCAGATTTATTCTGGCAGGGAACACGGCTGGTGAACACACATCTACTGTTGTAAGTGGAAGCAGTGGTTCTCAGGGCTTTTCAGTAATGACAGCAGGTTCAAATGCAAATATATCTGTTAATAACCATGCACTAACAATCGCTGAGATTCCGGCTCATACCCATGAGATACATGATCATAATGGTAATCTCATGAAGAAAGATAGTATGACATGTAATGAAACTGGTGACGTTGGTATTCCTGCGGTTTTTAACGAAAGCAGTAATTCGACATCGGCAATAATCTTCCAGAGTGCAGGTGGTGGTGGAGGGCATACTCATGCCCTAACCCAAAGTAATCACTCTCATGATACTTCTGTCGTTGTTCCTTATTATGTTTTGATGTTTATCATGAAAATATAAACTTTATTGAATAACATTTTTCCATCC
>NZ_JANEWG010000083.1 GCF_028069725.1 Citrobacter sp. Awk 4
AATATTAATAAGTGTATTGAAATAAAACTAAAGTAATCCTCTTCCTGGCCGATATTTTATTCATATAAACTGCATTTATGTGGTAGCGTATTTACTCATAAAAATGATTATCAATCTCAGAGGTGGTATCCCCTGATATGCAGGAAAATGATTTCTTCACCTGGCGACGGAGTATGCTGATACGCTTTCAGGAAATGGCGACGGCAGAAGACGTCTATCGCGAATTACAGCAACAAACGTGTCACCTGGAGTTCGATTATTACGCGTTATGCGTTCGGCATCCGGTTCCGTTTACACGGCCAAAAATCTCTCTTCAAACAACGTATCCTCAGGCGTGGATTGCCCACTATCAGTCTGAAAACTATTTTGCTATCGATCCGGTGCTGAAACCGGAAAACTTTAAACAGGGCCATTTACCCTGGAATGACGCATTATTCAGTGATACTCAGACCCTGTGGGATGCGGCGCGCTCCCACGGCTTGCGAAAGGGGATCACCCAGTGTTGTATGCTGCCGAACCGTGCGCTGGGGTTCCTTTCCGTCTCACGGTCGAACGTACGCAATGTTCCCTTTGCCTCTGATGAAGTTGAGTTGAAGCTGCAGCTACTTGTACGTGAGAGCCTCTCCGTGCTTTCACGGCTGGAAGATGACATGGTCACGACGCCGGAGATGCGTTTTAGCAAGCGGGAAAAAGAAATCTTAAAGTGGACGGCGGAAGGAAAAACGTCGTCAGAAATCGCCATAATCCTGTCGATTTCGGAGAACACCGTTAACTTTCATCAGAAAAATATGCAGAAGAAGTTTAACGCGCCGAATAAGACGCAGATTGCCTGCTATGCTGCGGCTATTGGTTTGATTTAAAACTGATTTTTGTGTTCTGACGCAAAACCGGCCGAAAGCGCTGCTCTCAGCCGGTTTCATCTTATTGACGGTAAGCTTGTTTAATTTGCTTAACAGAGTTGGAAAATACCGCTGCTTGCGATTTGTCTTCAATCAGCGCGATCTGTTTTTCCATTTTAAGAATCACGCGCCCTGCGTCGGCTTGCCCCATTGCCTGCAGCATCAGCGTTAACATGGCTTTCAGGCAGGTGACTTCGTTAGCCAGTTCTTGATTATTCTCGGCAGTGGAAAAATCAGGCGTACTCATTTATTTTCCTCGTTGTGTTACAGTGAAAAAGTGCGATGGCAAATGTTAAGGCGGCGGAGTATACCATAAGCTGCGCTAAAAATAGCAGTGGTTGTTTTTTCATCGAAACTGAAGCCTGAGCGATTAAAATAAACAACGTCTTGCAGTGGATATATTTTCCTCATTCATTGTTTATGGCGAGTATTTTACTCGTTAATTATTGTTACAAAGTTGCTTCCTATTTATCATTTAAGTCGGAGGGCGTGAGTTTTTTGTCACTATTCTGAAACTTTAAGAGAGATATAGCCTATGGGAATGACTGTTTTCAGCGGAATGTTTCCACATTCCGTACAATCTAATTTCCAAAAACGAGAACAAAATCTTAGGGGCGGCGTTTTTTGCATTTCAAAGTTGAGATAAAACCCGCTAATATATGGCCGATTAACTATCAGTAGCGTTATCCCTATTCTGGAGATATTCCTTTGATCAACGTTCTTCTTGTTGATGACCACGAACTGGTGCGCGCAGGGATACGACGCATTCTGGAAGATATAAAGGGCATAAAAGTTGTCGGCGAAGCATGTTGCGGTGAGGATGCTGTTAAATGGTGTCGCGCAAATACCGCTGACGTCGTGTTGATGGATATGAACATGCCCGGAATTGGCGGTCTTGAAGCGACGCGTAAAATTGCGCGTTCAACGGCTGACATTAAAGTGATTATGTTGACGGTCCATACGGAAAACCCGTTACCCGCCAAAGTCATGCAGGCGGGTGCCGCAGGGTATCTGAGCAAAGGTGCGGCTCCGCAGGAAGTGGTCAGCGCGATTCGTTCCGTTTTCTCCGGGCAACGCTATATTGCCTCCGACATTGCACAACAGATGGCCCTTAGCCAGATCGAGCCGGAAAAAACGGAAACCCCGTTTGCCAGTTTGTCTGAACGCGAGTTGCAGATTATGCTGATGATCACCAAAGGCCAGAAGGTGAACGAGATCTCTGAACAGCTGAATCTCAGCCCTAAAACGGTGAACAGTTATCGCTACCGGATGTTCAGTAAACTAAACATTCATGGTGATGTAGAACTGACTCACCTGGCGATTCGCCATGGTCTGTGTAATGCGGAGACATTAACAAGTCAGTGAGCCTTCAGTTTGACGCGAAAGCGTTTTTGAAAACCGTTACCAGCCAGCCCGGCGTTTATCGTATGTATGATGCTGGTGGTACGGTTATTTATGTCGGTAAAGCGAAAGACCTGAAAAAACGGCTTTCCAGCTATTTCCGCAGCAACCTTGCGTCGCGGAAGACCGAAGCGTTGGTCGCGCAAATTCAGCAAATTGATGTAACAGTCACTCACACAGAAACCGAAGCGTTACTGCTTGAGCATAACTACATCAAGCTGTATCAGCCCCGTTATAACGTGTTGCTGCGTGACGACAAATCCTATCCCTTTATTTTTCTGAGTGGCGATACGCATCCGCGTCTGGCGATGCACCGTGGCGCCAAACATGCCAAAGGCGAGTATTTTGGCCCGTTCCCAAACGGCTATGCCGTGCGCGAAACGCTGGCGTTGCTGCAAAAAATCTTTCCGATTCGTCAGTGTGAAAACAGCGTTTACCGCAACCGTTCGCGCCCTTGTCTGCAATATCAGATTGGGCGCTGTCTCGGCCCTTGCGTGGCTGGTCTGGTCAGCGAGGAAGAGTACGCCCAGCAGGTCGAGTATGTTCGCCTGTTTTTATCCGGCAAAGACGATCAGGTATTAACTCAGCTGATCGCGCGGATGGAAAACGCCAGCCGCAATCTTGAATTTGAAGAAGCCGCGCGCATTCGCGATCAAATACAGGCTGTGCGTCGTGTCACCGAAAAACAGTTTGTGTCGAACACTGGCGACGATCTTGATGTTATCGGAGTGGCTTTCGACGCGGGAATGGCCTGTCTGCACGTGCTTTTTATACGCCAGGGCAAAGTGCTGGGCAGCCGCAGCTATTTCCCTAAGGTACCCGGCGGGACCGAAATGGGTGAGGTTGTGGAGACGTTTGTCGGGCAGTTCTATCTGCAAGGTAGTCAGATGCGAACGCTGCCGGGCGAAATCCTGCTTGATTTTAATCTGAGTGACAAAACGTTGTTGGCGGATTCACTGTCGGAACTGGCCGGGCGTCGAGTCAATGTGCAGACAAAACCGCGTGGCGATCGCGCAAGATATCTCAAGCTGGCGCGTACCAATGCCGCGACGGCGCTGACGACGAAACTTTCTCAGCAGTCTACCATTACCCAACGTCTGACGGCGCTGGCGACGGTATTAAAACTGCCAGCGGTAAAACGCATGGAATGTTTTGATATCAGCCACACCATGGGTGAGCAGACGGTCGCCTCCTGCGTAGTCTTTGACGCCAATGGACCGCTGCGTGCTGAATATCGCCGCTATAACATTACTGGCATCACGCCTGGCGATGATTATGCCGCGATGAATCAGATTCTGCGTCGACGTTATGGCAAAGCGATTGAAGAGAGTAAGATCCCGGACGTTATCCTGATCGATGGCGGAAAAGGGCAGCTTGGGCAGGCGAAAGCGGTCTTTGCTGAACTGGACGTTCCCTGGGATAAACAGCATCCATTGCTGCTGGGGGTTGCGAAGGGCGCCGATCGTAAGGCGGGTCTGGAAACGCTGTTTTTTGAACCGGAAGGTGAGGGGTTCAGTTTACCTCCGGACTCACCAGCGTTACACGTTATCCAGCATATTCGCGATGAGTCTCACGATCATGCGATCGGCGGGCATCGTAAAAAACGGGCGAAAGTGAAAAACACCAGCACCCTGGAAACCATTGAAGGTGTTGGTCCTAAACGTCGGCAGATGCTGTTGAAATATATGGGTGGTTTGCAAGGATTACGTAACGCCAGCGTAGAAGAAATTGCAAAAGTGCCGGGTATTTCGCAAGGTCTGGCAGAAAAGATCTTCTACTCGTTGAAACATTGAGGTCTCTGTAGCAACATAGGGGTAATTTCTCTGACAACAGATAGTTACCCGTCACTATGCAATTTAATATTCCTACATTGCTCACGCTGTTTCGCGTCATACTGATTCCCTTCTTTGTACTGGCGTTTTATCTGCCATTCAGTTGGGCACCGTTTGTGTGCGCGCTCATCTTCTGTATTGCAGCCGTAACTGACTGGTTTGATGGTTATCTGGCGCGTCGCTGGAATCAGAGCACCCGCTTTGGCGCGTTTCTTGACCCGGTGGCAGATAAAGTGCTGGTCGCTATCGCAATGGTCCTGGTCACAGAGCACTATCATAGCTGGTGGGTGACGTTACCCGCCGCAACGATGATTGCCCGTGAAATTATTATTTCCGCATTGCGCGAATGGATGGCGGAACTCGGTAAACGCAGCAGCGTGGCCGTCTCCTGGATCGGGAAAGTCAAAACAACATCACAAATGGCCGCGCTGGCATGGTTATTATGGCGTCCAAACATTTGGGTGGAGTATGCCGGGATCGCGTTATTCTTTGTCGCAGCCATCCTGACACTGTGGTCGATGCTGCAGTATTTAAGCGCTGCACGCGGCGATTTGCTTGATCAGTGATCGTTTCGCCGCAAATTTCAGCAAACGATCGTGAGTGACGAAAAATATCGTTGACTCAGTGCGTCAGGTAAGTAGAATGCAACGCATCGAACGGCAGCACAGATTGCCAGACGATAACAAAATCAAGTGATTAACAAAGTTACTTGGTAATGCGGGAATAGCTCAGTTGGTAGAGCACGACCTTGCCAAGGTCGGGGTCGCGAGTTCGAGTCTCGTTTCCCGCTCCAGTTTAAAGACATCGGCAATTGCGGGTGTTTGGCTGAAAGGCCTGAAGAATTTGGCGCGTTAGCAAAGCGGTTATGTAGCGGATTGCAAATCCGTCTAGTCCGGTTCGACTCCGGAACGCGCCTCCACTTTCTTCCCGAGCCCGGATGGTGGAATCGGTAGACACAAGGGATTTAAAATCCCTCGGCGTTCGCGCTGTGTGGGTTCAAGTCCCACTCCGGGTACCATGGGAAAGACAAGTATAATCAAAGCAATAAGCAGTGTCGTGAAACCACCTACGGGTGGTTTTTTTGTTTTTGTAATTTGAATCTGTGACTTCAGCAATCTATCCTCCAGTACATCCTTTTCATAAATACATTTATCGTTCCTCTTAATTAGCGTTCAGGTTGTGGGACTGTCCCTCTCATCTGCCCGCCATTGATTAATTTCCTGGACAGTCATGCTTGAGCCAAAGTTCGACAGGTGACTGCCTGTTTTGAGATAAGGAAACATATGTGGTTGAAAGCGACGACAGAGGACAACCCTTGCGTTTGAAGTAGGCCTTTGTCTCATCGGTAACGTTTTGCGCCAAAATGCGCTGGTCCTTGCTGAAGTAGCGCACTTCGTTTTTCTGTCCCTTATTTATGCGTTCGGCTGCAGGTACGACGAGACCACTGCTTGTTAACTCCTCGCGAAGCGGATCGATTACGCTGGCGCGGTTCATATCGCCAGCAAATTGCACAAACACTCGAGGTTTTATGACTTGCACGATGCGTTGCTCTACGTTGCTCTCAAGTGGTTTACCGGAAGCTGACCTGCGTAGTTCCAGATCTTTGCCGAGAGCCATAATTTCGTTCTGCAGACGAGCGAGTTCGTTTGCAGTGCTGGCACGCAGTGACTCGGTATCAGCCAGTTCAGCTTGCTTCTGTTGAACTTCTAAAGCCTTTTTGGTCACCTCGGCCGTTCTCTGAGCTAATTCCTGCCTCTTTGTATACAGGTCCTCCTGCGCCCTGGCTAAATCAAGGCGTGTCTGCGGCACACCCGCCCACAAAGTGAATGCTGCTGCGAGGATACCGAGCGCGGTCACGCCCAACTTCCCCAACGTCTCTATTGAGATGCCTTTGAGTTGTTTCACTTCGGCTTGAAGTTTGTCACGCTGAGCCGCTTTGATCTGATCATCGAGCGACAGCGGAGCACCCGTGTCATCAAGTTTCATAAACCCTCCCGTCGGCTCCCTTCACGCAAAAATCGAAGCCAGGTAGTCCATCCAGAACCGATAGCCTCCATAAACGGCGAACGCGAGTACAACCGCTAGCGCCGTGCCGAGGGTCCATATAACTATGCGTACACTGCGAAGAGCCAGGTTACCGATCACGAGCATGGCAATGTGGAATGTCACTGTGAGCAGCAGCGCGGCAATGACCGTCAGGCGACTGTCGCCATCGCCGAGCAGGATCGTGAAAGCCAGCGCGACGAGCAGGAACGCGTACAGAACAATTAGCGCATGGTGTACCCACAAACGGCCCATACTGCCCGGCAGGGATACCGCGACCAGGCCTTGAAGCAGTAGGCCAACGCGCGCGAGCCAAAACGCGGGGACTGAGACACTCTTGTTGTCCTTTGAGATGCCCTTAAGAAGACGTCCCGTAACCTTGACGGCGCGCGCTGCGCTCTCCATCGCGCAGGGGACGTTGAAGTTCGGATCGAACTGGTAGGTTCGCTGCAGGTGATCGACCAGCCCGGGTCGGTCCATCAGCGACACTAGCAGTTCTTGCAGTCGCCTGCGTTCCTGAGGCGATCCCGGTTGCAAGCGATCAACCAGTGACCGCACGGGATCATCGATAGAGGAGCCAGCGCCGATCTCGCACAGCGCGTCGCAGAAGAGTGACGTCAGTTGCGCATGGCCCTCTGGCGTCAGCTCCTCAAACACAATGGCCTGGTGGGCTCGTCTGAGCAACTGCTCACGCGCGTTCTCGAGCGCACCGTCGCCGGGCAGCAATGCGCTCAGCAGGCGCTCGGCACCATCCAGTCGACCCCACATGATGTCGTTGCGACGCCAGCGCTCCTCAATGAAAGCACCAAAGTTGAACAGTTGGGTACCCGCGAGTTTGCGGCGCGACCCGTTGTGGGTTTCGTCGATCAGACTGCGTGCGTCACAAGGGCTGATGCGCACGACCTCGACCGTGGCTGGTTCGCCGGTGTCGGTTCCGTAGTACAGCGGGAAAGTCATCTGGTCGTAGATCTCGAACTTCAGGAAATAGGTGCCGAGCAATTTGCGTAGCACCTTACCCTCAGGTGTGCCGAGTGCTGCCGGGCCGGGATCCGAAGTCTCCATGATGATTTGAGGGGCACCATTGTGGATGACGACAAGTTTTGGTGCGCCCAGCGCCTGCCATTCCGACGCGACTCCGGTTGAGCTATCGTCGAGCACCTGTTCGATTCTCCCGCGCAGGTTTTCGATGCTGGCGGTCAGGTGGTGCTGCAATCGTGTCTCGCCTGCGTTACTGGACAGTTCGAATAATCGGGTTGCGCGTGCAAATATCATTTCCTGCATAGTCCGCGTCGGCGATGCAGGACGGTAGAGGTCAGGAAGGTCTGGCCGGTCGGTTGGCTTGAGCAAAGGAACAGGGATTGCCGTTTTGCCGACTTGCAGGTCCAATTCTGGGTCGCGCTCGGGTCGCTCCAGCAGGGCGGATAGCAAGTCATTCAGTTGGCTGCGGTCTCTGGGGGTTAGTGGCACGGGTTCCAGCTCGTCGTCTCTTAGGATGCGCCGCAGCGCGCGGTGAGTCTTCTCCAGACTGAGCCTGATCTCCTGTAAAGCTTCGATCAGCCTCGAAAGACTCTCGTTGTTGTCCGGCTGAAGAAGGACCAGGTGCGACTGGTTCAACCGAGTGATCATGGTGTCGTCGAGCTCGGAAAGGCTGGCATTTTTGGTGCGGCGCAGTTTGCGCGTCAGGCGTATCAGGTGGTCAACCTTTCGCATCAACAGTTCAGTGCGGCGGATACGGTATTCCAGATCGTATAGCGTCAGGAACTCGCTCACGGTGCGGTGGGGCCGGACAGGATTCTCCTGAAAGTGGGTTTCGCGCCACGCCCGCACCAGCGCGCGAAAGGCGTAGAGGTGGTCCGAGTCGCGGTCCACGCCCCACATCACCGCAAGCCGGTCTGCGAGGGCATCAGTGGCGGCAAAAACGCGCAGGCGGCGATAAGACAGGTAGGAACGGCCGTAGTAGTTGCATAGCTCGTTCAGCGTTAGCTCGGACCACTTCGGCAGACTGCCGTCCGGACGTAGCTGGACTTCGTCGAAGGTGTCACCGCTTGCCACGTTGAAGTCCTTGTCTGCCTGCAACACAATGCGCTCGAAGCGTTCTATGCGGCGGTTACGCTTGATGGCCGCTTCTACATCCTCGCGGATAGTTTCGTAACGCGGCAGGCCGATCACTGCGGCCAGAGCGTTTTCGATCGCATTTGGTGTCGGTTGACTCTTTTTCACGTTCATCTGCGAGATATTTTCGGGCGCTGGCTCGATATAGATTAACTTGCGCTCCATCGGCAGTTGCCCCTGGCGCGACGACAGGGCCTCGATAGCGTAGCCGAAGGGTTTGTTGTCGAGGTAGCCACCGTCGCCAAAGGCGCGATTCAGGTACTCGGGATCGTCCGGATCTGGCGTGAGCTTGCAGAAGTGGTGCTGCCAGGTTGCCGCGTTGGCATTGCCGCTCCACAGTAACTGAGCAGCGCCAAGCGTCATCGGTTCGAACGCAAATGGGAACGACGAGGTGCAGCGGGCCGCGAATGCAAGGAAAGGGGAGTGCGCTGGCGCCAGATCATTGTGCGGGTCTTCGTCATCGTAGCGGAAGTGGAAGACGTGCCAGTAGCGGTACTCATTTACCACCTGGTCAAACAGACGAATCGGCACTTTGGATCCACGGATGTCGGTGGTGGTGACATAGAGATCCATTTGCTCTACATAGGGTGAGGTGACCAGTGGCTTTTTGAGTGTCATCTGCTCCATCGCCTCAAGCAGTTTGACGTACATGCGGTCGCTGTTCAGCAGCGACCTGGGTTCGGCAGCACTCTGGTGAAGAATGTTGGTGTCCTTGTAACTCTGCTGGTCATTGATCAACTTGCGGATGTCACCTTCGGTGATCCAGAGATCCTTCAGCGGCTTGAACGGTTCACCATTGGCCAATGCCCGAGCCAGAAACAATCCGTTGATGCCACCGGCTGAGGTACCCGATACCACATCGATAACAAAGCGAGTGGGATCCTCGCTGCAGTGTTCTTCCAGCAGTTGGTCGGCAATGGCAAGCGCATTGTCCTTTTGGGGGCCTGAAGGTAGAGCGTTGGCCACGGCCAGTGCTGCCGCATAGTCGGCGGCTGCCTCGGGATTAGCAACCAGTTTCGCCAGTGCGGCGTAGATCGCTCGCGTAGCCGTACCGTCAGAGGGCGCGTTGTGGCCTTTTCTGGGCGTCGAGCATGCCAACTCGTACAGCTCGTTGGCGACACCATTAATATAGATTGCCAGCGAGACGCCGCCGTACATCACGACGCCTAGTCGTACCTCAGAACCATAGTCCTGTTCCATGCTTTAACCCCTCATCTCTGGAACCCGATTTGGCGATAACACACACGCTACGCTAGCAGGTTCGACTTCTGCATCTCGTGCAGGACTACCGCTGCGCCGCATTGTTTGGAGACAGCCTGCGGATCGAACTTGCCGTCGGCCACGAACTTGCCTTTCACGTACAGGTTGGAAAAGCTCCACAGGTATGGACTCGGGATGCCAAACCGCCGGTAGCCAAAGCCGTTGTAAGCCTCCAGCGTGTACAGCACGAACGCTATCGACCAGTTCGCGAGCCCAATCTGGTCGAACTTCTTCATCTGTAAGGCATCGCGCGCACTCTCGAACCAGGTGAATGGCGGATTCCCCGCGACTGGCCGACCTACTGGCACCTGCTTCGTGCGTGCGGTGAGCGGGTCGCCGTTATGCAGGTGCGTGGAGAAATCGAAGCCACCTTCCATACCATGGACAATGCCGATGAAATACCACGGGATGTCGAGTTCGGCGCCGAGAGTCGCGTAGATCTGCTTATGCTGCTTCAGTCGATTGACGTAGAAGTCGATGTTAGACCGCCGTGCTTTATCGGCGGTGCAGGCGTTAAAGAGCGTGTCGTACTCAGCCTCCAGATCATTGAACTTACGGCTGTTTATCATCTTTGGCAGAGTACTCGTTGAAGCGATGATAGCCGGTGTCCTGGTTGTCGCGATGGCGGCGGGTGGCAGGCGATCTACCCCTTGCATCTGCGCAACCGCGCTGGCCAGATCGCGTGCGTCCATCATCAGGCTATCGACAAAGGTGTCGAAAGGGGGCCGGGATTTCGATAACGCGTTGTTCAACGCGTCGACTGCATGTGCGACGTCGGTTGCTGCTGTAAGCAGGTCAGCCTGGTTGTTACTGTCGATTGCTGCGTTTAGTTGGCGCAGCGTGAGCTCTAGTGCCTCGCGCTCCTGCGGATCAACCGCACCGCGCAGTCGGCCCTCAATGTCTATCTGTGCAGTCTCGAGCAGGGCGCGTACCCGCGCAGCATTGCTTGTATCGTTCATTTGTATACCTCGTTTGTGGATACGTCCTGGTGAACTTGCAGTTGGGCCAGATTCCTGCGTACGGCTTCAGCAGTAGTGCGTACCTCTGTCACCCGCGTGACCGTCTCGGCCACAGAGACGTTAGGGTTGCGTGCCGCCCGCACTGTCTCATCCCAGGCCGCCTGTAGTTGGTCGAGCAGCACGACGTTGGCCGCTAACTGCGCACGTGTGCGCTCGACACGCTGCAGCGCTTGTTGGCGCAACAGCAAGTTTTTGCGCTTGTCGGCATCCTGTGCAGTGGGATTGATGCTGGAACCGATGATGTTCAAATCCCCGAAGGCAAGGGTATTGAACTGTGCGGGTGTCGCATTACGCAACGCACCGATAAGGCTGTTGATCTTCTCTGCGTTGTCCAGTATTCGCTGCAACGCCTCCTCCTTGCTTTGCGCCCTGGAGATGAACTCCAGCGCCGGTGCAAGCGCGGTCAGCGGCGGCGCAATTACCGGCAGCCCCGTATTCGCCAGAGCGGAGAGCGCGTCGACCTCCCTGGCGAGCGCTAATGCGCCAGCTGTAGCGTCGCCTGCGTCTTGTCCTTCAGCCAGCGCGAGCACCAGGTTCGCAAAGTCGTCGATCACGCGCAGGCTGCGCCGGAAGCTCGCGGTCGCAGGCGGATCAACGTTGGGCACGAAATAGAGCGCGTCGGACAAGCACATGTGGTTGGCGATGCCGACCTCTGCGTCGCCGCGCCATTTAGGGGTAATGTTTGCATCGTCATTGCACGCCTTTGCGCCAGTGCTGGTAGTTCCTGGCCGTGCAGCGCGGCTCTCAGATACCCGCACACCTTGTGCCCGTTCGGCGATAGCGAGTTCGTCCAGAAAAGGCTGCTGCACGGTGTTGACCGCTGCCAGCGCATCCTTGAAGTGTTGAATCTCCTGTACCGGCACCGTGGTACATCCAACAAGCACAAACGTTGTGATCAGCATGCCGGCGCAGTAGCTGTAGCGTGTAGGCTGAAACAGTTTTGATGGGACAGAGTACATGATCGACTGTCTCCTGATTGATGGGCAGCATGGTCCCGTCGGCAAGGCGCGAATTGTATGACCGCAGTACTCTGCGTCTTGAATATTCTAGTGGCGGTTAACCCGTGTTTTTTAAGCTTCTATAACGACCTGTTGTGATACCGCACCAACAAATTGGATAATTATTGTATTGCTCGATATTATCTTGCCTATTATTGGCAACTCTCAATTTGTTATTAACATTTAATATTGTTAATATTTAACTTGTAAAATTCACAAGTCAGTAGACAAAATGTATGATTTGTTA
>NZ_JANEWG010000084.1 GCF_028069725.1 Citrobacter sp. Awk 4
TTTATTTACCCAGTTGATTGAGCGTAGCAGTCTGTGACCTCCTTTCCCGGTTTCGTGTTTTTTAACGGGATTCGTTTTCTCACTAAACCGACATTTTACTGCAGCCATCGCCACCAGAATCACCCCGAAAAAGCGAGCATTCTACCTGACTATCAACACGTTGAAGAGTTTATCGACCTGCAGCATATATACAGCAGGCGCCAGCATAAGCATATTAATAACATAACTAAAAAAACAGCATTATAAAGGTGGCTTTCGTTCCCTTAATAAATCCTTTAGTTCTGTTGGCGTATGCTGGCGCGACATCGTCCTCTCCTTATCCGATTAGAATAAAATCATTAATATCGATACTTTTAGAGTTTACGTTTTCTAAAGTAATGACATTGCCATTAATAGAATTGCCGATGGTAATGACGGTACTGCTACCGCCTCCCCCAGCAATCGTGACGTTGCTGGCAAAATTCGCCACACCAATGCCTAACAAACTCAGATCGAGGAGGTCCTGTCCGCCGCCGGGATTACTATCGAAGCCGTTGGTAATACGGTCTCGCCCAAACCCTGCGCTAAAGACGAAGGTGTCATTTCCGGAACCACCTGCCATGATATCAGCGCCCTGGCCACCATCGAGTCTATCGTTACCCACTCCGCCTATCATGTAATCGTTGCCGGCACCGCCCTGAAGGTTATCGATACCGTCATCACCATCAAGGAAGTCATTTCCTGCCCCACCATTTAGTTGGTCGTTTCCTCCCATCCCATACAAAAAGTCATTACCGCTGCCACCGTTGACGGTGTTGGCAATGGCATTCCCTCTGCCAGTGAAAGCGCCTGTCCCGGCGAACACCAGTGTTTCAACGTTATTGGTCAACGTGTAATTTTGGAGGGTGGTCTGGACAACATCCGTCCCACCATTAAGGCCTTCCTTGACACTATCCGCGGCATTATCAACCAGATAAACGTCATCCCCGGCACCACCTGTCATACTATCGGCACCCTGGCCACCCTCGAGTCTATCGTTACCCGCTCCGCCTATCATGTTATCGTTGCCGGTCCCGCCCTGAAGGTTATCGGCACCGTCCCCCCCATCAAGGGCGTCATTTCCGGCCCCACCGTTCAGTTGGTCGTTTCCTCCCAACCCATACAAAAAGTCATTACCGCTGCCACCATTGATGGTGTTGGCAATGGCATTCCCTCTGCCGGTGAAATTGCCTGTCCCGGTGAACACCAGTGTTTCAACGTTATTGGCCAACGTGTAATTGTTAAGTGTGGTCTGGACAACATCCGTCCCACCATTCAGAGCTTCTGTGACAACGTCGCCACTATTATCAACAATATAGGTGTCATTGCCGAGACCGCCCGCCATCGCATCGGCGCCAAGGCCGCCGTTGAGGCTATCGTTGCCACCCCCACCGTTGAGCGTGTCGTTGCCGCCCCCACCATTGAGGACGTCGTCGCCGAGCCCACCATTGAGGACGTCAATGCCGTTCCCACCATTGAGGACGACGTTGCGGTGGACAACGACCGGCGGATTATCGAGCTGACTCGTCCCGAAGATGTTCTCGGGAAGATTGGTCAGGCCCGTGTTGCGTGCCACGATCCCGGCAAAGCCCTGCTCCTCAATGACATCGTAGAGGTCCAGATGCTCCACGCGGTCGAGATAATACAGCCGGTCACCTTCCTGGATCCGGTCAAGTTGCTCGTGGATGATGACCCAGAAGGTCTGGCCAACCACACCACCATTGATGTGCTTCTCGGCGAGTCCGCCAACGAACAGATCAACTCTGTCGATGCCTTTGACGGTGTTTCCGTTGACAAATTTATAGCCCGGATTAGCCGCCAGGAAGTCTGCAATTTGAGCGTCCTCCAGCACGAGGTCTGGATAGGCCTGCTTGAATTGCTCAATTATTGTGTCGCTGAGATTGTTCCGTGCCTGGAAGTCCTCCCACGAACTGTATGGTGTGAGATCGCCGGCAAAACTGACCGCCTCCCTCACATACGGATCGCTAGAGGCCATCAGGTCGGCCCGGATCTGATTCATCGAACCCAGACCGACGTCCCACTCGCGGGCGACGTCGAAGGCGAACACATCAGCACTGGTGCGAATGAGGTCGTTTCGGACAGCATCGACGATATTGACGTCGACTTCTTCCGCTGGCTGGACAACACCACCGGCAATGATCCCGGCGGCACCCAGTTGCTCATAGCCTGGCTTGGGAGAGTAAGGCAATTGCCCGCTGGGTAAGGTGAACGCGCTCGCATCGTTGGTCGGGTTGAGGAACGCGTCGAAGAGTGGTACCTGCGTCGCATTGCCCTGAGCGTCGAGCACCGTCAGCGTCTGCCCTATCAACGAATGACCGAACCGGTAAGCTGCAGTCGCGAACTCGTGGGAGACTCGTGCATCCACTTCCGGATTGTATCCGGCGAAGCCATGATCACCCTCGCCTCTCATGCCACCAAGCAACTTGTCGGCAAAGTCGGTGTAAATAACACGCTGATATTCAGCCTCGTTGATGATCTTGGCGGCCTGGAATAGCTCTTCAGCTGTGCCATCAAATCCGGCTTCGAGCAATCCGTTGACATGAAAGTTATGATTCCGCTCCCAGATGTTGTGGATCGCAGTTAGTGCGATGTTCTCGTTCGCACGTCCATCACCTGCTACGTAGTGGTCGAGCAGGTTGATAAAGGGGTTGGTGTCGAGCAGCAGCGCAAAGCCACTTCCCATGAAATTAGACGTCATGGCAGGAAGCATCGACTTGTTGATAACGCCATTGCTGTCGACCAGTCCGGCGAAATACTCCTGGAAAGTCACGCTGTGGTCGCCCGGCAGCGAGCTGTCAGTGAACAGCGTGTTGTTGTTCCAGTGATGCAGGATCAGTTCGCTCAGCGTGGGCAGCAGCCTGAAATTCGGATTTGAGGGATCCACTCCGCCCTCCAACAGCTTGCCCGTAAACCCGCCCTGTCCGTCGCCTTCGCGCAGGAACAGGCCGACGAGTTCGTTCGAGCCATACGTTTGGTTCTGGTCAGCGAATGGCGATGTCTTATTGAGATGCTGCGGGATGCCATTGGCATCAATGCTGTCAACGGTGCCGCGAGTCAGGTCCGCAGGATTTGGAACCGAGCCCGGAGCGCCAATCTGGATCGTTCCGTTACCTCCCTTACCGAGGAAATCGAGGCCGTGATCGAAGTACTGACCGAAGGCCGTGAACAAACTGTTCACGCCGGCGGCGTTGCCGGAAAGGTTTGCTTCCTGTGTGCCAAGGATATTGCTGATGGCACGCGGATCCAGCCCGGAGAACAGGGGATTGATGTCGCGGTTGTGGGTCGTCTCATTCCAGGCGCCGTAGTGCGCGTCGGTGAGTCGTATGAACGGCTGATCGGCCGAACCATAGTCAAGGTGATCACGGTTATTGCCGGTGCCTTCGAGATCGCGGATCCCGAGCGCATCGTTGTCTTCACCTCCTTCAAGCCCGTTTACCAGATTCTTCAGGTTGGCAACATCACTGGCGTTAAGCGGGAAGGCACCGTCGCCGCCGACATCGTCATCGCCACCACTATCGTCATCGTCATCGTCGTCCTTCGACGTTTCCTTGCTCGCTAAGAGAGTGGGAGCGGTAGGGCTCAACATGGTGTTCATGCCGTCAGGCGCTGTGCTCGTGTCCTGGGTCAGCGTAGAAGACCTGGATCTCGACGCCAGCTCAATAACCTCCTGCGGCGACGGCGCGCCGAACACACCATCCAGACCAGTGTCGATCACCGGATCGGTACCTTTGTTCACTTCAACTGCGGATAAGATGTTGGCGGTCTGGTTACTGATAACCGATCGCGGCGGATCTATAACCGACCATATCCCGGCGTATCCCGCTTGAAACGCGTGATCAAACAAGCGAAGGAAGGAATGGTCTGTGGCCCCAAACTTAACTTGACCTGTGACCAGGTTGTTAAAGCTACCATCGAAGGTACGGACACCGAATGGAAGCAGAGGGTTGGATAGTAAATTGAAGTTGACACTGTCGACATACGCTTGTGCTATAGAAGTTTGCAGGAGGATAAATTTCGGGTCATGCTTATTGACGTCGGCCATGTTCATTTCTCTCCATAATGATTATGAAAGGGCACGAAAAGGCGAAGCCTATACGCGGCACTCGGATTACGCGCCTGGAATTGCTCACTGCGCAAGTAGACAGAGCAGCTCCGAGCTCTGAGGGGCAAACGATCTATATTCCCCCCTTCACTTCACAAAAAGACCCTATGATGGATATGCTCAGCTCCCACTGGAAAATCGCGACGACTTACTTTGCCAAAGTGATAACAGGCTTCAGACAAGCGATCCCCTGATATTTAATAAAGCCAAAAAGCTAACAACCGTCAATAATACACAGAGAAAATGGACCACGGGTATTTAACCGGTCAACGTTGCGCTGATAGCCGCGCTTTAACTATCCAGCAAATACTATAGTTGTGAAATTTTCCATACGAATGTTGAACTAATCATAAATAAAAAATTAATTATTATTATAGCCACGCCAAAATCAATAATATAAAAGTTTATAAAAAAATCATGAAATAATACGTTATTAGTACCGCTTCGTTGACATAGCAAAACCAACTTACATTTACATGTCATCAACATCATAAACGAGGTCTTTATGTGTGCCTGTGGCAATCTCAGCTCCGGACAATTCGGATACCAGAACCTCGCCGGGGGCGAGGTCTACATTGCACAGGTAAGTTCAACGAACTATAGCTCATCTTCTGGTGCGGGTTTATGTAAAAACTCTCTTAACGATAAAGCCAATAATCCCAACCCATCACCCACGACTAAATTGTCTACATAATATCGCCAGTGAAATACATTTTTATAGGTAGGAGAATCAGTCCTCACATCATAAATAATATATGCATCACCATCGTCATCATAATCTGAACCAATGGCAATCAAGCCATCAGGTAGTAATGACCGATGATCATATATTGATTCTTGCAACAACTTTGTTGATGTCACCACGCTATTTGTAGACGATAAGGTAGCCATTACTGCCATCCTGTTTTTTTCGTTGTACCTCGCAATAAAGTTATCTACATGATCTAATGGACTACATGCTTGATCGGCTACTAAATGAATATAATCCTTATATTCATTTGGCAAGTTAATCAACAACGTTTTTTCTACATCAGTGATTTTTTTACTTATCAATAGTGGGTCAGCGATTAAATCTGGTTCATCCACTTCCCATTTCACCAGGTCTTCTTTCTGTATTTTCATACTACAAATTCTCACAATGAATCGCCAGGGATAACGGCTGCGGGTAGTGATATCAAAACATGTTGCCACGCTGAAAACAGAATAGCCACGATCAATAACCTGTTTGGCTACTTCGATCTTAAACGCCGGGGGGGGATAAAACTTATCACTCATGAGCGCCTCTTTTTTTAAGTCATCTTAAATGACTACGAGGTGACGGCTAACCCCATGCCCCTTCCCAAGGATATTCCGGGGAAGTTCCAGTCCGCAATTCAAGAGGCATCGTTCGGAATATTCACTTACTCACGACATTGTGAGGTCCTGATGCTATTGGCCAGAATCTCATAATACAAACCAGGCAGCACTCACTGCGCTGCCTGGTATCCTGGTTACCTTACTGGCCCATGGCGTCTTTTTTACCCATCTCGTCCTTTTTCATGTTGTCCATTTTGCCCATCTCATCCTTTTTCATCTTGTCCATTTTGCCCATTTGGTCTTTCCCCATGTGATCCTTGCTCATGGCGTCCTTGCACATGCTGTCTTTGCACATGTTGTCGTGCGGTTTGGACATGGTGTCTTTCGCCATATTGTCTTTGCTCATGGATTCTGCTGCCTGCACGTTAGCCATAAACAGAGCTGAAAGCACAGTGGCCGCGATAATCATCTTTTTCATGGTGTTGCCTCGTTGTTTACGTTGTTGTATTAACTGCCACCAAACCAGTTGTAACCCTGATCTTCCCAGTAACCGCCCGGGAAACGATTGGTGATTTCAATGACCTGAATATGCTTGGGATTTTTGTATCCCAGCTTGGTCGGGATGCGTAACTTCATGGGATAGCCATATTCCGGAGGAAGGATCTGGTTGTCCCACGTCAGCGCCAGCAGCGTCTGCGGATGCAGCGCGGTGGCCATATCGATGCTGGTGTAGTATTCGTCCGCACAACGGAAACTGACGTATTTAGCGCGCATGTCGGCACCAATCAGCGTCAAAAAGTGACGAAACGGTACACCGCCCCATTTGCCGATGGCGCTCCATCCTTCGACGCAGATATGACGGGTGATCTGGCTCACCTGCTGCATACGGTACAGTTCAGACAGACTCCAGCGGCGGGTGTCGCGCACCAGCCCGCGGATCTCCAGTTGGTAATCGCGGCCATCAATCTGCGGGATATCTTCCGGCCCGTAGAAGGCGTTAAACGGGAAAGGACGGGTAATATCGGCGGGTGTGTATTCCGGCGCCAGATTACGGTCGCTAAACAGAAAACCCTGTACCCGGTCGTTAAAACGAGACATTCGTGACAACACGTTTTCCACATCGGCATTATCGGTGATGTCACAACCGGTCAGCATCATAATGCCGCCGAGCGTCAGTCCCTGACGCAGCAGACGACGGCGCTCCGGGCTCAGTAATTTTTCGGCATCCCTGACCAGGTCCTGGGCATCGCTGTCGGTGAGAAAATGTTTCTTTTTCATGAATATTTCCTTAGCGACCGCGCAGCATCGCCAGCAATGTGCGCGGCACCAGTAGCACCATCAGCAGGTGAATGACGATAAACAGCGCCATTGCGCTCATACAGAAAAAGTGGATATAGCGTGCTGCCTCATAACCGCCGAGTAGTGTGCGCAGTAGCGGAAACTGTACTGATTTCCACAGCACCAGGCCCGATACCAGCAGGCCGATACCATCAATGAGGATCAGCAGGTAGGCGATTTTTTGCACCATGTTGTACTGGCGCAGGTCGGCGTGCTGTAGCTTGCCGCGCAGCGCCTGGGAAAGCGTCTCTTTCAACTGGTACCATGACAGCGGAAAAAATTGGCGCCGAAAACGCCCGCTCACCACGCCCAGCGAGAAATAGACCGCGCCGTTGATAATCAGTACCCACATCAGGGCGAAGTGCCATTGCAATGCGCCGCCGAGCCACCCGCCCAGGGTGAACTGCGCTGGAAAGGTAAAAGGAAATAAAGGAGAGGCGTTATAGATGCGCCAGCCGCTAAACAGCATGCCCGCAATGGCCACCGCATTAACCCAGTGACAGCAGCGCAGCCACAGCGGGTGTACCGGTTCTGAAGGTGATGATTGCATGGTGCGCTCTCCGTGAAAAACATGAGCGCATCATGACGGTTTTATGATCACCACATCCTCACCAAAGTTTAAATAAAATGTGATAACTCGCCGTGCCTGGCTGCGGTAAGCTTTTACTAAAGACATCGTGGGTGAATAGCTATGAGTAATGCAAAGAAAATACTGCTGGTTGAAGATGATCGCGATATCGCCACGTTGCTGCAACTGAATCTGCGGGATGAGGGGTACCACATTACCCATGAAGCAGACGGTGCGCAGGCCCTGGCGTTACTCGAAAAACAGGTTTGGGATGCGGTGATCCTCGATCTGATGCTACCCAATGTTGATGGCCTGGAGATTTGCCGTCGCATCCGTCAGATGGCTCGCTACCTGCCGGTGATCATCAT
The DNA here is from genome assembly GCF_028069725.1 of Citrobacter sp. Awk 4. Classification (GTDB taxonomy): domain Bacteria; phylum Pseudomonadota; class Gammaproteobacteria; order Enterobacterales; family Enterobacteriaceae; genus Citrobacter_D. The sequence continues at coordinate 7,712 of NZ_JANEWG010000084.1, forward strand.
CAGCGCCCGCACCAGTGAGACTCACCGCGTGCTGGGACTGGAAATGGGCGCGGATGATTACCTGCCAAAACCCTTTTCTGTGCTCGAGCTTATTGCCCGCGTCAAAGCGCTGTTCCGCCGCCAGGAAGCCATGGGGAAAAATATCCGCCTGGAAAGCGGCATGCTCGCTTGTCATGGCCTGGCTCTCGATCCCCTGGCGCGCGAGGTGCGTCTGCGCGGTGAACTGATTGATCTTACTCCGCGTGAGTTTGACCTGCTGTATTGGTTCGCCCGTCATCCAGGCGAAGTATTTTCCCGCCTGTCGCTGCTGGACAACGTCTGGGGCTATCAACATGAAGGGTACGAGCATACGGTGAATACACACATCAACCGCCTGCGTATCAAAATTGAGCGTGACGCCGCCGAACCCGAAATCATCCTTACGGTCTGGGGCAAGGGTTATAAATTTGCCGTCGATAAAGCGGAGCCGCAGCCATGATTCGTCGCCTGACGTTGAGCCAGCGGTTGACGCTGGTGTTTACCGCTATTTTGCTGCTCTGCGCCGCTGCCGCATGCAGTGTTCAGCTTTACAGCAGCAGCCAGTATGGCAATGCGATGGTACAGCGTTTATCGGCCGGGCTGGCGCAGCAAATCGTCATCAGCGAACCCCTCCTGGACAAGGGTGGACAGGTTAACCGCGAAACGTTGAAAACCCTGTTTGACCGATTGATGACGCTGAATCCCAGCGTGGAACTCTATCTGATCTCGCCAAAGGGAGAGTTGCTGGCTGATGCCGCTCCGCCTGGACACCTGAAACGCCAGCACGTCGATACCGCGCCGCTGCAAAAGTTTCTCGCTGGTAACGCCTGGCCTATTTACGGTGATGACCCCAGAAGCTCTGATAAGCAAAAAGTGTTCAGCGTGGCGCCGATTCGTCTGGACGGCGAGTTGCGCGGGTATCTGTATATCATTTTGCAGGGCGAAGAACTTAACGCTCTCGCCGATGCTGCGTGGCAAAAGACACTGTGGAATGCCTTGTTCTGGTCACTACTCCTCGTGACCCTGTTTGGTCTGTTGGCGGGAATGCTGGTCTGGTATTGGGTTACGCGCCCGGTAAAACAGCTGACGGCTGATGTCAGCAGGATAGAGCAAGACAGCATGAGCGCCATCAAACAGCTGGCATTGCAGGAGCCGGACCCGCAGCCAGGTAATGAGGTGGCGGTGTTGCGAAATACCTTTATTGAGCTGGCGCGTAAAATTGCCTGCCAGTGGGATCAACTGTCCGATAGCGATAGGCAGCGCCGTGAGTTTATCGCCAATATCTCCCACGATCTGCGTACGCCATTGACCTCGCTCCTCGGGTACCTGGAAACGTTGTCGATGAAAGCGGATACGCTGTCGCCGGAGGATAACCGTCAGTATCTGGCGATAGCCCTACGCCAGGGGCATAAGGTGAGACATTTATCCCAGCAACTTTTTGAACTGGCGCGCCTTGAGCATGGTGGTATCAAACCCCAGCTGGAGCGTTTTGCTATTGGCGAACTGATTCAGGATGTGGCGCAGAAATTCGACCTGACGATAGAAACCCGACAACTGCAGTTACAGGTCGATATGCCGCACTCCCTGCCGCTGATTAACGCTGACGTCTCGATGATCGAGCGCGTCGTCACGAATTTACTGGATAACGCCGTACGCCACACGCCACAGGGAGGCGCTATCCGGCTGAAAGTGTGGCAAGAAAATGCGCAGTTGCAGGTGGAGGTGGCCGACAGCGGGCCAGGGGTGGAAGAGGAGATGCGCGAGCAACTGTTCCAGCGACCCTCAGCACTCAGCCAAAAAGCGTCGCGCGAGGCGCGGGGCGGATTGGGCCTGCTTATCGTGCGCCGGATGCTGGAGCTACATGGCGGCGGCATCCGCCTGATGGACGCTGCACCCGGTGCCTGTTTTCGTTTTTTTGTGCCCTTATGATGTAGGGGAGAGTGGCGTGCGCTGGATTTCCGCGACGTGTTTTTGCACCAGGATTTCGCGCACTCACGCAAGAGGATACCCATCATTTTCTTTCTGATGGGTCATACAGACATTGAAACAAGAATACCGTGCAAAGGGATGCTCCCGCATCGGAGGCGAGAGCATCAGGAAAAGTTGATTATGGGAGTAGGTTCAGCCTATACCAGAGCCTGCAGTTGCTCACGCATATAGGAAGAAAAATATTCAGGGTTTTTGATCAGCACACGCTCTCCGGACGCAATTTTTTCAGCCCATCCAGCCACTTTTTTGGTGAATTCGGCGTTCCACCCCTCCTGTTCGCCGCGTGCAGTAATCTCGGCCGCGCTAGCTGGCACACCTAACTCATTTAAATATTTCAAAATTCCCTTAGTGGTACTTTCATCCATTGAGTCTGGAGCGGCGACGGATGTATTCATACCGTTAATAAAATCCAGTGCTTTCTCAATTGCTGTTGGCATGCTCTTATCCTTAAAATTAACCACGTAAAATTCACACCTACACTATGACCTTAAACCGATCTTAATATCAAAGAAATCGTTAAATTTATGTCGGTTTACGCGGTTCATTCCCTGGTTTCTGTTTTATTGGTACGAAACGGTACCCGTGCTCTGGCGATGCCGTTTCTATGCTGATAACACCAACGTAACACGCGTGCGGATTGTCAATCTGTCCGTGGCCTTCAGCCCCTTATGCATCCGTTGCTAAGGCGCTATTACTGATGAATTAATCGAGCGATGACTTGTTGTGCCAGTAGGCTGCAGCCCGCACCAGATGGGGATCGAAAGCGCCGGTATCGAACCGCTGACTGAGGTTTTTGACAACCTTCCCTTCGCCGGTGATCCAGATGAAATAATCATCCGCAGGTATCGAAAGCTGGGACAATCGCGCATCCACCGCCTGCTCGTCCTGACCCACAAACCACTCAATCGCGAATCCATCAAGATGGGAGAGGTAATCCTGATAATCTGCGTTTTGCACACTGACCAGCGCCGTGACATTCGGGCGTACAGTCAGACGGCCGATCGCCTCCAGACGGCGACGCAATGCAGGCATTCCCGATTCATCACAAACATAAACCTGGTATGCGTAATCTTCTGGCACCACCAGCGACCCACGCGGCCCGCCAATCGTGAGCGTATCCCCCTCGCGGGCCTGCTTCGCCCAGTTGCTCGCCACCCCGCCATCATGGAGATAAAAATCCAGCGCCAGTTCATGGCGCACCTCATCGTATAGCGGTGTGTAATCACGTGCTGTCGGACGAACGCCATCTGCCCAGACGATACCTTCGTCAGTCACCGTCGGCGGCACAAAGCGGCTGCCCGGTGCCGGAAAAAAGACCTTGGTATGATCGTCAAATCCCTGAGAGCTAAAGCCTTCCAGAGCATCGCCACCCAGCACAATACGCTGAAAACCCGTGCTGATCCGTTCAACACGCAGGACGGTCAGTTCGCGAAAGCGCAGTTCATTACGAACGCGCTGCGGATAGCGTGAGGTTTTTTTTGTCATTCTTTTCGCCTTCGTGAGTGAATTACGATATATCTAAATCAATCGTCGCAAATGATAATGATTGTTAATTGGAAATATTGCAAGAGTTTTTTTGATATAGCAACAATCCATGACCCCGACACCAAAAACAAAATAAACACCAATAAAATCAACACACTGAAAATCAATCAATCTATTAGCTTGCACAATAAAAATATTTAGATATAAATTAGATATATCTAAAC
>NZ_JANEWG010000085.1 GCF_028069725.1 Citrobacter sp. Awk 4
GATAATAAATATCACTTCGCATTTAATATTTTCCTTCCGTTTTTTAATTGATGATGATCAAAGTTATACCTGCTGAATAACCACATTATCTTTATGCCTAACCCTAAAGGATTAGTTCGTTGGCATTTAATCCTCTTTTATGAAATCCGGTTAAGGCAAAAACACCAGGTGTTGGAGGCAACATGAGAGGCTCTGTTTTTGCATAATGAGAATTGGCCTGGAAGATGTTGTCGGCACTGCGTTTGCAAAGAGGATGCAAAATAAATGAACCAGGTTGATCGTCCACTTTTAGATTTCGGTTTAACGCGGCTTGAATTTTTGCGTATATCAGGAAAAGGGCTGGCGGGATTAACGATTGCGCCTGCGTTGTTGTCACTCTTTGGCTGCAAGCAGGAAGATATAGACAGTGGAACAGTAGGGCTGATAAATACGCCGAAAGGCGTTCTGGTAACCCAGCGCGCCCGTTGTACGGGGTGCCATCGTTGCGAGATTTCCTGTACCAATTATAACGATGGCGCGGTGGGAACGTTCTTCTCTCGCATTAAGATCCATCGCCATTATTTCTTTGGCGATGCGGGCGTTGGCTCCGGCGGCGGCTTGTACGGTGATTTGAACTATACCCCTGATACCTGCCGTCAGTGCAAAGATCCGCAATGCATGAAGGTGTGTCCTATTGGCGCCATTACCTGGCAACAGGACGAGGGCTGTATTGCCGTTGATCACAAGCGGTGCATTGGATGCAGCGCATGTACGACAGCTTGCCCCTGGATGATGGCCACCGTAAACACCGAAACCAAAAAGTCCTCAAAGTGTGTTTTATGCGGTGAATGCGCCAATGCTTGCCCAACCGGGGCATTAAAAATAATTGAGTGGAAAGACATTACTGTTTGATTGATCTCAGGCGGAAGCGCGGTGCGTCATTCTCCTTTTAAGAATCCAGTTTTGCAAAAAGTGCGAGATGACGGTTAGCGATAATCACGCGATTAAATCATCTTGCAAAGGAAAAAATTATGGCTAACGGTTGGACTGGTAATATTTTGCGGGTCAATCTCAGTACGGGTGAAATTACTCTTGAAGATTCCAGCAAATTTAAAAAATTCGTCGGTGGAATGGGCTTTGGTTATAAAATTATGTATGACGAAGTCCCGCCTGGCACAAAGCCTTTTGATGAAGGAAATAAACTGGTATTCGCTACCGGGCCACTGACAGGGTCTGGCGCGCCATGCAGTTCTCGCGTCAATATCACTTCACTTTCTACATTTACCAAAGGCAATTTAGTCGTCGATGCGCATATGGGGGGCTTTTTTGCGGCCCAAATGAAATTTGCGGGCTATGACGCGATTATTATTGAAGGTAAGGCGGCATCGCCCGTCTGGCTTAACATTAAGGACGATAAAGTCAGTCTGGAGAAAGCTGATTTTCTCTGGGGTAAAGGGACGCGAGCCACGACGGAAGAGATCTGTCGGATGACCAGTCCTGAAACCTGCGTGGCGGCTATCGGTCAGGCCGGTGAAAACCTTGTTCCGCTCTCCTGCATGCTTAACAGCCGCAACCACAGTGGCGGGGCGGGAACCGGGGCGGTAATGGGGTCAAAAAACCTGAAAGCGATTGCGGTTGAGGGCACCAAAGGGGTCAATATTGCCGATCGTAAAGAGATGAAACGGCTCAATGACTATATGATGACCGAGCTGATTGGTTCCAATAACAACCATGTCGTTCCCAGTACACCGCAGGCGTGGGCAGAATATTCCTCTCCGGCTTCACGCTGGAATGCGCGCAAAGGCTTGTTTTGGGGGGCAGCGGAAGGCGGTCCCATTGAAACCGGCGAAATACCGCCGGGTAACCAGAACACTGTCGGCTTTCGTACTCTTAAGTCCGTTTTTGATCTGGGACCTGCCGCCGAAAAATACACGGTGAAAATGAGCGGATGCCACTCGTGCCCGATTCGTTGTATGACCCAGCTCAACATTCCCCGGGTAAAAGATTTTGGTGTGCCGAGTACCGGGGGCAACACCTGCGTGGCGAACTTTGTTCATACCACGATCTTCCCGCACGGCCCAAAAGACTTTGATGACAAAGACGACGGGCGGGTCATTGGTAATCTGATCGGCTTAAACCTGTTTGATGATTACGGCATTTGGTGCAATTACGGGCAACTGCATCGGGATTTCACTTACTGCTACAGCAAAGGGGTCTTCAAACGCGTACTTCCTGCCGACGAGTATGCCGAAATTCGTTGGGACCAGCTGGAAGCCGGGGATCCTAACTTCATCAAAGATTTCTATTACCGACTGGCGCATCGCGTGGGCGAGCTCAGCCATCTTGCTGACGGTTCGTATGCCATTGCTGAGCGCTGGAACCTGGGCGAAGAATACTGGGCTTACGATAAAAACAAACTCTGGTCGCCGTTTGGCTTTCCTGTGCATCACGCCAACGAAGCTTCAGCACAGGTGGGGGCGATCACCAACTGCATGTTTAACCGCGATTGTATGACACACACCCACATCAACTTCATCGGTTCCGGTTTACCGCTGAAATTGCAACGGGAAGTGGCGGGCGAGTTGTTTGGTTCAGAAGACGCTTACGACGAGACTAAAAACTACACGCCGATCAATGCGGCCAAAATTAAATACGCCAAATGGACGCTGCTCAAAGTCTGTCTGCATAACGCCGTTACGCTGTGTAACTGGGTATGGCCAATGACGGTATCACCGCTCAAAAGCCGGAATTATCGCGGCGATCTGGACCTGGAAGCGAAGTTCTTTCAGGCCGTAACCGGTGATGAAACGACTCAGGCCAGCCTGGATCTCGCGGCTGAACGTATCTTTACGCTGCACCGTGCCTACACGGTCAAGCTGATGCAAACCAAAGATATGCGTAATGAACACGATCTCATCTGTTCCTGGGTGTTCGACAAAGATCCGAAAATCCCCGTCTTCACCGAAGGGACAGACAAAATGGATCGCGAGGATATGCGCCTTTCTCTGACGCTTTTCTATCAGGAAATGGGCTGGGATCCTGAGTTGGGATGTCCGACCCGCGAAACCCTGAATCGACTCGGCCTTGAAGACGTTGCAGCCGATTTGGCAGCGCAGAATCTGTTGCCTGCGTAAGGAACGCGAGATGAGCCATGTAGATAACGATTCAGCTCAGGATGCTCCAGAGATAGACGTCGAAAAACGCCAGTGGTTTCATGCGTTGCGTCCTCAGGATGAGCAAGGCGATACGCCGCCGGAGGCGGCTAATCCAGTCGCGATTGTGGCGGATTTTATCCGCCAGCATTCGGCATCGGGAAATCTGGTGGCGCGCAGTCTGTTTATGCTGCCGCCCTATTTGTTGACCGAAGAGGATCTCTCTCCTCTGCTGGAGAGTTTGTGCGAGGGCGCCAGTGGGGCGGATATAACTTGCGTGAAGGGAAGCCAGGATGAGTACTACTACAGCACGCAGACAATGACCGCAAACTATGCCGATATGTGTGTGCAAGTGGTGGAAAGGGATATCTGTCGCGCGGTTGCCGAAGCGGTACGCTTTGATTGTCGGACGTATCCCCGTCCTTACAAAGTCGCCATGCTGGAACAACCGCCGTACCGTTTTGAACCGCAAGAGATAGAGGCGGCGCTGGCGACGATGGACGTGCATCCGGACTATGCGGATATCCGCCGTGTGGAATCGTCAAACGCAGAGCCTTATCTGTTTAGCGAGCGTTTTATGAGCTATGGCAAGGCCTATGGCTTATGTGAATGGCTTGAGGTTGAGCAGTATCAGAACCCCTGATTTTTCAGGTAGATGTCATGGAACGTGTGGACTGTCTCTGTCACAGCATTAGAGGATAACCCGATGTCCTTCACTCGACGAAAATTTGTTATTGGCATGGGTACGGTGATCTTTTTCACCGGCCCCGGTCAAAAGGTCGTAGCCGGCACGCAAAAAACGAAAGACGTGCGCTACGCCATGATTCATGACGAATCACTGTGTAATGGCTGTAATTTGTGCGCACGTGCGTGCCGTAAAACGAATCACGTCCCTCCGCAAGGGAGTCGTTTGTCGATCGCGCATATCCCGGTGTCTGATAACGAAAATGAAACTCTGTATCACTATTTTCGTCAGTCTTGCCAGCACTGCGAGAATGCACCCTGCATTGACGTTTGTCCGACCGGGGCTTCCTGGCGGGACGAAAACGGTATTGTGCGGGTAGACACCTCCCGCTGCATTGGATGCAGTTACTGTATCGGCGCATGCCCTTATCAGGTTCGTTATCTCAACCCACAAACCAAAGTGGCGGATAAATGCGATTTCTGCGCTGAAAGCCGTCTGGCGAAAGGCTTTCCGCCTATTTGTGTCAGTGCCTGTCCAGAGCACGCACTGATTTTTGGGCGTGAAGACAGTCCAGAAATTCAGGCATGGCTGCGGGAAAACCAATACTACGAGCATCAACTTCCAGGTGCAGGCAAACCCCATCTGTATCGCCGGTTCGGTCAACATTTGATTAAAAAGGAAAATGTATGAACGCGTCGCAGAATGCCGAACAGTTTCACATGCAGCTTGCCCACTATGTACCTCTGTTTTCAGCGGAATACTGGCCTGTCTGGTTAGTGATTGCCGGTTTGATGCTGGTGGCGATGGGGTTAGTGCTGGCGCTGCACGCCATATTACGTTTTCGATCCGTGAGTCAGAAGGCGGCGAGTCACGGAGAGAAAGTCTATTTGTACTCAAAAGCGGTCAGGCTATGGCATTGGTCTAATGCGTTGTTATTTCTGTTGCTGTTAGTCAGTGGCCTGATTAATCATTTCACGCTCGCCAGCCCGTCGGCGATGAAAAGTCTGCTGGCAGTGCATGAAGTCTGTGGTTTCCTGCTGCTGATATGCTGGATTGGATTTGTGTTGATCAACCTGGCGGGCGGCAACGGCCATCATTACATCATTCAACGCCAGGGATGGGTAGGCCGTGCGCTTCGGCAGACGCGTTTCTATCTGTTCGGCATTATGCAGGGGGAATCGCACCCGTTTCCGGCAACCGTGCGTTCGAAGTTTAACCCGCTGCAACAGGCTGCTTATGTCGGCGTTATGTATGGACTGTTGCCGCTGTTGTTGATAACCGGCTTATTGTCGCTTTACCCTCAGGTCGTCGGAGATCTGTTCCCCGGCGTTCGTTACTGGCTGTTGCAGGCGCATTTTGCGTTGTCCATTGTCAGTCTGTTTTTCATTTTTGGTCATCTCTATTTATGCACAACAGGCCGCACGCCGGGCGAAACCTTCAAGTGCATGGTAGATGGCTACCACCGGCATTAATTAATGGTGATTACGCGTAAAGATTTGCGGGCCTGGCGTGTCGGGCCCGTAATGTATCGATGGTTTATTCGTCATTTTCCTGATGGGGGAAGTTACGCAGACGTACATCGCACGCTCCAGTTCGAAGGATATGCTGATTGGGCAAACAGTCTGGTGGAATATGCATGGACAAAGTGGCTGAGTGAAGAGAGCTTTGTGCGTCAGGATATTCGTATGATGGAGTTTTTGGCCAATGCACTGACTCCGCCGAATGCCATTTTTCCTCATGATGCCGAAAGGATTGCCCCCTGTTTCAGCCAATTATCTACGGTTAAAAATAAAGAGCAGCTGGCGAACGCGGAGAATAGCGCGCAGATCTGCAGTGCCGGCGATAACGTTCGGTTAGGCTGTGCCGGAGACAATGTTAAAGTGGCCAGCGCAGGGACTCACAGCTATATCGGTAGTACAGGGGACAATGGCTGGCTGAGCAGCGCAGGTTATGCCACACAGATCGCCAGTGCGGGTTATGGCGTACGTATTGGGAGTGTGGGATACAACGCCCACATTGGCAGTTCAGGCGATCGTGCCCGTGTGGTGGTGGCGGGGAATTCAACCCGCGTTAGCAGCGCCGGGAACAGCACACGTATCGCCAATACGGGAATGCGTGTGCGAGTCAGTACGCTCGGCAGCAGAAGCAATATCGCCAGCGCTGGCGATCTGTCACACATTACCTGCTTTGGTGAACAGCCTAAAATAGCCAATAGCGGTGATAACGTTCATATAATTGCCAGTGGCGAACATGCCGTAATCGCCAGTGTAGGGCATGTAGATTCCATCATTCTTGGACCCGGAGGATGTGCCGCGTTGGCCTATCACGATGGCGTCCGCACACGCTTTGCCGTTGCTATTGAAGGGGAGAACAATATTCAGGCTGGGGTGAAATACCGGCTCAATGAACACCACCAGTTTGTGGCGTGTTGAATCAGTCTGGAGAATCAATACAGTTCGGCTGCAGCCAAATTTACGCGCCGCGTTGTTGCTCATTCAGGAATGGTGACCACTTCTCCCGTTGCCGGGCTGTGCAGTGACGGCAGCCATAATTTTCCCCACCAACCGGTGCAATGACAGGCGAAAATATACGTTGGGTTTTCCTTGCGTAGAAAACGTCTGATTTTCCATAAGGCCCACGGAGATGCACTGCGCAGATGTAGCCCTCCGACAATGGCATGAATGCGCGTGATGCCAGTGATTTTTTGGCAGTGACGTACAATGTTGATAATCCCTTTGTGACCGCAGCCAGTGATGATCACCAGTCCCTGTGCCGATTTATAGATCAGAACACCCTCATCCTGGATGTAATCTGTGGATTGTGCTGGATCGCCAAGAACGCCATAGGCTTTTGGAGAAGGGGTTGAGATCTCGCCTGACCACATGAAACGGGAACTGATGTTCACGGGCGTTGATGTCGGTTCCTGTATAAAGCGTGAATAATCAACGTCGATTGACAACTTTTTGAATTTTACTTTTATCCCGGCAACAGTGAGCGCGGCAAAGCGTGGTTGACTGATGGCAGGGTGGCAGATGATCCGCGTGTTCTCAGGGAGCCACGGTACGCCACCGCAATGATCATAGTGTCCGTGGGAAAGGAGCGTTGCCGTCAGTGTGCTGAGATCAATTCCCATGTTCTGGGCATTTTTCAGAAAGCTATCATCGGGGCCAGTATCGAACAGGAGTCGGTCCTGGCCGTCGTCAATGAGCAAACAGAGGCCCGGTCTGGATATCAAGCGCGGGGAATTGTGGCGTCTTTTTGCCAGATGATTTTCAAGTAGTACACTGATTTTCAAAGACATGGTTATTCTCCAGCCAGAGGGCTGAATTGTCTGCTATCTGCAGGGGCGTCTCAATAGGGCAAGGGAGAAGAAATGGCATTAAAAAACCGGCGCGCAGCCGGTTTAAACATTAGATTTTGCAGGCGTCGCCGCAGTCATCATCAGCCACAATCGCTTGCGCTTTTTTGTCTGCATCATCAAGACGCTCGGCGTTACGCTCTTGTGCTTCTTCCAGCCCGTTAAAGACCAGATTATCGAGATCAATTTCCATCAGCTACCTGCTTTATTTCTGTGTTTATCAACATCTGAGTATATTTCAGAAAAGCATACTCAACAAACATAATGCAGCTAAGTGGCATGAATTGAAAAGGGAGTAAAACGAAAGGAGAAGAGAATGCACCAGATCACAATGCTGTGAAATGGTGCGTCCGAGTGGACTCGAACCACCGACCCCCACCATGTCAAGGTGGTGCTCTAACCAACTGAGCTACGGACGCAGAATGGTGCGTTCAATTGGACTCGAACCAACGACCCCCACCATGTCAAGGTGGTGCTCTAACCAACTGAGCTATGAACGCAACGTTGTAGGTGACAACGGGGACGAATATTAGCGGCAGAGTCAGAATGAGGCAAGAGGGAAATGGTATTTTTCTGTCTGAATTCACTCGATCGCAGAGTATTTAAACAAGTTGCTTATATTTTGTTGATGTGAAAGCGTATTTTTTACGCATTGTGCCCATTCTGGCTTATAGGGGCCGATGAATCATCAGATAAATAGGGTTGAGGTGCTCATCCTCAGCGTTTACTTTTGCAATAAACGCTGAGGAGACCGAGATGAGAGAGAAAACTCTGAGTGCGGGTTAATTTATCGCCGTGCTACGCTGTTGCTCCTGGTTTTTTCACTGAGCAATCGGGTCGCCAGAACACCCGACATCATTGAGCCATTCACATTGAGCGCTGTCCTGGCCATATCGACGACAGGTTCTATCGCAATAAATATGCCGACCAGCGTAACCGGGAAATTCAGCGTGGAAAGTACGATCAGTGATGCAAATGTTCCACCGCCGCCAACACCTGCGACGCCAATGGATCCTAACGCGATAGCGGGAAGCAAGGTTGCCAGAAAATGAACCGATAACGGATCGACACCCATTGTCGGCGCAATCATCGCCACCATAATGGCAGGATAAATGCCTGCGCATCCGTTCTGCCCCATACTGGAACCGAAGGACGCCGCAATATTGGCAATCGTATTCGGTACGCCATATTTTTCCTGCGCAGATATGGCCAGCGGAATTGACGCTGCGCTACTTCGTGAGACAAATGCAAAGGTGAGCACTGGCCAAACGGTTTTAAAGTAATGAATGGGATTTTTACCACTCAGCACCAGCAAAATGGCGTGAACGATAAACATCATTAGCACAGCCAGATAACAAGCGGCAATAAACCCCAACAGGCTTGTAAATTGTGAAAGCTGGTATGTCGAAAATACGTTTGCCATTAATGCCATAACCCCATAGGGCGTCAGTGCAATAACGATACGCACCATCTTCATTACCCAAATCTGTATGGCATTAATACCCGCACTTAATTTTTTACCTTCTTCGGGAGCTTCTTTTTTGACTTTTAACAGCGCAACGCCAGCAAGCAGGGTAAAAATGACAATACCGATGACGGAAACGCTTCTTGCCCCGGTTAGGTCGAGAAATAGATTGGTGGGAATCAATGATGTTATTAATTGAGGTAATGATACAGCGGCAGTTTTGTCGACATCCTCCGCCGTCAGGCTTGATTGCAGATGGCCAAAGGCGCTGGCGTCCAGGCCAATGGTGTGCGCAGTAAGCAGTCCTACAAATCCGGCGATCATCACCAGACACAGCATGCAGGCAACGATTGTCAAAGACATCTTACCGATACCGGCATTGTTTTCGAGTTTGTTAATTGCAGAAAGAATGGAGATGAAAATCAGTGGAATGGCGACGAGTTTTAACAGGTTGACATAACCATTTCCGACGATGCTATACCATTCAATAATGGTTTTGCTGTTCCCGGTCGTCATAAAATGGAGAGAGATGCCGATGACGGCGCCCAAAAAAATAGCAATAAAAACAGATCGGGAAAGAGATTGACTCTTCTGATCTATTTTAAATACACCCCATGAACAGATCAAAAAAAGCGCAACATACGCGAGAGTGGTGAACATATTTTAAGCCTCTTGCCTCATTCAGCACCTGAAATGCCGGAAAGAGTTTGTTTTCAGTGAGTAAATCTATGTCTTAAATAAGCCATAGAGCCGGACGAGATTATAAGGAGGTATGTCCTCCGAATGCACACAAAAACTGTGGAGTCTTATCAATTTATTTGTGTGTGGCGAATATTAGGTCAAGGAAGGGGATTTGGTCGCCGCCAGGAGAATATAAGAAAAAAGCCCACCAATGACTGGGTGGGCTATTTGATACGGGGAAAATATTAGAACTGGTAAACCAGACCTAAAGCAACGACGTCATCCGTTGCGATATCGTTACGGGAATAGAAATTGTCGTCTTCATCCAGCAGGTTGATTTTGTAATCAACGTAGGTGGACATATTTTTGTTGAAGTAGTAAGTCGCACCGACATCTGCATATTTCACCAGATCCTGGTCGCCGTCGGCGTTGTTCAGATCCTGACCTTTAGACATCAGGAAAGAAACTGCCGGACGCAGACCGAAGTCGAACTGGTACTGAGCCGTCACTTCAAAGTTCTGCGTTTTGTTTGCGATAGTACCGGAATTACCGCCATACGGAGTCATATTACGGGTTTCTGAGTACATCGCGGCGAGATAGATGTTATTCGCATCGTATTTACCACCCACTGTCCATGCGTCAGCTTTGTCGCCGCCAGCAGTAGAGAACTCAGCCTGCTGGTTAGTACGGTCGGAAGAGGTATACGCCGCACCCAGCGTTACGCCCATACCGAAGTCGTAGGAGGAGGAAATACCGAAACCGTCGCCGTTGGAGTTCTTAACGTTGCGGTCGCCACCATTACCCGTACCTTCCTGGAACAGCTGGCCATTTTCGTCGGTAACCTGATTTTCGTTAGCCCCCTGGTACTGGAGGGCAAAGCTCAGGCCATCAACCATACCGAAGAAGTTGTTGTTACGGTAAGTCGCAACGCCATTCGCACGACCGGTCATGAAGTTGTCAGCTTTGGTATAAGAGTCACCACCAAATTCTGGCAGCATATCGGTCCAGCCTTCGACGTCGTAGAGAACGCCGTAGTTACGACCGTAGTCGAATGAACCGTAATCACCGAACTTCAGACCAGCAAACGCCAGACGGGTCCATGAATTACCGTGGTCGCTTTCCGTGGTGTTGGCTTGCACGTTGTATTCCCACTGACCGTAGCCAGTCAGTTGGTCAGTAATCTGAGTCTCGCCTTTGAAACCCAGACGGATATAGCTCATGTCACCATCAGAAGCTGTATCATCAGAGAAATAATGCAGACCATCGACCTTGCCATAGAGATCTAACTTGTTACCGTCTTTGTTATAAACTTCAGCTGCGTGAGCCGCACCAGCAGCCATTAGGGCTGGAATGACGATAGCCAATACTTTTCTTTTCATTTTATCCCTCAAACACCGAATTTATTTTTAGAAAGTGGAACTAATTGCGATTCATCGAATCAATAGCATCCTAAGCCAAATCTGAACAATTCAGCAAATCCTAACTATTTATTAT
>NZ_JANEWG010000086.1 GCF_028069725.1 Citrobacter sp. Awk 4
GAATTTGCCTGGCGGCTGTAGCGCGGTGGTCCCACCTGACCCCATGCCGAACTCAGAAGTGAAACGCCGTAGCGCCGATGGTAGTGTGGGGTCTCCCCATGCGAGAGTAGGGAACTGCCAGGCATCAAATTTAGCGTGCTGATATGGCTCAGTTGGTAGAGCGCACCCTTGGTAAGGGTGAGGTCCCCAGTTCGACTCTGGGTATCAGCACCACTTAATTCGGTTAAAGTTCGGTGCAGTAGAAAAGAATTTGTCTGGCGGCTGTAGCGCGGTGGTCCCACCTGACCCCATGCCGAACTCAGAAGTGAAACGCCGTAGCGCCGATGGTAGTGTGGGGTCTCCCCATGCGAGAGTAGGGAACTGCCAGACATCAAATAGGAAACCCCGGTCCGAAAGACCGGGGTTTTTTGCATTTGTAGACCTGATAAGCACTGTGCTGTAAATCGGGATAGATGCACGAATTTTTCCGGATGGTGGCGTAAACACTTTATCCGGTTATCCGGCCTGCGGGCCTTGCCTGACATTAAAGAATGCAAAATTAATGCAGCACCTGCGACAAAAATGCGCGAGTACGCTCTGATTTTGGCTGGGCGAAAAACTCCTCTGGTGGTGCCTGTTCAACAATTTCACCACGATCCATAAAGATCACCCGGTCAGCGACCGTTCTGGCAAACCCCATTTCATGCGTCACACACAGCATAGTCATCCCGGACTGTGCCAGACCAATCATGGTATCCAGTACCTCTTTCACCATTTCAGGATCCAGAGCTGAGGTAGGTTCGTCAAAAAGCATAATTTTCGGTTTCATACACAGTGAGCGTGCAATCGCCACGCGTTGTTGTTGACCACCCGATATTTGTCCTGGGAATTTATGCGCATGTTCCGCAATGCGTACCCGCTCCAGATAATGCATCGCCAGCGCCTCAGCCTCTTTCTTTGGCATTTTATGAACCCAAATCGGCGCGAGTGTGCAATTTTGTAAAACCGTAAGATGAGGAAACAGATTGAAGTGCTGGAACACCATCCCCACTTCTTGCCTGACACGCTCGATGTTGCGGATATCTTCATTGAGTTCAATGCCATCGACGATGATACGCCCTTGCTGATGTTCCTCCAGATGGTTAATACAGCGGATGGTCGTTGACTTACCAGAGCCGGATGGCCCGCAAAGTACGATTCGCTCGCCTTGCTTCACGTTCAGATTGATATTTTTCAGGACATGAAATTGTCCGTACCATTTGTTGACGTTTTCCAGCGTAATCATCGCGTCGGCAGGTTGGATTAATAATTGGCTCATAGATTCCTCAGTGCGGTGTACGCCCAGTGTTAAAACGTTTCTCAAGATGCTGGCTATAGCGAGACATACTGAAACAGAAAACCCAGTAAATCAGGGCGGCAAAAACATATCCCTCGGTCGACATGCCAAGCCAGGCGGGATCGACTGTGGCCTGCTGCACGCTGCTAAACAGATCAAACAGGCCGATGATGATCACCAGACTGGTATCTTTAAACAGTGCAATGATGGTGTTCACAAGCCCAGGGATCACCATTTTCAATGCTTGCGGAAGGATGACGAGCCCCTGGGTTTTCCAGTAACCCAGAGCCAGAGACTCTGCGGCTTCATACTGGCCTTTTGGTAATGCCTGTAATCCACCGCGTACCACTTCTGCGACATAGGCGGACTGAAACAGAATGACCCCCACCAGTGCCCGGATAAGTTTGTCGATGCTGGTCCCTTCCGCCATGAAGAGCGGTAGCATGACTGAGGACATAAACAGTACGGTAATCAAAGGTACGCCGCGCCAGAATTCAATAAAAATGACGGACAGTACACGAACGACCGGCATATGAGAGCGGCGGCTTAGGGCCAGCAAAATCCCTAATGGGAGTGCCCCCGCGATGCCCACTGCGGCAATAATCAGGGTCAGGGTCAATCCACCCCACTGCCGCGTTTCTACCCGATCAAGGCCCAAAACACCGCCATACATGAGCCACCAGACTACGATAGGGTAGATAACGGCCCAAACCGCAATATAACGTCCGCGATGTGGTATCGACCTCCAGAACATGGGGGCAATGGAGAGCAGGCCTGCGAGTAATGCAAGATTGATACGCCAACGCTGTTCATGCGGATAGAGCCCATACATAAACTGACCAAAGCGTTCATGGATAAACACCCAACAGGCACCCGATTTTGTGCAGTCGCCCCGGGTGGAACCTATCCAGTTAGCCTGTAAGAAAGCCCAGTTCAGTAAAGGGGGAATGAGTTCCCACATGAGCCACAAGCAGAAAATCGTCAGCAGGCTATTGGACCAACTGGAAAATAAATTCTTACGGGCCCACAACATTGCCTGGCCTGCGCTGTTACTGGCCGGGCGCGGAGGATGAGACAGCAGAGCTTTTGTCATCATGATTCCTTAGCGCTCTATCAGTGCGATACGGCGGTTATAAATGTTCATCAGCAGTGAAATAGACAGACTGATAATGAGATACACAGACATGGTAATGGCGATAGTCTCAATGGCCTGCCCCGTCTGGTTGAGTACTGTCCCGGCAAACAGTGACACCATGTCCGGGTAGCCAATAGCGGCGGCAAGCGAAGAGTTTTTGACAATGTTCAGATACTGGCTGGTGAGTGGCGGAATGATCACGCGTAGTGCCTGAGGAATAATGACCTGGCGTAGCGTCACCGTATTTGGCAGACCCAGTGAACGTGCAGCCTCATGTTGACCATAAGGAACCGCCTGAATACCGGATCGAATGATTTCTGCAATAAATGCGGAGGTATACACAGATAACGCCAGAGTCAGCGCCGCCAGCTCAGGAATGAGAGCCATTCCCCCCCGGAAGTTAAACCCGCGTAATTCCGGTACGTTCCAGTGAAGCGCAGCGCCAAAAATCCAGTGCGCCATCATGGGGAATAGGACTAACAGTGCCATTGCCGTCGGCCAGGTTCTGCGTAGCTGACCTGTTTTTATCTGGTGCATTTTGTTGAAGCGAAATAGCCCAACGGATAATGCTGCGGCAAACAGGATCGCAAGGCAAAACGCGAGCAGACCTTCTCCTGGCAATGGGGCAGGGATATAGAGTCCCCGGTTGCTCAGAAAGACCAGATCCAGTGCGCTGACGGCCTGACGCGGCCCGGGAAGATTGCGCAGTACGGCAAAATACCAAAAGAAGATCTGCAGCAGGGGCGGAATATTGCGGAAGGTTTCGATGTAGAAGGTGGAGAGTTTGCGTAATAGCCAGTTATCAGACAGACGAGCAAGCCCCAGAAAGAAACCGAGAAATGACGCGAACACAATGCATAATGCAGAAACTAAAAGCGTATTGAGCAATCCGACGATAAATACGCGGCCATAGGTATCACCCTGTTCGTAATCGATCAGATGCTGGACGATACCGAATCCGGCACTGCGATCGAGAAAAGCAAACCCTGAGGTAATGCCCCGGTTGTTCAGGTTATTAATGGTGTTATGGAGTAAATAGATAGCAACACTGACAACCACGATGACGGCGAGTATTTGAAATAACCAGGCGCGTACCGCAGGGTTAGAAAAGGATAACGTTCCTTTTACGGGGGAGCGGCGATGGAACATAAGAAAACCTCGAAAACCATGACTCTTGGTTGAGCGCCGCCTGGTCGCGGCGCTCGTTACATCACATCGGATTAGCGTACGGGAGGGGCATACTGAATACCGCCGTTGTTCCAGAGATTATTCTGACCGCGTTTGATCTTCAGTGGGCTTTCCGATCCCACATTGCGTTCAAAGATCTCCGCATAGTTCCCCACTTGCTTAATGATGTTGTAAGCCCATTTGTTATCAAGCTTAAGATCCTTGCCGTAATCCCCTTCTTTACCCAGCAGATGTGCCATATCAGGTGTTGCCGGATTAGCGGCTTTTTCATCGATGTTCTTCGAGTTCACGCCCATTTCCTCAGCGTTCAACATGGCAAAGAGCGTCCAGCGAACGACAGAGAACCACTCATCGTCGCCACGGCGAACAACAGGTCCCAGCGGTTCTTTTGATATGACTTCCGGCAACACTATCCATTCCGCTGGATTGCTCAGCTTGATGCGCAGGGCGTACAACTGAGACTGGTCAGAGGCCAGCGTATCGCAACGGCCTGATTCCAGCGCTTTGGCTGATTCGTCAGAGCGGTCGAAAGTCACCGGTGTGTATTTCATGTTATTGGCCTTGAAGTAATCGGCCACGTTAAGTTCAGTATCGGTTCCCGCCTGTATACAAACGGTCGCACCGTCCAGTTCTTTGGCGCTCTTCAGGCCGGCTTTATTGTGGGTAAGGAAGCCGATGCCATCGTAATAAGTTACACCGGTGAAAGACATGCCCATGCCGGCATCGCGAGAAGAGGTCCAGGTCGTATTGCGGGACAACATATCAACTTCGCCAGACTGCAATGCCGTAAAACGTTCTTTTGCCGTGAGCGGGGTGTATTTTACTTTTGTATCATCGCCAAATACTGCGGCGGCGACACCACGGCAAACATCAACATCAATGCCCGAAAATTTACCGCTCGCATCAGCGTAAGAAAAGCCAGGCAGGCCGTCACTGATACCACATTGTACGAAACCTTTTTTCTTCACTGCATCCAGAGTTGCTCCGGCATGTGCCTGATTTGCAAGCGCAAGCAACACGCCGGCTGCAGCAAAGCTGGCTATCATCATCTTTTTCATAATGCATCCTGTGTGGCGAAATTATCGTTATAGAGAGGCGTTCTGGAAACGCCTTTTACCTGTCTGTGGTTCTGGCCATACTCTTTTAAGCAAAGGTGGTGCCAGGTTTTGCGTTCGAATCTCTAACGCAATATGTCTGAGTGTAGACAGGAAAAAATAAATGCAGCGCCCTGAAATGGTGCAAAATTGAAACGTAAGCCACATTTTGGAGCAAAATATTTAAATTTCAGGTGGTGTGTTGAATAACGATTTCGGGCGTGAAAATTGACAGAGAAAGTATGTGGGAAAGAAACGGTGATAGTTGCAATAAGTTTTTGAGTGTTAAATTTATCGCTGTACTCTGTAGGTAAAACGGATAATTAAAAATCAGGGATTAAAACGAAGCCAACATTTTGTCTTATATGAATATTCTGTCTCTGACGTTAAAAGCGCGGCAATGCCGCGCTTTTAACATTTATTTGGAGAGGGCGATGATCCCCATCGTCATGCCAGCCACGGCGGCAGTCCCAACGGCGATAGCCCCTGCAGTTTCCCAGTTATCCTGAGTGGTCCCCTTCATACAGGTATTGGTATGAACCAGACGGCCCTGATCATCATAGACGGGTACGCAAGGGGAGTCATGTGCACAGCCCGCCAGTAATGCGGTGAGCAATGCAACTGAAATTAATCTTTTCATGGTGTTACCTCAAAAATAAACGTTTCGCGAAATACAGCAAAGACAAATGCCAGGCCATCTGCGAACTCGTGGTTATTTTACCACCACTTAAAAAGCATCTGGCATGGGGAATAATCTCAATTCGTGTGAATTGTAAAAATAATGGAGAAACAAACCGGTTGGGAGAGTGTTATAGAGATGAAATAGAGAAAAATAAATGACTATCTATTTAATAAATAAGGAAGTGGTTATTTTGTTAAAAGACGCCCGGAGGCGTCTTTATTTTACACATTAATCGTTATGTCGATTGAAGCGGCGTTTAACCACGACGAAGAACACTGGCACGAAGAAGATGGCCAGCAATGTCGCCGTAAGCATTCCTCCCATCACGCCTGTTCCTACCGCATTTTGCGCACCGCTGCCTGCACCATGGCTGATAACCAGTGGCATAACACCCAGAATAAAGGCGAGGGATGTCATCAGGATAGGGCGCAGACGCATGCGTGAAGCTTCGAGCGTTGCTTCAATCAAACCGCGTCCCTCTTTTTCCATCAGGTCTTTGGCAAACTCCACAATCAAAATGGCGTTTTTGGCTGAAAGCCCGATAGTCGTTAGCAAGCCAACCTGGAAGTACACATCATTGTTCATTCCGCGAAGCGATGCCGCCAGAAGTGCGCCGACCACACCGAGCGGTACCACCAACATGACCGAGAATGGAATGGACCAGCTTTCATACAGTGCGGCAAGACAGAGGAAGACCACGATTAACGAGATCGCATACAGTGCGGGAGCCTGATTGCCCGAAAGACGTTCCTGATATGACATACCCGTCCAGTCATGGCCAATCCCACCAGGGAGTTTGGCTGCCAGATTTTCCATCAGTACCATGGCCTCGCCTGTACTTCTGCCAGGTGCGGCTTCACCCAGCAGTTCCATTGATGGCATACCATTGTAGCGTTCCAGACGTGGTGAACCCTCTATCCAGTGAGCTGAACTGAAGGTTGAGAATGGTACCATTTCACCATTTGCGCTGCGCACATAGAAATTATTAATGTCACTGGGCAGCATACGGAATGGTGCATCCGCCTGTACGTAGACTTTTTTCACCCGGCCGTGATCGATAAAGTCATTCACGTAGGTGCCACCGAGAGCGGTGGAGATCGTTTGGTTAATATCAGACAGACTTACACCCAGCGCTTGCGCTTTTTCCTGATCGATTTCCAGCTTGAACTGTGGGGTATCTTCCAGGCCATTAGGACGCACACGTACCAGTAAATCCGGATGTTCTTTCACCATGCCCAACAGCTGATTTCGCGCCCTGGTGAGTTCCGTATGGCCAAGGTTGGCCTGGTCGATCAACTCAAAGTCGAAACCCGTTGCCGTACCTAATTCGATAATGGCAGGAAGGTTAAATGGAAATACCAGCCCGTCTTTGATCTGGCTGAAGGCTTTCGTCGCACGCGCCACGATTGCACCTACGCTATTCTCTTCTCCAGATCGCTCTTCCCAGGGGTTAAGACTAATGAAGACGATACCGGCGTTTTGCCCCTGACCGCTGAAACTGAACCCATTGACGGTGAAAACTGACTCAACGTTGGCTTTTTCCTGGTTCAGATAATAATTTTGAATTTGATCGAGGACTTTTTGTGTACGAGCCTGCGTTGCACCTGCCGGAAGCTGTACCATCGTCATGAAAACGCCCTGATCTTCCTCCGGAAGGAAGGAGGTTGGCAGTCGCAGGAACAGGATGGCCATCCCACCGACAATAAGGACATACACCAACAGATACCGGCCTGTCTTGCGTAGAATACCGCTCACGCTGCCGCTGTAGTGATCGACGCTCTTATCAAATAGCGCGTTAAACCAGCCGAAGAGGCCGCCTTTCTTCTCGTGATGTTCGCCAGATGCCGGTTTGAGCAGCGTGGCGCAAAGGGCAGGAGTCAGGATGAGCGCGACAAGCACGGAAAGCGCCATCGCAGACACGATGGTCAACGAGAACTGGCGATAAATTGCGCCTGTCGATCCACCGAAGAAAGCCATTGGGACAAACACCGCGGAGAGCACCATCGCAATGCCGACCAGTGCCCCCTGTATCTGTTCCATGGATTTCTGCGTTGCCTCTTTCGGCGGCAGCTTATCTTCCATCATTACACGTTCGACGTTTTCTACCACCACGATGGCGTCATCAACCAGCAAGCCGATGGCGAGAACCATCCCGAACATTGTCAGGGTATTGATAGAAAAACCGAAGGCGGCCAGCACGGCGAACGTGCCCAACAGAACGACCGGCACCGCGATGGTTGGAATTAACGTTGCGCGCAGGTTTTGTAAAAACAAATACATGACCAGGAAGACAAGGATAATGGCTTCAAACAGTGTCTTCACGACCTCGTGAATTGAGATTTTTACAAAGGGAGTCGTGTCATACGGATAAACGACCTTTAAACCTTGCGGGAAAAAGGGCTGTAATTCCGCGAGCTTAGATTTGATCGCCGCAGCCGTATTCAACGCATTGGCACCGGTTGCCAGCTTAATACCTAATCCTGTCGCCGCCTGGCCATTAATTTTGGTCACCATGTTGTAGTTTTCGCCGCCGAGTTCAATACGGGCTACATCTTTGAGGTGAACCATCGAACCATCCTGGTTCACTTTCAGCGTGATACGACCAAACTCTTCGGGTGTTTTTAGCCTCGTCTGCGCAATGATCGAGGCATTCAACTGTTGGTCCGGTATGGAGGGGGTTCCCCCTAACTGGCCTGCAGCAATCTGGTTATTCTGCGTTTTTAGCTGATTGATAACGTCCAGCGGAGTGAGTTGATATTTATTCAGCGCGTTGCTGTCGAACCAGATGCGCATAGCATACTGCGCACCAAACAGCTGCACATCGCCTACGCCTGATGTGCGGCTGATGGCATCCTTAACGTTAGATGCGACATAGTCGGAAATGTCATCCTGCGTCAGATTCTTGTTGTCGGAAACGAATCCCGCCACAAGAAGAAAACTGCTGCTGGATTTTTCGACGCTAATACCTTGCTGTTGTACTTCCTGAGGCAGTAAAGGCATGGCCAGTTGCAGTTTATTCTGCACCTGAACTTGCGCAATATCAGGGTCGGTACCGGACTGGAATGTCAGCGTGATCGTCACACTTCCGGAAGCGTCGCTGGTGGATGACATATACATCAGGTTATCGATACCATTCATATTTTGTTCGATAACCTGAGTCACCGTGTCCTGCACGGTTTGCGCATCCGCGCCTGGGTAAGTTGCGGAAACAGCAACAGCGGGAGGAGCAATGGTGGGGTACTGCGCAACAGGGAGCTGTATTATTGCCAGCGCACCGGCCATCATCAGAATGATGGCCAGTACCCAGGCAAAGATAGGGCGATTAATAAAAAAATTAGCCATGTCCTGTTACCTTATTGCGCTGAATCGGCTATCTGGGCGTCGGTGGTAGCCTTGACATGGACTCCCTGGCGAACTTTCTGTAATCCGCTCACAATGACTTTGTCTCCGGGCTGCAAGCCTTCGCTGATGAGCCATTTATCGCCAATCGCCTGGGTGGCAATCACCGTGCGGGTTTCTGCCTGATTTTGTTTGTTGACAATCATCACCGTGGCATCGCCGCGAGGTGTGCGAGTGACACCTTGTTGCGGAACGAGGATGGCATTGGGCTGAGTTCCTTCATCTATACGCGCGCGAACAAACATGCCGGGAAGCAGGCTGTGTTGAGGGTTAGGAAAAACGGCTCTTAGCGTGATTGATCCTGTGCTTTCGTCAACCGTCACATCAGAGAATTGCAGTGTGCCTTTCAGGGGATATGCCTGGCCATTCTCCATGACAAGCTCAACATCGCTGCGGGTATTGTCTTTGTGCAGGCTCCCTTGTTCGACTGACTGTTTGAGGCGCATAAAGTCGTTGCTGGATTGCGTCACATCCACATAAATAGGATCAAGCTGCTGTACGGTCGCCAGCGCGGTTGACTGACCATTGGTTACCAGCGCGCCTTCGGTGACACTGGATTTACCAATACGCCCGCTAATTGGCGATGTCACTTTAGTGTAAGCAAGGTTGATGTGTGCGCTTTCAACAGCGGCTTTTGCTGCAGCTACTGCCGCATCGGCCTGACGAGCATCAGCAATGGCCTGATCGTACTCTTGTTGGCTGATGTATTTTGTTCCTACTAACGGAACATAACGTTTCACGGTTAAATGTGCGATTGTGGCCGCAGCTTCACTTTTGGCCAGTTCACCTTTGGCGCTGTTGTAATCAGCCTGATACGTCGCGGGATCGATCTGGTAAAGCGACTGGCCGGCTTCAACATCGCTGCCTTCAGTAAAATTCCTTTTGAGCACAATTCCACTCACCTGAGGGCGTACCTCTGCAATTCGAAATGAGGCTGTGCGTCCAGGCAGCTCGGTGGTGATAGCGAGAGGGGCGGACTCGACCATATGAACGGTGACTTGTGGTTCAGCGGTATTCACCTGTGACTCCCCTTGATCGTTACAACCGGCAAGTAACGCAGCAGAGAGGATGATGAATGAGGGCAGGAGTGAAAACCTGGCATATTTCGTCATTACTGTTCCTTAAAAAACAAAAGCTCGTTATTTACCGGGTAACGGTAAGGCGTTAACGTGAACAAATAAAATAACAGTTAGCTATCCTACAAATTATTAGCTTGCGATGTAAGCAATACTTATTTCGTTGCGATGCCAACGGCACGGAAACACAAAAAAGATTAATATTTTGCATTCTTTAAATGATTGGGAAGGTAAAGCTTTGATGTTTATTAACACATTTTGAAATTTATATTTGTATTACGAA
>NZ_JANEWG010000087.1 GCF_028069725.1 Citrobacter sp. Awk 4
TCTCAATACAACTCGATGAAAAATGTAATATTTTGAGTAAAAATGAAAATGGTGACGAGTTGCGATATACTCTTTACCCGAATGGCTTGATTAAAGACACCTATTATTTAGGTAAAAAAATATCTGAGCATTTTTATGATGATGATTATAATTTGATACGCTCTGAGTTTTATGGCTCGGGAAAAGTTCTATCTAAAAATGAAATATCTTACACTGATAAAAGCAGAAAGCCTCTTGATTATAAAATTATAAACTCATCAGTTTACTCGGAAGGTTATACAGCAACGAATTCTTGTCATTATAGCGAAATGCTTGTTCCTGAAATATGTAAAGTAATAGTACAGAGCGCAGGGAATCCTGTGCCGAAACCAGTTTTAATGACAGCGAATACGAAAGTTGAATTCTACTAGATTAAAAACACTCCAATAAGCCACCTTCGGGTGGTTTTTTTATGGGCACAATATGGTTACAGCAACTGCGATTAAAGGCCGTAAAGGCGGCAGCTCCAGCTCAAGAACCCCGACCGAGCAGCCAGACGATCTCCAGTCCGTTGCAAAGGCGAAAATCCTCATCGCGCTGGGCGAAGGAGAGTTTGGCGGCCAGCTAACAGCGAAGGATATTTATCTGGATGGTACTGCGCTTGAAAACTCGGACGGCTCGCAGAACTTCAGTGGTGTAACTTGGGAATTTCGCCCAGGAACGCAGGCGCAGAAATACATCCAGGGAATTCCCGGTACCGAAAACGAAATTAGCGTGGGAACTGAGGTTTCAAGCGCGACCGCCTGGACACGCACTTTCACGAATACCCAGCTGTCGGGCGTTCGCCTGCGCCTAAAATGGCCCTCACTTTACAAACAAGAGGACAACGGCGATCTGGTTGGCTATTCAATCAAATATGCTATCGATCTGCAGACTGACGGTGGCACATGGCAGACCGTACTGAATACCAGCGTTACCGGGAAAACGACCTCCGGTTACGAGCGCAGCCACCGTATCGATTTACCGCAGGCGGGCAGCACCTGGACGCTTCGTTTGCGTAAGATAACCGCCGATGCAAATAGTGCGAAAATCGGTGATGCAATGACGCTGCAAAGCTTCACTGAGGTAATTGACGCAAAGCTACGATAACGACGATGGGACATTCACTATCGCCGGGGCAAATCACGATCCGGATAAGTATGCACGCATAGATACCGGCGCCATCATCGACCAGCGGCCGGTGAGTGTGATCCCGCCGGGTAACCAGTCATCTCCTGCTAACATCGTCATCAGCTCGTTCTCTGTTGTTCAGCAGAATATCAGCGTTGAAACAATGCGCGTGAGCTGGGACCAGGCACAGAACGCTATCGCCTATGAAGCGCAATGGCGCCGCAATGACAGCAACTGGGTTAACGTGCCGCGCAGTTCCACGACATCCTTCGACGTACCGGGCATTTATGCAGGGCGCTATCTGGTGCGCGTGCGAGCCATCAACGCCGCTGAGATTTCCTCCGGATGGGGATACTCAGAAGAGAAAACGCTGACGGGTAAAGTTGGTAATCCACCGAAACCGGTGGGCTTCATCGCTTCTGAAAACGTGGTATTCGGTATCGAGCTGAACTGGGGGTTCCCGGCGAATACCGACGACACATTGAAGACAGAAATCCAGTACAGCCTGACCGGTACAGAAGACGATGCGATGCTGCTGGCCGATGTGCCTTATCCACAGCGCAAGTATCAGCAAATGGGTCTCAAAGCGGGACAGATTTTCTGGTACCGCGCACAGCTGGTGGACAGAACCGGCAACGAGTCGGGGTATACCGACTGGGTACGCGGGCAGGCCAGCATCGATGTTTCCGATATCACCGACACTATTCTGGAGGAGATTAAAGAGTCCGATACCTTTAAGGATCTGATCGAGGGCGCCGTGGACAGCAATGAAAAAATTGCGGGCATGGCTGACGATATCAAACAGAACGCCGATGATCTCGAGCAACAGGCGCTGGCCATACAGGAAAATACAGACGGGCTGGCTCAGGCCGCGGTGAAGATCGACGAGTTATCCGTATCGATGGACGGCATGACCGGCGGGGTCAAAAACTCTTCTATCGCTGTGATACAAAACAGTCTTGCCCAGGTCACCAGCAGAAGGTCACAAACGGCGACGAACTCCGGAAACAGCGCCAACATTGACCGCATCGACACCACTATTGCTGATACCAGCGAGGCGGTTTCCCGCGCACTGGTCACGCTTGATGCGTCTGCAGGTGGCAATGTTTCCAACTCAACAGACCTCACTGAAACCTTAGCGAACTTTACCCAGGCCTCGGCCATAAAGATTAATTCTCTGACGGTGACAGTGAACGGCCAGACGGCAGCGATCAACCAGACCGCGCAGGCGGTCGCAGATGTAAATGGCAACATTAGCGCGATGTATAACATCAAGGTGGCGGTGGACGCTAACGGTCGGCAGTATGCCGCCGGGATGGGGATCGGCGTCGAAAACACGCCTTCGGGGATGCAGTCGCAGGTGATTTTCCTTGCTGATCGGTTCGCAGTGATGTCTCAGGCAGGCAGCAATGTAACGCTTCCGTTTGTTATTCAGAATGGACAAACAATAATCCGCGACACCGTGATCGGTGACGGCACCATCAGCAATGCCAAAATCGGCAACTTCATTCAGTCGAATAATTACGTTGCGGGATCAACTGGCTGGAAGCTGGATAAGGGAGGAACGTTTGAAAACTACGGTAGCGACGGAGAAGGGGCTATGAAGCAATCAAATGTTACGATCAGTGTTCGTGATAAAAACAGGCTGAGGGTGCAGTTTGGTAAATTGACGGGAGTGTTCTGATGGTGTGGGGTATTCAAACGTGGGATGCAAATGGCGTCCCTAACAACTACGGTATAAAGCCCGTATCTGTGGTGGGCCGTATACCGCTCTCTGAGGGGCAAAACTCCGGCAGTTGGTCGTTCACCATCCCGGCAGGGATGAAGGTTGGATTCGCCATTTCACTCGATAAAGGTGCCGTTTCCGTAGGCCGCCGCATCGTTGCAAGCGGGAACACTATAACTCTCAGCGCAGCTAGTAGTACTGGCGTAGGAAACTATCCGGCTTCTGAATGCGAGTTGATAGTCTTTGTGGAGAAAGCATAATGGCGGACTACGGCGCGCTGATTGCTCTGGAGAATGGAAACCCCTTTATCACTCCGCAGTCCACACCTTTCTGCCTGTACAGAAAGGTAACGGTTAACTCAGCTAACACAGGTGGGAATTATCAGGGTGCCAGCATGGAAGTTCCCATCGATGCGAGTTACCCAGCGATCGTGTTTTGTAAAACCTCCAACACAGCAACGGTTGGTGCTACACGAATAGGAAACGCTATCCGGGTAGGGTCAAGCAGCCCCAGCGGTTATGCCCATACATTGACAGCTTACATTTTCGCTATTTTCCCGCAGACGCTCCCTAAATGGGGGATGGCAATATGGGATGAGGATGGAAAGCTTGTACTGACTAACGAAAGCAGGGTGTTGAGCGATCTTATTACCATCGGGGCACCTGGCAACAACGGAGGTATCAAGATTGACCAGACATTGAATGGCTCATATGCCATCGTTCCAGCAATACTTGGGTCTTCATTATGGCAAATCTCAGTTCAGGGGCAACCCATTATAATTAACGTAACGGCTTTTGCCGGTGCTTTACATAATGGGACGACAACCAGAATATCAGCAGTGGGGAGCCAGATAGGGCAAGGTAGTTCAGTAGGTGGGACAAATACTGGAATGGCAATTACGGCCATCAACACCGCAGCCTATGACTGATTGATCGTTGAGAGCGATCAATATCATGGTATTGATCTGTTATATCTATTTTATATATTTCCGTCAGTGAGGTAGTTTTGAATTAATAAAAACCACTGGGTTAAATAATGAATAAGAAAATTATTGTATTGTGTTTTTGCTTTGGTATTTCTGCCTGCTCAGGTCCGATTCTTGAAAAACAAAATCCGGTATGTGAAGCTACTGCAATGCTTGGTGGCCAGCAGCAGGTGGTTCAGGTTTATGGGGTGCGCAAGGTCGCAAACCAGACCGAGTATAAAGCAGGTTACCCCTTCAACTGGCGATGGGTGAATAAAAACAATTTTACCTCATCAACCTGTAAATAATAAATTTCAAAATAAAGAAACCGCTTCGGCGGTTTTTTTACGTCCGGAGAAAATATGATTTATAACACTGGAACCATTTCTGTTAGCGGGAACACCGCTGCCGGCAGCGGAACAAACTGGATCGCACCTGCCAGCCAGATCCGCGCGGGACAAACCATCATTGTTCTCTCTAATCCGGTGCAGATGTTTCAGATCACCACCGTTAATAGCGCTACGTCACTCACACTCACACCCGCCGCATCCCCGGCGCTTAGCGGTCAGAAATACGGCATCCTCGTTACTGATGGGCTTTCCGTCGACGGACTGGCACAAAGTATTTCGCAACTCATCAAAGAGTACGATGAGAACATTGGTGCATGGGAAAGTTTTGCCAGCACGACGGCAAACCAAAACGTGACCGTCACGATTAATGGTGTGAGCTTCACGATCCCTGCTATTGGAAAACTTGTGCAGAAAGGGGCGAACGGCGCCGTACCGATAGAGAGTGGTGGTACCGGCGCAACAACCAAAGAAGACGCTCGCACAAACCTCGGTTTAGGAAGTAGTGCGACCAGAAACACCTATAGCATTTCAGGTGATTTACTTTCAATAGGTGATTTTGGGGTTGGATCTTCCCGAGGTGATGCAGCATCAATTCCAGATTCGGTGGTTGGAAATAGTGCTGACTTAAAAGCTGGTTTTTATGCATCCAATGGTGATTTTATCGGATCACCTGGAGGCATTGGTAACGGTCAGTTCCTTGGTGTCATTGCTTATAACTGCACCAATAACAATCTATTCAAATATCAGATTGCCGGCTCCTACTCATCTTCAGGCAGAATGTTTTTCCGTTCAATGAACAACGGTACTTATAATGCATGGCGGGAGCTATACCATACAGGAAACACAACAAAAGCGAGCGATGGTACACTTAAAGCGGCGTCACCAGTGATTAGGATTGTGAAAAGTCAGGAAGAGAACCTGCGTACCGATATCGATGAAGGCGGCTTTACGTGGGCGGGGGCAGGAACAGTAAACGCTGAAGCTGAAGGGGTAAAAATTACCCGCAAGAGCGTTGGTGTGTACGCAGTAACTGGTGCTGCCAGCCTGGCAAAATCTGGCTGGCAACTATTACCACCGATGGATCCCGGCGGAATGGGGAATCTGGGTATTGTTGACGCGGAACAGGGAGATAGTCTGATTACGATTAAACTTTATAGACTGAAGTATTCCATCAATGCTGCAGGTGAAATTGAAAAGGGAAAAGGCGACCTGATGGACGTTCCGGGCAACAGTTGGATCGATGTCCGCCTTGATATGCCTGATAACTCAGCATTCAATCTGAAAACGAACGTATAACTTCTGCTTGTGTCTGGTTCCATTTGCTGTCTGTTGGCATTTCAACGCGAACAGAAACAAACTGATCAGCCATAATATCAACAGGATCACCGTCAGCCAGACCCGCTATTTCATTATGGGCGAATGCTGGCGAATCTGGATACGTGCGGTGATAGGTTTTTACCAGTACCGACCCATTGGCATTCACCTTATAATCGAGCCAGAGTAATGGCTGTTTATTTCGATCTGTTGGAATATCAAAACCACCATCAATCCCTCCCCATGCAGCATCAGAATTAAGACCTATGCAGCCTTCAATCAAATACTCACCAATTCCCAGGCGCGTTACAGTACACCCTGCTGACTCGGCGTTTAATTGGTAGTGGCCATCACTGAAAATCTTAACAACTGGAGATGCGACTTTCAGCGTGCCATCGCTCGCTTTTGTTGTATTTCCCGTTGTATATGCTTCTGTCCAGGATTTTGTTGTTCCTTGTGTTGACTGAAAGAATACTCTGGGAAATGCAGCGTAACGGATGGCTATACCGACATTGTAGGTTGGGGATATAGCATTGTGGATGTGTCCGTATCCAAATACAGGCTCTGGGTTGATGCTGTTACCCATTGAGGCCCAAGAAAAACCGCCCTTATCTCTATCAAAGCTCTGCGTTGACTGAGTTCCCAAACCAAATGCACCGACCTGCATAACATTTCCGGCAGCGGTTCCAACGGTCTTCGTAGCGCTATCTCCCAAACCGACGTTTTAGATAATGTAATTCTGCAGTGTCGCTGATAATGCTGCCTGATCTTTCAATGGGCAAAGGCGACCAAAAAACATGCAGATTGGCTATGTCAGGGTATCAACAAATGACCAAAATACAGATCTACAGAGGCAAGCACTCGAACGAGCAGGATGTGAGCAGATTTTTGAAGAAAAAATGAGCGGAACCGTAGCGAATCGCCCGGCTTTAAAAAGACTTCTGAGGACGTTAAACGAGGGCGACACGCTGGTGGTGTGGAAGTTGGATCGACTTGGCCGCAGTATGCGGAACCTTGTTCTTCTGGTCGACGAATTGCGACAGCGCGGTATCCATTTTCGCAGCCTCACCGACAGTATTGACACGTCCAGCCCAATGGGGCGCTTCATTTTCCATATCATGTCTGCTCTTGCTGAGATGGAGAGGGAGTTGATTGTAGAGCGAACACGTGCAGGTCTGGCCGCAGCAAGGGAAAAGGGAAGGGTTGGTGGTCGCAGGCCAAAACTGACTGCGGAACAATGGGAGCAAGCAGGGAGACTTGTCGCAAACGGTGTCGACCGTAAGCAAGTGGCACTAATTTATGACGTAGCGGTATGCACTCTGTATAAAAAATTCCCTGCGACAACGCCTGCTGGCGACAAACAGTAGAGCCGGGCGAAATATTTACAAAAGCATATTTGTTGATTCATTAGTTGGTTACGAGCGGACAGCTCAAGCATTAATCAGCCCGCGTAACCGCGCACCTTGATCAGTATTTTTCATTCAACTACTGTATATATAAACAGTGTTAAGGTGTGCATTATGAAGTTGTACAGACCAGCAGAGTTACGTGAAGTCATTGCGATCCCACTTTTCAGTGATTTGGTGCAGTGTGGATTTCCCAGCCCGGCAGCGGATTACGTTGAACAGCGTATTGATCTTAACGAGTTACTGGTACAGCACCCCAGCGCCACGTACTTCGTTAAGGCATCCGGTGACTCGATGATTGATGCCGGGATCGGTGAGGGCGATTTACTGGTGGTGGACAGTTCACGCAAGGCAGAGCACGGCGATATCGTTATTGCTGCGGTGGACGGGGAATTTACCGTCAAACGCCTGCAGTTACGGCCAACAGTCCAGCTTAACCCTGAAAACCGCGCCTGGTCACCTATCATCATCGGGAGCGAAGAAATACTCGATGTATTTGGTGTGGTGACGTTCATTGTGAAATCGACGGGCTGATCATGTATGCGTTGTGTGATGTGAACTCGTTCTATGCCTCCTGTGAAACCGTCTTTCGCCCGGATCTCAAAGGTCGTCCGGTTGTGGTACTTTCCAACAATGACGGTTGTGTTATCGCCCGGAGCGCAGAGGCAAAGAAACTGGGTATCAAAATGGGAGAGCCGTACTTCAGGCAGATGGATCTTTTCCGGCGCCACGGGGTTCTGTGCTTCAGTAGCAACTATGAGCTGTATGCCGATATGTCTAACCGGGTGATGACCACGCTGGAAGAAATGGCACCGCGTTGTGAAATCTACTCGATAGACGAGGCATTTTGTGACCTCACTGGTGTACGGAACTGTCGGGAGCTGACCGATTTTGGCCGTGAAATCCGGGCTACTGTTCTGCAGCGCACACACCTGACAGTGGGCGTCGGCATTGCCCAGACCAAGACGCTGGCCAAGCTGGCCAACCATGCGGCCAAACAATGGCAGCGGCAGACGGGCGGGGTGGTGGATCTGTCCAATGTCGATCGCCAGCGCAAACTGATGGCCGCGCTGCCGGTTGATGAAGTCTGGGGCATCGGTCGGCGGATCTCGAAAAAACTGGAGGCGATGGGGATCAAGACCGTGCTGCAACTCGCTGATACCGACATCCGTTTTATCCGTAAACATTTTAATGTCGTACTGGAGCGAACGGTGCGTGAGTTACGCGGAGAACCCTGCCTGGCGCTGGAAGAATTCGCGCCAGCGAAACAGGAAATTATCTGTTCCCGCTCCTTTAGCGGTCGTATCACGGAGTATGAAGAAATGCGCCAGGCGATCTGCAGCTATGCCTCACGGGCGGCAGAGAAACTGCGTGGCGAGCACCAGTATTGCCGTTTTATCTCGGCGTTTGTGAAGACCAGCCCGTTCGCACTGAACGAGCCCTATTACGGCAATAATGCCTCCGTGAAGCTGCTGACGCCCACGCAGGACAGCCGGGACATCATCAGTGCCGCCATCCGTTGTCTGGACGCTATATGGAAAGACGGGTTCCGGTATCAGAAAGCGGGGGTCATGCTGGGCGATTTTTTCAGCCAGGGCGTTGCCCAGCTCAATCTTTTTGATGACAACGCACCACGGAAGAACAGTGCCCGATTGATGGAAGTGCTGGATCAGCTCAACTCAAAAGACGGCAGGGGGACGCTGTACTTTGTAGGGCAGGGAATTCAGCCGCAGTGGCAGATGAAGCGAGAGATGTTATCACCACGGTACACTACCCGATATACTGATCTTCTTGTAGTCAGGTAACTCGTACTGATTCATGTTTGATTTGCCACTTCAGCTGTTCGACTCAAAACTTGCTATGGTAGTCAGTTTTGTGCCAATAGCGGATGTTACAATCATCATGTTGTGTGAATCAGTGATGTCAGTTCAAACTATAGGCGCAGGATCTCTACAGGGGGACCAGTCTGTTTATCATTGTAAAAGCAATCTAAGTAAATGATTTTAAAAATGTTAAGAGAGGGAAGTAATTCCGCTATTCTTTCAGTTGACGTTTAAGTTGTTACTTTTATTGTTGGAATAACTTGTTTATGATGTTCATCAAGAATTACATAATTAATTGATCCGCCTGCTAATTAAATAT
>NZ_JANEWG010000088.1 GCF_028069725.1 Citrobacter sp. Awk 4
CATCAGGAATAATTCAATATCAGATTTGATATATGATAATAGAATCAAAGCAATAACTATCCCATCCCCTGATAACAGATTTAGATCACCAAAAAGAAATTATATATTAACAAAAAAGTTTCAATTCCTGTCAAATAAAATTTCCTATAGATTATTATCAAACAAATACATCACATTTATGCCTACCCACAATGAGTCACTTCAATCCAGAAACGGGCAGACAATGATCTTTTCTTTCCGATACGTTGAGTGAGTATTTGGAGGTGCTCAAAGCAACCATTTATGTCAGACTTGTCGTTTTACAGTTCGATTTCAAATTACAGGAAGTCTACCAGAGATGCTTAAACAGGTAGAAATTTTCACCGATGGCTCTTGTCTCGGCAATCCAGGGCCTGGCGGTTATGGCGCTATTTTACGTTATCGCGGCCGCGAAAAAACCTTTAATGAAGGGTATACCCTTACGACAAATAACCGCATGGAGTTGATGGCGGCCATTGTCGCGCTGGAAGCGTTGAAGGAGCAGTGCGAAGTTGTACTGAGCACCGACAGCCAGTACGTTCGCCAGGGGATTACGCAGTGGATCCACAACTGGAAAAAACGTGGCTGGAAAACCGCAGATAAAAAACCGGTGAAAAATGTTGATCTCTGGAAGCGTCTCGACGCGGCATTGGGCCAGCATCACATTAAATGGGAATGGGTAAAAGGCCATGCCGGTCATCCAGAAAACGAACGCTGTGATGAACTTGCGCGTGCTGCTGCAATGAATCCCACTCAGGAAGACACCGGGTATCAGCCGGAAGCTTAGGCGTCGGGTTTGCGGTAATGGCGGGTCGCACCGACGGCTTGCCGAATCCGCGCTGTGTTTTTATTTTGTTTCATTGGGTTAAGCGTGAGCGGAATGGTTCGCTTGCGCGCAACAATAAGCTGCAGACAACCTAATGCCGGAACATGCGCACTCAACAGTTTCCCTCCCTGCTTTGCCCAGGGCAAGACGTGAAAGCGGCTATAGTGCAACACTTCAAAATTCAGCAGGGATAGCCAGTCGAACTGACGCATAAGCGTAAACATTCGGCTGTTATAGGGACTCGTTTTACGTAATACCGGCACCAACTTGCGTAATCCCATCAGGCTTACGGGATTGAATCCGCTTAAGACAAGCCAGCCATCATCAATTAACACGCGATCGGCTTCATGTAGTAAGCGATGCGGATCGGCGCACCAGGGCAACGTATGCGCCAACAAACACACATCAACAGATTTGTCGGCAAAGGGAAGATGTAATGGGTCGGCCTGAACCTGGACCGGCGAACCTTGTGCGGAAACATTTACCTGGTGGGAGACAGCGCACGCTTCCGAGTTGATTTCTGCGCTTAAATTGCCAACCTTAAGCAGGTGAAAACCATACATTTTAGCGAACCACGGGTTAAGTTGTTGTTCCAGCGCCTCACGATAGTACTCACCCCAGGGCAAATCGCCCCAGCATTCAGGTGCTATAGCAGTTTGAGGGATCCTTGCCGGTTTCATCACGACCTTCCGCTACGTTTCAGAGGTAATCTATGAATCTTAACAGTATTCCCGCGTTTCAGGACAATTACATCTGGGTTCTTAATAATAATGAAGGGCGTTGCCTGATTGTCGATCCTGGTGACGCAAAACCCGTGTTAGATGCAATTGCGGAGCATCACTGGCAGCCGGAAGCGATTTTGCTTACTCATCATCATCAGGATCACGTTGGCGGAGTGAAAGAACTCTGTGAGCATTTTCCTAAAATTGTGGTTTACGGACCGGCAGAGACACAAGATAAGGGAACGACTCAGGTAGTCAAAGATGGCGATACTGCACTCATTTTAGGGTATGAATTTAGTGTATTTGCCACACCGGGTCACACTTTAGGACATATCTGTTACTTTAGCCATCCTTATCTATTTTGCGGAGACACCCTGTTTTCAGGGGGATGTGGGCGTCTGTTTGAAGGAACGGCATCTCAGATGTATCAATCACTTAAAAAAATAAGCGAGCTTCCTGATGATACTCTGGTGTGTAGCGCACATGAATATACTTTATCAAATATAAAGTTTGCATTAAGCATTCTACCGCACGATTCGTTCATAAATGAATATTTCCGTAAAGTTAAGGAGTTACGCGCAAAAAACCAAATGACACTCCCCGTAACGCTGGAAAATGAGCGGCGAAATAATATTTTTCTAAGAACTGAAGATATTGATTTAATTGAAAAAATCAATAAAGAAACAATATTGCAACACCCTGAAGAGCGTTTTGCCTGGTTAAGGTCAAAGAAAGACAGCTTCCGATAATTCCTACTTGTCATTCGCAAACTTCGCCGTTATGATCGGTCGTCTTTTAAGCAACTATTGACACACACATGAAGGCAAAAGCGATATTACTCGCCTCTGTCCTGCTTGTAGGGTGCCAGTCGTCTCAGAACGCTGGTGTCCAACAACACGCACAGAGCCTTTCTGCAGCTGGTCAAGGGGAAGCAGGAAAGTTTGCAAGTCAGGCCCGATGGATGGACGATGGGACGTCTATCGCGCCAGATCAAGACTTGTGGGCTTTCATTGGTGACGAGCTAAAGATGGGAATTCCGGAAAATAACCGGATTCGCGAACAGAAACAGAAATATTTACGCAATAAGAGCTATCTCCACGATGTAACTTTACGGGCAGAGCCGTATATGTACTGGATAGCCGGGCAAGTTAAAAAACGTAACATGCCTATGGAACTGGTACTACTACCCATAGTGGAGAGCGCTTTTGATCCTCACGCGACGTCTGGCGCCAATGCAGCTGGCATTTGGCAGATCATTCCGAGCACGGGGCGCAATTATGGTTTAAAACAGACGCGCAGTTATGATGCTCGTCGCGATGTTGTGGCATCCACAACGGCGGCGCTGGACATGATGCAACGTCTGAACAAAATGTTTGATGGCGACTGGCTGTTGACTGTAGCCGCATACAATAGCGGCGAAGGTCGCGTTATGAAGGCGATGAAAGCGAATAAAGCTCGTGGTAAAGCGACGGACTTTTGGTCACTGCCATTGCCTCAGGAAACGAAGCAGTACGTGCCAAAAATGCTGGCTTTGAGCGATATTCTCAAAAACAGCAAACGCTATGGCGTGCGTCTGCCTACGACAGACGAAAGTCGAGCGTTGGCGCGTGTTCGCTTAAACAGCCCGGTAGAAATGGCGCAGGTTGCAGATATGGCGGGTATTTCCGTCAGCAAGCTAAAGACGTTTAATGCTGGCGTGAAAGGCTCCACGTTGGGTGCAAGCGGCCCGCAATACGTGATGATTCCAAAGAAGCATGCAGCGCAACTACGTGAATCTCTGGCTTCCGGTGAAATTGCGGCGGTACAGTCAACGTTAGTTGCAGATAATACGCCACTGAACAGCCGTAGCTACACGGTTCGCTCTGGTGACACGCTTTCGGGCATCGCTTCGCGTCTTGGCGTGAAAGCAAGCGATCTGAAGCAGTGGAACAACCTGCGTGGTTCCAGCCTGAAAGTGGGGCAAAGTTTGACGGTTGGCGCGGGCACTAGCGCGCAGCGACTGGCTAACAACAGTGACAGTATTACCTATCGTGTACGTAAAGGGGATTCTCTTTCGAGCATCGCTAAACGTCACGGCGTTAACATCAAAGATGTGATGCGCTGGAACAACGATACGGATAATCTGCAGCCCGGCGATCAGCTAACGTTGTTTGTGAAAAACAACGGTATGCCAGACTCCTGATAAGCATAATGTGAAAAAGGCACCGATTCCCCCGGTGCCTTTTTTATTTACGCTTTACGCGCTTCAATCATGATGGTGTCGCTGGTAAAGGAACCCTCTTCCTGCAACGCAAAGTAGACCTTCACCTCCCCCGATGCGCTCTCCTGATACATGCGTATGGCTTGTGCTAATGCGGCCGGTGTGCGCATCCGTGCTACCCATGAGCTGAATTCCAGGGGTAAACGATCGGTCAGCAACGAATCGACGACCAAATTCGCGTCATTAATTAAAGAGAGCCACTCACCGCTTGAATAGTTGCGCACGTGTGAGGTATCGCGCAATGCTTCAACCGTCTGCAACCAAATGTCGCGAACCGGATGCCCCGGCGACATCACATCCATCATTATCAGTCTGCCGCCCGGTTTCAATACACGGCACACCTCCCGCAGCGCCGTGCCAACATCATGCCAGTGATGGGCAGAATAACGGCTGATAACCACATCAAATGATTGATCGTCAAAGGGTAACTTTTCGGCATAACCCTGCCGCGTAGTAATATTGCTCAACCCTTTCTCGCTCGCGGCTTGTGCAACCACCTCCAGCATTTGCGAGGACAAGTCATACGCCACAACGCGCTGCACATTCTGCGCGGCAATAAAACTGGCATGACCCGCCCCGCATCCCATATCCAAAACGTGAGCCAAAGGAAACGCAGACAGCCTTTCGGCCAGACGCTGCAAATCACGGCCGGTTGCGTGTACGGCACTGGTTAAGTAGGCATTCGCCTGTGAACCAAACTGTTTTTCGACGTTGTCATGATGAGAGTGTGTTGTCATTGTATTGCCCTTTTCTGGTTAGGAGGTAAAGGGCAGCACCGCGACAGGCCTGCCCTACGGCAGACCTGACACACCTATTGCTCAGGTTTGCCGGGACTGAATTCAACAAGTAGTGGGTTATGATCAGAAGCGCGCGTGACCAGTACAGAGGCTTCGCTAACGTTCAGACCACGATAAAAGACGAAATCAAGAGGACGGCCAAAGGCCCGACGGCGCTGATCATCCGTAAAACGCACCTGACGAAGCGACATTTCACGCGCAAAGCGGTACAGCGCATTCATACGCTGGCGGCTCCAGGCATTGAAATCGCCAGCCATTATCACCGGGCCGCTATGATGTGCAATCTGGTCACCAATAGGAAGTAACTGCTTACTGTATACATCGACTCCCAGACTGAAATTAACCGCATGGATATTTACGACCATCAATAATCGCGTATCTGGCAACGGGTAGACCGTCACCAGCGCAGATTTCGCCAGGCGTAAGATCGGCTCACGTTCGCGAAGTGGGCAGCAGTAAACGGGGTGAGCGGCGGAAAGCGTCATTACGCCAGAAGGATGTTGAGGCAGAACAAAAGCCGGAACCTGATCAGCAGCCAGATAGTTAGCGGTTGCAAACTGCACCAGCTCTGGCGTAGTTTGCGCTTCTTGCAGCAAAACAAGATGCGCATCTTTGCCGAAGTTCTTCAGCACCGACTGCCATTCGGCACGCTGCTGTTTGAAGATATTCCACACCAGGATCCGAATGCGGTCTTCACTGCTTAACGGCTCTCCGGCTGGTAATGCCTGGCCGATACTCGCAAACGACCCTGGCGGTAAAATCCGTTCTGCAGGTTGTCCGGCGACATAGCGCATGGCATAGGTGTTTTTTCGCACTTTTGACTTTCAAACCTCTATAACGTCAACCAGCCCGGATCCGGACTGGTTCTTCTGTTATAGGGATTTTAGCTCACACTTTCAACGGACAATTACATATTGTTTTGTAAGCAAGCACTCACATCAATAGCTTAACCCAGGGCAATGCGTGACGGTTTATCCAGTCGTCCACTCACTCCCATGAGTAAGAAGGCTCCCAGCACGATCACCGCACCAATCCACGGTGTTTGCGCTAAACCAAAGTGCTGTACGGTTTGCCCACCCACAACGGACCCTATCGCAATCCCAATGTTGAATGCGGCAATATTCAGGCCTGAAGCGACATCCACGGCATTTGGCGTAAATTGTTCCGCTTTTTGTACCACATACACCTGTAATCCAGGCACGTTGCCAAAAGCAAAGATCCCCATCACCAGGATAGTCGCCAGCGCAGCATATTGTATTGATGCCGTGAACTGGAAGACCATCAGCAGCACAACCAGCGCGGCAAAGATAAATTTCAACGCCGGAACTGCGCCATGCTTATCCGCCAGCTTGCCACCCCAAATATTGCCGATTGCCACAGAAACACCATACCCCAGCAAAATCCAGCTCACGGCTGCCGGTGAAAACCCCGCCAGACTCTGCATCATTGGCGCCAGAAAGGTAAACGCGGTAAATACGCCACCATAACCTAACGCGGTGACGGCATAGATAATCAGCAGACGTGGGTGCGTTAACACGCGTATCTGATCACGAATCGACGCGGCGGCACGGCCTGGTATATTCGCCGGAATCAGAATCAGACTGCTGATAAGCGCGATGATACCGAGCAGCGATACAGCAAGGAACGTTTCGCGCCAGCCAAAATGCTGACCGATAAAGGTTCCCAGTGGAACGCCTGTTACCAGTGCAACCGTTAAACCGCCAAACATAATGGCAATGGCTGACGCGGCTTTCTCTTTTGGCACCAGACTCGTCGCAATTGTCGAGCCAATGGAAAAGAACACACCATGCGCCAGTCCCGTCAGCAGACGAGCAACAACCAGTGTCATGTACCCTGGCGCCTGCCATGCCAAAATATTTCCGGCAGTAAACAGAACCATCAATGCAACCAGTAGCTGTTTACGTGGCAAACTTCCGGTTAATGCTGTGAGCACCGGAGCGCCAATTGCGACTCCCAGTGCATAGATTGAGACCAATAACCCCGCAGAAGGCAACGAGATCGACAGCTGTTCAGCAATGGTAGGCACCAGGCCCACTATCACAAATTCGGTTGTGCCAATTGCAAAGGCACTGATTGTCAGTGCAAGTAACGCCAGAGGCATAAGTCACTCCATATCATCAGTAAGTAGATGACACGTAGTATGCAGTGGTGCTTTAATAACAAAAATATCCAAAATCTCAATATAATTTTGCTTCAGGTGCAAAAATGAAAGCGACATCGGAAGAACTCACGATTTTTGTTGCGGTGGTGGAAAGTGGTAGCTTCAGCCGCGCCGCAGAGCAACTTGGCCAGGCTAACTCCGCAGTGAGTCGTGCCGTCAAAAAACTGGAAATGAAATTGGGTGTGAGTTTGCTTAATCGCACAACACGCCAGTTAAGCCTCACGGAGGAAGGCGAGCGTTATTTCAGGCGCGTACAGTCAATATTGCAGGAAATGGCCGCCGCAGAGACTGAAATTATGGAAACGCGCAACACCCCACGTGGGTTACTGCGTATAGATGCCGCAACGCCAGTAACGCTTAACTTTCTTACGCCGCTAATCAAACCGTTTCGCGAGCGTTATCCGGAGATCACTCTTTCGTTGGTCTCCTCGGAGACCTTTATCAATCTTATCGAGAGGAAGGTCGATGTGGCGATCCGCGCCGGCACGCTGAGTGATTCCAGCCTTCGCGCTCGTCCACTGTTTACCAGTTACCGTAAAATTATTGCTTCGCCGGATTACATTGCACAATATGGCAAACCAGAAACCGTTGCCGATCTGAAAGATCATCTCTGCTTAGGCTTTACCGAACCGGCTACGCTGAATACCTGGCCAGTCTTCTGCTGCGATGGACAACTTCATGAAATTAGCAGCGGGCTTTCTTCTAATAGTGGAGAGACGATTAAGCAGTTGTGTCTGAGCGGCAACGGAATCGCGTGTCTGTCAGACTATATGATTGCGAAAGAGCTGGAGCAGGGAGAATTTGTTGAACTGCTCGCCGAACATCGTGTACCTGTCGAGATGCCGTTTAGTGCGGTGTACTACAGCGATAAGGCGGTCAGCCCGCGTATTCGCGCGTTTATCGATTTTCTCAGTGAACATGCGGATAGCGTCGCCACCCGCACGCAGGTGAGTTAATCCCAGTTCGGCGCCAGCCCTTCCGGACTCACCAGGCGATCGTTGCAATCCAGGCGGCGATCGCTTTTTTGTCCTCAGCATCCAGTTGCAGATCCAACGCCCGCAGGTTGGTTGCCAGGTTTTCACGCCGGGTTGAGGACGGGATCACTGAATAATCTTCGCCCATCGCCCATGCCAGAATCACCTGAGCAGGAGTCGCATTATGCTTCGTCGCGATACGGATAATCGTTTCATCTTTCAACGCGTTGCCATAAGCCAGCGTCATGTAGGAGGTAATGTGAATACCGTGTTCACTCGCCCAATCCACCACTTTACGGTTTTGCAGATACGGAGAGAGTTCGATCTGGTTCGTTGCGATGTTTTCTACACCAACCGCAGCGATAGCTCGTTCCATCAGCGGGATAGTGAAGTTTGAGATACCAATTTCGCGCGTCAATCCCTGCTTTTTCGCATCCAGCAGCGCCTGCATAAACTCTTCTACTGACACTGCGTCATTAGGTGAAGGCCAGTGAATCAGGGTTAAATCGACATAGTCCGTACGCAGTTTTTGCAGGCTCTCTTTAAGGCTTGGGACCAGCTTCTCTTTGCTCAGATTTTCTGTCCAGATCTTGGTGGTGATGTAGAGTTCGCTGCGCGGTACGTTGCTTTCTGCGATTGCCTGCCCGACAGCGGCTTCATTATCATAGATTTGTGCGGTATCGACAGCACGATAACCCAACTCAATGGCGGTTTTTACGGATGCGATTACAACGTCGTCTTTCAGGCGAAAAGTACCTAAACCAAATGCAGGGATTGTCATTGAATTCCTCTTTATTAATGCTGTTCATTAGCAGAGGAGGATTATCGCTGTGGGAGATATGAGGAAAAAGAGGCTTAAACGCAGAAGATTTTTGCGAATTTAGCAATAACCAAATCGCAGATAAAGAAAAAGCCCTGAGTGTTAACTCAGGGCTTTTAATAAGTGGCGGAACGGACGGGACTCGAACCCGCGACCCCCTGCGTGACAGGCAGGTATTCTAACCAACTGAACTACCGCTCCACCGAATTTTTCTACAATTACTGAATTTTACATCAGTCTACTG
>NZ_JANEWG010000089.1 GCF_028069725.1 Citrobacter sp. Awk 4
ACTCATCACAGAGAAATAGCAAAAAAAATCGTAATGAATCATTAAAGTGTAGTGTGCGCGGACAGTTCAGACAGGAAAAAGAAAACGGTCTTTCCTTATCGGGAAAGACCGTTGTACGGGGCGTACTGCATGTACGGTAAGACGTTACGCGACAGGGCGAGCAATGACGCTACGGGTTTCCATGCGAACTTCGGCAATCGTGACGTCGATAACATCAGTGACTTTGTAAACCGCTTCACCTTTAATCTGTACGGTGCCGTTTTCCTGGCTACAGACCAGTTCATCACGAACCGCATGCAGGAATGGCGCAGGGATAAAAGCAACGGCGCCATTATCGACCAGGCGAACACGCATTCCACCACGGCTGATATCAATGATTTCTGCCGCGAAACGCGTGTCGGTCCCGGCTTTGTCACTCAGGAAACGTGCGTACAGCCAGTCGCCGACATCACGTTCCGCCATACGGTTCAGGCGACGGCGTTCTGCCATTTGCAGGGTAGTTTCATCCTGCGGACGCG
This sequence comes from Citrobacter sp. Awk 4, assembly GCF_028069725.1. Lineage (GTDB taxonomy): Bacteria > Pseudomonadota > Gammaproteobacteria > Enterobacterales > Enterobacteriaceae > Citrobacter_D. The sequence goes on from NZ_JANEWG010000089.1 coordinate 519, forward strand.
CAATGGACTCACCCTTGATGATGGCTTTCAACAGGCGATGGTTGATCATGTCGCCATATTTACGAATAGGCGATGTCCAGGTAGCGTAGGCCTCCAGACCAAGACCAAAGTGCGGGCCTGGTTCGGTGCTGATTTCAGCGAAAGACTGGAAGCGACGAATTCGGCTGTCCAGGAAACCGGAAGGTTGCGCATCCAGTTCCCGACGGAGTTTGCAGAACCCCTCCAGCGTCAGGACCTCTTCGGCATTAACGTGCATACCGTGCGATGACAGCAGAGCCGCCAGAGCGTCGACATTAGCCGGGTCGAAGCCCATGTGAACGTTATAAATACCAAAGCCTAATTTGTCGCGGAGCACGCGAGCGGCGCAAATATTTGCGGCGATCATGGACTCTTCCACGATACGGTTGGCAATGCGACGGGGTTCCGCAACGATATCGAGGACTTCGCCTTTCTCACCCAGGACAAAACGGTAATCCGGACGGTCTTTGAACACCAGCGCGTGGTTGTGACGCCATTCGCCACGGCTCAGGCAAATGCGTTGCAGCAGGCGGATTTGTCGGGCAATGGCTTCGCTCTCTGGCTGCCAGGTCCCGGTGTTTTCCAGCCAGTCGGAGACGTTGTCATAGGCCAGTTTTGCTTTTGAAATGATAGTCGCAGCGAAGAACGTAATGTCGTCTTCAAGGGTTCCATCAGCAGCAATGGTCATCCGGCAGGCGAGAACCGGGCGAACTTCTTGTGGGCGCAAAGAGCACAGATCGTCAGAGAGTTCACGCGGCAACATGGGAATATTGAAACCCGGCAGATAGTTGGTAAACGCACGGATTTTCGCCGTGTTATCCAGCTTGCTGCCTTCGGCAATCCATGCGGTAGGATCGGCGATGGCGACGGTGAGTTGCAGTTTACCGTCAGCCAATTCTTGCGCGTATAACGCATCGTCCATATCCTCGGTGCTGGCACTGTCGATAGTGACAAAATCCAGCGCCGTCAGATCCTGACGTTCGAGACCTTCATCCAGCATTTCAGTGGCGACGCCATTGGGGGCTTCTTTTTCGAGATTATGACGTGCCAGTGTGACCCACCAGGGCACGAAGTGATCGTCGCCAAAGGTGATGAACTGGGTTAATTCGGCATAAAACGTACGATCGCCTTTCAGGGGATGACGGCGCATTTCAGCGACAGCCCAGTCACCCTCTTTAAATTCATGTTCCACGCCACGCGCAGCGCGGCACGGGATGGCGTCTTTCAGCAGCGGGTGATCCGGCACGATGGACAGTCGATCGTTCTTACCCTGAACTTTGCCCACAAAGCGGGTCAGGAAGGGTTCGATCAGTTCTTCGGGTTCAGCAGATTCGCGTTCTTTTTCCGTGTGGATTACCGCGACAATGCGGTCACCGTGCATCACTTTTTTCATCTGCGGCGGCGGGATGAAATAACTTTTTTGCGCGTCGACTTCCAGGAAGCCAAAGCCTTTTTCCGTGGCTTTTACCACCCCTTCAGCACGTGGCGTCTGGGAATGCAGTTGCTGTTTAAGCTGCGCTAGCAGCGGGTTGTCCTGAAGCATAATTGTCTATTTTCGTGGCCAAAAGAGCGGCTGACAGTTTTACGCGATTCTGCCTGGCGCAGCAAGCGCTCTTTAAGCAAATGGAAGGGTTAATGGGTATCACCCAACGCGATTTTCAGGCGATTTAGCCATCCGCACAACCCACACCAACTGAGTAAGTTGATCGCCTGCTCAGAGGATAAATCGTGCCCGGATAAGGCGCCAAAATGTGCGTCGCTAAAACGATTGGGCGCCCTTGTGAGCCATTGTATCGCTTGCAATGTTATGCGCTCAACCGGATGCCGCTGTTCCCACTGCTGTATTTCGCGCTCTTCCTGACGGAGTGTGGCAATGAACCCGGTAAATTCCGGGGAGCGTTGCGCCTGCTCATTAAAACAAGCGACGCTGCCATTAATACGGGCAGTGAGCAGGGTTGCAAGCCCGGAGGCGTTCTGTGGCACTTCTGTGCGCAATGAGCTTGTTATCAGTGTGGAAAGTCGTGAAAGCAGGTCGGGGTGGTGCGCCAGGACGGGCGCAAGCCACTGTAATTCTGCTCCTGGCTGACGTCGGGACTGTTCGCTGGCCATAGGGAATTCAGCGGCGACATGCGCCGGATGCCATGTCGCTTCGGCGGTCGCAAAAGGAAGGGCTGGAGCGAACGGCTGCATATCGAGTCCGGGTACCCAACGCACCGGTTGTCCGAGAAAAGCCTGGAAGACGGCCACCACCCGCGCCTGAAAACCCACAAAGCCCACGATCTGATTTAGCAGAACACTGTCCCAAACCGTCAATCCAACATCATCCAGATGTTGCCGGGCACGGGCATCAATCACCACAGGAGAGCTTGCCAACTGACGGGCATATTGGGTGATTTGTGCAAGACGATGGTTACTTTCCCTGGAAGAGTCCGGACCAGGAAGCGGCGCCAGACGAGCAGCATAGTGATTACACAAGCGCTGAACGCCACAGACCTGCGCGACAGTCAATGCGGTACTCATACGTTCATAGTCGCTGAACGTATTCATCTGATATTGATGAGCATGAGAGGGAAACAGAATGTGAGCAAGTCGACGGGCGGGGTGCAACCAGGACTGAAAGGGGAAAAGCGCATCCTCAGAAATCGGCAGATCGAGTAGAAAACGGTCCTCTACGTGTGCCGCCTCAGGCACCAGCGGCAGGACATCCGGCGTCCTGGCGTTGGACTGTGTCTCATGATACCAGTGGCTTTTGCCTTCAATTCGGCGTTGTTCCATGGGCGTTCCCTTTTCTAAAAGTGGCGACCCGGACACGTCGTCGAAACACAGCGGGTCGTTTTCGCTGCATTATCCTGACGTAAGCAAGAGGTGGGATGAAAGATTGTTACGTGATAATAAATATCGGAAAGCTATATGCTGCGCGGAATACGGGTGAGGAGGGGGTAAAACAGGCAGAGAACGATGGGCGACGAACGCCGCCCATACCAGGATCCTGAAACGATTATTTCAGTTCCAGTTCGTTCATTGCCGCGATGCTAAAACCGCCATCAACGTGAACCACTTCACCGGAGATACCGGCAGAGAGATCGGAGCACAGGAACGCAGCAGAGTTGCCGACATCTTCAATGGTAACGGTACGACGAATCGGAGTAACCGCTTCGCAGTGAGCCAGCATTTTACGGAAATCTTTGATGCCAGATGCAGCCAGCGTGCGGATTGGGCCTGCGGAGATACCGTTGACGCGCACGCCTTCCGGACCCATCGCATTCGCCATATAACGTACGTTGGCTTCCAGAGATGCTTTCGCCAGACCCATTACGTTGTAGTTCGGAATAGCACGCTCTGCGCCCAGGTAGGAGAGCGTCAGCAGCGCAGAACCTGGGTTCAGCATGGAACGGCATGCTTTCGCCATCGCAACGAAGCTGTAGGAGCTGATGTCGTGAGCGATCTTAAAGCCTTCGCGGGTGACCGCATTCACGTAGTCGCCGTCCAGTTGGTCGCCAGGTGCGAAACCGATGGAGTGTACGAAACCATCGAATTTCGGCCAAACGTTAGCCAGTTCAGCGAACATTGTGTCGATGCTGGCATCTTCAGCCACATCGCACTGCAATACGATGCTGGAATCCAGTTGAGCGGCAAATTCTTCTACACGGCCTTTCAGTTTGTCGTTCTGGTAGGTGAACGCCAGTTCAGCACCTTCGCGGCGCATCGCCTGAGCGATACCGTAGGCGATGGACAGTTTACTGGCTACGCCAGTTACCAGAATGCGCTTACCGGAAAGAAAACCCATAGCTTTAATCCTTATGTCATTGCTTATTTTTGGCTTTATATTCATTCGGTTATGACGAATGCAGCCAGAATAATAGAGATAGCAGGCCGAAATTATAGCCCACTATACGCATGAATTGTCACGTGATTTTTACATAGCGCCGAAAGTGGCGTGCACCACAGAGTAGAAAACCAGCACTTTTCTATTATATCAGCTGCCGCAGCCTGTACTGATCCAACCTCATTCAATACTTTTGCGGTAAATGGTGGATAGCCAACAGCCGTCCATTTTCAATGCTGATATAACCGCCTAATCTGAGGTCGGCAAGGATTTTCATGATGCTGCTGCGGGACAGATGGGTTCTGTCACGGATGAAGCGTTCAACGGACAGCGTCTCACGCAAAGATTCTGATTCATGCATCAGCTCAATCAGTTGACTGCAAATCACTTCATAGGCGGTGGGGGCGCTCAATTGTCGACTGTAGGAAAACAGTTTGCTGCTCACCACGACCATATGTTTCGCCAGTACTTCCCACATACCCAGCTCCTGGATGTGCTGGTGCACCTCGGCTAAGGAGAGGGTCGCGATTTTGCAGGGTTCTGCGGTAATAATATAACTATCGCTGATACCCAAGCCCAGGATACTCGGTGCTGAGACTCGCACTACGAGCAGATGATCTGCGGTGCGATGTGCCTCAACGGAGCCACTGACAATTATTCGACAAATCGGTTTATCTGCCTCAATAAAATCAAGCCGAATTCCCTTACGGTATGACTGCGGCGTGGCGAAGGGCAACAACGCCTCGACCAACATTTTTGACCATGGGTAGGGAGTATTGAGTGCAGGTGGCATTAATGCTTTTTCATCCATATAACAGTTATACCGAATGACACGCTTCTTTGATAAGTATAGATAAAGAGTTGCAAAAGGTTACAACAAAGCGAAGCAGCTTAATCCTTAAGCTCAAAATTTTGTTGGTAAGCAATTGATTAGAATAAGCTTTCCGTTTTTTATTTCAATGTAACCTCCCCGGCGTAAGGTTGAAAGAACCGCCATAATCCCGCTGCGAGACAGGAAACAGCGGCTTTGGATGTATTTCACCACCGACTCCGATTCTCTGAACTCCTCTGACTCCAGCGAAAGCTCAAACAGGAGATAGCGTATAGCGTCGTAAGCTCCTGGTTGAGACAAACGCGTACAATGCGTAAAAATGCGGGACGAAATATGCGTCATGACATGGCAAAGCGGCTCCCATAGCGCTTGCTGCTGGATAATTTTCACGGCTAGGTCAAGCGGAAGACGGCTCAGGACCGCATCTGCTGATGTGCATAATGTTAACTGGCAAGAGGAAGGGGTTAACATGCTAAAACCAAAAATAAAAGGCGCGGTTTCAGTGTTTAACGACAATCCATCCGTTGCACGGTTGATCACCACATGCCCTTTATGCAGCAAATAACAGTAATTTATCTCATCAGTTACATACTGCAGTAACGTGCCCTTGCGTGTGAGTAGGGGAGTCGCCTGAGAGTTCAGGGCAGTGAGCAATTGCCGGATAGATTGTTCAGGCTTATTACCATGCCTGAAAATGTTAATGTTAGGTGAATCTGACATGCTGAGACTGAATCCTTGTAATGAAACATAATAATTTTTGAATTATGGCTTATTCATGTTCTTAACTGGATCCAGAATAAGTGTCTAAAATTACACTAATAGAATATTGCAATCGGTAAATAAATGTCGTGAAGGGGTGTGTAATTCTGGATTCGGGCCACATTGCTTTTGAGTGCTCCCATAAATAAAATATGTCTTGTCATTGAGGAGCCTGATTCTTGTGATAAACATTTCCACTCTTGCTTTCTATTTAAATTGTAGACATTGCATGAGAGCGGAATGAGTGACTGATTTCTAATAGATGGAAGGAGCGATTTGCAATAATGGAAATTTTATTATTGTAAATACCTTTCCTTTTTATGAAAACAAAGTTATCGCAGGAATAACTATAGACTCGCGGTCAGGGCATCATTCTATTTTTAGGAACAAAAATGAAACTATCTGTGTTTTTTAAAGTGGGGCTTATTGCATCCGCGTCTATGGGCATGGTGAATGCCTCTTATGCCGCTGGAGCATCAAGCGGTACAATTACTTTTGAAGGGAAAATTACAGCATCTACCTGTGAGGCGACAGTAAATGGTATTTCTGCCGACGGGACTGTAACAATGCCGCCGGTTGCAATCTCAGCGTTTCATGCTGAGACTGCCGGGCGCACACCTTTCACTATTGAACTGGCGAATTGTGCACTGGATGATCCTGATACTCAGGTGGGGACTTATTTTGAACCCGACGGTGCATGGGTGGATGCGGATACGGGGCATCTGAATAATATTGCAGCAGGAGGTGCAACCGGGGTCAGTCTGCAATTGTTAGATGCGACAGATGACAAAGTCATTCTTGTCGGTGACGCCGGGCAGTCAGCTGCTGCGCAATATGTGACGCCTGATTCCACGAGTAAGAAAGGGACGCTTTCTTACTTTGTTGAGTATTACAAAGTAACAGGTGCAACCCTTGGTGCCGGAGCGGTACAAGGGAAAGTTACCTACGACCTGATTTATAAATAATCGACCAAAGAGTGTTATGATAAAATGTCTATTCCTATGATTCTGTCCAGACGTAAATTAACTTTTTTATTAGTAGCGCTATCAGGGATGACGGCATTAAGTTATAGCACTCTTTCTTGTGCTGGTATTGTGTTAAGCGGAACCCGTGTTATTTATTCAGCGGAACAAAATGAAGTCACCGTGAACATGAAAAATTCCGGCAAAGCCCCTGTACTGGCGCAAAGTTGGATTGATGATGGCAATCAATCAGCAACGCCGGATAAAATCACTTCACCGTTTGTTTTAACGCCGCCCATTAATCGTATTGATGCCGGAAAGGGGCAGACATTAAGGATCAGTCTGGTTGATGGCAAGGGAATTCCGGCGAATAAAGAATCCGTGTTTTATCTAAACGTACTGGAAATCCCTGCGAAGTCAAAAAATGCAGCTGAGAATAACCATCTGAGTATCGCGTTCAGAACCAGAGTAAAACTTTTTTATCGTCCACAAGGTTTAAAAGGTAGTTCAGGTGACGCACCAGACTCATTGCAGTGGTCAATCAGTAATGGTGGTGTAAAAGCGACAAACCCTACACCTTATTATATTACTCTTGGGACGGTGACTTATACCCAAGGGGGAAGCAAATATGTCGAAGATGGAAAAATGATCGCCCCTGGAGGCAATGCTGACTTTCATTTTAAAAATATAAATGCAATCAGTGATATCCACGCGATTACTTTTACGTCAATTAATGACTATGGTGCAGCAGTCAAACACAACCAGAGCAAATAGTCTTAAGCTCTGCCTCTGGTGGAAATATTATGATTATATTGTTCTCAATTATTTTGTTTTTGACGTTAAACATACTCATTGTGCAATGTTCGGTGGCTGCCACGGGGGAGGCACCGACTCCGCCGACAGATGATCAGGTAGAGTTTGATTCTGACTTTGTGAAACAGCCGGTGGGACAGTCCGTAGATTTAGCTCGTTTCTCAAACGGGGCTAACGTACTGCCGGGTGTTTATAAAATCGCTGTGGCGTTGAATCAACAAACGCTGACAGTGACGGAAGTTGAGTTTAAGGCGACAGATAACAAAAATGTCATCCCATGCATTCCACTGAGTGTATTAAATTTGATTAATTTCAAAAAAGAACAAATTAACTTCACTCAATG
>NZ_JANEWG010000009.1 GCF_028069725.1 Citrobacter sp. Awk 4
CGCTTACACAACTTTTTTGTTACCTGAAATTCGTAGTCTCCCCCACGCCTTCTGTGTTCCCGTTGCCAGCGTCAACGACACCACGCAAGCTTGCAGGATGCAGGTTATTGCCCATAATTTTGCATGGGCAGACGGGTGATGGGATAGCGCAATGTTACTTGAAGGCAAAATTGCTGTCATTTTCGGTGGTAGCGGCGCAATTGGCAGCGCGGTTGCGCATGTTATGGCACGTGAAGGGGCACAGGTGTACCTTGGCGCACGCCACCAGGTTCGTCTGGAGAGGGTGGCAGGCGAAATCTGCGCCGCAGGTGGAACAGCCGGGACATTTACCATTGACGTGCTCGACGAACAGTCCACCCTCACGCGTACGGCGCAACTGGCCCAACAGCTCGGCGGCATTGACATCGTGGTAAACGCAACCGGCTTTATTCACAATCAGGGAAAAGGAATTGCAGAATTATCTCTGGCCGAATTTATGCAGGGTATAAGCCCATTTCTTTCTGCACAATTCACGATATCCAAAGCGGTTATTCCCCACATGGGGGGTGAACGAGCAGGAACAATCCTCACGGTCGTCGCCCCCGCAGGCTCTATGGCGGTGCCGGGCCACTCCGGTCACATTGTCGGCTGCGCAGGTACAGAAGCGTTCACCAGAGCGCTGGCCAGTGAAGTCAGCCCCAGAAATATTCGCGCCATCTGCGTGCGTTGCCATGCGATTGCCGACGCGGTGCAGGCAGGCTCTTATACCCGCGAAGTGTTTATGCCAAAGGCGCAAGCGATGGGATTATCCGTAGAGGAGTGGGTAGCGGGCGCGGCGCACAGCACGATGCTCAAACGGCTGCCAACGCTTTCACAAGTGGCTGAGACAATGGCATTTCTCGCATCGGATCACGCAAGCGCCATGACCGCAACGGTAGTCAACATGACAGCAGGCGCAACGCTCGACGGATGAGGCAACAGAAGTCGCTTCAGCTCTCCCCGGCGATTCGCTTTACCATCATCAAAATGTCTTCTCGCGCGAGCGGCGTTGCGTCGGTCACGAAATGCAGAGTCATCCCTTCTAAGAATGCGTCCAGCGCGCGGGCGGTGACCGGATCAAACCACTGCTCCAGCGTGCGTTGACTGCGCTGCATCCAGTTCTGCATCACCTGTTTTAAGGCTGGCTTACGGCTGGCAAACGCATACAACTGGTACATCAGCTCCATGTTGTCCGGCGTTGTGACCTGCGAGCCGTAAATCATGTCGGTAATCGCATTGCAGGCGCCCTGCGCATCATTAACGTCATCAAAAAAGGCCTGGTATTGCTGCGACATGCTTTCGGTGAAACCGCTAAATGCCTCCATGAGCAGTTCATCGATGCCTGAAAAATAGTAGGTCATTGATCCCAGCGGCACCTCCGCAAGGGTGGCGATTTTGCGATGCGTCACGGCATGAAGACCATGCGTCACTATCGCTTCCAGCGTGGCCTGAACGATTTTTTCTCGCCGGTTTGGATCGTTAGCACGTCGCACACTATTTCCTCTTATTCCATTTATGTACAAATGTACACAAAGTTGTTAGTGTTGTCTCCTCTCTTCTCTTTTTTGGTTTGAATTCATGACCGCCAGTTCATCACGCAGAGCATTAAAACACCGAACCTGGGCTCTGTTTATGTTCTTCTTCCTACCGGGATTACTGATGGCGTCCTGGGCGACGCGTACCCCCGCCATCCGGGACATCCTTTCTGTCTCAACGGCGGAAATGGGGGCGGTACTGTTTGGGCTTTCGATTGGATCGATGAGCGGTATTCTGTGTTCAGCCTGGCTGGTGAAGCGATTTGGTACCCGTAATGTTATTCAGATAACCATGTCATGCGCGGTCGTCGGCATGGCTATTCTCAGCATTGCATTGGGGTTGACCTCCCCGCTGCTCTTTGCGCTGGGTTTAGGTATCTTTGGCGCCAGTTTCGGTTCCGCAGAAGTCGCTATCAACGTCGAAGGCGCTGCGGTTGAACGCGAAATGAACAAGACCGTCCTGCCGATGATGCATGGCTTTTATAGCCTGGGCACACTGGCGGGAGCCGGTGTGGGTATGATGTTGACCGCATTTGGCGTACCGGCCACAACACATATTTTGCTGGCTGCCATGATAGCCATTGCGCCTATTTTTATCGCCATTCGGGAAATACCCGACGGCACCGGTAAAAACGCCGCAGATGGCGCCCACTCTGCTGATAAAGGAGTGCCCTTTTACCGGGATTTCCAGCTGTTGCTCATTGGCGTCGTGGTGCTGGCAATGGCATTTGCGGAAGGGTCCGCCAACGACTGGTTACCATTGCTGATGGTGGACGGGCACGGATTTAGCCCAACGTCCGGCTCTCTGATATACGCCGGTTTCACGTTAGGCATGACCGTGGGGCGTTTCACCGGCGGCTGGTTTATTGACAGATATAGCCGCGTGGCGGTGGTGCGCGCCAGCGCGCTAATGGGGGCGATCGGCATCGGTCTCATTATCTTTGTTGATAGCGCCTGGGTGGCTGGGGTCTCTGTGGTTCTCTGGGGGCTTGGCGCCTCGCTCGGCTTCCCATTGACGATCTCTGCTGCCAGCGATACCGGTCCCGATGCCCCGACGCGTGTCAGCGTGGTCGCCACAACAGGTTATCTCGCCTTCCTCGTTGGACCGCCCTTGCTGGGATATCTCGGCGAACATTATGGATTGCGTAGCGCCATGCTGGTCGTTCTGGCATTGGTGCTGCTGGCGGCGCTGGTTGCAAAAGCGGTCGCTAAACCAGAAACAAAAACGCACACTGCGATGGAGAATGGTTAATGGGTATCAAATTAATTGCAGTAGATATGGATGGCACTTTTCTGAGCGACCAAAAAACCTATAACCGTGAGCGGTTTATGGCGCAGTATCAGCAGATGAAAGAGAAAGGGATCCGTTTTGTGGTCGCCAGCGGCAACCAGTATTACCAGCTCATCTCTTTCTTTCCTGACATCGCCCATGAAATCGCCTTCGTTGCGGAAAACGGCGGCTGGGTGGTGAGCGAGGGAAATGACGTGTTTAACGGTGAGTTACCTCGCGCTGATTTTCATGCCGTGGTTGACCATTTACTGACGCGCCCGGAGGTGGAAATCATTGCCTGCGGTAAAAACAGTGCGTACACCCTGAAGCAGTACGACGATGCCTTAAAAGAGATGGCGGAGATGTACTACCATCGTCTCGAATTCGTCGATAACTTTAGCAATATCAACGATATTTTCTTTAAGTTCGGTCTTAACATTTCCGACGAGCGAATTCCTGAACTGCAGGCCGAACTTCACGAGGCCATCGGCGATATCATGGTGCCAGTGCATACCGGTTACGGCAGTATCGATTTGATAATCCCTGGCGTACATAAAGCCAACGGTTTGCGTTTGCTTCAACAACGTTGGGGTATCAACGATGATGAAGTCGCCGTCTTCGGCGATGGCGGTAACGATATCGAAATGCTGCGCCAGGCCGGTTTTAGCTTCGCAATGGAGAATGCCAGAGAGGCCGTCGTCTTTGCCGCTAAGTACCGCGCTGGCTCAAACAACGAAGAAGGCGTGCTCGACGTTATTGAAAAGATACTCCGAAACGAAGCACCGTTCTCGCACTGATCGGCAAGCTCCCTGCTTTGTATGACCGAAGTTTCCTAACCACCAGCCTGCCGGATCCCCCCGACAGGCTGCTGATTATCCTTCTCGTGAAGCGCCTGGCTGTTTATCTTTCAGGAAGATAAACATCAGGAGCAGCCAGAAAATCCCGTTTGCCAGATTAAACAGACTAAACAGACCGTTTCCACCGCCCAGATAAGCATATTTACTCACCTCGATACCGACGGTAAAAATCAGCATTTGCAACATGCCCATCGCGGCAGACACCGTGCCTTTGCTCATGTCGCTGGCAAACAGGGTCAAACGCACCAACCCCGCGTTTGCCACGCCAATACCAAAGGCATAGATACTGAGGCCTGCTGTCATCCACAGATACGCGTGGGATGAGACGACCGTCGCCGCAGCAGCGAGGAGCAGCCCCAGCATAATCGGCCAGCCGCCCATGATAATTAATGAACGTACCGTCCGCCGTGCCGTCAGACGTGCCAGCACCAGATTCCCGGCAATCAGCGCGCCAAAAATAGGGACCTGTAACAGACCATATTCATAACTGCTGAGCTGCTCGCCGCTAATGATGATAATGGGGGACTGCGCAATCCATGCCAGCAGAGGCAGACTGACAAACCCCAGCGCCAGTGCGCCAGCAACAAAGCGCACGTTCTTTAGCACCAGCTTGTAATCCCGCCACAGCTCTTTCAGCGATAACTTTTCGCCTATTCGGGTTGCCGTTTCCGGCATTGCGCGCTGTAAACCGACAAAGGCGAATGCCGCCAGTGCGGCAAACAGAACGAACATACCTTCCCACGGCAGCACATGCACCCACGCGGCCCCGACGAGCGGCCCCAGCAAGGGCGCAATCAGCGCCACGTTAGCCATCAGCGCGGTAATTTTAATGCACACCGCCTCTTCAAAAGATTCCTGAATCGCGGCATATCCCACAGCGCCGATAAAACACAGGCTTATCCCCTGCAAGAAGCGCAGAAAGGTAAATTGCTCAATGTTTTGCGCCAATAGCGTGGCAAGGCACGTGACGATGAACCACACCACGCCTGCGAGCATCACCGGGCGACGGCCAATACGATCCGACAGTGGCCCTAACAGCCACTGCAAAAACATGCCGCCCGCAAGGTAGGCAGTCATTGATGTCGGCACCCAGTCAATTCCGGCCTGGTATTGTTCCACTACCGCCAGCATTCCGGGCTGGATCATATCGTTAGCGATATAGGTGGAGAATTCGTAGAGCACCAGACAGAGAGGGAAAAGCAATGCCTGACGACCCAGTCGGGTGCCAGAAGATAAACGGTTTTGCATGCAATCTCTTCACAAATGAAAAATCGCGCAAAGTGTAATGAAAGCGCGTCTGCGGATATAGCAAATTATGTCTGTTGGCAGCAAATAGCGCACATTTTTACAGAATGTCTGTTTAGCGTCTGTTTCCTTTAAGGTTAATTTAAGTTGCTGCCGCTATGATGCTGTCGAATCCCTGCTAATTTCCCTGAGATTTCTCATTTAAGACAATACCGCTTTACGGTTTTTAGCAGGACTTTTATTCTCAGCCAGGCACGGGTCATTTACATGGCTGTCCTTTAATTCATCTCATTGCGCTAAGTCTGAATGTTATGCTGGAAAATATTAATACTTCGCTGTTCTCTTTCATCAACGCCACCCCTGATTCCGCGCAGTGGATAATTGATCTCGCCATTTTCATTGCCAAAGATATGATCACTGTTGTGCCGCTGCTGGTGATGATCCTCTGGCTGTGGGGTCCGCGAAACCAGGTCTGCGCCCAACGCCAGTTAATCATAAAGATGGCGATCGCACTGATCGTCAGTCTGGCCGTCTCCTGGATTATGGGGCATCTGTTCCCTCACGACCGTCCGTTTGTCGACCATGTTGGCTATAACTTCCTGCATCACGCCGCCGATGACTCGTTTCCCAGCGATCACGGCACGGTGATTTTCACCGTTGCGCTGGCATTTTTGTTCTGGCACCGGATCTGGTCAGGCGCCATTTTGATGGTGCTGGCAGTGACAATCGCCTGGTCGCGCGTTTACCTCGGCGTACACTGGCCGCTGGACATGGTCGGCGGTTTACTGGTGGCGATGATCGGATGTCTGAGCGCACAGATGGTTTGGCAAAAATATGGCGCGTCGCTCTATCGCACCCTGCAAACGTGCTATCGCATTTGCTTTGCGCTTCCCATCCGAAAAGGCTGGGTGCGTGACTAATCTGCTAAAAAAAGAGTAGTATTAATCGCCCTGCACCGTGCAGGGTGATGATTTTACTCTCCAGGGGAACTATGGAAACACGACGCGACGAGCGTATTGGTCAATTGCTGCAAGCCTTAAAGCGCAGCGATAAATTACACCTAAAAGAAGCCGCGACCCTTCTGGGCGTATCTGAGATGACCATCCGTCGCGATCTGAACAATAAGAGCGCGCCCGTCGTATTACTGGGCGGCTATATTGTTCTGGAACCCCGTAGCGCCAGTCACTATTTACTCAGCGATCAGAAATCCCGTCTGGTCGAAGAAAAACGACGTGCGGCACAGCTGGCGGCAAGCCTGATACAACCGCACCAGACGCTGTTTTTCGACTGTGGCACCACCACGCCGTGGATCATTGAAGCCATTGATAATGAACTCCCCTTCACCGCCGTTTGCTATTCGCTGAATACCTTTCTGGCGTTGCAGGAAAAACCGTTGTGTCGCGCGATCCTGTGTGGCGGAGAATTCCACGCCAGCAATGCCATTTTTAAGCCGCTCAATTTTCAGGAAACCCTGAACAACCTGTGCCCGGATATCGCCTTCTATTCTGCCGCGGGCGTGCATATCAGCAAAGGCGTAACCTGTTTTAATCTGGAAGAATTACCGGTGAAACAGTGGGCGATGTCGATGGCGCAATACCATGTTCTGGTCGTGGATCACAGCAAATTTGGCAAAGTGCGACCCGCGCGAATGGGTGAATTAACCTGCTTTAATTCCATTATCAGCGACTGCCGTCCGGATGATGAACTGGTCGATTACGCAAAAGCGCAGCGCATTAAACTCATGTATTGAGAGAGTCTGTACCGGGTGGCGGCGCAAACGCCGCCCTCCGGCATCACGGGATTAGGCGAACCAGCTACCAAACCATTGATGGAATTTCATCATCACAAAATCCCACATCCGGCTAAAGAATCCCCCCTCTTCCACCGCTTCCATCACCATTAACGGGCGCTGCTCAATGGATTTCCCGTTAAGCTGAAAGTCGATGGTGCCCACAACCTGACCTTTCTTCAGCGGTGCCGTTAACTGCGGCTCCGTCAGGGTAAAGCTCGCTTTCAGATTTTTAAGCTGCCCACGCGGGATCGTCACCGAGCCGCCTTCACCCGCCCCCAGGTTCACTTCGCTCTTATCGCCAAACCAGACACGCTGGGTGACAAACGTAGCATCCGGTTTGATTGGCGTCACCGTTTCAAAAAAGCGGAAGCCCCAGGTCAGTAATTTCTCCGATTCGTTAAAGCGAATACGGTCAGTTTTCGTCCCCAACACCACGGAGATCAGGCGCATATCGCCCTGCGTTGCGGAAGCAACCAAATTGTACCCAGCCCCTGCCGTTGTCCCGGTTTTCATGCCGTCGACATTCAGATTCGTACTCCACAACAGGCGGTTACGGTTTGGCTGGCGGATTTTGTTAAACGTAAACTCTTTTTCTTTATGAATGGCGTACTCTTCAGGCACATCGTGGATCAAGGCTTTTCCCAGCAGTGCCATATCTCTGGCGGTACTGAACTGCCCTGGCGCATCCAGACCATGCACCGTCTGGAAGGTCGTATTGGTCAGGCCAAGTTTTTGCGCATAACCGTTCATTAACCCAATAAATGATTCCTGGCTGCCGGCAACATAATCGGCGAGAGCAATACAGGCATCATTACCTGACTGAATGATAATGCCTTTGTTAAGGTCGGAAACCGCCACCTGATCGCCAGGTTTAAGGAACATCACCGATGAGCCGCGCAGTGCCGGGTTTCCCGTAGCCCAGGCATCTTTCCCCACTGTCACCATATCCGTCAGCTTGATTTTTCCGGCCTTCAGCGCCTGCCCGACCACATAGCTGGTCATAATTTTAGTCAGACTGGCAGGGTCGAGTTTCTCATCCGCATTCCCTTCCGCCAGCACTTTTCCGCTGGCGTAATCCATCAGGATCCATGCCCGCGCATCAACGCTCGGCGGCGCGGTCGTCTGTTCGGCCGCCTGTAAAGTTGGAGCAAAAAGGAATAATAGTGCTGAGCCCGCAGCAAGGCTGCGAAGAGAAAAGGAGTATTGCTTCATAAATGCCACCCGAGTATCCATTCCAAAAAAAATCACGTCACATCACCGTGTTACAAGTTTGGTGAGTAATAACGCACTAACGAGCTTAAATAAACCGTAACCAGGTAAAGTTTTTAAAGTTTATGCAATAACGCCCCGCTACGCTGCATTCCACACGATTTTTTTGCAGGCTGTTGCGTAAATATTAGCTTTATTTCACCATGTACCGGGTCAGATGCCGATCGCAGCCCTAAGGCTGCCCAATCAAATTAAGGGGTTACTATGATTACGCTGTGGGGCAGGAACAACTCGACTAACGTAAAAAAAGTGCTATGGACGCTTGAAGAGCTGGAATTACCCTTTCAACACATTCTCGCCGGAGGTCAATTTGGCCTCAATCATGACGCTGAATATCTGGCGATGAATCCCAACGGTCTGGTGCCATTACTGCGTGATGATGAAGCCGGTCTTGTGCTGTGGGAATCCAATACCATTGTGCGTTATCTGGCTGCGCAATATGGGCTAAACCGGTTGTGGGTAGACTCTCCGGCACGCCGCGCGGAAGGTGAAAAATGGATGGATTGGGCAAACCAGACGTTGAGTCCGGTGCACCGCGTTATCCTGTTTGGGTTAGTCAGAACGCCAGTGGAACAACGTGATACGGCAGCCATCGACGCCAGCGCCAAAGTCTGCGATGGTCTGTTTGGCATGCTTGACGACGCGCTGGCAAGGCATCGCTGGTTCTCCGGCAACGAATTCGGCATTGCCGATATCGCCGTCGCGCCATTCATCTATAACCTGTTCAATGTCGGCCTGACCTGGACTGCGCGCCCGAACCTTGAGCGCTGGTATCAGCAACTCAGCGAACGTCCGGCATTCCGTAAAATCGTGATGATCCCGGTCAGCTAAGCTGCATCTGTCTACGGGTTAGTCTGTGAGCCGCAGGCTAACCCGGCGTCTGAGGGCATTACACGCTACGATCGCGGACTCACTCTGAGTAATTCCCCGTCGGACTCATCGGTTAATACATATAAAAAGCCGTCTGGCCCAATGCGAACATCGCGGATGCGTTGTCTGCGCTCCCCCAGGATACGCCCGTCTTCCGTTACCGTATTCCCGTTGACCGTCATGACAATCACATTCTGCTCTTTTAACGCCCCAATGAAGAGTTTTTGCTGCCACTGCGGGAACCGGTCGCTGTTATAAAAAGCCATTCCGCTGACTGCGGGTGAGTGCTTCCAGTAAAAAATCGGCTGCTCTGTCCCCGCCACAATCTCCCCTTTCGCTTCCGGGATTTTAAAACCGCTGTAGTTGATTCCCCAGGTTGCCAGCGGCCAGCCGTAGTTTTTGCCCTTTTCCGGAATATTAATTTCGTCCCCGCCACGGGGACCATGTTCATTCAGCCAGAGCGTATCGCTCCACGGGTTCATTGCCATCCCCTGCGGATTACGAATGCCGTACGCCCAGATCTCAGGGCGCGCCCCATCTTTGCTGACAAACGGGTTATCTGGCGGGATTTTTCCCTGATCGGTCAGACGTACCACTTTGCCCTGCAATTTATCCAGATCCTGTGCGGTAGGACGCTGATTATTTTCCCCTAAGCCAATAAACAGATGCCCTTTGCCATCAAACACCAGGCGTCCACCAAAATGGTTTCCGGTAGAGAGTTTGGGCATTTGGCGAAACACGGTCTGGAAGTTCTCAAGACGTTTCAGATCTTCGCTGAGTCGCCCATACCCCACCGCCGTGCCCGCATTATCGTTCAGATCGCTTTCCGAAAAACTGAGCCAGACGCGGCGTGACTGTGCAAAATCCGGCGCCAGCACCACATCCAGCAATCCCCCCTGCCCATGCGCCCACACTTTTGGGACTCCCGTCAGCGGATCGGAAAGCCCTTTTCCGGCTTGCCAGTGCCGCAGTTGCCCCCCTTTAAGGGTAATCAGCATGCCGCGATTGTCGGGTAAAAAGGCCAGCGACCAGGGGTGATCAAGTTTGGTTTGCAGTACTTCGACTCTGACTGCGGATGGTTCGGCATTGGCAAGAGTGGAGAACAGCAATAATGGGAATAACACGCGATGAGATCGACGCATAACGCCTCCTGTATGGCTCTGCGTTAAAGCGTAGTCAGTGAGAAGGCATGCAGAATTATTTTTACAAAAACGGATGATAAGGGGGAGTTGCCTCCCCCCAGCTTAGACCTGTGCCAGCATGGAATGCGTTTTCAGGCACTGGATGCTGAGCGTCAAATTCGTCAGACAGTTTTCAAGTTTCTCTGCGTTGACGGAAATGAAAGTCGGACAATCATGATGTCCGCTCATAAGACAGACAGCAGCGGCAGCTAATGCACCTTCAGCAAGATGCAACGCCTGCCATTCTTTACTATCCAGATGAAGTTTCTGCAGTCGTGATTTATCGTGCAATTCGCGATTCAGTTCAAAAAAGTTATCACGCAGACGATCACTTTCGCTGACTGACATGTAGCCTTTCGCTTTCCTCAACTGTAGATACGCGGCGAGATCAATTCGCGCGTTGACCAGCTTGTTAAGTAGAGCGGTTCTCAGTCTGCCAACGACCATACCTTGTTCCTCCTCTTTCCAGTCATAGTGCAACTTAATAGTATGGTCATTTTTTGAACGCGATGATGCTTAAGATCAATAATTCACCATAAATTAACAAAATTTACATTGTATCTATAACCTTCATCTTGCCTGCGCGTAATGCCCGGTGAGATTGCGATACAATTTTTGCCCAGATCTCTGTAGAATCCCTGCCCTGACCATTCCAATAACTGAACAATTTTTAAGCTATGAGCAAAGTAACCCACCAGCCGAAAATCGGCTTCGTTTCCCTTGGCTGCCCGAAAAACCTCGTCGATTCGGAGCGAATCCTGACTGAACTGCGTACCGAAGGCTATGACGTGGTGCCAAGCTACGACGACGCCGATATGGTTATCGTCAATACCTGCGGCTTTATCGACAGCGCCGTGCAAGAATCACTGGAAGCGATTGGTGAAGCGCTGAACGAAAACGGCAAGGTGATTGTCACTGGCTGTCTGGGTGCGAAAGAAGATCAGATCCGCGAAGTACACCCGAAAGTACTGGAGATCACCGGACCTCATAGCTACGAGCAAGTGCTGGAACATGTTCACCACTATGTGCCCAAACCAAAACACAATCCGTTCCTGAGCCTTGTACCGGAACAGGGCGTCAAATTGACCCCGCGTCATTATGCTTATCTGAAAATTTCTGAAGGCTGCAACCATCGCTGCACGTTCTGCATCATTCCGTCTATGCGTGGCGATCTGGTAAGCCGCCCGATTGGCGAGGTGCTGAGCGAAGCGAAGCGTCTGGTCGATGCGGGCGTCAAAGAAATTTTGGTTATCTCCCAGGACACCTCCGCATACGGTGTAGATGTGAAGCACCGCACCGGTTTCCACAACGGCGCGCCGGTCAAAACCAGCATGGTTGATCTGTGTGAAGAGCTTTCAAAACTGGGGATCTGGACGCGTCTGCACTATGTCTACCCATACCCACACGTGGATGACGTTATCCCGCTGATGGCGGAAGGCAAAATCCTGCCTTACCTCGATATCCCGCTGCAGCACGCCAGTCCACGTATTCTCAAACTGATGAAGCGCCCGGGATCTGTGGACCGCCAGCTTGCACGCATCAAACAGTGGCGTGAGATCTGCCCGGAGCTGACCCTGCGTTCAACCTTTATCGTTGGCTTCCCTGGCGAAACGGAAGAAGACTTCCAGATGCTGCTCGACTTCCTGAAAGAAGCACGTCTGGACAGGGTGGGTTGCTTTAAATACAGCCCGGTTGAAGGTGCTGGTGCCAACGAACTGCCGGATCAGGTGCCGGAAGAGGTAAAAGAAGAGCGCTGGAACCGCTTTATGCAGCTGCAACAGCAAATTTCTGCTGAACGCTTGCAGGAAAAAGTGGGCCGCGAAATTATGGTCATCGTGGATGAAGTCGACGAAGAAGGCGCAATTGGCCGCAGCATGGCCGATGCCCCGGAAATCGACGGCGCGGTCTACCTGAACGGTGAAACAAACGTGAAACCAGGCGATATCGTGCGCGTGAAAGTAGAGAACGCCGACGAATACGATCTGTGGGGTAGCCGCGTTTAACTCTTTGCGCCGCCTTTAGTGCGGCGTGTATTGAGGATAAGCGGGTTCACCGTTCCCGGGAAAAGCCAGGTTTTTATGCCTGGCTTTTTCATACAGGGATGAAAAAGCCCGCACAGAGCAGGCTTCAGTCGTAAAGCAAGTACTATGTAATCACTGTTTGTCAGACAGAACCAGACCTAACTGATGTGACATGTGTAGCTCATTTCGCTCCACAATTTCTTCAACGACCTTCCCTTCATTGTTAAAGCGAAAGTACGTCAGGCTTGTCCAGGTCACATCCTTGCCCTCTACGTTAAACCCTTTCCAGGTGTTTGAACCTCTGGCTACATGTGTTAGCGCTACGACGACCTGGTCGCCATCAACAATCTCTTTCTGAAACGTCGTCACAATACTGTCGTACAGATCCGTGACATTTTCGCGTAGTCCCTTTTTAAAGACTTCCAGACCGACTAAAGGAGCAGGACAATCCGGGCGGTGGATCACCACATCTTCTGAGAAAAACTCACTGACACGCTCCACATCTTTCCCATCAACACAGTATTTAAAATACGCTTTCACTACTTCGATATTCGTCATCATTAACCTCCGTTATTTTAAGTAGCTATGGCAGGGAAACACGCTACGGCAGAATGTCTGGCAAAGGCAATTAATGAATGTTATTGAATATAAAACAAACTGCTTACCCCAGAATTATGCCCTTAAATCGCCACACCTTAGGCCGATATCTCAAAGACAATGATCGAGATAATTAGCTCGTCCGCTTCTCGCGGTGAGTTCAACGGGTCGATGCAACGCTATCCTTAATCAAGGGGGTCGTTGCCATGAAACGAAGAACCCGGAATAATTACACGCCAGAACAGAAAGTGATTATCTGGGACAGATATAAGCAACGCGCTTCGTGACAACATCGTCGTCGAACGGGTTCAGCACTGAGGATTCCGACATGACCACTTTTCATCAACTGACTGCCACCAGCCTGCGTGGCCAGATCATCTCTATGGCCGACTACGCGGGTAAACTGGTTCTGGTGGTGAATACCGCCAGCCATTGTGGCTTCACGCCACAATACGCGGGTCTTGAAGCGCTCTACAAGAAGTACGCTGACCAGGGGTTGGTCGTGCTTGGTTTCCCCTGCAACCAGTTCGGTAAACAGGAACCCGGTGGCGCCGACGAAATCGCTCAGACCTGTCACATCAACTACGGTGTGAGCTTCCCGATGTTCGAGAAAGTGGAGGTCAACGGCGTCGCTGCGCACCCGGTGTTTCGTTACCTGAAAGAAGAATTGCCCGGTGTGCTGGGTGGGCGGATCAAGTGGAACTTCACTAAGTTCCTGATCGGACGCGACGGCAAACCGATCAAGCGTTTTGCCCCGTTCACCACCCCGGAGAAAATGGAAGCCGCAATCCTTGCTGCGCTTAAAATTTAAGATTTCCGCAGCGGCCTCTATTGCTGAATATCATTGTATTCGGTTAATGCCTGGCCCCTGCCATATGCCGCCCCTCTATTTTCAACTGCTTGCGCCACACCCGATTATGTAACGTCAGGGCTATTGACCGGTAAAAAACTGACGAATTCATCCACATGACATTCAGACAGAAGAATGTCATCCCTAAAACAGAGGTTATCTGCGGGGTGTAATTATTAACAGCGACGAATAAGAATGAAAACCAGGCAGAGATAAAATAAACAATGGCTATGACTCCTGTCAGAGCAATAACGACAAGGTGTAATTTATATCCAGCCAAAGAACCGCGCGCAGTCAGTAACATAGTGGTCATAATAACCACACAATAAACGGCAGCCGCAAAGAAAACGCCCATCAACACTTTATATTCAGGGAGTCCTAACCAGCGAAACAGCAGCATACCGACAGAAACCTGTGACATGGCATAGCAAAAAATGGCAAGTATCATACTGATGGCTAAAGGAATGCCTGTCATATGAATTCCAACAGGCACGCCAAACCGGTTTTTTAACCGCTCCTTTAACAACTCCAGGCGTTGCGGATCGTTTACCATCATGTTCTTTGTAATGACAGTACTTAATGCAAGGCTCTTTTTAATATATTTCATCATTGCCGGATCAATAAATTCCTGTAATTGAGAACGACTGAATTATACCAAAAATATACTTTCCTGATTGCGCAACATTCTGAGGATTCCTGATGGTACCTGAGACGGCACTACCGACAAATGCAGAGGAGCTTGCAACAGCATTCATCAACTCACGTTGTAAAAGTAACTGCAATGCTTCCTGAACCGCCACAGATAATCCAGACTCTATTAATCCATTCCTACATCAAGTAGAACGCCCGTTTTCCCTCATAAAAGCCTATTCCTGGACTGCTGGCAGTTTAGTGCCTGACTCAAGAGTGCAAATTGTCAGCATGAACTGAAATCCGCGCTACACTCAAACGTTGAAATAAAATCCCGGCTATCTGACACGGAAAGGCATGAGATATGCCTGCTCATGATTTATCTAAAATAGACACGGCAAAAGTGACGCTTTCAGTTGATGAAGAGGGCCATCGTGTAATTGAAAATTGTCCTGCCAGCGATGTAGAGTTTGCTTTCTATCAATGCGTAGCCAATTCATTCGATAAGGTGAAGATTACCTCTTCGCGACAATTACCTGCCGACCTAAGCAGCAGAAATGAAGTCCCTTACTCAGTTGAGAGGGAGACCGTTGCTAATGATGACGCATTATCAATATTGGTACGCTTACATCGCTATTCCCCGACCCATGATAGATTTATCGTCCTCTCACAAGGTCAGAATCAGCGCTTGAATTAATATGGGGAGTTGACCAGAAAATGATTACTGTACGAAAGGCCCATCTGGATGATGCAGCATTATTAAGTCAAATGGGTTATTCCAGCTACACTCACCACTTTGCCCACCTGTGGCATGAGCACAATGAATTGCAGGATTTTCTCTTTCAGGAGTACTCTCTGCCCGCATTACAGGCGGAACTACAAAGTAATGTCAGTTGCTGGTTTATTGCAGAAGATACTGATCCGGTCGGATTCGCCAAAGTGTCCTGGCACTGCCCCGTGGATGAAAACGGCCCGGCAGGTACACTGCTGCATAAACTCTATTTGCTACCTGGTGAAACCGGTAAGGGCTACGGTGAGGCCCTGTTTGCGGAAATAGTGCGTATGGCGCAATGCCGTGGTGAAACGTTTTTCTGGCTGGAAGTTTTAGATGCTAACCCGCAGGCGTACCGCTTTTATAGCCGCCAGGGGTTAACACCTATCAAAGAGACGATTTTCAGCACCCCCTCTCAGCAAAGCACTTTGCATATACTGGGTAAACGCATTTAAGGAAATGACCTGTCGTTATCCGACAGACACGCCTACCCCTTAATCTTCGGATCCAACGCGTCGCGCAGGCCATCACCCAGCAGGTTAAACGCCAGCACCGTCAGGAAGATCGCCACGGCAGGGAAAATCGCCACGTGCGGCGCAATCACCATATCTGCCCGCGCTTCATTGAGCATTGCCCCCCATTCCGGCGTTGGCGGCTGCGCGCCCAGCCCGAGAAAAGACAAACTGGCCGCCGAGATAATCGAGGTGCCGATACGCATGGTAAAAAAGACCACAATCGACGAGACCGTTCCCGGCAGAATATGGTTGAAAAGAATAGTGGCATCACTGGCACCAATGCTGCGCGCCGACTCAATAAACGTTTGCTGTTTTAACACCAGGGTATTCGCCCGCACCAGACGGGCGAACGCAGGAATGGAGAAGATAGCCACAGCGATAATCACATTGGCAATGCCGCTGCCCAGCACCGCTACCACCGCAATCGCCAGCAGGATGCCCGGAAAAGCGAACAGCACATCGCAGATACGCATGATTATTCGGTCCCACCAGCCTTCATAGTAGCCCGCCAGTAAACCAAAGACCGTGCCTATCGCCGCGCCAATAAACACCGCAAAAACCCCTGCCGCCAGGGAGATTTGCGCCCCAACCAGCACGCGGCTGAAAATATCTCTGCCAAGCGAATCGACGCCAAACCAGTGCAGCATGGAAGGACCATCATTAAGGCGGTCGTAATCGAAGTAATTTTCCGCATCAAACGGCGTTAACCCACGGGCAAAGATTGCCACCAGGATCAGCAACAGCACGAAAATACCGGCGATCATGGCCAGATGCTGACGACGAAAGCGCCGCCAGAACTCATGCCACGGGGTGCGTACCCGATCCGGTTTCACCAGAGGCATGGCATTTAAAATCGCCTGACGGCGCCAGTTGAACAATCGCATCCTTACTTGTACCTGATAGCCGGATTAATGGCGGCGTAGAGAACATCCACCACTAAATTGATAAGAATAAATTCCAGAGAAAACAGCAGGATCTCAGCCTGAATCACCGGATAGTCGCGCATTTCCACCGAGTCCACCAGCAGGCGGCCAAGCCCCGGCCAGTTAAACACTTTCTCGACAACAATGGAGCCGCCGAGCAAAAAGCCAAACTGTAGCCCCATCATGGTGACGACCGGGATCATGGCGTTACGCAGACCGTGTTTTAACACAACCCAGGTTTCGCTCACCCCCTTCGCCCGGGCGGTACGCATGTAATCTTCACTGAGCACATCGACAAACGACGCGCGAGTGAAGCGAGCCATCACCGAGGCCACCGCAGCGCCCAGCGTGACAGACGGCAAAATATAGTGCAGCCAGGTGTCTGCGCCGACCGTTGGCAGCCAGCCCAATTTGACGGAAAAAATCTGTATTAGCAGCATACCAAGCGCAAACGCCGGAAAAGAGATCCCCATGACCGCCAACGTCATGCTCACTCGATCTGGCCAACGGTTACGCCAGACAGCAGCAATGATCCCGGCCGTCATCCCAAACATGACAGCCCAAACCATACTGGTGACAGTCAGCCAAAACGTCGGCATAAAGCGGCTGGCAATCTCTTCTGAGACCGGGCGGCGGGAAACCATCGACGTTCCAAAGTCACCCTGGATAACGTGGGTGATGTAATGCCAGAACTGAACATGCAGCGGTTGATCAAGACCAAGCTGCTGGCGCACCAGTTCAATCACCTGCGCATCGGCCTCCGGTCCGGCGATTAGCCGTGCCGGATCGCCGGGTAACAGATGGACAAATAAAAACACCAGCACTGCAACAATCAACAGGGTTGGAATTAACCCCAGCAGACGCTTGAGAACATAACTAAACATCAGACTCCCTGCGTCTGCCCCTGGACGTCAGGGGCAGAATAGATGGCTTACTTCAAATCCGCATCTTCAAAACTGAAACCCGTGTCCGGCATAATCCAGAATCCGGTCAAATTTTTACTGTGTGCCGAAACCAGTTTTTCGACGACCAGAGGCACCCACGGAGACTCTTTCCAGATGATATCCTGCGCCTCTTTGTACAGGCGCGCTTTCTCCGTCGGATCGTTGGTTTTCAACGCGTCCGCCAGAAAGCTATCCACCTGCTTGTTACTGTAGAACGCGGTATTAAACAGCGTTGGCGGCCAGTTTTGCGAAGCGAACAGCGGCGATAATGCCCAATCAGCTTCCCCCGTAGAAGCGCTCCAGCCGGTATAGAACAGTTTCACCCCGCTCTCTTTCTGCCCTTTGCCTTCCACTTCCGCCGCACGCTGCCCGGCATCCATCGCCGTCACCTGCGCTTTAATGCCGACCTGCGCCAGTTGTTGCTGAGTAAACTGCAGCACTTTTTGCGCGGTACTGTGATTATGCGACGACCACAGCGTGGTGCTAAAACCATTCGGATAACCCGCTTCTTTTAACAGCTCGCGCGCTTTTGCCGGATCGTACGGCCACGGCGTGTAGCTTTGCGCAAATGCAATCGCCGGTGGCAGTACGCCGGTGGCAGGCGTCGCATAACCGGCAAATGCCACTTTCACCAGCGCCTGGCGATTAATGGCATAGTTGAGCGCTTCACGCACTTTGACATTATCAAACGGTTTCTGGGTGACGTTTATGCTGATGTAACGCTGCATAATAGAGGGACTGGCGACCAACTCCAGGTTTTTGTTTTTTTCAAGCAATGCGGCTTGCTCGTAAGGAATTGGGAAGGCGAATTGTGCCTCGCCCGTTTGCAGCATGGCCGAGCGTGTATTGTTGTCCGCCACCGGTCGCCAGGTGATGCTGTCTAATTTCGGTAACCCTTGCTGCCAGTAACCGGCGAATTTCTTCACTTTGACGAAATCAGTCTGGTTCCAGGTATCAAACTCATACGGACCCGTCCCGACTGGATGAAATCCAATCTCTTTACCGTATTTTTCCAACGCCTTCGGGGAAATCATCGCCGTCGCCGGATGCGCCAGAATATTGATGAATGCAGAAAACGGTTGTTTCAGCGTGATGTTCACCGTTGTGGGATCTACCACGTCCGTTTTGGCGATGATCTTGTACAGGTTGTAACGTTTAAGACGGCTTTCCGGGTTACTTGCCCGGTCCAGATTGACCTTTACCGCCGTCGCAGTAAAGTCGGTGCCGTCCTGAAACTTGACCCCCTGACGCAGTTTCACGGTGTAGATCAAACCGTCGTCGGACACGGTATAGCTTTTTGCCAGCACGTTTTTAAGTTTCATATCCTTATCAAGGCCAAACAGTCCCTGATAAAACGACTTCGCCACCGCCTGCGATAAGGTGTCATTCGCGTCATACGGATCGAGTGTCGTAAAGTTGGAGCCTACCGCCACCACCACATCTTTCGCAGCAAATGCAGGCGATGCCGTCAACGCCGACGCAACGCCTGCTGCAACCAGCCAATTCCGGGCAACAAATTTAGTCATATTATTCTCCTGAAACCCTGTGTGTCCGAATGTTATAAACGCGAAAGCGCATTTTCCGGCTGCGGACGCGCAACGTAATGACCCGGCCCAACCAACTGCAATGACACGGGTGTAATGTGTTCCCCTCGCTTGCGAATATTGCTGGGAATATCATCGGATAACAGCACACGCTGCGGCCGATGCCGGGAAGGATCGGCCACCGGGACGGCCGCCATCAACTTACGGGTATACGGATGTTGCGGGTTTTCAAACAGGGCGCGGCGAGGACCGATTTCCACGATTTGCCCCTGGTACATCACCGCCACACGATGGCTGATTCGCTCAACCACCGCCATATCGTGGGAGATAAACAGCCAGGCAATCCCCATATCCCGCTGAAGATCAAGCAACAGATTGATTATCTGTCCACGAATAGACACATCCAGCGCGGAGACGGGTTCATCGGCAATGATCACCTTGGGATTGAGCGCCAGCGCGCGGGCAATGCAGATTCGCTGACGCTGACCACCGGAGAACTCGTGCGGATACCGCCAGGCATGCTCCGGGCGCAAACCGACACGTTCAAGCAGCCAGGCCACTCGTGACGCCGCCGCATCACCCTGTAGCACGCCATGAACGCTCAGCGGCTCCATAATGGAGTATCCCACCGTCTGGCGAGGATCAAGCGAGGCGTAAGGATCCTGAAAGATAAACTGAATATCCCGACGGAGCGCCTGCAATTTGCCCGCAGGAAGGATGTCAATACGCTGACCGTTGAAGGTAATCTCTCCGCGTTGCGATTCCACCAGTCGTAATAACGCGCGTCCGGTCGTGGATTTGCCGCAGCCGGATTCCCCCACCAGCGAAAGCGTTTCGCCCGGCCAGAGATCAAAACTGACGTTCTCTACGGCATGGACTTCCTGAGTCACCCGGTTAAAGATGCCGCTGCGCAATGGAAAACGCGTCACCAGATTACGCACCTGCAAAATAGGCTCACCGGCGACGACCGTATCCTGTTCTGTCTGCAGTTCACGCTGTTGTGGGTCGCCGGGTGAAATGAGCGGAAAACGACGCGGAAGCGCATGTCCGCTCATCGCCCCCAGTTGCGGTACTGCCGCCAGCAATGCCTGGGTATACGGGTGCTGCGGGGCATGAAAAATCTGCTCAACGCTGCCGGTTTCCACGGCCTCGCCCTGATACATCACCAGAACCCGATCGGCGACGTCAGCCACCACCCCCATATCATGGGTGATAAAAATCACCCCCATCGACATCTCCTGCTGTAACACTTTGATCAATTGCAGGATCTGCGCCTGAATTGTGACGTCCAGGGCCGTCGTCGGTTCATCCGCAATCAACACCGCCGGACGACACGACAGCGCCATTGCGATCATCACGCGCTGGCGCATACCACCGGAAAGCTGGTGCGGATAACGGGATAAAATGGCTTTTGCTTCGGGGATACGCACCTGATCGAGCATCCGCTTTGCTTCCGCCATCGCCTCTTCGCGACTGGCACCCTGATGCAAACGGATCGATTCGGCGATTTGCTCTCCCACGGTAAACACCGGGTTGAGCGAGGTCATCGGTTCCTGAAAAATCATGGCAATATCCGCGCCACGCACACGCTGCATCTGAGAAGCGTTTTGCTCGCCCAGCTCAATTACCTGACGATTACGCCGGCGCAGGAGCATTTCATCACACTGAATCTCTCCCCCGTCCTGCTCAATCAGACGCATCAACGACAGCGCAGTAACCGATTTTCCCGATCCCGACTCGCCGACAATCGCCAGCGTCTCTCCACGCTTGAGGCGAAACGAAAGATTGCTCACCGCGTTAACGCGTTGCTGCTCTTGTGAAAACGCAATATTCAGATTGCTGACGGCCAGTACATCGCTGGCGTCCAGTTCGTCACTGTGTGGCAACGGTATCCCCTTTTTCCCGGTAGATCCCCGTGGTTGGCGTATCCCCGGCATATCCCCAGGCACGATACATACCTTCGCAGTTAAACGGCAGGGCGACATTTCCTTCATGATCGATAGCGATTAATCCACCGCGACCACCCAGCGCCGGTAATTTTTCCATCACGACGCGCTCACAGGCGTCGGCAAGACTCAGCCCGCCGTAATCCATCAACGCGGCGATATCGTAGGCCGCCAGCGTGCGGATAAACACCTCGCCGGTTCCCGTACAAGAGACCGCGACGCTGGCATTATTGGCATAGCACCCTGCGCCCACCAATGGGCTATCGCCGACGCGGCCAGGCAGTTTATTGGTCATGCCGCCGGTTGAAGTCGCCGCCGCCAGATTGCCGTCTTGATCCAGTGCGACGGCACCGACAGTGCCCATTTTATTCATCTCATCCAACGGCGCGCCGCTGTGGTCGAGCGCGGTTTTACCTGCGGCGCGAGCCGCCAGCAACTGTTCGTGGCGCTCGGGAGTCGAAAAAATATCGGGTGAAACGCGCGCCATCCCCTGCGAAAAAGCAAAATTTTCTGCCCCCTCGCCCACCATCATGACGTGCGGGCTATGCTCCATCACCAATCTGGCGGCGAGCACCGGATTACGCAACTGGCTCACCCCGGCAACAGCACCGGCTTTCAGCGTGTTGCCATCCATGACACAGGCATCCAGTTCGTGGGTTTCATCGCGGGTAAACACCGCGCCAATACCGGCATTAAATAAGGGACACTCTTCCAGCAAACGCACTGCTTCTGTCACCACGTCGAGCGCGCTTTCCCCCGCTTCGAGCATCCTTTGCCCTGCTTCAACAATGTCCGACAACGCCCGGATGTAGCGCTGTTCTTGCTGTTGGCTCAATTGCGCGCGGGAGATGGCGCCTGCGCCGCCGTGTATCGCAATGACTGCTTTGCCCATTTTTGTCGTCCATTAACGGTGGCACATACTTTTGCTATAAATATCAGAATTATTACGAATTCTTCATTCAATTTTTGAATATAGAAAGATGCAAGCAGCATGTAAAGGTTACGACCGGGGTGGCATACAGTCTGCCTGCATTTTCTGACATAATAGCCGGATTCGAATTTGCCACGCAGGAGTATTTCCATGGAATTTACCGCAGGATTAATGCCGCTTGAATCGGCACTCACGCAAATGTTATCGCGCATTACCCCGCTTACCGCCGTCGAAACGCTACCGCTGGTGCAGTGTTTTGGTCGCATTTTGGCAAACGACGTTGTCTCTCCCCTGGATGTGCCGGGGTTTGATAACTCCGCGATGGACGGCTACGCGGTACGCTTAGGCGATCTGGCCTCCGGTAAACCGCTTCCTGTGGCCGGAAAAGCCTTTGCCGGGCAGCCTTTTCAGGGTGAATGGCCGACGGGGACGTGCATCCGCATTATGACTGGCGCCCCTGTCCCGGCAGGCTGTGAAGCGGTAGTGATGCAGGAACAAACGGAACAAACTGACGAAGGTGTCCGCTTTACTGCGGACGTTCGCGGCGGACAAAACATTCGCCATCGCGGAGAAGATATTAACGCGGGCGCCGTTGTGTTTGCAGCGGGAACACGCCTGACCACCGCAGAGCTGCCGGTGCTGGCTTCGCTGGGCATCCCCGATGTCCCGGTGGTCCGTAAAGTGCGTGTGGCGCTGTTCTCGACAGGCGATGAACTGCAACTGCCAGGCCAGCCGCTGGGCGACGGGCAAATTTATGATACTAACCGCTTAGCGGTACATCTGATGCTGGAACAGCTCGGTTGCGACGTTATCAACTTAGGCATTATCCGCGACGATCCGCATGCGTTACGCACCGCTTTTGTGGAAGCTGACAGCCAGGCGGATGTGGTGATTAGCTCCGGTGGCGTCTCTGTGGGCGAAGCGGACTACACCAAAACGATTCTGGAAGAGTTGGGCGAAATTACGTTCTGGAAGCTGGCCATTAAGCCCGGTAAACCCTTTGCGTTTGGCAAGCTCAACAACAGCTGGTTCTGCGGTCTGCCGGGCAACCCGGTCTCCGCCGCGCTGACGTTTTATCAGCTCGTTCAGCCACTGCTGGCCAAACTCAGCGGCAACACCGCCTGTGGACTGCCTGCACGCCAGCGGGTACGCACCGCTTCTCGCCTGAAGAAAACCCCAGGGCGTCTTGATTTTCAGCGTGGCGTACTACAGCGCACAGCCGACGGTGAACTGGAAGTCACTACCACCGGACATCAGGGCTCGCATATTTTCAGCTCATTTAGCCTGGGGAACTGCTTTATTGTGCTGGAGCGCGATCGTGGCAATGTGGAAGCGGGCGAATGGGTGGAAGTCGAGCCGTTTAACGCGCTGTTTGGAGGTCTGTAATGGCTGAGCTCAGCGACCAGGAGATGATGCGCTACAACCGGCAAATCATTCTGCGTGGCTTCGATTTTGACGGGCAAGAAGCCTTAAAAGCGGCACGCGTGCTGGTGGTAGGGCTGGGTGGACTGGGATGCGCGGCTACGCAATATCTGGCAAGCGCGGGGGTAGGTAATCTGACACTGCTCGATTTTGATACGGTGTCGGTTTCCAATTTGCAGCGTCAGACGCTGCACAGTGACGCGACGGTCGGGCAAGCCAAAGTTGAATCCGCCCGTGACGCGCTGATGCGTATCAATCCGCATATCATCATCTCCCCGATTAACGCTCTGCTGGAGGATGAAGCCCTTCATACGCTGATCGCTGAGCATGACCTGGTGCTGGATTGTACCGATAACGTAGCGGTGCGTAACCAGCTCAACGCAGGATGCTTCGCCGCAAAAGTGCCGCTGGTTTCCGGCGCGGCTATCCGCATGGAAGGCCAAATTACCGTCTTCACCTGGCAGGACGGTGAACCTTGCTATCGTTGCCTGAGTCGTTTGTTCGGCGAGAATGCGCTGACTTGCGTGGAGGCGGGCGTCATGGCGCCGCTGATCGGCGTGATTGGCTCGTTGCAGGCCATGGAGGCGATTAAATTACTGGCGCAGTACGGAAAACCCGCTTCCGGCAAAATCGTCATGTACGACGCCATGACCTGCCAGTTCCGCGAAATGAAGTTAATGCGTAATCCAGGCTGTGAGGTGTGCGGGAAGTAACCCCGTCAGGGTGGGCATGGAGCCCACCCGGTATCAGAACTTACAGAGATGTCCGCCCAAAGGCGCACTGCCAGTCGTGCTCAAATTTCTTCACCGCCGCATCCACTGCCGGAGAGCTGATCAACAGCTGGGCAACATCCAGTGGGAGCGTAATGGATTCACATCCTACCAGCAGGCAATCCAGCGCCTGACGCGGCGTTTTAAAGCTGGCCGCCAGAACTTTAGCGTGCGGCGCATGCATGTGCAGCAGTTGCTGGAGTTCATTGACCGTCTGAATGCCATCACCGCCCTGCGCATCGAGACGGTTCACGTACGGCGCAACGTAATCCGCCCCAGCCAGCGCCGCCAGCAGCCCTTGCGCAGCACTGTAAACCGCCGTACCCAGCGTTGGGATACCTTCAGATTTCAGCAATTTAATGGCGGCCAGACCTTCTGAGGTGACAGGGATCTTCACCACGATGTCAGGAATAATCGCCCGCAGTTGGCGCGCATCGCCGACCATTCCTTCTGCCGTGGTTGCCATCACCTGGGCAAACAAACGTCCTTTCCCGCCCATCGCTTCATACAGCTCAGGCAACAGCACATCCAGCGACTTTTTACCTGCGGCAACAATGCTGGGGTTAGTGGTTACACCCGCCAGCGGAAAAACGCGCGCCAGGGCTGCTACGGCATCGACATCAGAAGTGTCCAGATAGAGTTCCATAATCATTCCTCAAACTGTGAGATTTAGCATGGATTAACGATAGCACGGCAAAACCTCTCGGTTAGTTGACTTGCGTCAATATAACTTTCATTCGAAAGTAATTTAATCTTTATACGAAACAAGAGGGCCGATTTATGATTTTCAACATTCAGCGCTATTCCACTCACGATGGCCCAGGTATACGAACCGTGGTGTTCCTCAAAGGCTGCTCCCTGAGCTGTCGTTGGTGCCAGAACCCGGAGAGCCGCGCACGTACGCAGGATCTTTTATACGATGCGCGTTTGTGCCTGGAAGGCTGCGACCTCTGCGCTCAGGCCGCGCCAGGTGTGTGCGAACGTACGCTGAATGGCCTGCTGATCCACCGTGAGAAACTGACCGACGCTCATATGAATGCACTCACCCACTGCTGCCCGACGCAAGCGTTAACCGTGTGCGGCGAGATGAAAAGCGTGGAAGAGATCATGGCCACCGTGGTGCGCGATAAACCCTTTTACGATCGCAGCGGCGGTGGAATTACCCTCTCCGGCGGCGAACCGTTTATGCAGCCAGAACTGGCGGCCGCGCTCTTCAAAGCCAGCCACGACGCAGGCATTCATACTGCCGTTGAAACCTGCCTGCATGTGCCCTGGAAATACATCGAGCCCTCGTTACCGAATATCGACCTGTTTCTGGCAGACCTGAAGCATGTTGCCGACGCCCCGTTCAAACAATGGACCGATGGCAACGCCGCACGGGTGCTGGAAAATCTGAAAAAAGTAGCCGCCGCAGGGAAAAAAATCATTATTCGCGTGCCGCTGATTCAGGGTTTTAATGCCGATGAAGAAGCAATAAAAGCCATTACCGATTTTGCCGCCGACGAACTGCACGTCGGTGAAATCCATTTTCTGCCCTACCACACGCTGGGCATCAACAAATACAACTTACTCAGTCAACCCTACAACGCCCCAGACAAACCGCTTGATGCGCCTGCGCTGCTAGACTTTGCTCAACAGTACGCCTGCACGAAAGGTTTGACCGCGACTTTACGAGGATAATTCCCATGACCACACTGAAACTGGATACACTCAGCGACCGCATCAAGGCACACAAAACCGCGCTTATCCATATTGTGAAACCGCCGGTATGTACCGAGCGCGCCCAGCATTACACCGAGATGTACCAGCAGCATTTGAATAAACCTATTCCGGTCCGTCGTGCTCTGGCGTTGGCTCATCATCTGGCGAAACGTACCATCTGGATCAAACACGACGAGCTGATCATCGGCAACCAGGCAAGTGAAGTCCGCGCTGCGCCTATCTTCCCGGAATATACCGTCTCGTGGATTGAAAAAGAGATCGATGACCTCGCCGATCGTCCGGGCGCCGGTTTTGCGGTCAGCGAAGAGAACAAACGCGTGCTGCATGAAGTTTGCCCGTGGTGGCGTGGTCAGACTGTTCAGGAACGCTGCTACGGTATGTTTACCGATGAGCAAAAAGGTCTGCTGGAAACGGGGATCATCAAAGCGGAAGGCAACATGACCTCCGGCGATGCGCATCTGGCGGTCAACTTCCCGCTGGTGCTGGAAAAAGGTCTCGACGGTCTGCGTCACAAAGTCGACGAGCGTCGTTCCCGCATTAATCTCACCTGCCTGGAAGATCTCCACGGCGATCAGTTCCTGAAAGCGATTGATATCGTCCTCGATGCGGTGAGCCTGCACATCGAGCGTTTTGCCGACCTGGCACGCGAAATGGCGGCCACCGAAACGCGCGAAAGCCGCCGCGACGAACTGCTGGCCATGGCGGAAAACTGCGATGTGATCGCCCACGAACCGCCAAAAACCTTCTGGCAGGCGCTGCAACTGTGCTACTTCATCCAGCTTATTCTGCAAATTGAGTCTAACGGCC
The DNA here is from genome assembly GCF_028069725.1 of Citrobacter sp. Awk 4. Lineage (GTDB taxonomy): Bacteria > Pseudomonadota > Gammaproteobacteria > Enterobacterales > Enterobacteriaceae > Citrobacter_D. Next base: position 26,432 of record NZ_JANEWG010000009.1, read on the forward strand.
ACTCCGTCTCGTTCGGTCGTATGGACCAATACCTCTACCCGTACTACCGTCGCGACGTCGAGCTGAACCAGACGCTGGATCGCGAACACGCCATTGAGCTGCTGCACAGCTGCTGGCTGAAACTGTTGGAAGTGAACAAAATCCGTTCCGGTTCCCACTCCAAAGCGTCTGCCGGTAGCCCGCTGTATCAAAACGTGACCATTGGCGGTCAGAATCTGGTTAACGACCAGCCGATGGATGCGGTTAACCCGCTCTCCTACGCCATTTTAGAATCCTGCGGTCGTCTGCGCTCAACACAGCCAAACCTCAGCGTGCGCTACCACGCAGGGATGAGCAATGACTTCCTCGACGCCTGCGTACAGGTGATTCGCTGCGGCTTTGGGATGCCGGCCTTTAACAACGACGAAATCGTCATTCCGGAATTTATTAAACTCGGCATCGACCCGCAGGATGCCTACGACTACGCGGCTATCGGCTGCATCGAAACCGCCGTTGGCGGCAAGTGGGGTTATCGCTGCACCGGGATGAGTTTTATTAACTTTGCGCGTGTGATGCTGGCGGCGCTGGAAGGCGGTCGTGACGCCACCAGCGGGAAAGTCTTCCTGCCGCAGGAAAAAGCGCTCTCTGCCGGTAACTTCAATAATTTCGACGAAGTGATGGAGGCCTGGGATACCCAGATTCGCTACTACACCCGTAAATCGATCGAAATTGAGTATGTGGTCGATACCATGCTGGAAGAGAACGTACATGACATTCTCTGCTCAGCGCTGGTCGATGACTGCATCGAACGCGCGAAAAGTATCAAGCAAGGCGGCGCGAAGTATGACTGGGTTTCAGGTCTGCAGGTGGGGATCGCCAACCTCGGCAACAGCCTGGCCGCCGTGAAAAAACTGGTCTTTGACCAGGGTGCGATTGGTCAGCAGCAGCTGGCGGCAGCACTGGCTGACGATTTTGAGGGATTAACTCACGAACAGTTGCGCCAGCGTCTGATCAACGGCGCGCCGAAGTACGGTAACGATGATGATAGTGTCGATACCCTGCTGGCCCGCGCTTACCAGACCTATATTGACGAACTGAAACAGTACCATAATCCGCGTTACGGTCGTGGCCCGACGGGTGGCAACTACTATGCCGGCACGTCGTCTATCTCCGCAAACGTCCCCTTTGGCGCTGCGACAATGGCAACACCGGATGGCCGCAAAGCCCATACGCCGCTGGCAGAAGGCGCGAGCCCATCTTCTGGTACTGACCACCTCGGCCCCACGGCGGTGATTGGCTCCGTCGGCAAACTGCCGACCGGCTCCATTCTCGGCGGTGTGCTGCTCAACCAGAAGTTGAATCCAGCCACCCTGGAAAATGAGTCCGACAAGCAGAAGCTGATGATCCTGCTGCGCACCTTCTTTGAAGAGCACAAAGGCTGGCATATTCAGTACAACATCGTGTCACGTGAAACCTTGCTGGAAGCGAAAAAGCACCCGGACCAGTATCGCGACCTGGTCGTGCGCGTCGCAGGCTATTCCGCCTTCTTCACCGCGCTCTCTCCGGATGCTCAGGACGATATCATCGCCCGTACCGAGCATATGCTGTAACCTTCATGCCCGGTGGCGCTACGCTTACCGGGCCTACCCGTTTCTCCCCCCTGGCCGGGTAAGGTGCAACCGCAACCCGGTGCTTTCACTTTCATTCGAAATTAAATTTGTGCTTCAGGTCACATTGTTATTAGAATGTTGCTGGTCGCAGTAATATTCTGGAGAGCAATGTATGACCGTAAAAGTTATCGTCACCGATATGGACGGGACTTTTCTCGACGACGCCAAGCAGTACGATCATGCGCGTTTTATGGCGCAGTATCAGGAACTGAAAAAACGCGATATTGAATTTGTCGTCGCCAGCGGCAATCAGTATTACCAGCTCATCTCCTTCTTCCCCGAACTCAAAGATGAAATCTCTTTTGTCGCCGAAAACGGCGCGCTGGTTTTTGAGCATGGCAGGCAACTGTTTCACGGCGAATTGACCCGACACGAATCGCGCATCGTGATCGGCGAATTATTAAAAGATAAGCAACTCAATTTCGTCGCCTGTGGTTTGCAAAGCGCTTACATCAGCGAAAATGCCCCTGACGCCTTTGTATCGCTGATGTCAAAGCACTATCACCGCCTGAAACCGGTGAAGGATTTTCACGACATCGACGACGTACTGTTTAAATTCTCATTGAACTTAGCGGATCAGCAGATCCCCCAGGTGATCGACTCACTGCATACCGCGCTGGATGGCATTATGAAACCGGTCACCAGCGGATTCGGTTTTATTGACCTGATCATTCCAGGCCTGCATAAAGCCAACGGCATTAGCCGCCTGTTAAAACGCTGGAATCTGTCACCGCAAAATGTGGTCGCCATCGGTGACAGCGGTAACGATGCGGAAATGTTGAAAATGGCGCGCTACTCGTTCGCCATGAAGAATGCCGCAGACAGCATCAAAGCCCTCTCCCGCTTTGCCACTGACGATAATAATCACCAGGGCGCGTTGAACGTCATTCAGGCCGTGCTGGATAACACCGCCCCATTCAATGAGTGAATCAGAAATCTGAAGCGGGTGCTTTAATGCCAATTCGTTGAGGAATGAGGGAGAACCTTTGACTCTGGTGAAGGGTTCTCCTTAATTCCTGAACGCCCCTTTAGAGCATTGCGCTCCAGTTTTTACTCCTCTCTTTGCATTCTTTTCACACTGTCGAAAATTTCAACTTGCATTAACTTATTTTTAACTTAAAGTATCACTTGTAAGTTATATTTCTTTCGAATGAAAGTTTATGTGAGGTGTTTATGGCTCTTACCTTTACAAGCGATACGTTACCCGCCGACCACAAATCCGCTATCCGGCAGATGAAGAAAGCGCTGCGAGCACAACTCGGTGATGTTCAGCAGATTTTTGACAAACTCAGTGATGTGATTGCATCCCGCGTGGCGGACATTAATGCGCGTAAAGCACGCGGCGAAACTGTCTGGCCTGAACTCACTTACGCTGACATTCAGGCAGGCCGCATCACAGAGGCGCAACGAGAAGAGATTAAACAACACGGCTGCGTGGTCATTAAGCGTCATTTCCCACGCGAACAGGCGCTGGACTGGGATCAGTCGATGCTCGACTACCTGGATCGCAACCATTTTGACGAGGTGTATAAAGGCCCCGGCGATAACTTTTTCGGTACCCTGTCTGCCTCCCGACCGGAAATTTATCCGATCTACTGGTCACAGGCGCAAATGCAGGCGCGTCAAAGCGAGGAGATGGCTAACGCCCAGTCGTTCCTCAACCGTTTGTGGACCTTTGAACGCGACGGCAAGCAGTGGTTTAACCCGGATGTGAGCGTTATCTACCCGGATCGTATTCGCCGCCGTCCGCCGGGAACCACCTCAAAAGGTCTCGGCGCACACACTGACTCTGGCGCCCTGGAACGCTGGCTGCTCCCTGCGTATCAGCAGGTCTTCGCCGATGTGTTTGGTGGCAATATTGATCAGTACGATCCGTGGAACGCAGCGCACCGTACCGAAGTGGAAGAGTACACCGTGGATAACACCACCAAATGTTCGGTGTTCCGTACTTTCCAGGGCTGGACCGCGCTTTCCGATATGTTGCCCGGCCAGGGATTGATGCACGTGGTGCCGATCCCGGAAGCGATGGCGTATGTCCTGTTGCGCCCTCTGCTGGATGATGTTCCGGAAGATGAACTGTGTGGCGTCGCGCCGGGCAGAGTATTGCCCATTTCTGAACAATGGCACCCGCTGTTAATTGAAGCGTTAACCAGCATTCCGCAACTGGAAGCCGGTGACTCGGTCTGGTGGCATTGCGACGTCATTCACTCCGTGGCCCCCGTTGAAAACCAGCAAGGCTGGGGTAACGTGATGTACATCCCCGCCGCGCCGATGTGCGAAAAAAATCTGGCTTACGCGCATAAAGTTAAAGCAGCCCTGGAGAAAGGCGCCTCGCCGGGCGACTTCCCCCGTGAAGATTATGAAACCAACTGGGAAGGACGCTTTACGCTCAATGATTTGAATATTCACGGTAAGCGTGCGCTGGGTATGGCTTAATCGTCATACAGCCCTTCTCTCTCTACGGCGGTGCGTCGTTTTCCCTGACGTATCCGCCGGACAGATTCGCGTATTGCCAGAGAGCCATTGAGCAACAGCGTCCCAACCGGCGCATCGGGGCGCATCAACCGTTGCTGGAGCATATGCACGGCCTCAATTGCCAACGCATCGCGCGGGACATGAACGGCGGTTAAGAGCACATCCTGAATCGTTGCCAGATTAAATCCGTCGATACTCATGACCGAGACATCCTGCGGCACACGCAATCCCTGCTTTTGCAGCGCGCTGATTGTTCCTGCAGCCATAAAATCACCGCCCACCAGAAACGCCGTCGGCAGCGCTTTGGCTGACGTTTGCTTTAACCATTCGCTCACCTGCAGTTCCGTTTCTTTCGCACTGAAACTGGGCACCACCAGCAAATCGCGTTGATCATTAAACGTCAGATTATGCGACTGCCAGGCATCGCGAACGCCCGCCAGCCGAAGCTCCATCGTGTAACGACGAAGACAAAACACGTTCATGATTTCCCGGTGGCCCATTTCAAACAGATATTCAGCCGCCAGCTCACCAATTGCGCGATGGTCGGGCGCAACTGCAGGTAAACGCATTCGTCTGTCACGACAGTTGATCAGCATGCAGGGTTTCCCGACATCCACCACCAGATCATGAATATGCGGATCATCGATACCCAGCAACATCACCGCCTGCGTTTCCGGCTCATTAATGCGCGTCAGAAAAAGCTGGGCATCGCTGTCCAGTTCTTCCAGCGCGCAGTACCGTAGTCTGACCTCATGGGAAGCCAGACCTTTACTTAAACTTTGAAGAACCCGGTAGTAAAAGATGTCGGACCGCTCATCAAACGCCCGCTGCGGCGCAAATACCAGCAGGTTATTGAGCAGCAGCCGCCCCGCCGCCATACCGTCCATCACCCCCAGTTCCCGCGCGCAGGCCAGCACTTTATTGCGTGCCTTTTCACTGGTGTTGGCCTTCCCGGCGAGCACCCGGGAAACGGTGCTGATGGAGAGCTGCGTACGGGCGGCAATTTCGGTGATTTTGAGCCTTTTATCCATTTTGTGATCTTGCTCCATCAGGCAAATGAAAAAATTTTCACAACCCTCAGATTAAGCTGTAACGGGTGTCCGGTGCATCATGACAAATAAAAGACAATCGTTATGAGAAAGTTTGCACAAAATCCGCTATTAGCCGCCCATTTTCTCCCTTAAGGTGAATTTGTTACACAACTCCCATACTAGTTGTACGTCAGCTTTAGACCATAAAACAGATAAGTATCAAACTGATAAAAATCTGTATGACAACTGGAATGAATTTTCCCTGTATCGTCCGTCTTGTGGAGAAAGAAATGAGTCAGGACATTAACAACACAGTTACGGCAAGCAAAACCCGCCGTGTCATGAAAAACTTGCGCTGGTATATGTTGGTGCTGTTTTTACTTGGCGTCACGGTTAACTACATCACGCGAAACTCGTTAGGTATTTTGGCCCCGGAGCTCAAAGACAGTCTGGGTATTACCACCGAACAATACTCCTGGATCGTCGGCGCCTTCCAGCTCGCTTACACCCTTTTCCAGCCCCTGTGCGGCTGGCTGATTGATGTGATCGGCCTGAAGCTCGGCTTTATGATCTGCGCTTGTTTGTGGGCCATTGCCTGTATCGCTCACGCTGGCGCCGGGAACTGGCTGCATCTGGCCATTCTGCGCTTCTTTATGGGCGGCGCAGAAGCCGCTGCCACCCCGGCCAACGCCAAAACCCTTGGCGAATGGTTCCCGAAAACCGAACGCCCGATTGCCGCTGGCTGGGCTGGCGTGGGTTTCTCAATTGGCGCGATGTTAGCGCCGCCAATTATCTACTTTGCCCACGCCTCTTTTGGCTGGCAGGGTGCATTTATGTTCACCGGCGTGCTGGCGCTGCTGTGGGTGATTCTGTGGTGGGTGTTCTACCATAACCCGGAAAAGCACCCGAATCTCGGCAAAGATGAACTGGCCTGGATCAAGCAAGACAACGAGCCCGCGCCCGTAAAACAGCCCTTCTTCACCGCGCTGAAAGGCGTCGCGAAAAACAAACGTTTTTATGGTATTGCCATCCCGGCATTTATGGCAGAACCGGCATGGGCAGTGTTCAGTTTCTGGATGCCGCTCTACTTCGCCAAAGAATACAATATGGATCTCAAGCAGATCGCCTTGTTTGCCTGGTTGCCGTTTCTCGCCGCCGATCTCGGCAGCGTAGCAAGTGGCTATCTGACCAGACTCTATACCCGCCTGTTCGGCTGCTCACGCGTTAACTCAACCATTGCCAGTTCCGTCACAGGTGCGTTCCTGATGATTTCGCTCGCCGTCGTTGCGATCACCCGGGATCCCATTATCGCGGTGATCCTGATGTCCATCGGCGGTTTCGGACATCAGATCATCTCCTGCATGCTGAGCGCACTGGTCGTGGAGTCGTTTGATAAAGGTCAGATGGCGACCGTCAACGGCATGCGCGGTTCGGCGGCGTGGATCGCCAGTTTCCTGTTCTCCCTTTTGATTGGTGTTACCGCTGACAAAATCGGCTTTAACCCACTCTTCATCGCCATGGGTTTCTTCGACCTGATTGGCGCTATTTTCCTGGTGGCATTTATTGCTGAACGTCGCGCCAAGCGCGCTTGATAGTGGATGTATTGCATATGAAAACCCTGAAGAACTGGACCGTTGATAAACAATCAGCGCATCATCTGGAGCTGCTGGTGGATAACCAGCACCGCGTATGCCTGTACGTACTGGAAGAGAATCTGTTCCGCGTACTCATTAAACGTAAAGGCGAGCTGGCGCTGGACAGAACCTGGAGCATCGCACCTAAACACGATGTGCCCTGGGAGGGGCGCTCTCGCGATGACCTCAGCGGTTTTAGCTGTCCGGCGTGGACCCTGGAGCAGCGAGACGAGACAGTGACGATCAGCACTGAACAACTGCGCGTCACCGTCCACCAGCCGCTGTGGCTGGAGTGGCATTATCGCGATGAGGCGGGCGACTGGCAGCCGCTGGCGAGCGATCGCAGCACCAGCGCCTATCTGCTGAACGCCCACGGTGACGGCGTGGCGCACTACCTGAGCCGTCGTAAAGATGAGCGTTTTTACGGGCTGGGTGAGAAAGCCGGTAATTTGCAGCGCAACGGTAAACGCTATGAGATGCGCAATCTGGACGCGATGGGCTATAACGCCGTCAGTACCGATCCGCTGTACAAGCATATTCCCTTTACCATTACCCGCCGCGATGATGTGAGCTACGGTCTTTTTTATGACAACCTGAGCAGCTGCTGGCTGGATTTGGGTAATGAAATTGACAACTACCACACCGCATATCGCCGCTGGCAGGCGGAGGCCGGTGATATTGATTACTACATCTTTACCGGCAAACGGGTGCTGGACGTCACGAAAGCCTTTGTGCGCCTGACAGGAAAAACGCTGTTCGGGCCGAAGTGGAGCCTGGGGTACAGCGGCTCAACCATGCATTACACCGACGCGCCGGATGCGCAAAACCAGCTGATGAACTTTATTCGCCTGTGCGAAGAGCACGCGATTCCGTGCGATTCATTCCAGCTCTCTTCCGGCTATACCTCGATCAACGGCAAGCGCTACGTCTTCAACTGGAACTACGACAAAGTGCCACAGCCGAAAGTGATGTCCAGCGCGTTCCATGACGCAGGGCTGAAACTGGCAGCCAACATCAAGCCGTGCTTGTTGCAGGATCACCCGCGCTATAACGAAGTGGCGGAAAAAGGTCTGTTCATTCGCGATTCTGAAACCGACGCCCCGGAACGCTCCAGCTTCTGGGACGATGAAGGATCTAATCTCGATTTTACCAACCCACAAACGATTCAATGGTGGCAGGATGGCGTGACCACCCAGTTGCTGGAGATGGGCATCGACTCCACCTGGAACGACAACAACGAGTTTGAAGTGTGGGACGGCGAAGCCCGCTGTCACGGCTTTGGTCATGAAATCGCCATTAAACACATTCGCCCGGTGATGCCGCTCCTAATGATGCGCGCCTCTCTGGAAGCCCAGCAGCGTTTTGCCCCGGAAAAACGGCCGTATCTGATCTCGCGCTCCGGCTGCGCCGGGATGCAGCGCTACGTTCAGACCTGGAGCGGTGACAACCGCACCAACTGGGACACGCTGCGCTATAACACGCGAATGGGGCTGGGGATGAGCCTTTCCGGCCTGTTTAATGTGGGTCACGACGTGGGCGGGTTCTCCGGCGACAAACCGGATGCCGAACTGTTTGTACGCTGGGTCCAGAATGGCGTGATGCACCCACGCTTTACCATTCACTCCTGGAATGATGACCATACGGTTAATGAACCGTGGATGTACCCGGGCGTGACCCCTGCCATTCGCAGTGCGATTGAGCTGCGATATCGCTTACTCCCGTATTTTTATACCCTGCTCTGGCAAGCCCATGCCGACGATGAGCCGATGTTGCGCCCAACGTTCCTCGACCATGAGCATGACGCGCAAACCTTCGAAGAGTGTGACGATTTCCTGCTCGGTCGCGATATTTTAGTCGCAAGCGTAGTGGAAGAAGGCCAGCGCCAGCGTCGCGTCTGGTTACCGGATAACGCAACCGGCTGGTACGATTTTTACACTCACGAGTGGTTCTCCGGAGGCCAGTGGATCACCCGCGATGCCCCACTGGAAAAACTGCCGTTGCTGGTTCGGGCAGGCGCCGGTTTACCGCTGAGCGAACGCATTACCCACGTCAGCGCAGAACAAGACACCACGCGCGAGCTGAAACTCTTCCCCGTGAAGGGCACGGGCACGACGACCGGTATGCTGTTTGAGGATGATGGCGAGAGCTGGAATTATCAGCAAGGCAATGCGCTGTGGCTCGGATGGGAGATGCGTTGCTGCGCCAGCGCGATCCATGTGAGCTTCACCCGTAAAGGCCACTATCAGCCCGCATGGCGCACACTGGCCGTTACGCTGGCGGGCAACGATCCACGCACGTTGTATATCGATGGCAAAGCCGTTTCACAGGATGATGCGCATTTTTGTCTCTCCGCCTCCACATTGCAGTGACATCAACGGTGAGTCCCACTTTGTGCGGTTCTTACCTGTCAACAGAGACGCCCACGACGGGCGTCTCTGGGAGAGTCGGACATCAATGGACCCCTTCACGGAGTTTTTATGAACAAGACTATCTTAGCTGTCGTTGTCTCGCTTGCGGCCTTCACCGCCCATTCAGCCTTTGCCGCCGAAGGTTTCAAACCCAATTATGATGAAAACAAAACAGGTTCATGGTCGCTGCCGCAGACCATTCCGGCGGACACAAAGGATGCCAGACACGTATGGGAAACAACGCGGCGTAGTGAAATTTTAAATCTGTTTCATGACAACGTGTACGGCAAAACTTTCACGTTTAAGCATGTGAAAGTCATCAACACATCGGCAAAGCATCCCTTAACGCTTTCGAAAGGCTATTGGCAGACGGTGGATTTATCGCTGGATGGTCGGCCTGCGCATTTGCTGATGTATATGCCTGATTCCGCCAAACCCGTCCCCGTATTCGTCGGGTATAACTTCTGCGGCAACCACGCGGTGACGTTCAATCCGGCACTGCCGGTTTCCACCCAATGGGCGAATCCACTGGTCTGCGGTAGCAAAGTCGACCCTACGCTGGCTACAACGCTGCACAATACCTTCACTCCCGCCTCGCGCGGCGTGCGCGCTTATCGCTGGCCATTCGATGATATCGTGTCGCAAGGCTTTGGTGTCGCGACCCTGTATTATGGTGATGTCGTCGCCGATAACCCTGCGGATTTTCAACGCTTTATTCAAGCAAGCCGTCCCGGCGAAGCAGTGGGCGATTATTCCGCGATTGGCGTCTGGGCTGGCGGTTTAAGCGCCGTCGCGGATTATCTGCAGACCCGTAACGATGTCGACCGCGACCGTCTGGCGGTCATCGGCCATTCACGGTTAGGCAAAACAGCGCTCTGGGCGGGTGCCAATGATGCGCGTTTTCGCTACGTCATCGCCAACGATGCCGGTGAAGGCGGCGCGGCGCTGGCACGGCGCAACTATGGCGAAACGCTGGCATCAATCACTACCGATTTTCCGCACTGGTTCTCGGCCAAATACGCAAGCTATGCCAATAACATTAATGCGTTACCCGTAGACCAGCATATGTTGATCTCCCTGATCGCCCCCCGTCCGGTGTATGTCGCCAGCGCGAAAGAGGATCAATGGTCGGATCCCAAAGGCGAATTTTTATCTGTTGTGGCCGCCAAAAGCGTCTATCAACTTTATACCGATGATATTTTTACGACCGATCAACAGCCAAAAACAGGACAGCCGTTGCACAGTCGTCTGAACTATCACTACCGGGAAGGGGTTCACGATATTTATCATTATGACTGGCAGCAGTATCTGGAGGTCGGTAAGAAATATTTGCAGGAAGACGCGTCGGTGTCGAAGCGTTAAGTAAGTGTTTGTCACCTTCCCCTGACCACAGCCGGGGGAAGGTCTCAGGAAAATGCCCAACGTTGCATTGGGCATTACTCGGGCAGTCTGATTATTCGACGCCTTTGCTACGCAGGTAATCTTCGTAGTTACCGGTGAAGTCGACAACGCGTTCCGGCGTAATTTCGATCACGCGGGTTGCCAGCGAGCTAACGAATTCGCGGTCGTGAGAAACAAAGATCAGCGTGCCCTGATACATCTCCAGCGCCATGTTCAGCGATTCGATAGATTCCATATCCAGGTGGTTGGTTGGTTCATCCATCACCAGAATATTTGGTTTCTGCATCATCAACTTACCGAATAACATGCGCCCTTTTTCACCACCGGAGAGCACTTTAGCAGGCTTTTTGATATCGTCCTGGCTGAACAGCAGACGACCAAGGAAGCTACGAACAACCTGCTCGTCATCGCCTTCCTGCTTCCACTGACTCATCCATTCAAAAACGGTCAGATCGTTTTCGAACTCATATTCGTGATCCTGCGCGTAGTAGCCAATTTGCGCATTCTCAGACCATTTAACGGTGCCATTATCCGGCGCAATGTCGCCTACCAGCGCTTTCAGCATGGTAGATTTACCCACGCCGTTCGCCCCCAGGATGGCCACCTTCTCGCCCACTTCCAGCAGCAAATTGAAGTTTTTAAACAGCGGGCCATTCTCAAAGCCTTTGGTCAGCGCTTCCACTTCCAGCGCGTTACGGAACAGTTTCTTGTCCTGTTCGAAACGGATGAACGGGTTCTGACGGCTGGAGGCCTTCACTTCGTCGAGCTTGATTTTATCAATCTGACGCGCACGTGAAGTTGCCTGACGCGATTTAGAGGCGTTGGCGCTAAAGCGGCTGACAAACGATTGCAGGTCGGCAATCTGCGCTTTCTTCTTGGCGTTATCGGCCAGCAGACGTTCGCGCGCCTGAGTTGCCGCCGTCATGTACTCGTCATAGTTACCGGGATAAACACGCAGTTCTCCGTAGTCGAGATCCGCCATGTGCGTACAGACCATGTTCAGGAAGTGACGGTCGTGCGAGATGATGATCATGGTGCTGTCACGATCGTTCAGCGTCTGCTCCAGCCAACGAATGGTGTCGATGTCCAGGTTGTTGGTCGGTTCATCGAGCAGCAGGATGTCCGGGTTTGAGAACAGGGCCTGCGCCAGCAGTACACGCAGCTTCCAGCCGGGAGCGACTTCGCTCATCGGGCCGTAATGCTGTTCTACCGGAATGCCCACGCCAAGCAGCAGTTCGCCAGCGCGGGACTCAGCAGAATAACCGTCCATTTCGCCGTATTTCACTTCCAGATCGGCCACTTTATAACCGTCTTCTTCGCTCATTTCCGGCAGCGCGTAGATGCGGTCGCGTTCTTGTTTCACTTCCCACAGTTCAGCGTGGCCCATGATCACCGTATCCAGTACGGTGAACTCTTCGAACGCAAACTGATCCTGACGTAGCTTACCAATACGCTCATTGGGATCGAGGGAGACGTTACCCAGCGTCGGCTCAAGGTCGCCGCCGAGGATCTTCATAAAGGTGGATTTACCGCTACCGTTCGCGCCAATCAGGCCGTAACGGTTGCCGCCGCCAAATTTGACGGAAATATTTTCAAACAGCGGCTTACTGCCGAACTGCATGGTGACGTTGCTGGAAACTAACACTGGCGTATCCTGAGAAAAATATGTGACAAACCGCATATTATGCCACAAGTCTTAAATAAGATCGCGTATTGTCAGGAGGGTGGGCGCAAAACGGAAGGTCAGATCAAGGGAAAAATGTGATTTCGTACACATCTGATTTCCCTGTGAACCAGAATGCACATATAATGCGCTCCCAACACTACAGAACTCTCAACCCAATAGCCTGCCTGGCAATGAATCTCGCATAAATGAACATGAATATGAAATTGACAACGTTTTTCGCGGCGGCACTCGCTGTTGTTGGCTTTTGCAGCACTGCTTCAGCCGTTACATATCCACTACCGACAGACGGTAGCCGGGTGATTGGTCAAAACCAGGTCATCACGGTCCCGGAAGGCAATACTCAGCCGCTGGAATATTTTGCTGCCCAGTACCAGATGGGGCTTTCCAACATGCTGGAAGCGAACCCTGGCGTGGATACCTTCCTGCCGAAAGGCGGTACAGTGCTGAACATTCCGCAGCAGTTGATCCTGCCGGATACCGTGCATGAAGGTATGGTCATCAACAGCGCTGAAATGCGTCTGTACTACTACCCGAAAGGCACCAACACCGTTATCGTGCTGCCGATTGGTATTGGCCAGTTAGGTAAAGATACCCCGATCAACTGGACCACCAAAGTAGAACGCAAAAAAGCAGGCCCGACCTGGACGCCGACGGCAAAAATGCACGCCGAATACCGTGCTGCGGGTGAGCCGCTGCCCGCAGTCGTGCCTGCCGGTCCGGATAACCCGATGGGTCTGTACGCCCTGTATATTGGCCGCCTGTATGCCATCCACGGGACTAACGCCAACTTTGGTATCGGTTTACGCGTGAGCCACGGTTGTGTGCGTCTGCGTAACGAAGACATCAAATTCCTGTTTGAGAATGTCCCGGTCGGTACGCGCGTTCAGTTCATTGATGAACCTGTGAAAGCCACCACCGAGCCAGACGGCAGCCGCTACATTGAGGTGCATAACCCGCTGTCGACCACTGAAGCTCAGTTTGAAGGCGGCGAGATTGTGCCGATTACGCTGAACAAGAGCGTACAAAGCGTCACCAACCAGCCGGATGTCGATAAGGCGGTGGTTGATCAAGCTATCCAGAACCGTTCTGGTATGCCGGTTCGTCTGAACTAAGCATCAAAAAATGCCGGATGGCGGCTTTCGCCTTATCCGGCCTACTTAACCTGTAGGCCCGATAAGCGCTAGCGCCATCGGGCACAATCCTCACATCAACAGCAACAATCCATACCCTACCAACGCCGCCCATACCAACATCGGTAACGAATACAGATGGAAACGCCACCAGATGCGTCGGTCGTTTGCCATGCGTAATGCAATCAGATTTGCCAACGAGCCCGGTAACAGGCCAAAACCACCGACATTGACAGCCCATGCCAGCAGCAGTGTAGGCGGTACATAGTTCAACAGTAAAATCGTCGTGGGCACGTTGCTGATAAATTGCGACAGTCCGATAGCCGTCAGCCAAAGTCCCGGCCCGGAAAGGGTGCCGATATGGACTGAAATCGCCTGCAACGCGGGCAGCTGAGTTAGTAAATGGACGTCGATAAACATCGCCATGAACACCAGCAACAACGTCCAGTCCACGCTGAACACGACGCGGCGCGCCAGCATCAGAAATCCTGCCGCCACAATCACCAGCCCCCACAGCTCCTGCTTCAGTTCCAGCGCGCTCAGAAAGACGATGTACAGCCCGAGACAGCTCCACACCAGGTGCGGCTGCCAGTCTGGCGAGCGCGTCCCGGTATGGTATTGCAGCGCTTTCGCCGGAAAACAGAACCAGCACAGCGCCAGTAAGGTCAGCATCATTGCGACAGCAAGCGGTAGCATCTGCCAGGTAAAGGCGGTAAATGAGAGGCCAGAACGCCCCCACAGTAGAATATTTTGCGGGTTGCCAATGGGAGTGAGCAGTGAACCGGCATTCACCGCCAGCGCTTCAAAAATGATCAGCCGATTGACCGGAATCGCACACAGTTTTTTGAGGGTAATGGTGAGAGGGACCACGATAAATAACGCCACATCGTTGGTCAGAAACGTCGACAGTCCTGCGGCCGCCAGCACCATAAACATCGCCAGACGGCGCTCGGTCGCAAACCGGCGGGTCATTCTGCGCCCCAGGACGTCAAAGTAGCCGCTCAGTTCCACCCCTTTTGTCAGCAGCATTAAACCACTGAGGGTAATAATGGTATGCCAGTCAATGGCAGCGAACCAACGACGAGGGGCAAACGGTACACAAAAACTTAAGCCAATCCCGATAATCAACAACAACTGAAAAAAACGATCGCGCCTGAGCGCGCGCAAAAAGGGAAGACTCATTCAGATGTGGTTCCGTTCTTTTGTGTAAACAGCCGAAAAGCCTCCAGCGTTTCCTGACTCACGTGATGCTCCATTCCCTCTGCATCACGACGTGCAATGTCCGCACTTATGCCAAGCACCAGCAGAAAATTTTCAACGATCTGATGTCGCTCACGGGTCTCTTGCGCCAGTTTCTCCCCTTCCGGGGTCAGGAACACCCCACGCCAGGGGATCATTTCAATCAGCCCGACGGTCGCCAGACGCTTAAGCATTTTGGCGACGGTGGGTTGCGAAACACCGAGTCGGGCCGCCATATCGACCTGACGCGCCTCACCGACCTCGATGATTAAGTCGGAAATCAGCTCAATATAGTCATCAATCAATTCACGACGGTGCGCTTCCCGGACCTGGCGAAACCCCTCGACATGTTCCTCGACATTCACTAATTGCGTCACTTTTTTTGTTGTTGGCGTACCTGCGCGACGACTCATTCTGCTTCCCCATGACTGTGACGCGTTGACTGTATCTAATGTAAGAGAAGCCATTGTAAACCAGAGTTGTCCTGGCACAAAAAATTAACGTTTTAGCAATAGCTATATAATATAGCCTGTGCTATATCTGTATGTAATACAGTCATCCCTCAAGGATTGATGGGATCGATAAGTCAGGAGGTTTATATGAACGAATTCAAGAGGTGCATGCGCGTGTTTAGTCACTCTCCCTTTAAGGTACGGTTAATGCTGATCTCAATGCTGTGCGATATGATCAACGGCAAACCAGAGCAGGATAAGCCCTCCTCACACTAGTGCGGCGTCGCGGTACGCCGCATCATTTTCGTCCCTCCACCACAGATCATTTTCTCGGCTCAGCGCAAATACCCCTTCTTTTTGTCTGATTTTCTACTTCCTTCGCAAAACATTTTCGTTGTAGTAGTTGACCAAAACATAAGTAGGTTCTATCTTCTTGCATCCCTGCATATATTGCGGCACGCAGATACCCTCTTCACGCACTCTCAGGCAGGCATTAACCCTTTGCGCCAGGGTAAGCACATGGCGTTTTTGTAATAGTGGCATATGAATTTAACCCTCAAAGACTCGCTTATTGCCCGCAGCCGGGTCATTAACCCGTGGACGGCCTTTTACTTTTTACAATCTTTGCTGATTAACCTCGCACTGGGTTACCCTCTTAGCGTGCTCTATAGCGCGGCCTTTACCTGTATATTGCTGCTGCTGTGGCGTAGCGCGCCGCGTACGCAAAAGGTATTGATCGGCGTGTGTTCACTGATCGCCGCCATGTATTTCCCGTTCGGTCAGGCATACGGTTCGCCCAACTTTAATACCTTGCTGGCGATGCATTCGACCAACATGGAAGAGTCGACCGAGATCCTGACGATCTTCCCGTGGTACAACTACCTGGTGGCTGTCTTCATTTTTGCGCTGGGCGTGATTGCCATTCGCCGCAAAAAAGAGACCGAAAAGAAACCCTGGAATACGCTCAACAGCCTGTGCCTGCTGTTTAGCATCATTACGTTCTTTGTTACCCCCGTAGAAAACCTGGCATGGGGCGGCGTCTTTAAACTGAAAGATACGGGTTACCCGGTATTCCGCTTCGTCAAAGACGTTATCGTCAATAACAATGAGGTGATTGACGAACAGGCGCGAATGGCGAAACTGGCCGGGATGAAGGACACCTGGACGGTGACGGCGGTCAAACCCAAATACCATACCTATGTGGTGGTGATTGGCGAAAGTGCGCGCCGGGACGCGTTGGGCGCGTTTGGCGGTCACTGGGATAACACCCCTTTTGCCAGCACGGTCAACGGTAATATTTTTATGGATTACGTTGCGGCAAGCGGATCTACACAAAAATCCCTTGGCCTGACGCTAAACCGTGTGGTGGACAATCAACCGCAGTATCAGGATAACTTTGTGACGCTGGCCAACCGCGCCGGTTTCCAGACATGGTGGTTCTCAAACCAAGGGCAAATAGGCGAGTACGACACGGCCATCGCCAGTATTGCGAAGCGTGCTGACGAAGTGCACTTCCTGAAAGACGGTAACTTTGAAGCGAACAAAAATGCGCGTGACGAAGCGCTGTTAAAAATGACCGCCCAGGTACTCGAAACCGAGCATACGCAGCCACAGCTTATTGTCCTGCATTTAATGGGATCTCATCCCCAGGCCTGCGATCGTACGCAAGGTAAATACACGGAATTCGTGCAGTCAAAAGAGACGTCCTGTTATCTCTACACCATGACGCAAACCGACGACCTGCTGCGCCAGCTGTACGAGCAGTTGCGCAATAGCGGTAACAGTTTCTCGATGGTCTATTTCTCCGATCACGGTCTGGCGTTTAAAGAGCGTGGAAAAGAGGTGCAATATCTGGCGCATGATGATCAGTTCCAGCAGAACTTCCAGGTGCCGTTTATGGTTTTATCCAGCGATGATAAAGCGCACCGCAAAATCAAAGCGCGTCGTTCCGCTAATGACTTCCTGGGCTTTTTCGCACAATGGACCGGGATCAGCGCAAAAGAGATAAGCCTCAAATACCGCTTCCTCTCCGAACAAAAAGCGGGGCCTATTTTCATCACCAACTTCAAGTTACAGAAGGTGGATTACAACCATCTGGGCACTGACATCTTCGACACCAAATCGTAATAACCGAACGGGGAGATGCCATATCGCCCCGCCTCTTTCGCCATTTTCAGGCAAAAAAAATCCGCCCCGAGAGGCGGATTTTTCATATCACCGTCGTGATTAGAAGCGGTAACCAACACCCGCGATCCAGGTGCCAACATCAACGCTACGAATACGGCTCTGCTCGTAGGAGAAGTCCAGAGCAACGTTTTCGATCGGGTTGAACTGAACACCGGCACCGTAGGAGAAACCGTAATCACTGGTGTCGTGTTTGTCAGTCGGTAAATTCGTTTCCTGGAATTTACCGTAGCCAACACCAACTACACCGTAGATGCTTGCCCAGTCGTTCAGACGGTAAGCCGGACCAGCGGTGAGGCCGTAATACTGGGTTTTGTTGTAATCGCCTGCACTGTTAGTACGACTTTTTTCGGTGTAGGTGAAGGAACCAATTACGCCCAGCGGGTTGTTGTCCTGCTCGTAACGATACTTCAGGTTAAAACCGCCCATTTTGTTAGCCTGGCCCTGAGCATCGCTCTGAGCGTAACCACCAGTAACGGTAGAAGTAGCAGCTACAGCAGTACCTGCGGAAATAGCCAGAACAGCGGCCAGTGCTGAAAGACATGCAATTTTTTTCATAACCACCTCAAATGTGCTTCAAGTAAATCCTAAGTTTTAAATATATCAAAAATTGATGAGAAACTCTTTGCGATTCACGATGTCTAACGAAGCCTTTCATGTAACAAAACATTTCCAATGCCCGCTATCTCTTTCAAATAACATCGTTTTTCCGAATAATCACACCATTATTACGCGCAAAACATGGCACATTCATCCAGATAAATCCTAATCACACAGCTTATTAATCCATCAACCGACGCCCATTTTACGGATTTTCTGGAATTTTTTTTCAACGAATACTCAACCGCCAGAGGGTTATTTCCTTTACACTCCCCTTTTACTTTTCTACACATTTATTGACAGGAGAAAGGATGCCGGGGTCGTCACGAAAAACGCAAGTCTGGTTACCCATCTTGGTTTTACTTATTGCCATGTCCTCGATTCAAAGCGGGGCTTCACTGGCGAAAACACTGTTCCCTCTCGTTGGCGCGCCGGGCGTTACAGCGCTGCGCCTTGCATTGGGTACATTAATCCTTATCGCGTTCTTTAAACCCTGGCGTCTGCGTTTTGCAAAAGAACAACGTCTTCCCCTGGTGTTTTATGGGCTGTCGCTGGGGGGAATGAACTACCTCTTTTATCTTTCGATCCAGACGGTGCCGCTGGGTATCGCCGTTGCCCTGGAATTCACCGGCCCCCTTGCGGTGGCCCTGTTTTCTTCACGACGTCCTGTTGATTTTATTTGGGTGGCGCTGGCTGTTCTCGGACTGTGGTTTCTGTTGCCGCTGGGGCAGGACGTCTCTCATGTAGATCTCACCGGCGCGTTACTGGCGCTTGGGGCCGGAATCTGCTGGGCGGTCTATATTCTCACCGGACACCGCGCGGGAGAGGAGCACGGTCCCGCCACCGTCGCGGTAGGTTCACTCATTGCCGCTATGGTTTTTGTCCCACTTGGCGCCATCCAGGCGGGTGATGCCCTGTGGCACTGGTCGATTATCCCATTAGGTCTGGCTGTGGCTGTCCTTTCCACAGCACTGCCCTACTCGCTGGAGATGATTGCGCTGACACGCCTGCCCACACGCACATTTGGCACGCTGATGAGTATGGAGCCTGCCCTGGCCGCCGTTTCCGGGATGATCTTCCTCGGGGAGACGCTGACGCTGGTACAGACGCTGGCCTTATGTGCCATCATTGCGGCATCAATGGGCTCAACGCTCACCCTGCGGCGTGAAACTCAAATTAAGCAGGTCGATATTAATTAACTTCGCCGTTCTGCATGATGTGTATCATCATGCAGAATATTCCCCCTTGCAGAACCGTCTGATATCCTTTTATTTTTGACGTTCTCATTGGCATATTTCTTCTCATTTTCACCCCCTGATTTAAATAAGCAACAAACGCGCAACAAAACAGCCATCTATTTAATTTTTATCTGTTTTTATATTTCATACCCTCCGCACTATTAATGTAATAGGCACAACCAAAAAAGCAGACGTTAAATCGACTGCTATACTTAGTTTCGTTAATTACCCGGGAAACAAAACATCAAGAGGATATGAGATTATGAGTACCGCTAAATTAGTAAAAACGAAAGCGTCTAATCTGCTTTATACCCGTAACGATGTCTCTGACAGCGATAAGAAAGCGACAATTGAGCTGTTGAATCGTCAGGTGATCCAGTTTATTGACCTGTCTTTGATTACCAAACAGGCTCACTGGAACATGCGCGGTGCCAATTTCATTGCCGTACATGAAATGCTGGATGGCTTCCGTACCGCATTGACCGATCACCTGGACACGATGGCTGAACGCGCAGTGCAACTGGGTGGCGTAGCATTAGGCACAACGCAAGTCATTAATAGCAAGACGCCGCTGAAAAGCTACCCGCTGGATATCCATACCGTACAGGATCACCTGAAAGAGCTGGCCGATCGCTATGCGATTGTCGCTAACGATGTGCGTAAAGCCATCAGCGAAGCGAAAGATGAAGACACCGCTGATATCTTCACCGCCGCCTCTCGCGATCTCGACAAATTCCTGTGGTTCATTGAATCCAACATCGAATAAGCACGTCATAAGTACTTCCTCTGATAACCCTCGCTCTGGCGGGGGTTTTGCACTTTTATGGTGCACCAATGGCGATCCCCCCTCTATTAAAGTGAATTAATTGTAATAATCACTTCACACAATCGTTAATGAAAGATTGTTTTAGCAACAATTTTTACGCTAAATAGTCGTACCGTTTGCACCAGGACAATTCTGCACTAATTCAGTGCCCCAAAACGGTGCGAAGCGTCGACTTTGCCATGCTTATTGTGCAACGACATAAAATACATGCTTGTTAAAACAATGAGTTACAAAGTTGGCATGTTTTTTTCATTACATTGTCTGTTCTCGCAGGGGATCGCCCCGTGGATATAAAAGGAAATGCTATGAAGTCTGTATTAAAAGTTTCACTGGCAGCACTTACCCTGGCTTTTGCGGTGTCCTCTCACGCCGCGGATAAGAAACTCGTTGTCGCAACCGACACGGCCTTCGTTCCGTTTGAATTCAAACAGGGCGACAAATACGTTGGCTTTGATGTGGATCTGTGGGCTGCTGTGGCGAAAGAACTGAAGCTGGATTATGAACTGAAACCGATGGATTTCAGCGGCATCATCCCTGCGCTGCAAACCAAAAACATCGATCTGGCGCTGGCGGGCATCACCATTACAGAAGAACGTAAAAAAGCGATCGACTTCTCTGATGGCTACTACAAAAGTGGTCTGTTAGTGATGGTAAAAGCGAACAACAACGACGTCAAAAGTGTAAAAGATCTGGATGGCAAAGTCGTTGCCGTGAAGAGCGGAACCGGTTCTGTTGATTACGCGAAAGCCAACATCAAAACCAAAGATCTGCGCCAGTTCCCGAACATTGATAACGCGTATATGGAGCTGGGCACCAATCGCGCAGATGCCGTTCTGCATGATACGCCGAACATCCTGTATTTCAT
This sequence comes from Citrobacter sp. Awk 4, assembly GCF_028069725.1. GTDB lineage: Bacteria > Pseudomonadota > Gammaproteobacteria > Enterobacterales > Enterobacteriaceae > Citrobacter_D. The sequence goes on from NZ_JANEWG010000009.1 coordinate 47,251, forward strand.
CAAAACCGCAGGCAATGGCCAGTTCAAAGCGGTCGGTGAGTCCCTCGAAGCACAGCAGTACGGTGTCGCCTTCCCGAAAGGCAGCGATGAACTGCGCGAGAAAGTGAACGGCGCGCTGAAAACGCTGCGCGAAAACGGCACCTATAACGAAATCTACAAAAAATGGTTCGGTACTGAACCTAAATAAAACAGCCTGAATATCGGCTCGTCGTGCCCGGTGGCGCTCATGCTTACCGGGCCTACGTTTTAGCCCCTGTCCGCATCGGCAGCATGGGCATTTGAATAAATTCACCACGGTAACAGGAACGACATATGCAGTTTGACTGGAGTGCCATCTGGCCCGCCATTCCGCTTCTCATTGAAGGCGCCAAAATGACCTTGTGGATCTCGGTCCTCGGTCTGGCCGGCGGTTTGGTTATCGGGCTGGCAGCAGGGTTTGCGCGCACCTTTGGCGGTTGGATTGCCAACCACGTCGCGCTGGTCTTTATTGAAGTGATCCGCGGTACGCCGATTGTCGTGCAGGTAATGTTTATCTACTTCGCATTGCCAATGGCGTTTAACGATCTGCGGATTGACCCGTTCAGCGCCGCCGTCGTCACCATCATGATCAACTCAGGTGCCTACATCGCCGAGATTACGCGTGGGGCCGTGCTCTCAATCCATAAAGGTTTCAGCGAAGCCGGGCTGGCGCTTGGGCTCTCTCGCACAGAAACCATTCGTCATGTCATTTTACCACTTGCGCTGCGCCGTATGCTGCCGCCGCTGGGTAACCAGTGGATCATCAGCATTAAAGATACCTCACTGTTCATTGTGATCGGCGTGGCTGAACTCACCCGTCAGGGCCAGGAGATCATTGCCGGTAATTTCCGCGCACTGGAAATCTGGAGCGCCGTTGCGGTGTTCTACCTGATCATTACGCTGGTACTGAGCTTTATTCTGCGTCGTCTGGAAAGAAGGATGAAAATCCTGTGATTGAATTTAAAAACGTCTCTAAGCATTTTGGTCCAACCCAGGTGCTGCATAATATCGATCTGAACATTAAGCAGGGCGAAGTGGTGGTCATTATCGGGCCATCAGGTTCCGGTAAATCCACCCTGCTGCGCTGCATTAATAAACTCGAAGAGATTACCTCCGGCGATCTGATCGTCGATGGTCTGAAAGTGAACGATCCGAAGGTGGACGAGCGTTTAATCCGCCAGGAAGCCGGGATGGTGTTTCAGCAGTTCTATCTCTTCCCGCATCTGACAGCGCTGGAAAACGTCATGTTTGGTCCACAACGCGTGCGCGGAGCTTCCAAAGCAGAGGCTGAAAAACTGGCCAAAGAGCTGCTGGCGAAAGTCGGGCTGGCAGAACGTGCGCATCACTACCCTTCAGAGCTTTCCGGCGGCCAGCAACAGCGCGTGGCGATCGCCCGTGCGCTGGCGGTGAAACCTAAAATGATGCTGTTTGATGAGCCTACCTCCGCACTGGATCCTGAACTGCGCCACGAAGTGCTGAAAGTGATGCAGGATCTGGCGGAAGAAGGCATGACGATGGTGATCGTAACGCACGAAATCGGCTTCGCCGAGAAAGTGGCCTCGCGTCTGATCTTTATCGACAAAGGCCGCATTGCGGAGGACGGCAACCCGCAAACCCTGATTGAAAATCCACCCAGTCAGCGTTTACAGGAATTTTTACAGCACGTCTCCTGATCACCGCTCTGACCTCCCTTCAGAAAGAAGGGAGGTTTCCCTGCGAATTGTCCCATTTCAAATCCTGCCTCCCCCATCCTCTATACTTATCCTTTTGTTGTACTTTCTCACTGGAGGAGTCATGCGGTGGATCCTGTTCATCCTCTTCATTCTACTGGGCGCTCCCGCCCATGCAGTATCAATACCCGGCGTAACGACGGTCGCCCCGTCGCAACCAGGCGCGGCACCCACGGCAGAGCCGGATGTCGAACAAAAGAAAGCGGCCTATGCGGCGCTCGCGGACGTGCTGGAAAACGAGACGTCCCGTAAAGAACTGATTGCGCAGTTACGCAGTGTCGCGAAGACGCCACCGGCTGAACCGGTGCCTAAAATCACGCCTCCCACGCTTGCTGAAGAAAAAACCGTGCTGGAGAATGTGACTGACATCAGTCGTCAATACGGCGATGCCCTCTCCGGGAAGTTTGCCCAACTCTATCGCAATATTACCGACTCCCCGCACAAGCCCTTCAATTCACACTCGTTTACCAATGCCCTGACCCATTTTTTAATGCTGGCGGCCGCTGTCTTCACGTTTTACTGGGTCATCCGTCTGTGCACGATGCCGCTGTATCGCAAAATGGGGCAATGGGCGCGTAACAAAAACCGCGATCGCAGTAACTGGCTACAGCTACCCGCAATGATTGTCGGCGCGTTTATTATCGACCTGCTCCTGCTGGCGCTGACGTTATTTGTCGGGCAGATACTGAGCGACAAAATGAACGCCGGTAGTCGGACCATCGCATTTCAACAGAGTCTGTTTCTCAATGCGTTTGCGCTGATTGAATTTTTCAAGGCCATCCTGCGTCTGATATTTTGCCCGGCCGTGCCAGAGCTGCGTCCGTTTACTCTTCAGGATGCCGGAGCGCGCTACTGGAACCGGCGTTTAAGTTCACTCAGCAGTCTGATTGGCTATGGGCTGATTGTCGCCGTCCCCATTATCTCCAACCAGGTGAATGTTCAGGTCGGGGCGATGGCCAACGTCATCATCATGCTGTGCATCACGCTATGGGCGCTGTATCTGATTTTCAAAAACAAGCGGGAGGTAACCCAGCATTTACTGGATCTGGCGGAACGTTCGCTGGCATTTTTTAGTCTGTTTATTCGCGCCTTTGCCCTGGTGTGGCACTGGCTGGCCAGCGCCTACTTCATCGTGCTGTTTTTCTTTTCGTTGTTTGATCCCGGCAATAGCCTGAAATTTATGATGGGCGCCACGGTGCGAAGTCTGATCATTGTCGGTGCCGCCGCGTTTATCTCAGGGGTGTTCTCTCGCTGGATAGCCAAAACCATCACCCTGTCTCCCGAAACGCAGCGAAACTACCCCGAACTGCAAAAACGGCTCAATAACTGGCTCTCGATGGCGCTGAAAGTGGCGCGATTCCTGACGGTCTGTATCGCCGCTATGTTACTGCTCAATGCCTGGGGCTTGTTCGACTTCTGGAACTGGCTGCATTACGGCGCTGGCGAAAAAACGGTGGATATCCTGATCCGCATTGCGCTGATTCTGTTTTTCTCTGCCATTGGCTGGACCGTACTGGCCAGCCTGATAGAAAACCGTCTGGCCTCCGATGTTCATGGGCGTCCACTGCCCAGCGCCCGCACACGTACGTTGCTCACGCTGTTTCGTAATGCGCTGGCGGTGATCATCAGTACCATCACCATCATGATTGTGCTCTCGGAAATCGGGGTCAATATCGCGCCGTTACTGGCAGGCGCCGGGGCGTTGGGGCTGGCGGTTTCATTCGGCTCGCAAACGCTGGTGAAAGATATTATTACCGGGATCTTTATCCAGTTTGAAAACGGCATGAACACCGGCGATTTGGTGACGATCGGGCCTTTAACCGGGACGGTAGAACGGATGTCTATTCGCTCAGTCGGCGTACGTCAGGATACCGGGGCTTATCATATTGTTCCGTGGTCATCGATTACCACCTTCGCTAACTTTGTACGCGGCATTGGTTCGGTCGTGGCGAATTATGATGTGGATCGTCATGAAGATGCCGACAAAGCGAACCAGGCGCTGAAAGACGCCGTCGCAGCGGTGATGGAAATAGAGGATGTGCGTGGTCTGATCATTGGCGAGCCGTCATTCTCCGGCATTGTGGGTTTAACCAATACCTCATTTACGTTGCGCGTCTCGTTTACTACATTGCCGCTGAAGCAGTGGACTGTCCGCTTCGCGCTCGACACGCAGGTCAAAAAACATTTTGACCTCGCCAATATCCGTACGCCGGTACAAACGTATCAGGTTCTACCGGCACCGACCGGGGGGACTGCGGCGGCAGAACCTCTGCCGCCTGACCAACCGACGCTATAGGCCGGTCAGCGTTTCTGCGTCATAAAGCGGCGACGCTGATCGTTATCCATAAAGGTCCAGGCAATAAAGCGACTCTGCTTTTGCCCCTGGGCCATCTCTTTTTTAACGACCTTGACCGCGCCAACATCCGTTAAAGCACGATACAGCGGGGGTAAATTCTCACCGCGCGAGACCAGCGTGGTAAACCACATCACCTGACGACCAAATGCCTGGCTCTCAGCGATCATCTTTTTGATGAACACCACTTCGCCGCCGTCACACCATAACTCCTGCTGCTGCCCGCCAAAATTCAGCGCATCGTCTTTATCCTGCCCGAGGTTTCGGCGTTTACGCTCGCTGCCGGCACGCGCAGAGGCGGCCGAATCATGGAACGGTGGGTTACACAGGGTGGCCTCAAACTGTTCATTTTTATGAATAATACCGTTGAAGATCGCCGCAGGATCTTTTTGTCGACGCAAACGGATCATTCGGGTTAGCCCCGGATTGCTTTTAATAATCGCCTGGGCGCTGGCGAGCGCCTCTTCACTGGTTTCGCTTCCGGTAAAACGCCAGCCATATTCATGCGCCCCAATCAGCGGGTAAATACAGTTCGCCCCCACGCCCACGTCCAGTACGCTCGCCGTGGTCGGAATGGTTCCCGTCGTCTCACCGAGCAGATCCGCCAGATGGTGAATATAATCCGCGCGCCCCGGTACCGGTGGACACAAAAAACCGTCAGGAATATCCCAGCTCGTCACGGCGTAGAAATGCGCTAACAGCGCTTTGTTCAACGCCTTTACCGCCAGCGGGTTGGCAAAATCAATGCTTTGTTCGCCGCCTGGCGTACGAACGAGGAATTGCGCCAGCTCTGGCGTGACCTGGCATAGTGTCGCGAGATCGTATCGACTGTGGTGACGGTTACGGGGGTGTAATCCCGGTTTCTGGGGGGACATGGCATTCTCCTTTTAACAGCGGCGTAAGATACCCGTATAACGCAACGCGGTAAACATGCTTAAGCGGCGAAAACCTTTGTGACCGCAGGCGGTTATCGACAAAACGCATAAATTTTACTGCCAGAGCCACCAAAATAAGCAAGATTTATGTCGTTGATTTGTCAATATACGTCAACATATATCGTTCAAAAAATAAGCAGATCTTCATCAATTTTTTGCGTTAATTGTCGTCCTCTGACGTCCTAAACTTATCAGGCACTACCTGTTGTTTCTCAGAGGAAGTCATCATGAAAAAATGCCTCACTTTACTTGCAGCCACCGTACTTACCGGCCTGACGTTTGCCTCATTTGCCGCACAGCCCATCACCAGTCCAGAAACCGGACAGCTAAGAGCGTCTGGTACCGTTTCTGCCTCAGGGGCGACTAACCTGAGCGATCTGGAAGATAAACTGGCTGAAAAAGCGCGTGAGCAAGGCGCGAAAGGGTTTGTGGTTAACTCCGCAGGCGGTAACAATCAGATGCACGGCACTGCAACCATCTACAAATGAAGCTGTTTCCTGCTCAACTGCATTCGTCCCGGATGCAGTTTTCCTTTTCTCCCCTGTCTTATCGCTTCTTCAATTTTTCGCTCAATTTGCAAACACCATGGGTGAATTTCCAGTTGAACGTCTACAACCTGTTTGATACTGACTACGTCTCTTCGATTAACAAGAGCGGATACCGTTATCATCCGGGTGAACCGAGAACCTTCCTGCTCACAGCCAATATGCATTTCTGATTGGTATCAAGTGGGGCCCCGGCCCCACTTTTCGGAGAATCGCACATGATGTATCACATTCCGGGCGTTTTAACGCCGCAAGGCGTCGCGCAATGTCGCCAACAACTCGAGCAGGCTGACTGGATCGATGGCCGGGCAACCGCTGGCGCTCAGGGCGCTCAGGTTAAAAATCACCAACAGGTTAATACTGATAGCAACTGTATATCGCTTTGCAGAAGGCGGTACTGTCAGCCGTCAACCAGAACGTCCTGTTTTTCTCTGCCGCCCTGCCGAAGACGCTCTCCATGCCGTTGTTTAACCGCTATCAGGATAATGAAACCTATGGTTTTCACGTTGATGGCGCAGTACGCAGCCATCCGGAAAACGGCTGGATGCGCACTGACCTTTCCGCCACCTTATTCCTGAGTTCACCGGAAAGCTATGACGGCGGGGAGCTGATCGTTAACGATACCTACGGGCAGCATGCGGTGAAGTTACCGGCCGGAGATTTGGTGCTGTATCCCTCCAGCAGTCTGCATTGCGTCACTCCCGTCACGCGGGGCGTTCGCGTTGCATCATTTATGTGGGTCCAGTCGATGATCCGCGATGATAAGAAACGCGCCATGCTGTTTGAGCTGGATAAAAATATCCAGTCGCTTAAAAGCCGCAACGGCGAAAGTGAGGAGATCCTCTCTTTGCTCAACCTCTAGCATAACCTGCTGCGTGAATGGTCTGAGATCTGAAAAGACGCCGTCTTGACGATGCGATGATTGTCCCCACATTCACTACAATTACCCTATGAAATGAATGTGGAGGTGGCGGCTTATGGCATCCGGATGGGCAAATGACGACGCGGTGAATGAACAGATCAACAATACTATTGAAGATGCTGTCGCGCGCGTGCGTGGGGAATTACCCCAGGGTGAAAGTCTGTATGAATGCGAAGAGTGTGGCGAAACAATCCCCGACGCCCGACGCAAAGCGGTTCCGGGCGTCAGATTATGCATTGCCTGCCAGCAGGAGAAAGATTCAATAAATGAAACTTTTTCAGGATATAATCGTAGAGGATCGAAAGACAGCCAGTTACGTTGACTTATCTTTACTGAAAACATCGCACGATGCGTATTCCTTTACGCTCACGGTTTTTGACGACCTGCGTAGCAAAATGTGCCGTCATCCTTCGCTCTGTAAACAGCAACAACAAGAACTGTAAATGCCTAATCTGAATTGATTAATAATCAATAAGTTATTTGTCATTCAGTATTTTTGATTGATGCCGTCAATTCTATTCGATTTTATCTCTCGCCAAAAAACGTGATACTTGTCACATCGACGGAACATCGTCTTACGAACAAAATAACCTGCGAGAGATTAACAATGAAAACGATCAAATATGCTGTTGCCGCTATCGCTCTGTCTGGACTGTCATTTGGCGTATTCGCTGCCGAACCGGTGACGGCCGCTCAGGCACAAAACATGAATAAAATCGGTGTGGTTTCTGCTGAAGGAGCCACCACTCTGGATGGACTGGAAGCGAAACTGGCTGAGAAAGCCGCTGCTGCTGGCGCAAGCAGCTATAGCATTACCTCCGCATACAGCAACAACAAAATGAGCGGTACTGCGGTTATCTACAAATAATTTTCTGTCTGTATGCCTACAGACGCCCTGCACCAACCCTCATAGACCTGTGTTACCCTTTGTTTGCCCGTCCGCCACTGGACGGGCTTTTTTTTGCCTGAATCCGTTAAAAACTCTGACCGACGCGCGCCAGACCTTCGGTCAGCGTTTCAACCTCGCCCGTTGCCACCAGACAGCAAGCCATCTGAATTTTTAACGAGTCGGGAACCGGTTCGCTTCCCGCCAGACAACGCTCAATCCAACGCGCCGTGGTTTCAGGATCTTTCGCGGCAGGGAGTGGGACCGGCTCTTCAGGCATCTCGCGTTGACGATCCTGGAGCACCTGCACTCCACGCTTATCGATCAAGCTAATTTGCGGGCAGCGTTGCGGATTGGCATACACTTCCCCCTCGGTGCCATGCATCAGCAAACTGCGACCGCCAATGTCACCAAAAAATTTCGCCACACGCGGGACGTATTCCGGATGCGAAACGCTGGCAAGACGTAAGGCCGCGTCTTCTGCAAACGGCGTCGCCAGCTTCGCCAGCGTGTGCGCACTGTTACGCACCCCCATTCGCCAGCGCATCGCCAGCTGTTTTTCCAGCGGCGGGCACAGTGTGCCGACAGGAATAAACACCGGCTGGTGCCCGTCGAGTTTTGCCTGCGCCTGACCGGCATGCAGGGTCGGCGTAATTCCCATCATTTCAAAAATGGTTTCGGTCAATACGCGGGTCGGATCTTCGCTCACCCCGTGAACCACCACCGGGAAGCCCAGTTTACGCAGCAGAATAGCCAGCAGCGGCGTCAGGTTTGCCTGCTTACGCGCGCCGTTATAACTGGGGATCACGATAGGCATGGGTTTTGCCACCGGCGGCGTCAGACGAAGAGTGTGCTTCTGCATCGCTTCATAGAAGCCCAGCATCTCGGCCACGCCCTCGCCTTTAATGCGCAGCGCAATCAGTACGCCGCCCATTTCCAGGTCAGGAACGTCACCGTTTAACATATGGGTATACAGACCGCGTGCGGTATCCTGGTCCAGGTCACGGGCATGATTTTTACCTCGCCCAACCTCTTTGATGATTTTGCGGTAATCCATCGAAAACTCCTTGCGGGGTGCGCACACCACATTAGCGCCGTCTGCGGCGAGTCGTTTTTGCTTTTGTTTTTACTATAACGTCTGGCACGACAGGTTGCTCTATTGGAAAAATGGGTAACGCATTCAGTAAACGCTTCCCGTAATTTTTGGTCAACAGACGCTTGTCGTAAATCACCACTTCCCCCCAGCAGCCGTGGCTACGGATTAATCGCCCCACCTGTTGGATCAAATTAAACGACGCACTGGGCAAACTCTGCACTTCAAAGGGATAACGATTCAGGCTTTTCAGCCACTCCCCTTCGGTGATGACCACCGGACTGTCGATAGGCGGGAAAGCAATTTTGTGAATATGAACCTGGGTGAGTAAGTCGCCTTTCAGATCCAACCCTTCCGCAAAGGATTGCAGACCCACCAACACGCTGCGTTCGCCATTTTCCACCCGCTTGCGATGCAACTCCACCAACCGGTATCGCGGCTGATCGCCCTGAACTAACAACAGCAGACGTAAGTCCGTGACATGCTCAAGAAACCGTTGCATCGCCCTGCCGCTGGCGAACAGTACCAGCATGCCGTGGTGCTTTTTGCTCTCAAGCGCCTGCCGAAAATAGGCCGCCATCTCCGCAATATGCTGCTCTTCGTTGTCTATTGACGGCTCATACTGCATCTGCGGTATGACGATTTTCCCCTGTTCAACATGGTTGAATGGCGAGTCGAGGGCCACGAAACGGTCGCCCGCTTTCTCCTTCAGTCCGCTCATCTCCTGCAAGCGAGAGAAACTGTTCAGCGACCGTAGCGTGGCTGATGTCACCACAATGTGCGGCACGCTACGCCAGAGCAGCCTTTCCAGCTGATCGCTAACGCGGATCCCGACGCAGTGAAACCAGACATGCATCTGCCCGTCGCGCACCTCGCGGGTGGTCCATTTGGATACCGGCGCACCGGACGCCTGCGCCAGCGACGCCAGACGCCACAGCTTGCTTTGCGCTTCGAACATGCCCAACGCGCGGTTCATCTGCAAAATCACCCGGTGCAGACGTACGATGTCGTGGGTCCCGGTTTTTTCGCTGAGATCGTTGAGAAACAGTTCCGCCAGCCCACGCAACATTTCGGTGAGTTTCGCCAGCCGCTGGCAAATTTCCATCACCTCTGCGGGCAATTCGCCCATGGCGAAGCGATGCTCCGCCTCCTGGGTGGCGGGCATGTAAAGATTCAGAATCGCGTTCAGCGAGGCAATCAGTTCGTACAACTCTTCGCAGTGCGCGTTCAGACGCTCGGGGTTAGCCAGCGGCGGCGCGGTTTTTGGCCGAAATTGTTCCAGACAGGTCGCAACCAGTTTGGTAAACAGATCGAGTTGCAGGCGATACCAGGGCGCCGTGATTTCAGCACTCATTTCCAGCGCATCGCGCGCAACATCGGGCAGATGATGCCCTTCATCCAGCACCAGCAGCAGATTTTTCGGGTCCGGTAAGACCGCTTCGCTCTCCATTGCCGCCATCACCAGCGCATGGTTTGCCACCACCACTTCGGCTTCCTGAATCTCACGGCGCGCCACAAAGAACGGACATTCGCGGTAATAGTGGCAGTTACGGTTGAGGCAACTGGCTTTGTCGGTGCTCAGACGCTGCCACAATGAATCATCAATGGCGATATCGGTATGATCGCGTAAACCATCCCACTTGTAGCTGTCCAAATCGCCCTTCAGCCGGGCACAGCGCTTTTGCTCTTCCTGAGTGTTCGGTGTGAGTTCGTCGTCAAGAAACGCCAGCAGATCCTGTTGGTTAGGTTCGGTGCTGGCCAACGCCGCCAGATTGCGCGGGCACACATATCGCCCGCGTCCAAATGCGGCGGTAAAACGGAGATCAGGGATAATTTTTCGCAGCAGGGGAAGGTCTTTGCTGTAAATCTGATCCTGCAAGGCGACGTTGGCGGTACTCACCACCAGCGTTTTTTGTTCTTCGCGGGCGATAGCGATACCCGGGATCAGGTACGAGAGGGTTTTCCCGACGCCGGTCGGCGCTTCAATCGCCAGATGCCGTCCGTCTTCCCCGGCCAGTGTTTTAGCGACATCAGCAATCATCTGCCGCTGCGGCGCACGGGGAATAAAGTCGGGGATCTGTTCCTGAAGCGCCTTATACCAGGCAGCAATTTGCGCTTTTAGCGCAGCCGTCAATGCCATGAGAAAACCTGAAATACTGTATAAACAGCCACTATTGTGGCACTTTCCTGAACGGGTCGCAAAAAGAAAAACCCGACCATTTGGTCGGGCTTCCCGTTGACTGGATTATTCTGCCGACGTCAGTCGGCGCGGGCGGCGTGGCGGGCGCGGTTTATCACCTGCCGGTTTCGCATCACCGAGTCGGCGTGAAGGTTTGGCCGCGGATTTTGGCGCCCCGCCTTCAGAACGACGCGGTTGTTGCTGACCACGGCCTGCTCCACCCTGACCTTGCCCCTGTGAAGAGCGGCCACGACCGCCGCCGTTGCCGTTACCACCACGCTGCTGGCGACCATTTTGAATCGGCTCCGCTTTAATGGAAGGGTCCGGCTCATAGCCCGGCAGCGCGATACGCGGGATCTCTTTTTTCAGCAGCTTTTCGATGTCACGCAGCAGCTTGTGTTCATCCACACAGACCAGCGACAGCGCTTCACCGGTTGCCGCAGCACGCCCGGTACGACCGATGCGGTGGACGTAATCTTCCGGTACGTTCGGCAATTCATAGTTCACCACGTGCGGCAGCTCTTCAATGTCCAGGCCACGCGCCGCGATATCCGTGGCGACCAGCACCCGAATGTCGCCGGATTTAAAATCAGCCAGCGCACGCGTACGCGCCCCTTGCGATTTATTGCCGTGGATGGCCGCGCTACGAATGCCGTCTTTATTCAACTGCTCCGCCAGATGGTTGGCGCCATGTTTGGTGCGGGTGAAGACCAGCACCTGTTGCCAGTTACCCTGACCAATCATCTGCGAAAGCAGTTCACGTTTGCGTTTCTTATCAACAAAATGGACGTGCTGTGTTACCTGATCGGAGGCGGTGTTACGTCGCGCAACTTCGATTTCCAGCGGATTACGCAGCAATTTTTCAGCAAGCGCTTTGATGTCGTCGGAGAAGGTTGCGGAGAACAGCAGGTTTTGACGCTTCGGCGGCAATTTCGCCAATACGCGACGAATGTCGTGGATAAAGCCCATATCCAGCATGCGGTCAGCTTCATCCAGCACCAGAATTTCAATCTGATCCAGTTTAACGGCGTTTTGATGTTCCAGATCGAGCAAACGGCCAGGGGTCGCCACCAGCACGTCTACGCCGCCACGCAGTTTCATCATCTGCGGGTTGATGCTGACCCCACCGAAGACCACCAGCGAGCGAATGTTCAGGTATTTGCTGTAATCCCGCACGTTCTCGCCAATTTGCGCGGCCAGTTCGCGGGTTGGGGTCAAAATCAACGCACGTACCGGGCGACGCCCCTTAGCATGAGGTTGATTGGAAATAAGATGCTGCAACAGCGGCAGCGTAAAGCCCGCTGTCTTACCCGTACCCGTTTGCGCACTGGCCATCAGGTCGCGGCCTTGCAGCACCGCAGGGATCGCCTGCTGCTGGATAGGGGTGGGTTCACGGTAGCCCTGCTCTGCAACGGCGCGCAAAATATCAGGATTTAAACCCAGGGAATCAAAAGACATAACTACTCCGAACCGCCCCGACCGTTCCCGGTGTAGTTTTCAGGGAGATACACGCAAAAGAGATGACAAAAACCACAATGTCATGAAGGGGCGGAGTGTAGCAGTTTTTGTGACGTACCGCATAAATTATCCCGGAGCATACAGAAAACAAAATAAAGCCCCTGACTGGACAAGCGGAAAAATCAGTCATAATGTTAATCAATCGATTGATTAATACTTAGGTCACGCCATGAATACTTCGACCATGACGACCAAAGGTGAGCAGGCAAAGAGCCAGTTGATTGCCGCTGCCCTTGCGCAGTTCGGTGAATATGGCCTGCATGCCACCACCCGGGATATCGCCGCACAGGCCGGGCAGAATATCGCCGCCATTACCTACTATTTTGGCTCAAAAGATGACCTCTACCTTGCCTGCGCCCAGTGGATTGCCGACTTTATTGGCGGGCAGTTTCGTCCCCACGCCGAGGAGGCGGAACAGCTCTTCGCCCAGCCGCAGCCCGATCGCGATGCAATGCGCGAGCTGATTCTGCGCGCGTGTAAGAACATGATTATGCTGTTAACGCAGGAAGACACGGTGAATCTCAGTAAATTCATCTCGCGCGAACAGCTCTCGCCAACGGCGGCCTATCTACTGATACACAATCAGGTGATCGCCCCACTGCATACCCATCTCACAAGGCTGATTGCGGCCTATACCGGCAGTGATGCCGACGATACACAAACCATTTTGCACACCCACGCTCTGTTAGGTGAAGTTCTGGCGTTTCGTCTGGGAAAGGAAACGATCCTCAAGCGCACGGGCTGGTCGCAATTTGATGAGGAAAAAACCGCGCTGATTTACCAGACGATCACCTGTCATATCGATCTCATTCTGCAAGGTTTAACGCAAAGGAGTCTGGACTCATGAAGAAACCCGTCGTTATCGGACTGGCCGTGGCGGTGATTGTTGCCGTGATTGCCGGTGGAACGTGGTGGTACCAAAGTCGTCAGGATAACGGGCTGACGCTGTATGGCAATGTGGATATTCGCACCGTCAATTTAAGCTTTCGCGTCGGCGGCCGACTCTCTTCACTGGCAGTTGATGAAGGTGATGCCATCACCTCCGGGCAGGTGCTGGGCACGCTCGATAAAGCGCCCTATGAAAACGCATTAATGCAGGCCAAAGCGGGCGTCTCAGTTGCACAGGCACAGTATGACCTGATGCTGGCAGGCTATCGCGATGAAGAGATAGCCCAGGCCGCCGCCGCCGTAAAACAGGCGCAGGCCGCCTTTGACTATGCGCAGAACTTTTACCATCGCCAGCAGGGATTGTGGAAAAGCCGCACTATTTCCGCCAACGATCTGGAAAACGCCCGTTCATCCCGTGACCAGGCACAGGCAACGCTGAAATCGGCGCAGGACAAACTGAGTCAGTACCGCACCGGTAACCGCCAACAGGATATCGCCCAGGCGAAAGCCAGCCTTGAACAGGCGCAGGCGCAACTGGCGCAAGCCGAACTCAATTTGCAGGATACCGCACTGGTCGCCCCCTCTGACGGGACGCTGTTAACCCGCGCCGTGGAGCCGGGCAGTATGTTGAATGCCGGCGGCACGGTTCTCACCCTCTCGCTGACGCGTCCAGTCTGGGTTCGCGCTTACGTCGATGAGCGCAACCTGAGCCGGGTACCGCCTGGACGGGAGATTTTGCTCTATACCGATGGTCGTCCCGATAAGCCTTATCACGGCAAAATCGGCTTTGTCTCGCCGACCGCAGAATTCACCCCGAAAACTGTCGAGACCCCGGACCTGCGGACCGATCTGGTCTATCGCCTGCGCATTGTGGTAACGGACGCCGATGATGCGCTACGCCAGGGGATGCCTGTAACGCTGAAGTTCGGTGACGAGGCGCGGCATGAATGACGCCGTCATTACGCTAAACGGACTGGTTAAACGCTTTGCGGGAATGGAAAAGTGCGCCGTGGCGCCGCTCGACTGCACGATTCACGCGGGCTATGTCACGGGGTTGGTTGGGCCGGACGGTGCCGGGAAAACCACCCTGATGCGAATGCTGGCGGGGTTACTGAAGCCTGACGGCGGCCAGGCTTCGGTGATTGGTTTTGATCCGATTCGCGACGACAGCGCGCTGCATGCCGTGCTCGGTTATATGCCGCAAAAATTTGGCCTCTATGAAGATTTGACCGTCATGGAGAACCTGAACCTCTATGCCGATCTGCGCAGCGTCACCGGCGAGGCGAGGAAAAAAACCTTTGCGCGTCTGCTGGAATTCACCTCGCTCGGCCCGTTTACCGAAAGGCTCGCCGGTAAGCTCTCCGGTGGGATGAAACAGAAACTGGGGCTGGCCTGTACGCTGGTCGGCGAGCCAAAAGTTTTGTTGCTGGATGAACCTGGCGTCGGCGTGGACCCAATTTCACGGCGCGAGCTGTGGCAGATGGTGCATGAACTGGCGGGCGACGGAATGCTGATCCTGTGGAGCACCTCGTATCTCGATGAAGCCGAACAGTGTCGCGACGTGCTGCTGATGAACGAAGGTGAACTTCTCTATCAGGGCGAACCGACGGCACTGACGCAAACCATGGCGGGCCGCAGTTTCTTAATCAGCAGTCCACAGATCAACAACCGCAAGCTGTTGCAACAGGCGTTAAAACTGCCGCAGGTCAGCGATGGCATGATTCAGGGGAAATCCGTTCGTCTGATCCTGAAAAAAGGGGCCACGGCGGACGATATTCGCCGCGGTAATGGGATGCCGGAAATCGCGATTGATGAAACTCAGCCTCGCTTTGAAGATGCGTTTATTGACCTGCTCGGCGGGGCGGGTACATCAGAATCCCCGCTGGGCGCGATCCTGCATACGGTGGAGGGAACGCCCGGCGAGACGGTGATAGAAGCAAAGCAACTGACCAAAAAGTTTGGTGATTTTGCCGCGACCGACCAGGTGAATTTTGCCGTCAAGCGCGGGGAGATTTTTGGCCTGCTCGGACCCAATGGCGCGGGGAAATCCACCACCTTTAAAATGATGTGCGGTCTGCTGGTGCCGACCTCTGGTAAAGCGCTGGTCCTGGATATGGATCTGAAAGTCAGCTCGGGCAAAGCGCGTCAGCATCTGGGCTATATGGCGCAAAAATTCTCCCTCTACGGCAACCTGACGGTGGAGCAGAACCTGCGTTTCTTCTCCGGTGTCTACGGCCTGCGGGGGCGCGCGCAAAACGAAAAAATTGCGCGGATGAGCGAAGCATTTGGTCTGAAAAGCATTGCGTCGCATGCCACTGACGAACTGCCTCTGGGGTTTAAACAGCGCCTGGCGCTGGCCTGCTCGCTGATGCACGAACCGGATATTCTCTTTCTTGATGAACCGACCTCAGGCGTAGATCCCCTCACCCGCCGCGAATTTTGGCTGCATATCAATAGCATGGTCGAAAAAGGTGTGACGGTCATGGTCACCACTCACTTTATGGATGAAGCGGAATATTGCGACCGTATTGGGCTGGTGTATCGCGGGAAGTTGATCGCCAGCGGCACCCCGGATGATCTAAAAGCGCAGACCGCCGACAACGACACGCCGGACCCGACGATGGAGCACGCCTTTATCACGCTCATTCACGAATGGGATAAGGAGCATACGCATGATTAACACCGTACTCTCCTGGCGCCGGGTGCGCGCCCTGTGCGTCAAAGAAACGCGCCAGATCGTTCGCGATCCCAGTAGCTGGCTGATTGCGGTGGTGATCCCCCTGCTGTTGCTGTTTATTTTTGGCTACGGCATCAACCTCGATTCCAGCAAACTGCGGGTGGGGATCCTGCTTGAGCAGCAGAGTGAAGAGGCGCTCGACTTTACGCACACCATGACGGGCTCACCCTACATCGACGCCACCATCAGCGATAATCGTCATGAGCTTATCGAAAAGATGCAGGCCGGGCGCATTCGCGGTCTGGTGGTGATCCCGGTCGATTTCGCCCAGCAAATGGCGCGAGTCAATGATACCGCCCCGATTCAGGTGATCACTGACGGCAGCGAGCCGAACACCGCCAATTTTGTACAAGGCTATGTCGAGGGGATCTGGCAGATCTGGCAAATGCAGCGGGCGGAGGATCGCGGAGAAGAATTTAAACCGTTGATTGACGTACAGACCCGCTATTGGTTTAACCCTGCCGCCATCAGCCAGCATTTTATTATCCCGGGGGCAATCACCATCATTATGACGGTGATCGGCGCCATCCTCACTTCACTTGTGATCGCGCGCGAATGGGAACGCGGCACCATGGAAGCGCTACTTTCCACCGAAGTCACCCGCGTTGAATTGCTCCTGTGTAAGCTGATCCCTTATTACTTCCTCGGGATGCTGGCAATGCTGCTGTGTATGCTGGTCTCGGTGTTTATTCTCGGCGTACCCTATCGCGGTTCGCTATTGATCCTGTTTTTTATCACCAGCCTGTTTTTACTCAGCACACTGGGGATGGGATTACTCATCTCGACCATTACCCGTAACCAGTTTAACGCCGCCCAGGTGGCATTGAACGCCGCCTTTTTGCCTTCGATTATGCTGTCGGGGTTTATCTTCCAGATCGACAGCATGCCCGCGGTGATCCGCGCAGTGACGTACATCATTCCGGCGCGCTATTTCGTCAGTACCCTGCAAAGCCTGTTTCTGGCCGGTAATATCCCGGTGGTGCTGATGATCAACGTCCTGTTTTTAATCGCGTCGGCAGTCATGTTTATTGGTCTGACGTGGCTCAAAACCAAACGTCGGCTGGATTAGGGAGAAGAGCATGTTTCATCGCTTATGGACGTTAATCCGCAAAGAGCTGCAATCGCTGCTGCGCGAGCCGCAGACCCGCGCAATCCTGATTTTGCCGGTACTGATTCAGGTTATTCTGTTTCCTTTTGCCGCCACGCTGGAAGTCACTAACGCCACTATCGCCATTTATAACGAAGATAACGGCAAGCATTCGGTCGAGCTAACCCAACGTTTTGCCCGCGCCAAAGCCTTTACGCACATTCTGCTGCTCAATAGCCCGCAAGAGATCCAACCGACCATCGATACCCAAAAAGCGCTGTTGCTGGTGCGCTTCCCGGCGGATTTCTCGCGTAATCTGGATACCTTCCAGCAGGCGCCGATGCAGTTGATTCTGGACGGGCGTAACTCCAACAGCGCGCAAATCGCGGCCAATTATTTGCAGCAGATCGTCAAAGATTACCAGCAGGAATTGATGGACGGTAAGCCCAAACCCAACAACAGCGAGCTGGTCGTCAGAAATTGGTACAACCCGAATCTGGACTATAAATGGTTCGTGGTGCCGTCACTGATCGCCATGATCACCACCATTGGCGTGATGATTGTGACCTCGCTTTCCGTGGCCCGCGAGCGCGAACAAGGGACGCTGGACCAACTGTTAGTTTCCCCTCTGACCACCTGGCAAATTTTCATCGGCAAAGCCGTTCCTGCGCTGATCGTTGCCACCGGCCAGGCCACTATCGTGCTGGGCATCGGTATCTGGGCGTACCAAATTCCCTTTGCCGGTTCACTGGCCCTGTTCTATTTCACGATGGTGATTTACGGTTTGTCACTGGTCGGTTTTGGGTTGTTGATCTCGTCACTGTGCGCCACCCAGCAACAGGCGTTTATCGGCGTGTTTGTCTTTATGATGCCGGCGATTTTGCTCTCGGGGTACGTTTCCCCGGTCGAGAATATGCCCGTCTGGTTGCAGAATTTAACGTGGATAAACCCTATCCGCCACTTTACGGATATCACCAAGCAGATTTACCTGAAGGATGCGAGTCTGAAGATTGTCTGGGGAAGTTTGTGGCCGCTACTGGTCATAGCAGCCACAACGGGATCAGCGGCGTATGCGATGTTTAGACGCAAAGTGATGTAACTTTTTCTCTTTCGTCAGTAACGAAACTACAGCGGGTCCGGCAAGGATTGCCAGCCCCGCAAAAGCCAACAATACGTTGTTTTGTAAAACACGAGACAACAACCACAGCACAATCATTGCCGCGCCGAAATACCAGGTTGTGGTCAACTCTTCCAGTACATCCGCAACGTCACGCCAGCGCTGTTCATGGTGGCGTTGTAACGCCAGCATCAGCAAAACCGTCACGCCGTAAACCACGCACAGACCGAGACCCACGTGTACCAGTGTACCGCTCATCCAGCCCATCACCAGCAACGCCACTACCAGTAAATGCAACATAATCTGCCAGCAACTGAGACCCGTTGCGACACGAACACGTTGTTGCCACCTCATGGCTAATCTCCTGAAGGATTTTTGTCTAATTACTCAGAGTACCGGACTTTACGGAAAATTCTGTAAGACCGCATCTTTTTGTGACGACGACTACACTATTTTTATTCAGGAAAGTGATGCAAACAGGAGAATTATGCCCGGACAAACGCAGCGATTTTCACTCAACGTGCTCACCCTCAATACCCATAAAGGTTTCACGGCGTTTAACCAGCGTTTTATTTTACCTGAGCTGCGGGAGGCGGTGCGGACCGTCGGCGCGGATATTGTCTGTCTGCAGGAAGTGATGGGTGCCCATGACGTACACTCCCTGCACATTGCAAACTGGCCGAAGACTCCCCATTACGAGTTTCTCGCCGATACCTTGTGGAATGATTTCGCTTACGGGCGTAATGCTGTTTACCCGCAGGGACATCACGGCAACGCTGTACTCTCGCGCTATCCCATTGAATATGATGAAAACCGTGACATCTCCGTTGGCAACAGTGAAAAACGTGGCGTGCTTTATTGCCGCATTATGCCGCCACAGTTAAGCCGCCCAATCCACGTTATGTGTGTACATCTGGGCTTGCGAGAAGCCCACCGCCAGGCGCAGCTCACCATGCTGACCGACTGGGTGAACAGCCTCCCCCCAGGCGAGCCGGTGATTGTCGCCGGAGATTTTAATGACTGGCGACAACAGGCTAACCGTCCGTTAAAGACCCGTGCCGGTCTGGAGGAGATCTTCACCCGCGCCCACGGTCGCCCGGCGCGAACGTTTCCGGTGCGCCTGCCGTTACTGCGCCTTGATCGCATCTATGTCAAAAACGCCAACGCCAGCGCCCCCACGGCGCTACCGCTGCATCACTGGCGACACTTATCTGACCATGCGCCTCTGAGTGCGGAGATTCATCTATGAAATGCGGCTGGCGTGAAGGCAATCAGATTCAGCTCCTGGAGAACGGCGATCAATATTACCCTGCCGTGTTTGACGCCATTGCCCAGGCGGAGCAGAAAATCATTCTGGAAACCTTTATCTGGTTTGACGATGAAGTGGGAAGACAACTGCACGCGGCCCTGCTCAATGCCGCCCAACGTGGCGTACACGCCGAAGTGTTGCTGGACGGGTACGGCTCCCCGGATCTCAGCGACGCTTTTGTTGAAGAGCTGACGGCGGCGGGGATTATTTTTCGCTATTACGATCCCCGCCCTCGCCTGCTGGGGATGCGCACCAATCTGTTTCGCCGGATGCACCGAAAGATTGTGGTGATCGATGCCCGAGTCGCCTTTGTTGGCGGGATTAACTACTCTGCGGAACAGATGTCCAACTATGGCCCCGAAGCCAAACAGGATTACGCCGTTCGGGTGGAAGGGCCGATTGTGGAGGATATTCTGCAATTTGAGCTGGAGAACTTGCCGGGGCAACGCGCGGCACGCCGCTGGTGGCGACGCCATCATCGCGCGGAAGAAAACCGTCAGCCGGGCGAAGCGCAGGCGCTGTTTGTCTGGCGCGATAATGACGAACACCGCGACGATATCGAACGTCATTATCTGAAAATGCTCACTCAGGCAAAACGCGAAGTGATGATTGCGAACGCCTATTTCTTCCCCGGTTATCGCCTGCTGCATGCAATGCGCAACGCGGCCCGACGCGGTGTGCGGGTAAAGCTTATCGTGCAGGGTGAACCCGACATGCCGATAGTCAAAGTCGGCGCGCGACTGCTCTACAACTATCTGGTCAAAGGCGGCGTACAGATTTTTGAATATCGCCGTCGCCCTCTGCATGGCAAAGTGGCATTGATGGATGACCACTGGGCAACCGTAGGTTCCAGTAACCTCGACCCACTCAGTCTGTCGCTCAATCTGGAAGCGAACATCATCATTTATGATCGGACATTTAACCAGACGTTGCGCGACAATCTCAGCACAATCATTACCGATGATTGCAAACAGGTTGATGAATCGATGTTGCCTAAACGCACCTGGTGGAATCTCACCAAAAGCGTGCTGGCGTTCCACTTTTTACGTCACTTCCCCGCGCTGGTCGGTTGGCTTCCGGCCCATACTCCGCATCTGGCGCGGGTTGAACCCCCAGCCCAGCCAGCGATGGAAACTCAGGACCGGGTGGAAGCGCAAGATACAGGGGGAAAACCCTAATGGCGAAATCACATACGCGATGGCGGCGGGCTAAAAAAATCCTCACCTGGCTGTTTTTTATTGCTGTTATCGTGCTGCTGGTGGTTTACGCCAGCAAAGTTGACTGGACCGACGTCTGGGAGGTTGTCCGCGACTATAACCGGATTTCCCTGGCAGGCGCTGTCGGACTGGTGATCGTCAGCTACTTACTCTACGGCTGTTATGATTTGCTCGCGCGCCTCTACTGTGGGCATCGACTGGCAAAACGGCAGGTGATGCTGGTCTCTTTCATCTGTTACGCCTTCAATCTGACCCTCAGTACCTGGGTTGGCGGTATCGGGATGCGTTACCGACTTTATTCCCGTCTCGGCCTACCGGGTAGCACAATCACACGGATTTTCTCACTCAGCATCGCCACCAACTGGCTGGGTTACATCGTGCTGGGAGGCGTGATCTTTACCTTTGGCGTGGTGCAACTGCCTGACCACTGGTATGTCGATGAAAATACGCTACGTGTTCTGGGCGTGGCGTTGCTTTTGATCATTACGTTGTATCTATGGTGCTGCGCCTTTGCGAAGCATCGCCATCTCACCATCAAGGGACAAAAGCTGGTGTTGCCCTCCTGGAAGTTCGCCCTCGCACAGATGGCCATTTCCAGCCTTAACTGGATGGTAATGGGGGCAACCATCTGGCTGTTAATGGGGCAGTCCGTCAACTATTTCTTTGTCCTTGGCGTGCTACTGGTGAGCAGTATTGCGGGCGTCATTGTGCATATTCCGGCAGGAATAGGGGTACTGGAAGCCGTTTTTATCGCTCTTCTCGCGGGAGAGCACACCTCTCAGGGCGCGATTATCGCCGCCCTGCTCGCCTGGCGAGTGCTCTATTATTTTATTCCGCTACTGCTGGCGCTTTTCTGTTATCTGGTTCTGGAGAGTCGGGCGAAGAAATTGCGGGCCAAAAACGAGAAGGCGATGGCGAAGTGATTTTTGCCGGATGGCGTTCAGGGCGAACGCCATCCGGCACAACAGCCATTAACGGCGATTACCGAAAATACGCAGCAACATCAGGAACAGGTTGATAAAGTCCAGATACAACGTTAATGCGCCCAGTATGGAGTACTTGCGCAGATTAGCGCTGTCACGGACGTCGATCTGCTCGCCCATGTTTTTCAGCTTTTGCGTGTCGTACGCGGTCAGTCCGACAAACACAATCACCCCGATATAGGTTACTGCCCACATCAACGCCTCACTTTTCAGCCAGAAGTTGACCAACGATGCCAGAACGATACCAATCAGCGCCATAAACAGCATGTTGCCGAAACCGCTGAGATCGCGCTTAGTGGTGTAACCGTACAGACTCATCGCGCCAAACATGCCGCCCGAAACCACAAAGGTGCTGGCGATGGAAGAGTAGGTATAGACGATAAAAATGCTCGACAGCGTTAACCCGGTCAGCGCGGAGTAAAGCATAAACAGCGTGGTCGCCATCCCGGCGCTGAGTTTATGCACCATCGCAGACAGCACAACCACCAACCCAAGCTGCGCGATAATCAACCCAAAGAAGGTGATTTTGCTGGAAAAGATAAACATCATCAGTTCAGGCGTATTGGCGGCATACCACGCGATAAACGCCGTCAGCAGTAGACCGCAGGTCATCCAGCCATAGACTTGCGCCATGTAGGTTTGCAGGCCGGAACGCGCCTGAACGATAGAATCGGATCGTGGAAATCGGTCCATGATAATCTCCTGGTTGAAAGTGATACCTGTCACTAAGCGTATCACATTATCTCACCAGCGTTTCGCCGCCTGTTGATCGCTATCACGCGCTTCGACCCAGCGGTCGCCCTCCGGCGTCGCCTCGCGCTTCCAGAACGGCGCTCGCGTTTTCAGATAATCCATAATGAACTGTCCGGCTTCAAACGCGCTGCTACGATGCGCGCTGGTCACACCGACAAAGACGATTTCATCGCCTGGCCACAGCTCGCCGATACGATGAATTACCGTCACACGCCCCAGCGGCCAACGGCTACGCGCCTCGTCGACAATATCCGCCAGCGCCTTTTCCGTCATGCCTGGGTAGTGCTCCAGCGTCAGCGCCTTTACGCTGTCGCCGAGATTATGATTGCGGACTTTCCCGGTGAACGTGACGACGGCGCCGTCTTCATCGCGTTCCGCCAGCCAGGGATACTCTTCCCCCACGCTAAACGGGGCAGGCCCCACCACAATTCGCGTTTCAGCCATCTCAGCCTCCCGTCACGGGCGGGAAGAACGCCACTTCATCACCGTCGACTAACGGCTGATCAAAGCTGACTAATGTCTGGTTAACCGCCGCCAGCAATTTGCCATCTTCCAGCGCCAGCGCCCAACGATCGCTTTGTGCCGCCAGATGCTGACGCAGCGCGTCCACCGTGGCGAAGCTGGCTGGCAGTTCCAGCGCATCGATATTGACCAGTTCGCGCACCTGCGCGAAGAAAAGCACCTTAATCATGGGCATCCACCTTGAAATCTCCCGACTTACCGCCGCTTTTCGCCAGCAAGCGTACCGGGCCAATCACCATGTCTTTTTGCACGGCTTTGCACATGTCGTAGATGGTCAACGCCGCAACAGACGCCGCGGTCAGCGCCTCCATTTCCACACCGGTCTTCCCTGTCAAACGGCAGACAGATTCGATACGCACACGGTTGTGCTCCGGTTCAGCCTGCAGTTGTACTTCCACTTTGCTCAACAGCAGCGGATGGCACAGAGGGATCAGCTCCCAGGTGCGTTTGGCGGCCTGAATTCCGGCAATACGGGCGGTCGCAAAAACGTCGCCTTTGTGGTGACTGCCAGAGATGATCATTTCCAGCGTTTCGCTATGCATCGTGACGAAAGCTTCCGCGCGCGCCTCGCGAACGGTTTCCGCTTTG
Organism: Citrobacter sp. Awk 4; assembly: GCF_028069725.1. Taxonomy (GTDB): domain Bacteria; phylum Pseudomonadota; class Gammaproteobacteria; order Enterobacterales; family Enterobacteriaceae; genus Citrobacter_D. Next base: position 70,631 of record NZ_JANEWG010000009.1, read on the forward strand.
GCGGAGACATCCACCATGTGCGCTTCGCCAGCGGCGTTAATATGGGTCAGTTGCGACATACTTATTTCTTCAAATGAGGGTGAAAATTGCACGGACGCGTGCGGGCATCCAGCTGCGGCGCAATAATATTGTCCCACGCGGTGCGACACGCTTTGGTAGAACCCGGCATGGCGAAAATCAGTGTTTTGTTGGCCACGCCAGCCACCGCGCGAGACTGCAGCGTTGCGGTGCCAATCTCTTCAAAAGAGAGCATACGGAACACTTCGCCAAACCCTTCAACTTCCCGGTCAAACAGCGGCAGTAACGCCTCCGGTGCCTGGTCGCCTTCAGTCAGCCCGGTCCCGCCGGTTATCAGCACCACCTGCACGTCGTCGCTGGCAATCCAGGCGGAAACCTGGGCACGAATGGCGTAACGGTTTTCTTTGACGATGGCTTTATCGACCACTTTATGGCCAGCGTCCAGCGCGGAATCACGCAGAAAATGGCCTGACGTGTCATCTTCTTCGCCGCGACGGCTGGAAATCGTAAGAATAGCGATACGGGTTGGGATAAATTCAGTACTTACCTGACTCATCTGAAATCTCCTTTTAGCGTTTATCCACCAATGTACGATAAATTTTGCGTAATTCCGGTCTGGTTCTGATGCAGGAAATGGGTCTGTTTTTTCGCCAGCAACGCGGCCGAAATACGCGCCTCCAGTGCAGACTGTTGCGTGTCATCTTCCAGCAGATCGCGCAGACTGACGCCACCTTCGCCAAACAGGCACAGGTGAAGTTTCCCCACTGACGACACACGCAGACGGTTGCAGGTTGCACAGAAATCTTTCTCATACGGCATGATAAGACCAATTTCACCGGCATAGTCAGGGTGGCAGAACACCTGCGCCGGGCCGTCGCTGCGCTTACGTAACTGATGGAGCCAGCCGCGACGCAACAGTTCGTCACGCAGCACCTGACCAGAAATATGGTGTTTACGGAAGAGTTCACTCCCCTCCCCGGTTTCCATCAGTTCGATGAAACGCAGTTGGATGGGGCGTGCCTGAATCCAGGCAAGGAAGGTGTCCAGTTGATGGTGATTGACATCGCGCATCAGTACGGTATTGACTTTGACCTTTTCAAACCCGGCGTCAAAGGCGGCGTCGATTCCCGCCATCACCTGCTGAAATTTATCCTGCCCGGTAATGGCGTGAAACTGGCGAGCATCGAGACTGTCGACGCTAACATTGATGCCGGTCAGTCCGGCGTCGCGCCAGTTCGCCGCGTCACGCGCCAAGCGGTAACCATTGGTGGTGACAGCAATCTGGCGGATCGCAGCATTTTCACGCACGGCGGCGATGATGTCGGTAAAGTCACGACGTAAGGACGGCTCACCGCCCGTCAGACGCACCTTCTCGGTGCCCAGGTTCGCAAACGCGCGCGTTACCCGGCGAATTTCGTCGACGGTCAGAAAGCCATTATTGGTGACCCCGCCTGGCTTGTAGCCATCCGGCAGGCAGTAGGTGCAACGAAAGTTACACACATCGGTAATCGACAAACGTAAGTAGTAAAACTTACGCGCGAAAGCATCGGTAAGTTGTGAGCCCATGTACACCTTTCCAAATACGGGAGGCGGAGTCATTTCTTCCTGCGCCCTGGTGACAAACACGTTTACGCGTTGTCACGGCCAAAGCACCGTATCATTTGACCCAGGTGCAGAGGCTAGAGTGTTTATTGTGGTTATGCCGATACTAGCGTGTAAACGTTTTTTACGCCATCTACACTTACGCTGTATAATCATATACATAACGTATTGATCGTGCACTTTCGCTACAGAATAAGCAAAAATCACAGTTTTGCATTGATATACATCATTTTGCTGAACCATCCCCCTAGCCATAAAGAGGTAGATGGCAAGATTTTATTTCCACTCAGCCCACCAGGCTAATTGCTGAAAACCCGCGATTTGCGCTACTGTAATGCAGATCTTTTAACACCAGGAATTACTATGCGCAATCGCACGCTGGCAGACCTCGACCGTGTTGTGGCCCTCGGCGGAGGGCATGGATTAGGACGCGTTCTTTCTTCACTCTCGCCATTAGGTTCACGCCTGACCGGTATTGTTACAACGACAGACAACGGCGGTTCAACAGGGCGTATTCGCCGTTCAGAGGGCGGTATTGCCTGGGGCGATATGCGTAATTGTCTGAACCAGTTAATTACGGAACCCAGCGTCGCTTCAGCAATGTTTGAGTATCGTTTTGGCGGTAATGGCGAACTTTCCGGCCATAACCTCGGAAATCTGATGTTAAAGGCGCTGGATCACCTTAGCGTAAGGCCTCTTGAAGCCATCAATTTAATTCGTAATTTGCTGAAAGTGGATGCGCATTTAATTCCGATGTCGGAGCTGCCGGTAGACCTGATGGCGATCGACTCCCAGGGACATGAAGTATACGGCGAGGTCAATATCGACCAGTTGTCCATGCCACCGCAAGAGTTGATGCTGTCGCCGAAAGTGCCTGCCACCCGCGAGGCCGTGCAAGCCATTAGCGAAGCGGATCTGATTTTGATTGGGCCAGGCAGTTTTTACACCAGTCTGATGCCTATTCTGTTGCTGGACGATCTGGCGCAGGCGTTACGACGTACCCCAGCGCCCATGGTGTATATCGGCAATCTGGGGCGCGAGTTGAGTTTGCCCGCCGCCAGTTTATCTCTTGTCGATAAGCTCGCCATCATGGAGCAGTATGTCGGGAAGAAAGTGATTGATGCGGTCGTGGTCGGGCCGAAAGTCGATGTCTCAGCCATCACCGACAGAATTGTGATTCAGGAGATTCTGGAGGCCAGCGATATTCCGTATCGTCATGACCGTCAGCTACTGCACTGCGCGCTGGAAAAAGCAGTACAAGCGCTCGGCTAAACCGATATGCCTGATGGCGACACTAACGCGCTTTATCAGGCCTACCGCGAAATTCCCTAAGATGCCGCAATAAACAACTCGCGTAACTGGTGCAACTGATCGCGGATCTGCGCGGCTTCTTCAAACTCCAGATTCTGCGCATGTTGCATCATTTGCCCCTCCAGCTCATGGATTTTTTGCTGCAACGCTTTCGGCGTCATGTCCAGCTCAACCACATCGGACTTCGCCCCTGCGCGAGACTTCCCTCTCCCCTTCGCTTTGGTCTTCGCAATGTTCTGACCGAGCGCCAGAATATCGACCACTTTTTTGTTCAGCCCCTGCGGGATGATGCCGTGTTCTTCGTTGTACTGCTGCTGCTTCTCTCTGCGACGTTCCGTCTCGCCAATGGCCTTCGCCATTGACGCGGTAATTTTATCGCCGTAGAGAATGGCTTTGCCGTTAATATTGCGCGCCGCGCGCCCGATGGTCTGTATCAGCGAACGTTCAGAACGCAGGAAGCCTTCTTTGTCGGCATCAAGTATCGCCACCAGCGAGACTTCCGGCATATCCAGTCCTTCGCGCAACAGGTTAATCCCCACCAGCACGTCAAACTCGCCCAGACGCAGGTCGCGAATAATTTCCATGCGCTCAACGGTGTCGATATCTGAGTGCAGGTAGCGCACGCGCTCGCCGTGCTCTTCCAGATATTCCGTAAGGTCTTCCGCCATCCGTTTGGTCAGCGTGGTCACTAACACGCGCTCGTTGATCGCCGCGCGAATACGGATTTCAGAGAGTAAATCATCCACCTGCGTCGCCACCGGACGGACTTCAATAACCGGATCCAGTAGCCCGGTCGGTCGCACCACCTGATCCACAACATCGCCACCGGATTTCTCCAGCTCATAGTTACCTGGTGTTGCGGAAACGTAGATAGTTTGCGGGGCCAGTGCTTCGAACTCTTCAAACTTCAGCGGGCGGTTATCCAGCGCTGACGGCAAACGAAATCCGTATTCGACCAGCGTCTCTTTACGCGCCCGGTCGCCGCGATACATCCCGCCAATTTGTGGAATGGTCACGTGGGATTCATCCACCACCAGCAGACCGTCAGCAGGCAGATAGTCAAACAGCGTCGGCGGTGGCTCGCCCGGTCCGCGCCCGGACAGATAACGGGAGTAGTTTTCGATGCCGGAGCAATATCCCAACTCGTTCATCATTTCCAGATCGAATTGGGTACGCTGTGATAAACGCTGTTCTTCGAGCAGTTTGTTGTTCGCCAGCAGGTTTTTACGCCGTTCCGCCAGCTCGACTTTAATTTCTTCCATTGCCTGCACAATACGTTCACGCGGGGTGACGTAGTGCGTCTTAGGGTAGATGGTATAGCGTGTAATCGTTGACTCTACCTGCCCGGTGAGCGGATCAAACAGCGACAAACGCTCCACCTCTTCGTCGAATAACTCCACGCGCAGTGCGATGTCGTCAGACTCCGCCGGGAAAATGTCGATCACCTCGCCGCGCACACGGAACGTACCGCGCTGAAAAGCCTGATCGTTTCGGGTGTATTGCAATTCCGCCAGACGGCGCAAAATGGCGCGCTGGTCGATAATCATGCCCACCGTCAGATGCAGCATCATTTTCAGGTATAAATCGGGATCGCCCAGACCATAGATGGCAGAAACAGAGGCCACCACCACCACATCCCGACGCTCCAGCAGCGCTTTGGTGGCCGACAGACGCATTTGTTCAATGTGTTCGTTCACCGAGGCATCTTTCTCGATAAACGTGTCGGAACTGGGTACATAGGCTTCGGGCTGGTAGTAATCGTAGTAAGAAACGAAATATTCCACCGCGTTTTCCGGGAAGAACTCTTTCATCTCGCCGTACAACTGCGCCGCCAGCGTTTTATTCGGCGCCAGCACCATTGTAGGGCGCTGCAAATCCGCAATCACATTGGCAATGGTGAACGTTTTTCCTGACCCCGTCACGCCCAGCAAAGTCTGGTGCGCCAGGCCATCTTCCAGCCCTTCCTCCAGACGACGTATCGCCTCCGGCTGATCGCCAGAAGGTTTAAATGCGGAATTCAGTTTGAACGGTTTACTCATGTGCAGCTACCTGAAGGAATGGGCGGGCAGGTGTGTAATTTTACTCGGGATAGCTAAGATTGCCAGTAAAATATACTGGATGAAAAAACAGTAGCACGGTAAAGTATTTCTGTTACGCGGGCAAAAACCACGTCATCACAGTGCAAAATTTAGCCTCAGACGAGATAAAAAACCACCCGATGTCGGTTATCCCCAGACCTATGACTTTTTTAACATTTGTCAAGCCATGTAATGCGCGTTTTATGGCATTCAATGACACTTTTCTTGCAGCCATTGCTTTTATTTAACAAGCTGTTTTATAAAGGATATTTCTTTAAGCCGTCTTTCACACCAATTCAGTCGCAGGCCGCGTATTCTCTCGCTTACGTTATGTTTTCTAACTCTAATGCACAAGGTTATCCACAGGAATAGTGGATAACTGCTCCCAGCCCGTATGGACTGCCGCCTGGCAAAATCGACCTTCTGGTCATTTTCATACGACTAAAAAAAAATTATCGCTAATTTTTGATTTTTATCTGCTAACAATACGCCCCCAGCCAGACGAGATCTTGCTCGCATTTTCACCATTTTGTTGGTTGCACTGCTTTCGTCTAACTGGGCACCGATAGCGTGCAATCCTCTGTCATGACGCCTGGCCGGTTAAGAATCCATATCCCAAACCCAGGGTAAGCATCGAAAATCCTTCGTTTTTCCTCCATAACGGGGTTATGGCAAGAGAATTGCAACTTATCAGGACCTGCCGGTCAGGCGAATAGCATCTTGATGGGGGAGTTATGTTGAGTCTTCGCGCGGTGAATCAGTATTACGGTGGTCAACACACGTTGTGGAATGTTGATCTCGATTTAATCCCCGGGCAATGCACCTGCGTGCTGGGGCTTCCTGGGATGGGGAAAACCACGCTGGTGAACTGTATTACGGGGATCTTGCCTATCGAAAGCGGGACGATCTTCTGGCATGAAACCGGGGCTCCGCCCCGCGACCTGCGCACAACGCCTGCCGCCGACCGTTCTGCGATGGGAATGGGCTATCTCCCGCAAGAGCGGCGCATCTTTTCACAGCTGACCGTAGAAGAGAATCTGCATATTGCCCGTAAAGCCGCAGGGGAAAACGTCCCCATTGCGAGCTGCGATATATACGGTTTTTTCCCCGAACTTTATGCGCTGCGCCACCAAAAAGGCGTCATTCTGCCCGAAGACAATCAACACCAACTGGCACTGGCCTGTGCGCTGGTGACACAACCGCGTCTGCTGATCCTGGATGAGCCGACGCGGGGGATCGGGCACGCCTTTATCCACAAACTGGGGAATGTGCTTGTGCGGCTGAATCAGGAATGGGGACTCACCATTTTGCTGGTGGAACAAAGCCTGCCGTTTATTCGCCGGGTCGCTGACCGTTTTTGCCTCCTGCACCGGGGACGCAACGTGGCGCAGGGGCATCTGACCCAGCTAAACGACAAGCTTCTTAATCAGTGGATGACGCCCGCTCCAGAGCGCTGAGATCGAGGTAATGGCCTGTCGGGGCGCATTCCGGCGACTCGGCCAGCCAGGGGATTTCCCCTAACAGCGGCGCCGGGATCACGCGCGATAACGTCTCCATATACTCCTGATGGCGTTTCCCAGGCGGCGTGACGTCGTTGGCAATCCAGCCCGCGAGCGTTAAACCGGCTTGCTGTACCGCCTGCGCTGTCAGCATGGCATGGTTGATACATCCCAGTTTGACGCCCACCACCAGAATCACCGGCAATTGCTCGGCGCAAACCCAGTCAGCAAATGTCAGGGTCGTTGAGAGCGGCGTAAACCAGCCACCGGCCCCTTCAACCAACACCCAGTCAGCCTGGACTTCTAACGCCCGTAAACCGTCAGACATCACCGTCGCGAGAATGGGTCTTCCCTCGTCGGCGCTGATAATATGCGGCGATGTCGGCTCCGCAAAGGTGTACGGATTGATGTCCTGATACGCCAACGCCTGCGTGCTGTTACGCTGTAATGCCTGCGCATCGCCGTTGCGTAAACCTTCCGTCGTCATTTCACTGCCCGACGCCACCGGTTTGTAACCCACCGTCCGGTACCCCCGCAAAGCGGCGGCCTGCAGTAGCGCGCAACTGGCGACAGTTTTCCCGACTTCGGTGTCAGTCCCGGTGACAAAATAACGCTTAGTCACGTTCAATCACTCCCAGAAAAAGATGATAAGTCAGCGGGTATTTCCCCTGCTGTTGCGGCCAGGCCAGTTGTAACTGCTGGAGCTGACTGCGGGTGAGCACTCGCTGTTCGCGCCCTTCATGCAGATGGGTCGCCCCGATGCCTTTGAGTGAACGCATCGCGCTCAGCGCATCGTCAAACCAGAGCGTGATCGCCTGAATCCTGTGCCGTGCGCGCCAGCCTCGCAGGGCGTTTTCGAGAGTCACACCGTCTAAAAAGTGGTTGGCATGCGCCCGATTGTCGACCGCCAGCCACGCCTGCCGCAACTCCGGCAACGACCCTTGCGCCAGGGTGGTAAACGCCACCTGTCCGCCGGGACGCACCACACGATATAGCTCCGATAACGCCTGGGGTAAATCACTGCACCACTGCACGGCGAGGTTACTCCAGGCCAGATCGAAGCTCGCCGTGGGTTGTGAAATCGCTTCAATATCCGCCATCAAATAATGATCTGCGGCCTGTTGACGGCGCGCCTCCTCGAGCATTTGCGCTGAGAGATCGAGCGCCGTCACTTCGCTGCCCTGCGCGCGCCAGTAGCGGCTCATACGCCCCGGCCCGCATCCGGCATCCAGCACCTGTGAAAACGCACGCTCCGGCAACAATCCCAGTAACGCATCCGCGCTCAGGCGTTGCAGTTCGGCATGTTGTTCATACTGCGTCGCGGCCCGACCGAACGCCGCTGCAATAGCCTGCTTATCAAACTGCGCCATGCAGCACCTCCAGCAGGCGATCGATGTCCTGTTTTTCGTGCGCCTGGGTCAGCGTCAAACGCAGCCGCGCGGTGCCGACAGGAACGGTAGGCGGGCGGATCGCGGTCGCCCAGCACCCCTGGCTGCGCAACGTTTCCGCCAGCTGTAATGCGCGCGCGTTATCGCCGACGATCAGCGGCTGGATTGCGCTGTGCGAAGGCGCCAGGGCGAACGCCGTGGTATCCACGCCCGCACGAAAATGTTCAATCAGTGACGCCAGTTTTTCTCTGCGCTGGCGACCTTCATCGCTACGGATCACCGCCAAAGAGGCGCGTAACGCCTGGGCCTGAGCGGGTGGCATACTGGTGCTGTAGATCAGGTGGCGGGCGAACTGCAACAGATACTCTGCCACACTGTCGGAACAGAGAATGGCCGCGCCGCTGACGCCGAACCCTTTGCCGAACGTGACCACCAGCAGTTCTGGTTTCACCTGCTGCTGCCAGCAACTCCCTCGCCCCTCCTCGCCAGTAACGCCAATACCGTGCGCATCATCGACCAGCAGCCACGCTCGGTGCTGTTGCGCGGTACGCTGAATCTCAGCAAGCGGCGCGCTGTCGCCATCCATGCTGAATACCCCTTCGGTCACCACCAGTTGTTGACCAGACGTCGGGGCGGCCAGCAAACGCGACAGATGTTCGGGGTTGTTATGCGTAAAACGACGCAATTGCGCAGGACTAAGGCTGGCGGCCTCCAGCAGCGACGCGTGACTGAGCCGGTCTGCCACGATGCGATCGTCTTTTGCCATCAGCGCGGCAATGACCGCCTGGTTCGCTGCAAAACCGGAAATAAATAACAGCGCACGCGAATACCCCAGCCACTGCGCCAGCTCTTCCTCCAGCGCCTGATGGGCAACGGAATAGCCGCTGACATGACCCGAACCGCCGCTACCAACGCCAAAACGCTCCGCGCCTTGCTGCCAGGCGCAGATAATCTGCGGATGGTGACTCAGTCCCAGGTAATCATTGCTGGAGAAATTGAGATACTGACGATCGCCCGAACAGAGCCAGCGTCCGGCCCCCTGCACCACCGCGTGCCGGCGGCGCAACGCATCGGCAGAACGACGCGCTGACAGCGCATCGTCGATTTTTTGCTGCCAGGTCATACGGTTGCCGCGTTGTAGTAATCGTCGGTGTCCGGGGTCATCAGCGCCTGTTCGAGGCGTTGTTGCTGTTCGTTATCACCCGCCAGCACGGCAGTTTGTTGTGGATTCAGCCCCAGTTTGCGGAACAACTGCAGATCTTTGTCCTCTTCCGGGTTTGGCGTGGTCAGCAGTTTACAGCCGTAGAACACCGAGTTTGCGCCCGCCATAAAGCACATTGCCTGGGTCTGTTCGTTCATCTGTTCACGGCCTGCGGAGAGGCGGACAAACGAGGTGGGCATCATGATACGCGCCACCGCAATGGTGCGAATAAAATCAAACGCGTCGACGTCGTCATTATCGGCCAGCGGCGTCCCTTTCACCTTCACCAGCATGTTGATGGGCACGCTTTCCGGCGGCGTCGGCAGGTTGGCTAATTGCAGCAACAGTCCGGCCCGATCGTTTACCGTTTCACCTAAACCCACGATACCGCCAGAGCAGACCTTAATGCCCGCCTCGCGGACTTTGTCCAGCGTGTCGAGACGCTCCTGATACGAACGGGTGGTGATAATGTTGCCGTAGAACTCTGGCGAGGTGTCGAGGTTGTGGTTGTAATAGTCCAGACCTGCTTCAGCCAGGCGCTGCGCCTGGGATTCGTTGAGGGTGCCCAGCGTCATACACGCTTCCAGCCCCAGCTCCTTCACCCCCTGCACCATCTGCTCCAGATACGGCATATCGCGTTCGTGTGGATTCTTCCAGGCCGCCCCCATGCAGAAGCGGGTCGAACCCGCATTTTTGGCTTTACGCGCAGAGTCCAGAACCTGTTCAACTTCCATCAAACGTTCTGACTCGAGACCCGTTTTGTAGCGAGAACTCTGCGGGCAATATTTGCAATCTTCCGGGCAGGCGCCGGTTTTAATCGACAACAGCGTGCTGACCTGCACCTGCTGTGGGTCAAAATGTTGACGATGAACCTGTTGCGCTTCAAACAGCAAATCCAGCAGCGGTTTTTCAAATAATTCGGTGACTTGCGACATTGTCCAGCGAGCGTGGTGAGCCATGTGGCCTCTCCAAAAGGTGTTGTTAATTTTTGATTCGGTGTAGACTCGTAAACCTAAATCTTTTTAATTTGGTTTACAAGTCGATTATGACAACGGATGATCTTGCCTTTGACCAACGCCATATCTGGCATCCCTACACCTCCATGACTTCACCGCTCCCGGTATATCCGGTGGCGCGCGCCGAAGGTTGCGAGCTGATTTTGTCTAATGGCGAACGCCTGGTTGACGGCATGTCCTCCTGGTGGGCGGCGATTCATGGCTACAACCACCCGCAGCTCAACGCGGCAATGAAAACGCAGATCGACGCCATGTCGCACGTCATGTTCGGCGGCATCACCCATGCCCCGGCTATCAATCTGTGCCGTAAACTGGTGGCGATGACCCCTGAGCGACTTGAGTGCGTTTTTCTGGCGGATTCCGGTTCGGTCGCGGTGGAAGTGGCGATGAAAATGGCGCTGCAATACTGGCGAGCATTGGGCGAATCCCGCCAGCAGTTCCTGACGTTTCGTAACGGTTATCACGGGGATACGTTCGGCGCGATGTCCGTCTGTGACCCGGAAAACTCGATGCATAGCCTGTGGAAAGGCTATCTGCCGGAAAACCTGTTCGCGCCCGCGCCGCAAAGCCGGATGGGCGGCGAGTGGGATGAGCGGGATATGGTGGCGTTCGCCCGTGTGATGGCCGCACACCGCAAGGATATTGCGGCGGTCATTCTGGAGCCGATAGTCCAGGGCGCGGGCGGTATGCGGATGTATCACCCTGAATGGCTGCGTCGCATCCGCAAAATGTGCGACCGCGAAGGCATTCTGCTGATTGCCGACGAGATTGCGACCGGATTTGGCCGAACGGGTAAACTGTTTGCCTGCGAGCACGCCGACATCACGCCGGACATTTTGTGTCTGGGAAAAGCGCTGACCGGCGGCACCATGACCCTCTCCGCCACGTTAACCACCCGCGCTATCGCGGAAACCATCAGCAACGGCGAAGCTGGATGTTTTATGCATGGCCCAACGTTTATGGGCAATCCACTGGCCTGTGCTGTGGCGACCGCCAGCCTGTCTCTGCTGGAAAGCGGAGCGTGGCAACAACAGGTTGCCGCCATCGAAACGCAATTACGCGCTGAATTAGCCCCTGCCGCGCAATCGCCGTGGGTGGCAGATGTGCGCGTGCTGGGCGCCATTGGCGTGGTGGAAACAACGCATCCGGTGAATATGGCGGCGTTACAACGCTTCTTTGTGGAACAAGGGGTATGGGTTCGCCCGTTCGGTAAACTTGTCTATCTGATGCCACCTTACCTGATTCAACCTGAGCAACTGCGTAAGCTGACGCAGGCAGTGAACGACGCCGTGACGCAGGAAACATTTTTTATCCATTAATCGGCGGTAAGCCCGTCTGATACTGGCTACACTTTTTGCGATTCAGTCGATTAACGGAGGGGGCATGAAACTTATCAGCCATGACCTGCGCGAAGGGGAAAAACTGCCCCATCGCCAGGTGTTTAACGGGATGGGCTATGACGGAGATAATATTTCTCCGCACCTGGCCTGGGACGACGTCCCACCGGGGACGAAAAGCTTTGTCGTGACCTGTTACGATCCCGACGCCCCCACCGGATCAGGCTGGTGGCACTGGATTGTCGTCAACCTGCCTGCCGACACGCGCGTTTTACCGCAAGGCTCAGGCTCTGGTCTTTCGCCGCTGCCGGAAGAAGCGATTCAAACACGTACCGATTTTGGTAAAGCAGGCTACGGCGGCGCTGCGCCGCCAAAAGGGGAAACTCACCGCTATATCTTTACGGTTCATGCCCTGAATGTGGAACGCATTGACGTCGATGAAGACGCCAGCGGCGCGATGGTCGGATTTAATGTCCATTTCCATTCGCTCGCCAGCGCGTCAATTACTGCGATGTTTAGTTAAGTCTCGTTTTGCCGGGTGGCGGCGCAAGCGCCTTACCCGGCCTACCTGGCTCATGCACAGGCCGGATAAACCTTAGCGCCATCCGGCATTGTTACAAGAACGCAGGCACCAGGCGCAATAAATCACCGCGAGCCAGTAGTGCAGTGGCGCACTCGATGTCCGGGGCGAAGAAGCGATCCTGGGTGTAGTGCGGAACCTGTTCACGTAATGCCTGGCGTGCCTGTTCCAGCAGCGGACTTGAGGTTAACCCTTCACGTAAATCAATCCCCTGACAGGCTGCCAGCCACTCCACGGCGATCACCCCTCGCGTATTGGCTGCCATTTCCCACAACCGACGACCCGCTGCCGGTGCCATAGAGACATGATCTTCCTGGTTCGCCGATGTCGGCAGACTGTCGACGCTGTGCGGATGCGCCAGCGCTTTGTTCTCGCTGGCCAACGCCGCCGCCGTCACCTGGGCTATCATAAAACCGGAGTTAACCCCGCCATTTTTCACGAGGAACGGCGGTAACTGCGACATGTGTTTGTCCATCATCAACGCAATGCGTCTTTCTGACAGCGCACCGATCTCCGCGATCGCCAGCGCCAGATTATCCGCCGCCATCGCCACCGGTTCCGCATGGAAATTGCCGCCGGAAATCACATCGCCCTCTTCGGCAAACACCAGTGGGTTGTCCGAGACCGCGTTGGCCTCCACCAGCAACACTTCCATGACCTGACGCATTTGCGTCAAACATGCGCCCATCACCTGCGGCTGACAGCGCAGAGAGTACGGGTCCTGCACTTTTTCGCAGTTATGGTGAGAGTCGGAAATCGGGCTGTTTTCAGTCAGCACGTGGCGATAAAGCGCCGCCGCGTCTATCTGCCCGCGTTGCCCGCGCGCCGCATGAATACGCGCGTCAAACGGACGGCGTGATCCCAGCACGGCTTCCGTGGTCAGTGCCCCGCATACCAACGCAGAAGCAAACAACTCTTGCGCCTCAAACAGACCTCGCAGGGCAAACGCAGTGGACGCCTGCGTGCCGTTAAGTAGCGCCAGCCCCTCTTTTGCCGCCAGCGTGACAGGCTCGAGACCCGCTTTACGCAGCGCCTCTTTCGCCGGTAGCCACTCACCTTGCCAGCGCGCTTTGCCTTCGCCGAGCAGCGTAAGAGACATATGCGCCAACGGCGCTAAGTCGCCTGACGCCCCCACCGACCCTTTTGCCGGAATCAGCGGATAAACCTCAGCATTGACCAGCGCAATCAGCGCTTCAATCACGCTCAGGCGAATGCCGGAAAATCCACGTGCCAGACTGTTGATTTTCAGCACCATCATCAGACGCACCATCGCGTCATCCAACGGTTCGCCAACCCCTGCCGCATGTGAAAGCACCAGCGAGCGCTGCAAATTTTGCAGATCTTCATTGGCGATGCGCGTCTGCGCCAGCAGACCGAAACCGGTATTGATCCCGTAAGCGGTACGCCCTTCAGCCACAATGGTGTTCACACAGGCGACGCTGGCATTGATGCCATCAATCGCGCAGGAATCCAGACTCAGTTGCACAGGCTGCTGCCAGACGGTGCGCAGTTGCGCCAGAGTCAGCTGGCCCGGCGTTAACATAAGCGTATTCATATCAACGATTTCCTTGAGTAGCCGCGATCATGGGTAAGTTCAGCCCCTGCTCGACAGCACATTCAACAGCGATGTCATAACCGGCATCGGCATGGCGCATAACGCCCGTTGCCGGATCATTGTGCAGTACCCTGGCGATGCGTGCTGCCGCCTCATCGGTGCCGTCACAGACGATCACCATCCCGGCATGCTGGGAGAAGCCCATTCCCACGCCGCCACCGTGATGCAGTGAAACCCAGGTTGCGCCGCTGGCGGTGTTGAGCAACGCATTCAACAGCGGCCAGTCGGAGACCGCATCGGAGCCATCACGCATCGCTTCGGTTTCACGGTTTGGGCTGGCGACGGAGCCGGAATCGAGATGGTCACGTCCGATCACAATCGGCGCGGAGACTTCGCCGCTGCGTACCATTTCGTTAAATGCCAGTCCCAGTTTTTGCCGCCACTCCAGTCCGACCCAGCAGATACGCGCGGGAAGTCCCTGGAAGTTGATGCGTTCACGGGCCATATCCAGCCAGTGATGCAGGTGTTTATCGTCTTTGACGATTTCTTTCACTTTGGCATCGGTTTTATAAATATCCTGCGGATCGCCGGAAAGCGCCACCCAGCGGAACGGGCCAATCCCACGGCAAAACAGCGGTCGAATATAGGCAGGGACAAAGCCCGGGAAATCAAACGCCTTTTCGACGCCCATCTCTTTAGCCATTTGGCGAATATTGTTGCCGTAGTCAAATGTCGGTACGCCCATTTCGCTAAATGCCAGCATGGCCTGGACGTGCGTCGCCATTGAGCGTTTTGCCGCCAGTACCGTACCTTGTGGGTCAGAAATCGCTTTCAGCTGGTACTCTTCCCAGCTCCAGCCAGAAGGCAGATAGCCATGCAGCGGATCGTGGGCGCTGGTCTGGTCGGTGACCATATCCGGGCGTACGCCTCGTTTTACCAGTTCTGGCACGATGTCCGCCGCATTGGCGCACAGCGCGATAGAGACGGCTTTCCCTTCACGGGTGTATTTCGCAATACGCGCCAGCGCGTCATCCAGGGATTCAGCCTGCTCATCGACATAGCGGGTACGCAAACGGAAATCGATACGGCTTTGCTGGCATTCAATGTTCAGTGAACAGGCGCCGGCCAGCGTCGCGGCCAGCGGCTGAGCGCCGCCCATACCGCCCAGCCCGGCAGTCAGAACCCAGCGCCCCGCCAGATTGCCCTGATAATGCTGGCGTCCGGCTTCAACAAATGTTTCGTAGGTGCCCTGCACGATCCCCTGGCTACCAATGTAGATCCAGCTTCCGGCTGTCATTTGGCCGTACATGGCCAGACCTTTCGCATCCAGTTCGTTGAAGTGTTCCCAGGTCGCCCAGTGCGGCACCAGGTTAGAGTTGGCGATCAACACGCGCGGCGCATTTTCATGGGTTTTGAATACGCCCACCGGTTTGCCGGATTGCACCAGCAGGGTTTCATCGTCATTCAGTTTGGTCAGCGCGTTAACGATGGCGTCATAACACTGCCAGTCGCGCGCGGCGCGCCCTATCCCGCCATACACCACCAGCTCGTGGGGATTTTCAGCAACATCGGGATCAAGGTTATTCATTAACATGCGCAGCGGCGCTTCAGTCAGCCAGCTTTTGGCTGTTAGGGTCGTCCCTCTTGGGGCACGGATATCCTGCTCACGATATTTGCTTTGGGGCATGTCAGATTCCTCACGAACGCTCAGATAAGTCACTAACATATACTTGTCTATACAAGCTATCGCAAGGACGTAATTAACAGAAATGATACATTTTTGTTATATTGCGTCAGCAATCACGGTTTTCGCTGTCGTCCGCTCAGGACATAAAATGGCCTTGCAGGCGATAACGCGCCCCCGGAAAGAGTAAACGCGCATGGGAGACGATCTGTGTTGCCGACCAGGTGGTACGACGGATCAGCAGGCAAGGGTCATGTTCCTTAATATTTAACAAGGCGCACTCTTCCGCCGTAGCGCGCACCGCTTCGACAATGTGCTCCCCTTCGGTCAAAGGGGCGATAAGCGACAAATAGGCATGCGGCGTGGTCTGGTGGTAATCCTGAGAGAGATATTCCGGCACCACTTCCGCATTCACACAGCGATCCTCAATTTGCACCGGCAGCGCGTCTTCGTAGTGCACCATGATGGAATGGAAAATGGGTGTCCCTTCTTTGACGTTAAGCGCCGCCGCCTGCAACGCCGTCGCCCGCGTGCTCTCCAGCGTCAGCACTTCACAACGGTGCTGATGGTGACGGGCGACGATTTCGTCAGCAATACTGCGGATTTCAAACAGCGCGGATTGCCCTTTCGGCTCCGCGACAAATGTCCCGACACCCTGCAGGCGCACCAGCAACCCCTCATCGGTTAGCTCCCGTAGCGCCCGGTTGATGGTCATGCGACTGAAACCATACTGCGCCACCAGCTCCGCTTCCGACGGAATACGGTCATGGGGTTGCCAGACTCCGCTGGCGATTTTTTCGCTGATGGCCTGTTTGACCTTTTCATAAAAGGGCGCAGGCGCACTGGCCGTGGCGGAACGTGAGCGAGAGGGAAACATGCAAAAGCCTTCCTTATGCGTATAAAAGGGGATCTGGTTTTAGTGCCACCAGTGCGCGATTTGCCAGCCAAGCCGCGCCGCAACTCGCGCTGCTTTGCCATCATCGTCAAAGCGGGGGTTAAATTCAACCATATCCACCGCCTGAAGTTTACCGCTTCGACAAACGGGTTCCACCAGACGCATTACGGTGGCAAGCGGCACCCCCAGCGCGGCGGGTGCGGAAACGGCTGGCATTTCCCAGACCGGAAGCACGTCGAGATCGATAGTCAGATAGATTTTGTCCACACTGGCGATAAACTGCGACAGCTGCGGTTGTGCGTCACCGCAGTTCAGATCCTCAACGACCATCACCTTACGCCGTTGCGCCTCATCCCATAGCGCGGCGGTATTTGCCGCCCGACTCACGCCAAAGCAGGCATAATGAAACCCGCGCCCCTGTTCCTCGCAGAGCTGCGCCAGTTGCCGAAATGGCGTGCCGGACGTCGCGCTTTGCGCGTGGCGAAGATCGAGATGCGCATCCAGATTGAGGATCCCAACGCGTGCATCCGGAAACGCATCCAGAACGCCAGCCCCATGACCAAACGCGGTTTCATGTCCACCGCCTAACACCAGAGTGCGCATATTGGCCTGCTGGCAGTGCCGTACGGCATCACGCAAGGCGTGTTGCGCCGCCTCCAGATCGGGGGCCTGCGCGATGATATTGCCTAAATCCACCAGTCGGTCGTGCCCCTGATGCGCCGCGAGGTTCGCCAGCGCTTTTCGCAGCGCATCCGGTGCGCCCGCAGCACCAGGACGCCCCTGATTACGCTTTACGCCTTCATCACAGGCAAACCCCAGTAACGCGATGCAATCCGGGTATGAGGAGGGGGAGAATGTCGGACTTAGCGTAATCGTCTGGAACAGGCGCAGCGCATTGGCGGCTTCTGCGCTGTCATCACGCCCCTGCCACAAAGAACGGGGTGTCGGTTGCCATTGCATCATTTTATCTGTCCTCTGAAAATGCGTTGATACAGCGGGTTACGGCCCGGCTCGTACAGGATTTCAACCGGAAGCGCCGCATCCCAGACAACAAAATCAGCCACATAACCCGCTTTAAGCTGCCCATGCGTTGCCTGTCGCCCGAGCGCGCGCGCAGCATGGCGTGTGACGCCTGCCCACGCCTCTTCCGGCGTTAGACCAAACTGAACACAGGCCATGTTCATCGCCAGATGCAGACTGATGAACGGGCTGGTGCCTGGGTTAAAATCGGTGGCGACGGCCATCGGCACCTGGTAGCGGCGCAGCAGTTCAACCGGCGGACGCTGGATCTCTTTGAGAAAATAAAACGCCCCCGGCAGCAGGACGCCCACGGTACCGCTTTGGCGCATCGCCGCCACGCCCGCTTCGTCCAGATATTCGATATGATCGGCAGACAGGCCGTGATAACGACTGACCAACTGCGCGCCGCCCAGCAAAGAGAGTTGCTCAACGTGGCCCTTAACCGGGATCCCCAGCGCCTGCGCGGCCTGGAACACACGCTCGCTTTGCGCCAGAGTAAAACCGACGCTCTCGCAGAACAGATCCACAGTCTCAAACATCCCCTTTTCCCATAAATGAGGCAGCATCGACTCGCACACCTGTGTGATGTAACCGTCAGGATCGTCGCGATATTCCGCAGGTGTGGCGTGCGCCGCCAGTAAGGTCGGGCTGATTTCCACGGTGTTCTCAGACGCCAGCACCGCGATAACCTGCAGCATCTTCTCTTCTGTGGGCAAATCCAGACCGTAGCCCGACTTTATCTCCAGCAGCGTGACGCCCTCTTTAACAAGGCGCGCCATTCTGGCCCGTGCGATGGCAAGTAAATCATCTGCGGAGGCTTTTCGCGTCGCCGACACGGTCGAATTTATCCCGCCACCCTGCGCGCTAATCTGTTGATACGAGACTCCGTTTAGCCGCTGTTCCCATTCTGCGGCGCGGTTGCCGCCAAAGATCAGGTGCGTATGACAGTCTACCAATCCCGGCGTGACCAGACGCCCCTGCATATCAAACGTCTTACTCTGCGCCACGTCTAATGATGACTCGGGGACAATGTCCAGTATATTGCCCTGACGCACCACCAGCGCATGCCCCTCGACCATGCCATACGGCGTGTTACGTTCGGGATCCATCGTCGCCAGCCGGACATTCCGCCAGATGACGTCATCAGGTAAAAGTTGCCGCATTCCATCCACCACTTGTCATAGGTTGTATAGACATTTATTTTTATTCCTGCGCTGTTGTCAACCGGGGGAACGATAAATGTTGCTTATTTGTGACATATCGGCCCAATCCATGCGGCATCTGACGCCTAAAAATGAACTTTTTGCCTTTTCACCTTCCCGTTTCGCTCAACTTAGTATAAAAAAGCAGGCTTCAATGGATTTAATTTAACTTTCAAAGCCCGGAGCAACCTGTGAACACATTATCAGTTTCCCGTCTGGCGCTGGCACTGGCTTTTGGCGTGACGCTGACCGCCTGTAGCTCTACGCCGCCCGATCAAATCCCTTCCGATCAGACTGCGCCAGGAACGTCCTCGCGTCCGATCCTGTCGGCGAATGAAGCGCAGAATTTTGTTGCTGCGCATTATTTCTCTTCACTGACGCCAAATACGGCACCGTGGTCGCCTTCTTCTATTTCTCTGCCAGCGCAGCCTGACTTTGTGGTCGGCCCGGCAGGAACGCAGGGCGTCACGCATACGACGATTCAGGCGGCAGTGGATGCTGCAATTACCAAACGTACCGATAAGCGTCAGTTTATTGCGATTATGCCAGGCGAATATCAGGGTACCGTGTACATTCCGGCCGCACCTGGCAGCCTGACGCTGTACGGTATGGGCGAGAAGCCGATTGATGTGAAAATTGGCTATGCCATTGACGGCGATATGAGCATTGCTGACTGGCGTCGTACGGTAAACCCGGGCGGTAAATATATGCCGGGTAAACCCGCGTGGTATATGTTTGATAGCTGCCAGAGCCAACGTAACGCAAACATTGGCGTCATGTGTTCAGCGGCTTTCTGGTCGCAGAATAACGGCCTGCAATTGCAAAACCTGACAATCGAAAACAATCTCGGTGACAGCGTAGATGACGGTCATCACCCTGCCGTTGCCCTGCGCACCGACGGCGACAAAGTTCAGATCAACAATGTGAACCTTCTCGGTCGTCAGAACACCTTCCTGGTAACCAACAGTGGTGTGCAAAACCGTCTGCAAAACGATCGTCAGCCGCGCACGCTGGTCACCAATAGCTACCTCGAAGGGGATGTGGATATTGTGTCGGGTCGTGGCGCCGTGGTGTTTGATAACACCGACTTCCGCGTTGTGAACTCCCGTACACAGAAAGAAGCTTACGTTTTCGCCCCGGCAACGCTGTCAAACGTCTTCTACGGTTTCCTCGCGACCAACAGTCGTTTCACGGCAAGTGGTGATAATGTCGCGCAACTGGGCCGCTCGCTGGATGTCGATGCAAATACCAACGGTCAGGTGGTGATCCGCGATAGCGTGATCAACGAAGGCTTTAATATGGCCAAACCGTGGGCTGATACCGCGATTTTTAAACGCCCGTTTACTGGAAACACCGGAACGATGGATGATAAGGGTGACGTTCAGCGCAACCTGAACGACACTAACTTCAACCGCCTGTGGGAGTACAACAACCGCGGGTTAGGCAGCAAAGTGGTTGCTGAGCCGAAGCAGTAATCGCAGCCCTGGCCCGGTAAGCGCTACCGGGCCATGTGCCGGATAACGGCTGATACGCCTTATCCGGCCAGCGACACAGAATTAATACGCGTTAACGACCACCCACATTGGCCCCTGACCCACCGCATAGCGCGCTTTTTCACTTAGCAGTCCCTGCTCGCCAACAATGTCATACACCGCAATATGGTGTGACTTTTGCCCGGCGGCGATCAGATATTTTCCCTGGTTATCAACATTGAAGCCACGCGGCTGGGTTTCCGTCGGCTGATAGCCTTCTTTGGTCAGCACGCTACCATCTTCAGAAACACTGAACACCGTGATCAGACTGGCGGTACGATCGCAGGCATACAGATGACGGCCATCAGGCGTAATGTGAATGTCTGCCGCCCAGCGCGTGTCGGAGAAATCAGCAGGCATCATATCCAGCGTTTGTACACACTCCACGTTGCCATGAGGGTCTTTGAGTTCCCAGACATCCACGGAGCTGTTCAGCTCATTCACGCAGTAGGCGTATTGCCGGTTCGGGTGGAATGCCATATGGCGTGGGCCTGCACCTTCAACCGTCGTCACTTCCGCCGGTTCCTGCGCCACCAGTTTGCCGTCGTCGCTGAGCGTAAACTGGCAAATGCGGTCCTGTTTGAGCGCCGGAACCCACAAGGTACGATTATCCGGCGAGATATTCGCGGAGTGGCATCCCTCCAGCCCTTCAACGACATCC
The DNA here is from genome assembly GCF_028069725.1 of Citrobacter sp. Awk 4. GTDB lineage: Bacteria > Pseudomonadota > Gammaproteobacteria > Enterobacterales > Enterobacteriaceae > Citrobacter_D. The sequence continues at coordinate 91,210 of NZ_JANEWG010000009.1, forward strand.
ACCACCTCAACAGGCAGCCCATCTTCCAGACGCGTCACGCTGACGTTTCCGGCATTGTAGGATCCGACAAAGACAAAGCGCCCCTGACGATCGGTGGAAATATGCGTCGGACTGCCCGGCAATGCAGACTCCGCTGCAAACGTCAGCGCTCCGTCGTCTGGCGCAATGCGATACGCCAGTACGCGAAACTCCGGACGCACGCCAACGTAGAGATAGCGCTTATCCGAACTGACCACCATCGGCTGAACCTGCCCGGGTACGTCAACCACCTGCACAAGCGTCAACCCGCCTTCATGACTCAGGCTCCAGACGTGAATTTGCTGGCTTTCAGGGCTGGCGGTATAAACTGTTTGCTTCATGAATGCTCCTTTGCTTTTGGCAACTGACTGCACTAACCGGATACAGCTTAACGTAGTCGCTTTTAACGATGAATTCTGAATTAACGCTCAGAGTTTTGCCCGACTCTCGTCTCGGTGTACCATCCTCTCAGACAAAACTCTCAACCTTAACCTGGAAATACCTATGACCGCTCGCGTGATTGCTCTGGATTTAGACGGTACCTTGCTGACCCCGAAAAAGACCTTGCTCCCCTCTTCCCTTGAGGCACTTTCGCGCGCCAGAAAAGCCGGGTATCAACTTATCATTGTCACGGGTCGCCATCACGTTGCTATTCATCCTTTTTATCAGGCACTGGCGCTGGATACACCTGCAATTTGCTGTAATGGCACCTATTTGTATGATTATCATGCAAAAAGCGTACTGGAAGCGGATCCATTACCAGTGAGTCAGGCACTGCAATTAATCGATATGCTTGATGAGCACCAAATCCACGGGCTGATGTACGTTGATGACGCCATGCTCTACGAGCGCCCTACCGGGCATGTGATTCGCACCACTAACTGGGCGCAAGCCCTGCCGCCGGAACAGCGCCCGACGTTTACTCAGGTGTCTTCGCTGACACAGGCCGCGCATGAGGTAAATGCCGTCTGGAAGTTCGCCCTCACGGACGAAAATATTCCTAAGTTGCAACAGTTTGCTCAACACGTCGGACAAACTCTGGGTCTGGAGTGCGAATGGTCATGGCACGATCAGGTTGATATTGCGCGTAAAGGCAACAGCAAAGGGAAACGCCTGACGCAGTGGGTTGAGGCCCAGGGAGGCTCAATGCAAGACGTAATTGCATTCGGCGATAACTTTAACGATATCAGCATGCTGGAAGCCGCGGGCACCGGCGTCGCCATGGGCAATGCCGAGGATGCGGTGAAAGCGCGGGCCAACGTTGTCATCGGCGACAACACCACCGACAGCATTGCGGCGTTTATCTATTCTCATCTGCTGTAATCAGGCGGTAATCGACACGCTCTTGATTTGCGCGTACAGCCACAGGCCAGGTTTGATACCCAATTCATCCCTGGCCCACGGGCTGATCCTCGCCCACAGGGTCCTGCCCCCAATCTCCAGTTGCACTTCAACCTGCCCTTTGTCGTCATAACACTGCGCCACTTTGGCGCGCAAAATATTGCGGATACTGGTTTGCTGCGGCGGTTGCAGTACCAGTGACACATCCGAGGCCTGAATGCGAATGCGCATCGCGGTTTGCAGCGGCTCATCAAGCTTGCTCACCCACAGATGCTGATCCCCAAGGGCCAGCGCCGTCATCGCATAATGCGGATGGTGTTCCAGCACGCTGACTTTCAGAATACTGCTCTGCTGTTCCTGCGGTAGCCACGGATGCATGACATTGCTCCCCCACACCTCCTCCAGCGCGCCAAAGGCTTTCACCTGACCGTTTTCCAGCACCATGACTTTATCTGCCAGGTGCAGGATCTCATCAAGGGAGTGGCTGACATACAGCATAGGAATATGAATTTCGCGGGCCAGGCGTTGCAGGTAAGGCAGCAGTTCACGCTTACGCGGAATATCCAGCGAGGCCAGCGGTTCATCCAGCAACAACAGTTCTGGCGCCGTCAGCAGCGCCCGACCGATGGCCACGCGTTGCTTCTCACCGCCCGAGAGGCTTCCCGGCAAACGATCCAGCAGAGGTTCAATCCCCAGCAAGGTCACCAGTTTATCAAACTGCCCGGCCATGCTTTTCGCCATACCGTAACGAAGATTGCCGCGCACTTTATAATGCGGGAAAAGGCGGGCGTCCTGGAAAACATACCCCACGCGCCGTTTTTCTGGGGTTAAACAGATGCCGTTTTCGACATCGTTCAGCACCCGACCGTTGAGCACAATGCGCCCGGTTTGCGGGCGCGTCAGGCCGCTGATGGCATTAATGAGCGACGTTTTTCCCGCGCCGGAAACGCCAAAAATCGCGGTGATCCCGCTGGCAGGCAACGTTTCGTTGAGCGTCAGACAGTGTGAACCTAATGTCTGGGAGAAATTGAGTTCCAGCATCGTTATCTCCCCGTCCGTTCACGGCTGATACGGGCCAGCCATTCCGACACTAACAGGGAAATCAGCGCCAGCACGATAGAAATCAAACACAGTCTCGCTGCCGCGCTTTCCCCTCCGGGTGTCTGGATCAGGGTATACATCGCGGAAGGAATGGTGCGCGTTTCACCGGGAATATTGGAAACAAAGGTAATGGTTGCGCCAAACTCGCCGAGCGAACGGGCAAACGCCAGCACCGTACCCACAATAATGCCCGGCAGGGTGAGCGGTAACGTAATGGTCAGGAACACGCGCCAACGGCCTGCGCCGAGCGTGCGTGCGGCCTGTTCCAGTTTGACATCCACCCCTTCCAGCGCCAGGCGAATGGCCCGCACCATCAACGGAAAAGACATGACGGCAGCCGCCAGCACCGCGCCGCGCCAGCTAAACGCAAAGGTAATGCCGAACACATCATACAACCACTGGCCGATAAATCCGCGTCGCCCCATCGCAACCAACAGGAGATAACCGACCACCACGGGCGGTAACACCAGCGGAAGGTGCAGTACGCTATCGAGCAGGGCTTTGCCTGGAAACGTGCACCGGACAAGTAACCAGGCAAAAAAGATCCCAAACGGCAGGCTAAACAGCACGGCCAGGGAAGAGACTTTCAGGCTAAGTAGAACCGCCTGCCATTCTGGATCGGTCAGTATCATTACTTCGTCGTAAATCCATAACGTTTAAAAATGTCAGAAGCCTGCGGTCCTTTCAGGTAGTCATAGAACGCGCTGACCGTTGCGTTTTTGTGTCCATCGACAATCGCGACCGGATATTCCACTTTTTTGTGCGAATCTTCCGGGAAGGTCGCCACCACTTTTACCCCTTTGCTGGCAACGGCATCAGAGCCATAAACGATGCCTAGCGGCGCTTCGTTACGTTCCACCAGCGCCAGCGCACCGCGAACATCTTCAGCGGGTGCCAGTTTCGGTGCCAGAGTATCCCATGCGCCCAGTTTTTGCAGCGCTTCTTTGGCGTAGATGCCGGCCGGAACGTGCTCCGGGTCGCCAACGGCCAGACGCCCGCCGTTCAGCAGTTGCGTCCAGTTAGTTTTGCTGTCGATAGTGAACGCTTTCTGCTCGCTTGTTTGCGGTGCGACAACCACCAGGCTGTTACCCAGCAGCGTTTGACGCGAACCGGTATCTATCGCTTTTTTATCCACCGCGTAATCCATCCATTTCTGATCGGCAGAGATAAACAGATCCGCAGGTGCGCCCGCTTCAATCTGGCGCGCCAGCGTTGACGAAGAAGCAAAAGAAGAGACGACGTCAACGTGCTTCTCTTTTTTGTACTGCGCTGCAATATCCTGCATCGCGTTGGTCAGTGACGCCGCCGCAAAGACAGTGATCTTCCCTTCATCCGCCAGCGTTTGTCCGGCAACCGTCAGAGATAATGTTGCCCCGGCAACCAGGCGTAACCATGTACGTGCCATTTGTAACTCCTTTTGAATATCGTTATGTAAACGTAAATATAACGACATTGCCAACATATTCCCAGCGGTTATTCACGCCCATGAGAGATGACACAAAGAAAATATCGGCAGGAAAAGCAGGATCTTGAGAAAACAAAAACGCCCGGCTGAGCGGGCGTTAGGGGAATCAATGGTTCTGTCTGGGCTGGTCTTTTTTACCAATACCGGAGAAAATGTTGAACACTTCTCCCAGGCCGTAGATCATCCCGAGGATGACTGCCATGACTACAGGTACCATGATTACGGCGAATAACAGGCTTTTCAATAACTCTAACATGGTCAACTCCAGATATAATCCTTCAGTTATTCTAACCTTATAAACAAGAAAAGCACTCCCCTTTTGTGCTATCGGCTTTGCGCGCCCGCCGTTTTCCGTCACAATAGTCCTTTTGCCAGGATCTTGTTATGCAAGCCGAAATCCTTCTCACCCTGAAACTTCAGCAAAAACTGTTTGCGGACCCACGACGCATTTCTCTGCTTAAGCACATTGCGCTTTCCGGCTCCATTAGTCAGGGAGCGAAAGATGCGGGCATCAGTTACAAAAGCGCCTGGGATGCCATTAACGAGATGAATCAACTCAGCGAGCAGACGCTCGTAGAGCGTGCAACCGGCGGTAAAGGCGGCGGTGGCGCGGTGTTGACACGCTACGGTCAACGACTGATCCAGCTTTACGATTTACTGGCGCAAATTCAGCAAAAAGCCTTCGATGTGCTGAGCGATGACGATGCTTTACCGCTCAACAGTCTGCTGGCGGCCATTTCCCGTTTTTCACTGCAAACCAGCGCCCGTAACCAGTGGTTTGGCACGATCACCTCGCGCGACCACGATCAGGTGCAGCAGCACGTCGACGTCCTGTTAGCCGACGGTGAAACGCGACTGAAAGTGGCGCTCACGGCTCAAAGCGGTGAACGTCTGGGTCTGAATGAAGGCAAAGAAGTGCTGATCCTCCTGAAGGCTCCCTGGGTGGGAATTACCCAGGACGACGCCATCGCGCAGGCTGCCGACAACCAACTTCAGGGCACCATCAGCCATATCGAACGTGGCGCTGAACAGTGCGAAGTGCTCATGACACTGCCGGATGGTCAGACTTTATGCGCTACATTGCCGGTTGAAGAAACGGTCAATCTAAAGGAAGGCGCTAACGTCACCGCGTATTTTAATGCTGACCGGGTGATTATCGCCACGTTGTGCTAAGCACATTGACATTGTTTCACGAAAGACGTATCCCTGTGGCTTATCGCTGCAAAAAATGGGATATAAAATGTCATCGTTGCATATTTCGCAAGGCACGTTTCGTCTGAGCGATACCAAAACGCTTCAACTGAACACGTTTACGTTGAATGCGGGTGATAGTTGGGCGTTTGTGGGCTCTAACGGCAGTGGAAAATCCGCGCTGGCGCGAGCACTGGCGGGTGAACTCCCTTTATTAAAAGGTGAACGCCAGTGCGGGTTTACGCGCAGAACTCGCCTCTCATTTGAACAGTTGCAACAACTGGTCAGCGATGAATGGCAGCGGAATAACACCGATCTGCTCAGCCCTGGCGAAGAGGATACCGGGCGCACGACGGCGGAAATTATCCAGGCTGAGGTCAAAAACCCTACCCGGTGCGCGGAGCTCGCAGCGCAGTTTGGCATCACCGGGTTACTCACCCGGCGTTTTAAATATCTTTCCACCGGCGAAACACGCAAAACTCTGCTCTGCCAGGCGCTGATGTCTGAGCCAGATCTGCTGATCCTCGACGAGCCGTTTGACGGGCTTGACGTGGCTTCCCGCCGCCAGTTAGCCGAGCTTCTCGCCACCCTGCACCAATCGGGTTATACGCTCGTGCTGGTCTTAAACCGTTTCGATGAGATCCCTGACTTTGTACAATTTGCTGGCGTCCTCGCTGACTGCACGCTAACGGAAACTGGCGAAAAATCCGCTCTGTTACAACAGGCGCTGATTGCCCAGCTCGCCCACAGCGAGCAACTGGCCGGCATGCAATTACCAGAACCCGATGTCCCCTCTGCACGCCACAGCCTGCCGGAGACAGAGGCGCGCATTGTGCTTAAAGACGCGGTCGTTTCTTACAACGATCGCCCGATCCTCAACCACCTGAGCTGGCAGGTCAATCCGGGCGAGCACTGGCAGATTGTCGGTCCTAACGGCGCAGGGAAATCGACGCTGCTCAGCCTGGTTACCGGCGATCACCCTCAGGGCTACAGCAACGACCTGACGCTGTTTGGGCGTCGTCGCGGCAGCGGTGAAACCCTGTGGGATATCAAAAAACACATTGGCTATGTCAGCAGCAGCCTGCACCTTGACTACCGTGTCAGTACCACGGTACGTAATGTGATCCTGTCGGGATTTTTTGACTCGATCGGCATCTATCAGGCCGTCTCGGACAGGCAGCGCAAGCTGGTGCAGCAATGGCTGGATATTCTTGGCATGGACAAACGCACCGCCGACGCGCCATTCCACAGCCTCTCCTGGGGACAACAGCGACTGGCGTTGATTGTACGTGCGCTGGTGAAACACCCCACTCTGTTGATCCTTGATGAGCCGCTCCAGGGGCTGGACCCGCTGAATCGTCAACTTGTCCGCCGCTTTGTCGATGTGCTAATCAGTGAAGGGGAAACTCAGTTGCTGTTTGTCTCGCACCATGCCGAAGACGCGCCAGACTGCATCACCCATCGCCTGGAGTTTGTACCGGAAGGCGACGGATATCTCTACCGGCAGACAGCGCGGCATTGATTTTCATCCGTGGGCGCGTCAATGCGCCCTTTTTTCGGACAAACACCGCAGCCGTTCCTTAATCCTATGATTTACAATGATGTAATTGCTCGCAGAACGTGAAGCCATCAAAATGTAAACGATTCCACTAATTTATTCCATGTCACACTTTTCGCAACTTTGTTATGCTATGTTTATTTCATACCATAGGCTTAACGGAGCGAATTATGAGAGTGTTGGTTACAGGTGGTAGCGGTTACATAGGAAGTCATACTTGTGTACAGTTGCTGAAAAACGGTCACGATGTCATCATCCTTGACAACCTCTGCAACAGTAAGCGCAGTGTATTGCCCGTTATTGAACGTTTAGGCGAAAAGCATCCAACTTTCGTTGAAGGCGATATCCGCAACGAAGCGCTGATGACCGAAATTCTGCACGATCACGCGATTGATACCGTGATTCACTTTGCCGGCCTGAAAGCCGTTGGCGAATCCGTCGCTAAACCGCTGGAATATTATGACAACAACGTTAACGGCACCCTGCGCCTGATCGGTGCCATGCGCGCTGCCGGTGTCAAAAACTTCATCTTCAGCTCCTCCGCCACCGTTTACGGCGACCAGCCAAAAATTCCGTATGTCGAAAGCTTCCCGACTGGTACGCCGCAAAGCCCGTACGGCAAAAGCAAACTGATGGTTGAACAGATCCTCACCGATCTGCAAAAAGCGCAACCGGACTGGAGCATCGCGCTGTTGCGTTACTTCAACCCGGTCGGCGCGCATCCGTCGGGCGATATGGGCGAAGATCCGCAGGGCATTCCGAATAACCTGATGCCCTACATCGCCCAGGTGGCGGTGGGTCGTCGCGACTCTCTCGCCATTTTTGGCAACGACTACCCGACCGAAGACGGCACCGGCGTGCGCGACTACATCCACGTGATGGATCTCGCTGACGGGCATGTCGCCGCAATGGAAAAACTGGCGGGCAAGCAAGGCGTACACATTTATAACCTTGGCGCAGGTGTCGGCAGCAGTGTGCTGGACGTCGTCAACGCCTTCAGCAAAGCCTGCGGTAAACCGGTGAACTACCATTTTGCCCCGCGTCGCGAAGGCGACCTTCCCGCCTACTGGGCGGATGCCAGCAAAGCAGACCGCGAATTGAACTGGCGCGTCACCCGTACGCTTGACGAAATGGCGCAAGATACCTGGCACTGGCAGTCACGCCATCCACAGGGATATCCAGATTAAGGAACAATCATGACGCAATTTAACCCTGTCGATCATCCACATCGCCGCTTTAACCCGCTCACCGGGCAATGGATTCTGGTTTCGCCGCACCGTGCGAAACGCCCCTGGCAAGGGGCGCAGGAAACACCGTCTAACGAACGCCTGCCTGCACACGATCCGGATTGTTTCCTGTGCGCGGGCAACACCCGTGTGACCGGTGATAAAAACCCCGATTACAGCGGCACCTACGTTTTTACGAACGACTTTGCCGCCTTAATGTCCGACACACCGGACGCGCCGGACAGCCACGATCCGCTGATGCGTTGCCAGAGCGCACGCGGCACCAGCAGGGTTATCTGTTTTTCGCCGGATCACAGCAAAACCCTCCCCGAATTGAGCGTTCCTGCGCTAGCGGAAATCGTGAAAACCTGGCAGGAACAAACGGCAGAACTGGGAAAAATGTATCCGTGGGTACAAGTTTTCGAGAACAAAGGCGCGGCAATGGGGTGTTCCAACCCGCACCCGCATGGCCAGGTTTGGGCTAACAGTTTCCTGCCCAACGAAGCCGAACGTGAAGATCGTTTGCAGAAAGCCTACTTCGCTGAGCAGGGTTCCCCGATGCTGGTGGATTATGTCCAGCGTGAACTGGCCGATGGCAGCCGCACTGTGGTGGAAACCGAGCACTGGTTGGCGGTCGTCCCCTACTGGGCAGCCTGGCCATTTGAAACATTGCTGCTGCCAAAAGCGCATGTACTGCGCATGACCGATCTGACCAATGACCAGCGCGACTCTCTGGCGCTGGCGTTGAAAAAACTGACCAGTCGTTATGACAACCTGTTCCAGTGCTCATTCCCCTACTCAATGGGTTGGCACGGCGCGCCATTTAACGGCGAAGAGAACGAACACTGGCAACTGCACGCACACTTTTATCCGCCGCTGCTGCGCTCTGCGACCGTCCGTAAATTTATGGTCGGTTACGAAATGCTGGCAGAGACCCAGCGTGATCTGACGGCAGAACAAGCAGCAGAGCGCCTGCGTGCGGTCAGCGACATCCATTTTCGCGAATCCGGAGTTTAAAAAATGAGTCTGAAAGAGAATACACAATCTCTGTTTGCAGAAATTTTTGGCTACCCTGCCACCCACACCATTCAGGCGCCTGGCCGCGTTAATCTGATCGGCGAACATACCGATTACAACGACGGTTTCGTGCTGCCCTGCGCTATCGACTATCAGACAGTAATTAGCTGCGCAACGCGCGACGATCGTAAAGTTCGTGTCATTGCTGTCGATTATGACAATCAGATTGACGAATTCTCCCTTGACGCCCCCATCGTCACCCACGACAGCCAGCAATGGTCAAACTACGTACGCGGTGTGGTAAAACACCTGCAAAAACGTCACGCGGGTTTTGGCGGCGCTGATTTGGTCATTAGCGGCAACGTGCCGCAAGGCGCGGGTTTAAGCTCTTCCGCCGCGCTGGAAGTGGCGGTCGGTACCGTGTTCCAGCAGCTTTATCATCTGCCGCTGGATGGCGCGCAAATCGCGCTCAACGGCCAGGAAGCAGAAAATCAGTTTGTTGGCTGTAACTGCGGTATTATGGATCAGTTGATCTCCGCGCTGGGCAAGAAAGACCATGCGTTGCTTATCGACTGCCGTTCACTGGCCACTAAAGCTGTATCGATGCCAAAAGGCGTGGCGATCGTTATCATCAACAGCAACTTTAAACGTACGCTGGTGGGTAGTGAATACAACACTCGCCGCGAACAGTGCGAAACAGGCGCACGCTTCTTCCAACAACCCGCTCTTCGCGATGTCAGCCTTGATGCCTTCAACGCGGTGGCCAGCAAGCTGGACCCGGTGGTGGCAAAACGCGTTCGTCACGTCCTGACTGAAAACGCGCGTACCGTTGAAGCGGCAAATGCGCTGGAGAACGGCGACCTGAAACGTATGGGTGAGTTGATGGCCGAATCTCACGCCTCTATGCGTGATGATTTTGAAATCACCGTACCGCAGATCGATACGCTGGTTGAGATCGTCAAAGCGACCATTGGCGAAAACGGCGGCGTGCGCATGACCGGCGGCGGCTTCGGCGGCTGCATCGTCGCGCTGATCCCAGAAGCGATGGTACCTGCCGTACAACACGCCGTGGCTGAGCAGTACGAAGCAAAAACCGGCATCAAAGAAACCTTCTACGTCTGCAAACCTTCACAAGGAGCCGGACAGTGCTAAATGAAACTCCCGCACTGGCCCCCGATGGTCAGCCATACCGCCTGTTAACCCTGCGCAACAGCGCAGGGATGGTGGTTACGCTGATGGACTGGGGAGCCACGCTTCTTTCCGCCCGGATCCCCCTGAGCGACGGCAGTGTTCGCGAAGCCTTGCTGGGCTGTTCCAGCCCGGAACAGTATCCCGAACAGTCAGCGTTTCTCGGCGCATCTATAGGTCGTTATGCTAACCGCATCGCCGATAGCCGCTACAGTTATGCGGGTGAAACGGTCAGCCTGCTGCCAAGTCAGGGTGAAAACCAACTGCATGGCGGCCCCGACGGTTTTGATAAACGTCGCTGGCAGGTCGTCAACCAAAATGATTGCCAGGTATTGTTCGCGTTGACGTCCGAAGATGGCGACCAGGGCTTCCCAGGGCGTCTGTGCGCCACCGCGCAATATCGACTGACCGAGGACAATCGCATTTCGGTAACCTATCGCGCGGCGGTGGATAAACCTTGCCCGGTCAATCTGACCAACCACGTTTATTTCAACCTGGATGGCGATGTGACCGATGTCCGCAATCATAAGCTGCAAATTCTGGCAGATAATTATCTGCCGGTTGATGAAGCGGGTATCCCGCGCGAAGGGCTGAAATCCGTTGTCGGCACTTCATTTGATTTCCGCCATGCGAAAACGATCGCCAGCGCGTTTCTTGCTGATGACGATCAACGCAAAGTGAAGGGATATGACCACGCATTTTTGTTGCAGGCCAGGGGCGATGCCCGTACTCCTTGCGCACATCTGTGGTCACAGGATGAAAAGTTGCAGATGAAGGTGTACACCTCGGCACCGGCACTGCAATTTTATTCCGGTAACTATCTGGGCGGGACACCTTCCCGTGGCCCGGACGCCTATGCCGACTGGCAAGGTCTGGCGCTGGAAAGTGAATTCCTGCCGGACAGCCCAAACCATCCCCAATGGCCGCAGCCAGACTGTATTCTTCGCCCGGGCGAAGAATATGTGAGCCTGACCGAATATCAGTTTATTCCTGCCTGATTAAGCGCCCTCCGAACGGAGGGCGGTTTTATCTCCATCCTGCTCAATTCCCCATCATTCGAAGACAAAATCGCAACCATGAGTTCACAAGAACCTTACACTGCGTCACTATTTTCGCTATGGTTATGCGTAAGGATTGCCGCAGATTCGTCACGGCAATATAATGAGAATTATTATCATTAGATGAAGATTGAGGAGTAAGCATATGGCTGTAACTAAGCTGGTTCTGGTACGTCATGGTGAAAGTCAGTGGAACAACGAAAACCGCTTCACCGGCTGGTACGATGTTGATCTGTCTGAGAAAGGCGTGGGCGAAGCAAAAGCGGCAGGTAAACTGCTGAAAGAAGAAGGCTATAGCTTTGATTTTGCTTATACCTCTGTGCTGAAACGTGCCATCCACACCCTGTGGAACGTACTGGACGAACTGGATCAGGCCTGGCTGCCGGTAGAAAAATCCTGGAAACTGAACGAGCGTCACTACGGCGCGCTGCAGGGTCTGAACAAAGCCGAAACCGCAGAGAAATACGGTGATGAGCAGGTGAAACAGTGGCGTCGTGGCTTTGCGGTTACACCGCCAGAGCTGACCAAAGACGATGAGCGCTTCCCGGGCCACGATCCGCGTTATGCCAAACTGACTGACAAAGAGCTGCCGGTGACAGAAAGCCTGGCGCTGACCATTGATCGTGTCATCCCTTACTGGAATGAATCCATTCTGCCGCGCATGAAAAGCGGTGAGCGCGTCATTATCGCCGCTCACGGTAACTCCCTGCGCGCGCTGGTGAAATACCTGGATAATATGGGTGAAGATGAAATTCTTGAACTGAATATCCCAACCGGCGTACCGCTGGTGTATGAGTTCGATGAAAACTTCAAGCCAATCAAACATTACTATCTGGGTAATGCTGACGAAATCGCTGCAAAAGCGGCTGCCGTAGCGAACCAGGGCAAAGCGAAGTAATCCATCTCATCAGCCGGGTAGCCATTCGTCATCAATCGGCTACCCGGTGCTATATTTTTATATATCCCGAAAAGATGGCACAAAAAAAGCCAACTGCAAGAGTCGGCTCTGGAACTGGAGCAGGTAAGGTGATTTATCCGCGGCGCGCTTTAACCGCGTTTGACAACTTACGCAGCAGCGAGTCGGTGTCTTCCCAACCAATACAGGCATCGGTAATGCTTTTACCGTAGGTCAGCGGTTCACCGCCTTCCAGGTTTTGATTACCTTCGACCAGATGGCTCTCCACCATCACGCCAATAATCGCCTTTTCTCCACCGGCAATTTGCTGGCAGACATCCGCGCAGACATCCATCTGCTTTTTGAACTGCTTGCTGGAATTGGCGTGGCTAAAATCGATCATCACCTGTGAAGGCAGCCCTGCTTTCCCAAGCCCCTCTTTCACGGCAGCGACGTGCTGCGCGCTGTAGTTCGGTTCTTTCCCGCCACGCAAAATGATATGGCAGTCGCCATTTCCGCTGGTATTCACAATCGCGGAGTGACCCCATTTAGTGACGGAAAGGAAACAGTGCGGTGCCCCTGCGGCGTTGATAGCGTCAATGGCGACCTTGATCGTGCCATCGGTGCCATTTTTGAATCCTACCGGGCAGGAAAGCCCTGAAGCCAGTTCACGGTGAACCTGAGATTCGGTGGTACGCGCCCCAATGGCGCCCCAGCTCATCAGGTCGGCAAGGTATTGTGGGGTGATCATGTCAAGGAACTCACCGGCAGCCGGTAAACCGCTATCATTGATATCCAGCAATAACTTACGCGCGATACGCAGACCATCGTTGATCTGGAAGCTGTTATCCATGTGCGGATCGTTGATCAACCCCTTCCAGCCCACGGTGGTGCGTGGTTTTTCAAAATAAACGCGCATGACGATCTCAAGATCGTCTTTTAATTCTTCACGCAGCGTCAGCAGGCGAGCCGCATACTCTTTGGCCGCCGCCGGATCATGAATTGAACACGGTCCAATCACGACCAGCAGGCGATCGTCATTGCCTTTCAGAATTTTATGAATCGCTTTACGGGCATGCGCTACCGTGTTGGCAGCGTTTTCAGTAGCGGGGAATTTTTCCAGGAGTGCGACCGGCGGTAATAACTCGTTGATCTCTTTAATGCGTAAATCGTCGTTCTGATAATTCATGATTATTCCAGCGTTGCCATACTTATATAAATGAATGCAATCCCTCCAATCTATATCTTCATCCCGAAAGTGTAAACTGGGTTTTACAGTTTGCATGGATTAATCCTGAAATCAGTTGAAAAACGCCATAAAGTAGCGATAAACGAGATCCAGGCTACAATTTTCAACTTCAATTGCTCTTATTAAAATTATTTCCCAGATTCTATGCTGTGCTAAATCGCCTTACCGCAGTCGTTAACGCCCACTTCTCAACGCCTGCAGATTCCCGCAAAACCTGAAATTTAGCTGATATCGGGAGAGTACAAGCTCTCCTTTTTATTTTATCAGTCAAAAATCCGTATGATGTCATACAGTAATGATGAGAATAACAAAGGGATGACACTATGGCGCACTCACATACTCATACTTCACCTCACCTGCCGGAAGATAACAATGCCCGTCGGTTGCTGTTCGCATTTTGTGTCACCGCCGGATTTATGTTGGTTGAGGTGGTAGGCGGAATAATCTCCGGCTCGCTGGCTCTGTTGGCGGATGCAGGCCACATGCTCACCGACGCCGCCGCCCTGCTCTTTGCCCTACTGGCCGTACAGTTTTCCCGGCGACCGCCCACGATCCGCCATACCTTTGGCTGGCTAAGACTCACGACACTGGCTGCGTTTGTAAATGCCATCGCGCTGGTAGTGATCACCATTTTGATCGTCTGGGAGGCCATTGAACGTTTCTATACACCGCGACCCGTTGCAGGCGGCATGATGATGGTTATCGCCGTCGCCGGACTGATGGCCAATGTGCTCTCATTCTGGATACTGCACCGCGGCAGTGAAGAAAAAAACCTCAACGTCAGGGCCGCAGCCTTGCATGTGATGGGGGACTTACTGGGGTCAGTCGGGGCAATCATTGCTGCGCTGATTATCATCTGGACGGGCTGGACGCCTGCCGACCCGATCCTCTCGATTCTGGTTTCCCTGCTGGTGCTAAGAAGCGCATGGCGTTTGTTAAAAGATAGCGTCAATGAACTCTTGGAAGGTGCGCCGGTTTCACTGGATATTGCCGCATTACAGCGTCATCTCAGCAGGGATATCCCGGAAGTACGTAATGTGCATCATGTGCATGTCTGGATGGTCGGTGAAAAACCGGTGATGACGATGCATGTGCAGGTGATCCCACCGCACGATCATGATGCCTTGCTGGCGCGCATCCAGCATTTTCTGATCCATCATTACCAGATTGAACACGCCACCATACAGTTAGAGTATCAACCCTGTAACGGTCCGGATTGCCATCTGAACCAGAGGCAATCCGGGCCTATACATCACCACCATTAATGGGAAAGCGCGCGTGAGCCGCGTTTGCGCGCGCTGTTGATCCACATCCGACTGCCATTCAGGGCAATGAACGTCAGGATCAGGTATTCCAGCGACATCGCGTAAACGCCTTGTAGCGCGAAGATCACCACGCTGATGACGTTGATGACCACCCACAGTAGCCAGTTTTCAACGTATTTGCGCGTCATCAGGATCATCGCCACAATCGACAGTACCATCATGCAGGAATCCCAGAAGGGGAAGGCGTCAGGCTGAAGCTCAGGCGCGGTGACCTGCAACCCCAGCGCCTGCATAATATTCACAGCAATTTTTGTCAGGAAGGCAAATACCGGGTCGATGAATGCCGTCATGAAACCAATGGCTACCACGCAGACAGCCAGCCAACTCAGCGCTTTTGGCAACGGCAGCCAGCGAATTTTCAGTTCCGTTTCATGTTGGCTGGTTTGCCGGGACCAGGCATACCAGCCGTAGATATTGGCGGCAAAGAAAAAGACCTGTAACAGCAGGCTGGCATAGAGTTGGATCTGAAAGAAAATAATGGCGAATAACGTAACGTTAATCAGACCAAAGAAGTAATTGCTGATCTTCTCCAGACTCGCCAGTCCGATACACAATAAACCGGCGACAGTCCCCACAGCCTCAATCCACGACAGAGCGTACCCTCCCGCGCCGATTGGGATATGAACCAGAATGTTCTGCGTGCTAAAAAAATCCATCTTTTCCCCCAGAGCAAAACGCCATGATTAAGCTCGTAGTGTAGCCGCAAATTCCAGCATGCGGTTTAACGGCAATAAAGCCCCTTCTCGCAGCGTTTCATCAACATGGATTTCATGGGACGCTCCGCCTTGTTCCAGGCCTTCAGCAATCGCTTTAAGGCCGTTCATCGCCATCCAGGGACAATGCGCGCAACTACGACAGGTCGCACCTTCTCCCGCCGTCGGCGCTTCGAGCAACTCTTTCTCAGGAACCGCCTGTTGCATTTTGTAGAAAATACCCCGGTCGGTCGCCACAATCAGTTGCTGGTGCGGCAACGTTTTCGCCGCATTGATGAGCTGACTGGTTGACCCCACCGCATCGGCCATATCAACGATCGACTGAGGTGACTCAGGATGTACCAGCACGGCGGCATTGGGATAAAGCCCTTTCATGCGGGTTAAGGCCTGGGTTTTAAACTCATCGTGTACAATGCAGGCGCCCTGCCAACATAGCACATCAGCACCGGTCTTTTTCTGTACGTAGTTACCCAGATGGCGATCCGGAGCCCAGATGATTTTTTCACCTAAACTATCAAGATGTTCAATAAGTTCAACGGCGATGCTGGACGTCACCACCCAGTCAGCCCGCGCTTTTACCGCGGCTGACGTGTTGGCATAGACCACCACGGTGCGTTCCGGATGGGCATCACAAAAAGCGCTGAATGCGTCGATCGGACATCCCAAATCCAGCGAACATTCCGCCTGCAGGGTCGGCATCAGGATTGTTTTTTCCGGGCTGAGGATTTTGGCGGTTTCCCCCATAAACCGCACCCCTGCAACCAGCAGGGTTGACGCCGAATGTTTCGCGCCAAAGCGCGCCATCTCAAGCGAATCCGAAATACAGCCGCCGGTTTCTTCGGCCAGTTGCTGGATTTCCGGGTCGGTGTAATAGTGGGCAACCATTACAGCATCCCGCTCTTTCAGCAGACGTTTGATTTTCTCACGGTAGTAGTGTTTTTCATCCGCGCTCAGTGGTGCTGGCTTCGGTGGAAACGGATAAATTGCGGCTTCTGGATCAAACATCACGCTCATCATGCTTTCTCGTTTTACTGGCTTAACGAAATTGTCGGTTATTAGCGCGCTAAGCGCATTAATAAGACATGGGTGTTTTGTATGCTAAACAAGATAGCCGAAACAGTGGGAAAAGTCGTGGGGATTTTGGGCATGAGTGTATGTATTGAGTGTCGAATGGCGTTGGTGCTTACCCGGTCAACAAAGACAGAACGAGTGTGGATCTGAGAAGCGAAGCGCTATCAGACAATTACCCAAATTGCAGATAGCAAAAAGGCACCGCCAGCGCCCTCTTTTACATTGGTGGGTCGTGCAGGATGACTCGCTTCACTCGCCCTTCGGACCGTCGCCGCAAACGGCTCCGTTGTCTCACTGCGTTCGACCCAAACCTGCAGCAGGTTCGAATCATTAAGTTCTGCGCATAGCAAAAAGGCGCCTTTAGGGCGCCTTTTTACATTGGTGGGTCGTGCAGGATTCGAACCTGCGACCAATTGATTAAAAGTCAACTGCTCTACCAACTGAGCTAACGACCCCTTGCGGGATTTACTACTTTAATCATTCAGGATGGTGGGTCGTGCAGGATTCGAACCTGCGACCAATTGATTAAAAGTCAACTGCTCTACCAACTGAGCTAACGACCCATACGGGTGTTACCTGAAAGATTTTACTCGGTACCAATTTAAAATTGGTGGGTCGTGCAGGATTCGAACCTGCGACCAATTGATTAAAAGTCAACTGCTCTACCAACTGAGCTAACGACCCGAGTGGTGGGTGATGACGGGATCGAACCGCCGACCCCCTCCTTGTAAGGGAGGTGCTCTCCCAGCTGAGCTAATCACCCGATACTACGCTGGATACTGCTTTAAGTGGTGGGTCGTGCAGGATTCGAACCTGCGACCAATTGATTAAAAGTCAACTGCTCTACCAACTGAGCTAACGACCCACTTTTGCGTTGCTTTTGGTTTGTTTGATATCCCGTGGCAACGGCGGCATATATTACTGATTTCAGATTTCAGCGCAACAAAAATTTCGATATAGATCACTCAACTGCTTATGAATCACACGACACGACCAGAAATAATGCGATTTCTGGTCGCATGGTGTGCATTACATCGCGCTGAGACGTTTTTGCGCTTGTTTCGCGCCATCAGTACCAGGGTATTTACTGATGACCTGCTGGTAAACGGCTTTAGCTTTTTCTGTATCGCCTTTGTCCTGCATGATGACGCCGACTTTGAACATCGCATCAGCAGCCTTCGGTGACTTCGGATAGTTTTTCACTACCGAAGCAAAATAGAACGCTGCATCATCTTTTTTACCCTTGTTGTAATTCAACTGCCCCAGCCAGTAATTGGCATTCGGCTGGTACGTTGAGTCCGGGTATTGTTTGACGAAGTTCTGAAACGCCACAATCGCGTCGTCCTGACGGGATTTATCATGTACCAGGGCAATTGCCGCGTTGTAATCCGTATTCGCGTCTCCGCTTGAAGCGGGCACGCCTGACGTTGCTGCTCCAGCATCAGGAACAGGTGCTGGCGTAGTTGTTGCCGCACCACTTTGATCGCCAGCTGCAGGCTGCGCTGCTGCGTTACCGCTACTCAGACTGTCTATCTGCAACAGGATCTGTTTCTGACGTTCAACAACCTGATTCAGTTGATACTGGCTTTCCTGAATTTGACCACGCAGGGAATCAATATCAGTCTGATTATCGGAAAGTTGCTGCTGGAGTTGGGTTAAAAGCTGGCTATGAGCATTAGAAATACGCTCGAGTTGAGTGACGCGGTCTTCGACCGAGCCAGAGCCGACACTACTGATTGGCGCCTGAGCAAAAGCGGCCCAGGGGGCCGCTATGCCAACCAGTAACGACAGACTCAACAGGTGATGTCTGAAGTTACTGTTCATGTCATTCTCTTAGTAAACCAGTACGGCACGACGGTTTTTGGAGTAAGCCGCTTCGTCATGACCCAGTACTGCAGGTTTTTCTTTACCGTAAGAAACGATGGAGATCTGGTCAGCAGAAACGCCTTTACCCTGCAGGTACATTTTAACAGCGTTAGCACGACGTTCGCCCAGGGAGATGTTGTACTCAGGAGTACCACGTTCGTCCGCGTGACCTTCTACGGTGACTTTATAAGACGGGTTGCTACGCAGGAAGTTTGCGTGCGCATCCAGCATTGCAGCGAAATCAGAACGGATATCGTACTTGTCCAGATCGAAGTAAACGATGTTGTTCTGCTGCAGCTGTTGCATCTGCAGACGCGCTTGCTCTTCGGAGGACATGTTGCCGCTGCCATTAGCATCCATACCAGTGCCAGCACCCATCATGCCTTCGCTGCCGTCATTGCTGGCGTTCTTGTTAGAAGAACATGCCGCGATTGCCATAACAGGCAGAGCGATCATCAGCCCCTTCAGCACTTTGTTCAGTTGCATTTCAATGATTCCTTTATTAATCAATTATTTATTATCACAGATACGGCGACCAGGCAGGGAATTTAACCTGACCATCAGTTGCCGGAAGACGCGCCTTGAAACGCCCATCTGTAGAAACCAAATTCAGCACGGATCCCATCCCCTGAGAAGAGCTGTAGATTACCATAGTGCCGTTAGGTGCCAGACTTGGCGTTTCATCCAGGAACGTTGACGACAGAACTTGTACGCCACCCGTTACCAGATCTTGTTTGGCAATGTGTTGTTGCCCACTATTTGAGCTTACCATTACCATAAATTTACCGTCGCTGCTCACATCAGAATCCTGGTTTTGCGATCCTTCCCAGGTAATACGTTGCGGAGCACCGCCGTTGACATTGACTTTATACACCTGTGGACGACCAGCCTGGTCAGAGGTAAATGCCAGATTCTGGCTGTCCGGGAACCAGGTCGGTTCAGTGTTGTTGCTACGACCATCCGTCACCTGGCGGATCTGGCCAGAACCAATGTCCATCACATACAGGTTCAGACTACCGGTTTTAGACAAGGCAAACGCCAGTTTGCTGCCGTCCGGAGAGAATGCCGGCGCACCGTTGTGACGCGGGAAAGAAGCAACCTGACGAACCGCACCGTTAGACAACGTCTGGATGACCAGCGCAGAACGACCGCTTTCAAAGGTAACGTATGCCAGTTTAGAACCGTCCGGAGACCATGCCGGAGACATCAGCGGCTGCGGGGAACGGTGAACCACGAACTGGTTATAGCCATCGTAGTCAGACACACGCAATTCATACGGGAACTGACCGCCATTGGTCTGAACCACATAAGCGATACGGGTACGGAATGCGCCCTTAATACCGGTCAGTTTTTCGAACACTTCGTCACTTGCAGTATGACCCGCATAACGCAGCCACTGCTTGTTCACTTTGTAAGAGTTCTGCGCCAGAACGGTACCCGGTGCACCACCAGTGTCAACCAACTGATACGCAACATTGTAGGAACCGTCCGGATTCGGCGTTACCTGGCCGACCACGACTGCGTCAATGCCCAAAGCAGACCAAGCCGCAGGCTGAACTTCCTGAGCGGTACCCGGCTGCTGAGGCAGGCGAGAACGGTCTAGCGGATTAAATTTACCGCTGTTGCGCAGGTCAGCACCCACGATACCACCGATATCTTCAGGGGCTGCGCCCGGCCCCGCCCACTGGAATGGCACAACGCCAATTGGGCGCGCCGAGTCCACCCCCTGGGTGATCTCGATACGTACTTCTGCGTGCAGCACGGCTGCCCACAGCATCAGAAAACCAAATGCTACTCGTAATGCCTGCTTCATCATATCTCCCTTATCCAGGCGGAAAGCCCACGATAATTTAGCAGAATGTTAACAAACTCAAATACACAAAACTACCAGAACCCAGCGACTACCGCAGTTTGTTTTTTCCCGTCACGACCGGGAAAACCTGGCTTACGGTTTAAAGTCCAGAGGTGCGTTTTTAAACACTTCATATACCGCCTGGCTCGGTGGTTTTGGAATCTTCGCCTGTCTGGCTGCTGCAAGCGCTGCCTGACAAAGCGCGGGATCGCCACCTTCAGATTGAATATCCAGTAACATACCGTCGGAAGCCAGCTTTATGCGCAACGTACAGGTTTTCCCTGTATAGGACGAGGCGTCATAAAACTTACTCTCAATGGCAGATTTAATCTGCCCGGCATAGTTGCTGATATCCGCACCTGATGCGCCATTATTTTTAGTATTACCACTCCCCGCAGGGGAAGCATTGCTGCCTTTCGCCCCACCGCCGGATTTCGGTGCATTCTTACCAGAGCTTAAATCGCCCAGCAGATCGTCGACACCAGAAGCGGCAGCGGCTTTTTCAGCCGCCGCTTTTTTAGCTGCAGCGGCCTTATCTGCAGCAGCTTTCTTATCGGCAGCCGCTTTTTTATCTGCAGCAGCCTTCTCAGCGGCGGCTTTTTTGTCCGCAGCAGCTTTTTCTGCAGCCGCTTTCTTATCGGCTGCGGCTTTTTCAGCTGCGGCAGCTTTCGCAGCAGCGGCTTTTTCAGCTTTCTCAGCGGCGGCCTTCTCTGCTGCCGCTTGCTTCTCGGCTTCTGCCTGTGCTTTTTTCGCAGCCTCAGCGGCAGCCTTAGCAGCCATCACCTCAGCGGCTTTCTTCGCATCAGCAGCGGCTTTTGCGGCTTCAGCCTCCGCTTTTTTCTGTGCGTCTGCGGCCGCTTTCTTCGCGGCTTCAGCAGCTTGTTTCGCCTGAGCATCCGCTTTGGCCTTCGCGTCTGCAGCGGCTTTCGCCGCCGCTTCCTCTGCCAGCTTCTGTTGCTCCTGCGCTTTTGCCGCTGCAGCTTCAGCCTGTTTTTGTTGCTCCGTCTGCTCGCGCACTTTTTCCTGCGCAGCTAAACGTTCTTTCTCAAGTTGTTTCAAACGCTCTTGTTCAGCAGCCTGTTTCTCACGAAGTTCCTCGGCTTGCTGCTGCGCTTGTTTTTCACGCTGTTGCTCAGCACGCTTCGCACTCGCCTGTTGCTGCTGCTTACGGTCGTACTGCTGAACAATAGCGCCAGGATCAACCATGACGGCGTCAATGGAAGATCCACCGCCGCCCCCTGCTGATGCCTCAATGTGCTCATCGAACGAACTCCAGATCAGTACCGCAAATAAAATGACATGCAGCACCGCTGAAATAATTATCGCCCGTTTGAGCTTGTCGTTTTGTTCGGTTGCCTTTGACACTCTCGGTTCCCAAAAAACTGTTCGTCTGTTACTCGCTATATTGCAAGCCAGAGGGACGCAGACTTCAGATTGGCTGCGTCATCAAGCCAACCGACTTCACGCCCGCACTGTGTAACAAGTTCAGCGCTTTAATTATTTCATCGTAAGGCACATCTTTCGCGCCCCCGATTAAGAAGACCGTTTTCGGATTGGACTCCAGGCGGCTTTTCGCCTCGGCAATAACCTGTTCTGGCGGTAACTGATCCATACGATCTTTTTCAACCACCACGCTGTATTGCCCAATACCGGAAACTTCAATAATGACCGGAGGTTCGTCATTGCTGCTCACGGCCTGCGACTCGGTCGCATCCGGCAGATCGACTTCCACACTCTGGGTAATGATGGGCGCTGTTGCCATAAAGATCAGCAGCAGCACCAGCAGAACGTCGAGCAACGGTACAATATTGATTTCGGACTTAAGTTCTCGACGACCTCGTCCACGCGTTCTGGCCATGGCTTACCCCTTGTTGCTCTCGCTACTGGTAAACGCCTGGCGGTGCAGGATCGCGGTGAACTCTTCCATAAAGTTGTCGTAATTCAGTTCCAGCTTGTTCACGCGCTGATTCAGGCGGTTGTAAGCCATAACGGCTGGAATAGCAGCGAACAGACCGATTGCCGTTGCAATCAATGCTTCCGCGATACCTGGCGCAACCATCTGCAGGGTGGCCTGTTTTACCGCTCCCAACGCGATAAATGCGTGCATAATCCCCCAGACCGTACCAAACAGACCGATATACGGACTGATGGAGCCCACCGTACCGAGGAAGGGAATATGCGTTTCTAATGTTTCCAATTCACGGTTCATCGAGATACGCATCGCACGGGATGCACCCTCAACCACCGCTTCTGGTGCATGATTGTTCGCCCGATGCAGGCGCACAAACTCTTTGAACCCGCTGTAGAAGATTTGCTCCGAACCGGCCAGGTTTTCACGGCGCCCCTGACTTTCCTGATACAGGCGAGACAGTTCGATTCCGGACCAAAATTTATCTTCGAACGCTTCAGCTTCACGCGCAGCTGCGTTAAGAATACGAGTTCGCTGGATAATAATAGCCCAGGATGCGATCGAAAAACCAATCAAAATCAACATGATAAGTTTAACCAGAAGGCTTGCCTTCAGGAACAAATCAAGGATATTCATGTCAGTCACTGCTTAAACTCCGCGACAATAGACTTGGGAAGCGCACGAGGCTTCATTTTGAGTGGATCAACGCAAACAATCAGAACTTCTGCTTCATTCAGCACGGTGTTCTCTGCGTTGACAATGCGTTGCGTGAATACCAAAGAGGTGCCACGCATTGACGTAATTTCTGTTTGGATTTCGAGCATATCGTCTAGTCGCGCTGGCGCAAAATATTCCAGTGTCATTTTGCGTACCACAAAGGCGACTCGTTCAGCCAGCAACACCTGCTGGCTGAAGTGATGATGGCGCAACATCTCTGTGCGTGCTCTTTCATAAAAAGCGACGTAACTGGCGTGATAAACCACACCACCGGCATCGGTGTCTTCATAGTAGACACGAACCGGCCATCGAAATATATACTTGTTCATTCCTGCCGCCTCTTTGTTGGCTTCGTCCACTCACACCTGCCACTTACTCCTGTAAGCTCCAGGTGATTCGCGCACTTGCCTCCGCGATGCCGCGAGAATGCTGTTGTATATAGCGTTGTCTTCACTTTACATCCCGGTAATGCAACAAAAGTTAGAGATTTTAAACGTTGCTACTATACGCGCGCTGATGAGGCTTGGGAATGGGGGGAAGTTAAGGGAGAGTAAAAAATTATGGGCTTATGCAAGCCCATAAATATTTAAGGATGTTTCTTATTCAAAGGAAGAAGAAAAACAGGCCAGTGATAAGCACGATATCGGCAATCAATGGAGAGAAAAGCCCCTGCCAGTGAACCGCACGGGGACGAAATCCCACACCGTGAATCACACCTGCACAGACCGCCCACATCAACAGAAAACCATGCCAGATTTCCAGCTCGCTGGTTTTTGCTGCGAAGCGTGATGGGTCCCAGAATATGCAGCCAGCCAACACGATTGCCAGCACAAAGGAAAGCGCCCGCAAGGGGCGCTTATCCATTACCGCATATAACATCGCGATAATGTTGGTCATCAGCTTTCTTCTTGTCCGGCTTTGCCTGATTCAACGTGCTCAAGCGCCAGCGCTGTAATTATCCCAAATGCACAGGCAAGAAGCGTTCCCAAAATCCATGCGAAATACCACATTTTAAGCTCCTTACTTAGTACAGAGAGTGGGTATTGCTTTCAATATCTTCTTTGGTGATGCGGCCGAACATCTTCCAGTAACACCAGCCGGTGTACAGCAGGATGATCGGTACAAACACCGCCGCAACCCAGGTCATCAGGTTCAATGTACGCTGGCTGGAGGTGGCATCCCACATCGTCAGACTTGCGTTCATCATGGTGCTGGATGGCATCACAAACGGGAACATCGCGATACCGGCAGTCAGGATGATGCAAGCCAACGTCAGTGAGGAGAAGACGAACGCCCAGGCCCCTTTCTCCATACGAGACGTCAGGATGGTCAACAGTGGCAGAACGACGCCCAGCGCCGGAACCAGCCACAGGATAGGTGCATTGTTAAAGTTCACCATCCATGCGCCCGCTTCACGAGCGACCTCTTTGGTCAGCGGGTTAGAGGCGGCATGGTGATCCAGTGCGGAGGTCACAACATAACCGTCAATACCGTAAATCACCCACACACCCGCCAGAGCGAAGCAGACCAGTGTCACCAGAGCCGCAACCTGCGAAGTCAAACGTGCACGCAGATGAAGTTCACCCACGGTACGCATCTGCAGATAGGTCGCGCCCTGAGTGATGATCATCCCCACACTTACGACACCCGCCAGCAGACCAAACGGATTCAGCAGCTGGAAGAAGTTACCGGTGTAGTACAAACGCATGTAGTCGTCTACGTGGAACGGAACCCCTTGCAGCAGGTTGCCGAACGCCACGCCAATCACCAGCGGTGGAACGAAGCTACCAATAAAGATGCCCCAGTCCCACATGTTGCGCCAGCGCATATCTTCAATCTTGGAGCGGTAATCAAAACCGACCGGACGGAAGAACAAGGACGCCAGTACCAGGATCATCGCCACATAAAAACCGGAGAACGCAGCGGCATACACCATCGGCCATGCCGCGAACAATGCGCCACCCGCGGTGATCAACCAAACCTGGTTACCGTCCCAGTGCGGGGCGATGGAGTTAATCATAATTCGACGCTCGGTATCATTACGACCGAGGAATCGGGTGAGCATGCCCACCCCCATGTCGAAGCCATCAGTGACCGCAAAACCAATCAGCAGAATGCCAACCAGCAGCCACCAGATAAAACGCAATACTTCATAATCGATCATTTGACGACTCCTGTCTTAGCGTGCCGGCTGAGAAGTCACAGTGGACTGCTCGTAGTGATAACGACCGGTTTTCAGGCTGCTCGGACCACGGCGTGCGAACTTAAACATCAGGTACAGTTCAGCCACCAGGAACAGGGTGTACAGGCCGCAAATCAACAGCATCGAGAAGATGAGGTCGCCGGCAGTCAGCGAAGAATTCGCCACTGCTGTCGGTAACACTTCACCGATTGCCCACGGTTGACGACCATACTCTGCGACGAACCAACCGGACTCAATGGCAATCCACGGCAGAGGAATCGCATACAGCGCTGTGCGCAGCAGCCATTTTTTCTCGCCGATACGGTTACGAATGACAGTCCAGAAGGACACCGCGATAATCGCCAGCATCAGAATGCCGCACGCCACCATGATACGGAAAGCGAAGTACAGCGGCGCAACGCGAGGAATTGAATCTTTCGTTGCCTGCTGAATCTGCGATTCGGTCGCATCGGTGACCTTATCCGTATAGCGTTTCAGCAGAAGACCGTATCCCAGGTCTTTCTTCATGCTGTTGAACTGGTCGCGAACGGCCTGATCGGTTGAGCCAGCACGCAGTTCTTCCAGCAGTTGATACGCCTTCATCCCGTTACGGATACGCTCTTCGTGCTGCACCATCAGGTCTTTCAGACCAATGACCTGCGTATCAACAGAGCGGGTGGCAATGATGCCCAGCGCATAAGGAATTTGAATCGCAAAACGGTTTTCCTGCGCATCCTGGTCCGGAATACCGAACAGCGTAAAGGATGCCGGTGCAGGCTGGGTTTCCCATTCAGCTTCAATGGCGGCAAGTTTGGTTTTCTGCACGTCGCCCATTTCGTAACCGGATTCATCACCCAGAACGATAACAGAGAGAATGGCAGCCATACCGAAGCTGGCAGCGATGGCAAAAGAGCGTTTAGCGAACGCGAAGTCACGACCACGCAGCATGTAGTAGGAGCTGATACCCAGAACGAACATCGCGCCACACACATAACCAGATGCGACAGTGTGAACGAATTTCACCTGTGCAACCGGGTTAAGCACCAGTTCAGAGAAGCTCAGCATCTCCATGCGCATGGTTTCAAAGTTGAAATCCGCTGCAATTGGGTTCTGCATCCAGCCGTTAGCGACCAGGATCCACAACGCGGAAAGGTTTGAACCCAGAGCCACCAACCAGGTGACACACATATGCTGGACTTTACCCAGACGGTCCCAACCAAAGAAGAACAGACCTACAAAGGTAGATTCGAGGAAGAAGGCCATCAGACCTTCGATCGCCAGCGGCGCACCGAAGATATCCCCTACATAGTGAGAATAGTAAGACCAGTTAGTCCCGAACTGGAACTCCATGGTCAGACCGGTTGCCACACCCAGAGCGAAGTTGATCCCAAACAACTTGCCCCAGAACTTGGTCATATCTTTATAAATCTGTTTGCCGGAAAGGACGTAGACCGTTTCCATAATGGCCAGCAAAAACGCCATACCGAGCGTCAGTGGCACAAACAGGAAGTGGTACATCGCGGTCAAGGCAAACTGTAAGCGCGACAGTTCGACTATATCTAACATCATGACTCCTTGCTCATCGCATGAAGACTCCGAGAGTGAACCCCGTTAGAAAGGGTCACACGTATGCCCCAATACAAATTTATTTGCTCGCTTTCTTCGTTACTGTTTTGTCGTGAGATGAAACAGCAACGATGAAAGGTTACAAACATGTTAATAAAAAACTCAAATTGATCCCGCAATTATATTACGCCGCAAAATCCTTACAATAAACAGGTTTTTATTGAGTTAGATTTACGTTTTTCGACAGTGATCAATTTATAGCGAAGTTATCACTTTTTCACCAATTTGATCGCGAACAATTTATCGTGTTTTAAGGTGCTTTTCCAAGGATTAAACTTTGATTTATATCAAAATCCATAAAATCAGTTAACAATGTGTACTACCAGTAACTTCAGTGAAGTTAATGTTGCGGATATGTACTTAAATTGAAACGAATGATTACCACATGAACTCATACGCATAAAAAAACTGTATTTTTATTAACGTATCATTGGAGTTCGCCCGTTCCCCGACTTAACTTTTTAGCGTAGCCAATTGATGGTTATTTTCCATAACGGAAATCCATCACAAAAAAACAATCACAATAATTTCACTT
>NZ_JANEWG010000090.1 GCF_028069725.1 Citrobacter sp. Awk 4
AGGGAGTGTGGCTTCAGAGAAGCAGCGGACATAAGGTGAACGTCAACCTTCGCCAGAGTGAAAGGTTCTCCCTCATTCCTTTACTGACAAGTAATCGCCGTTATCGAGTCCCTTTCTTCCAGAGATGACGCTTTAAGCCCGTAGAATCACGTCTCCATTATCCCGGGTGTATATAAACCGCTTTTCACCGCTTAACCTGCGGGTGTGGTGGCGGTGGGAGAGGCAGAAGAGGGAGTCCCGGAGGGAACCGGGGCAGCGCTGTTTTTGAACATCTTCTTCAGCTCTTTTTCCCCTTTTTCGGTCAGGATCAGTATCTCAATTCGACGGTTGACCGAATCTAACGGATCCTTGCCCTCAATAGGCATCGTGTCAGCATAACCCGCCAGTTGGATCACTTGTTCCGGCTTCATGCCATTTTGTGACAGCACGTGACGCGCCGTAATCGCTCGCTCTGTAGAGAGTTCCCAGTTGGAATAAAACGCATTGTTGAGCGGCGTCGCATCGGAGTGACCACTGATCATCACCCGATTGTTGATCTTCGCGAAGGCGGGGCCAAGTGAGCGCAATATCTTGACAAAATAACCGCTGAGTTCCCGACTACCGCTGGCGAACAGCGGCTTTTTGGCCTGGTCCTGAAAACGGACTCTGACCCCTTGCTCCACCACCTCGATGACGACGCTGTCGCTGACTTTCATCGCCTGGATAGTGCTGGAGAGATCGGCCGCCAGTTGGCCGAGCTGTGCCTGTGATTCGTACCAGGAGGCTTGTCTGGCGAGGGCCTCTTTGATTTCGGCCTCGTTTGCATTTTTTGGCGTCTCTTCTTTCTCTTCCGTGGAGGGCAATTCCGCGGTCACCGTCTCCTCCAGCACCGAGTTACCGCCAGCCCCCTCCAGCAATGAGGAGGAACCGTCCAGTTCCACTATTTTGTTGCTGGCCACGGCTTCCGCCATCTGCTTGCGCTGCTTTTCCGTCGTCGCTCCCATGATCCAGAGCACCAGGAACAGCGCCATCATGGAGATGGCGAAGTCGGCAAAGGCGACTTTCCAGGCGCCGTTATGTTGGGTGCTGCTCACTTTGGTCACCCGCTTGATGATGACCGAGCCTTTGCGTCTCTTATCGGAATCGCTCTTTTCGTTCATCGCGCCCGGGCCTCTTCAATCCAGCTTTCCATGACAGAGAAGGTGGGTTTGTATTTTTCCGGGATCATGCGACGACCGGCGTCAATTGACATCAACGGCGATTTACCGGCCGCGAAGTTGATCAATACCTCGCGGCAGGCATAGAGCAGCGTCATATCGCGCTCGACCGTCGCTTTCATGGCTTCGGAAAGTGGGCTGAGCACGCCGTAACACATAAAGATACCGAAGAAGGTACCGATCAGCGCGCCCGCGACTTTGAGACCGACAATGACAATACCGGCATCGATATTACCCATCGTGATCACGATCCCCAGTACCGCTGCCAGAATACCAAAGCCCGGCATGGCTTCAGCAATCGTACCAACGGCCTGGGAGGCGGAGAGACGTTTTTCGGCGATAGCGCCGATCTCTTTGTCGAGGATCGCTTCCAGTTCGTATCCTTCGATTTTGCCCATTGAGAGCAGGCGCAGGTTGTCAGTGAGAAAGGTCACCAGTTGGATCTCATCCAGAATCAACGGATATTTGGCGAAGAGCGTACTTTCCTGCGGGTTTTCAATGTGTTCGTCCAGGTACTTGAGCCCCCGGCGCTTAGTGTTTTCCAGGACTTCCATGGTCAGCAGGATAAACTGTTGGTACAGGTCGCCATCATCATGTTTTACGAAGGCCCGCTTGCATTGCGTACAGATGTTTTTCAACACTTCTTTGTCGTTGGCCAGCAGCATAGCGCCTAATGCCGCGCCCAGAATGATAATGTATTCGGCAGGCTGCCAGAGCATGCGGATCGCGCCACCTGCAAATATATAACCACCGATGACGGCAAGCAGCACCACGAGGATGCCTACAAATTTTAACATCAGGACGACTCCATTTCATTTTGTAATACCGCCTGCAGACGCGAGATAGCCTGCTTATGCAACTGGCACACCCGGGCTTCGGTTCTCTGCATGACGACGGCAATTTCTTTCATATTCAGCTCATGCTGGTAGTAGAGGCTCAGCACCAGTCGATCGGGCTCAGGTAATTGCCCCAAGGCCTGTGCCAGCCAACGTTGTCTCTCCAGGGGTTCTGTGGTGTCGCTGCCGGCGGGATGGCAATGCTCACCCTGTTCAAGCAGCGTCTCCAGACTCTGTAAGGCATTGGCGTGGGATTCCTGTTCCAGCGTTCGCAATTCGTTAAGGGTGATCCCCATTTCTGCGGCCAGTTCATCGGGTTTGGGAGGGCGGCCAAGATGTTGAGTCAGCAGGCGGGTTGCATCGTTGAGGCGATGAGCCTCCTGACGGGCGCCGCGCGAACGCCAGTCGAGTCTTCTTAGCTCATCGAGGATGGAGCCTCTGATTTTCTGTTTGCAATAGCTGATAAATCCGGCATCCAGTTGCCCTGGATAGCGGCGCAGCGCATCCAGCAATGCCATCAATCCGAGCTGGATCATGTCTTCGCGTCCCATAATGGGACCCGCATGACTGTGTAACTGGTTGACGAGTTTGTGGACGAGAGGGAGATACTGCCGAAGCAGATCGCTTTCAATATGTTTGCGCTCCTGAAACTGTTCAAAGAGCGCGGCATCGTGGCTGGCAAACATCGACATCACGGCCACCTGTTATTGCAAGACCATCTTACTGAGTTTTACATCCACCAGTTCGAGGTTGATCTTGTACCTGGCAAGCGCCACCACGAACGCACTCTGAAGATCCTTTTGCAGCGTGTTGAAATTTTTCATTTCTCTGAGCTGGTTGAATGTCTTGTCGGAGAACGTCTCGACGATGATATTGCGCAGCAGAGGATCCAGTTTCTTCAGTGTCGCGACGGTTTTGGGATCGAAGCTGGTCAGCACAACATCAAGCTGAGCGTGATGCAGACGGGTTTCTCCCGTTTCCGGCAGAGTTAACAGTACCTTTTCGATGGTATAGATCTGCAGTTCAGGTTGGTCTTCGCTTTGGCTGGAGTCTGACGTCTCCCCCCATTTTTTCTGTATCCCTTCCAACCCACCGAGATAGAAATAACCGCCACCGCCAGCCAGCAACAGCAGAAGAAGGCCAATAATAATATTTTTTACCATGGATAACTGTCTCGTTATAAAAGGAAAAAAGGGTAATCAGACATAGGTGTCCAGGTGATAGTCGGAGGTTGTCGCGAGTGAGCGTACTTCGGGCTCATCGTGCCCTTCTACGGCTGGCGCAACCCGTTGAGCATTGTGGTTGTCCTGCTGGCCGTCGGTTTGCTCGCCGTGCTGGCCGATGTCGATATCGACCTGGCTGTAAGACTGTCCGGACAGTAGATCCTGGCGCAGCTTGTCACTTAATTGCAGCAGCTGATCTCTGACTACCGGGTTGGTTGCTGATATCTGGATAAACACTCTGTCATCCTCGGTTCGCACCTGAAGATTGAGTTTGCCCAGATCGGGCGGATCGAGGCGCAGAGTCGCCTGCTTTACGCCAAGGTGGTTCTGTACCCGCAGACGATCCACCAGCGGTGCCAGCATCTGCTCGGCCCACAGAGAAGGCTGCCTGTCCAGGGTCAGGGGAGAAAACTCATGCCCGCCCGATCCCGGAAGAGGCCGACTCATGACGCCGGTTGCGGCGGGGAGTTGAGGTTGCGTCTGGCGTAACTGGACCTGGGCCGTGAGTTCGCTCAACTGTTCGCCATTCAGCGCCATCGTACTCAACAAAGAGAGCAACTGAGAGTCTGGTTTGGGTTGGGTCAGGAGCGCCTGTGTCTGTAGCGGAGCCAGGGGGGCGCCATTGGCGATTTTGCCAGTCTGATGTGGTGCCTGCTGCTGGAGTTCGCCGACGGTCAGCACAGTATTTTGCTGCATGCGTGCAGAGGGCTGCGCCTGCATCCCCCGCAGTTGCGCAATCAGAGAACCGCCCTTTGGCTGAGTCGCCAGCGCGTCCTGCAGTGTGGAAAAAACCTGCTGCACCTGCGCCATGATGGCGGGGTCCTGGGGCTGGCGTTGCCACAATTGGCTTGCCGTTTCCATCAGCCGGGCGGGTGCCTCTTTGTTCCCCTGAGCATGGGCGCGGAGCGCTTCCAGCATCTCATCCAGTCGGGCAAGCAGGTCCGGTTCATTCTCTGCGATTTTGCGCAGTTGTTCGATCTCTCCCATCAGGGAGTCCACGGCAGGAGAACCCGTGTTGTTCTCAAAGCGGAAAGGGGAGCCGGGTCTTGCCTGGGACAAGGCAACGAAACTTCCGGGGGCAGGGGAAGTCTGGCTTCCGTAGGGCAAACCTGGTGTGGGTTGAATCACTGCTTTTCTCCTCCGTACAACTGAACTTCACGATAGGTGCGTTTGCCTTCCCGCAATTCACTGTCGCCACGCAGGCGCTCGCCCAGCCATGCCTGGCGGGCTTCCAGTTGGGTGATTATCTGCCGATGACGGGTCTGCCATTCGGTCATGGGCAATTGGTCTTTAAGCGCGGGTTGCTGCCCGAGACGGCGTAACAGATCGGCAAGCTGGCCATCCAGCTGGATTAATGCCTTCCACTCACGCTTTGCCGTCCTCGCTTCCATGGCGGCGAGCAACTGCTCGCCATGTTGTCTGATACGGTCTATCACGTAGTACCTTCCCAGCCTTCCTTGAGCGGAATAATCACCCGGCGTACTTCTTGCAAAGGCGCGGCCTGATTGCGCAGGTTGACGGTCAGCAGGCGGCGACTGCAGAAGTCGTAGAGCTGGTGCAGGGTTTCAGCCAGCTTTCCACCGTTCTGGATATCCAGGCTGGCATCCAGAACATGCAGGATCTCCAGGCACTTGCTGATACTGTCGCCTTTGCGGTTGAGCTGCATGGTGGCGATATAGTTTTCGATAGAATCCAGCTCGTCGAGCAGGTGCTCGAGTAAGATGACGACCAGCTGCTGTGGGCTGGCGGCGGCGATACGGGCGGCTCCGGCATTCTGCCGATAGGCGATTAGCGGGTTGTCATTGTCAAACATGGCGATTCCTGCCTGGTTATTGGAACATGGCCGAGGTGGCGTTCATGATGTTGATGTACTCGGTCATTTCAGTGAATTCTTTCAGGTATTGCTGGTAGACCTTATCCATACGGCGATCGAGCGCGTCCATATCTGACTGGATGCTGGCTTTTTCTTTGTCCAGACTTTGCTGGGCGTTGTAGATGGTGCCGCTGGTTGCCGTGTAGGTGTAAACGAGGTCATCGATTTGGGTGGCGACGTCTTTGAACAGCGCCGCCACATCTTCGGGGTTTTCGGTGAGCGCGGTTTGCAGCTCTTCCGTATCCAGCGTCAGCTTGCCAGTGTAGGGATCGGAGCTGATGCCGTAGTTGGCCATCATCATGCCGTCCGGGCTGACGGTATAGAACGTCTGCTTGATACTGTTCTGGATGCCGCGTGCCGAGCCGTTGGCATACAGCGCGCCTTCCGGGGTGTTCACATGAGTGGTGAACACGTCGATCATCGCGTTATAGCTGTCGACAAAGGCTTGTACATCCGCGGTGATCGCTTCGGTGTCCGGTATGACATCAATCGTCAGTTCGCCCGGTTGGGTGACGTTGATGGTGACACCGGGGATCATGTCGCTGATGGTATTGCTCTGGGACTCATACCGAATGCCGGTATTCTGACCGCCGTACCAGACGATGGCGTTTTGCGCCTGGCTCAGCGTTTTCTGGGTGACGGACGGGTCGGAAAAAGTGATGGTAAACCCGTTGTCAACGCCGGTGTCATCGCTGGTCACTACCAGGTTGTAGTTGCCGGTATCATCCTTCAGTACTGAGGCCGAGACGCCCAGATCATCGCCCTGAGCATTAATCGCATTAGAGAGCGACTCGACCGTAGGCGGATTGAGGGTGCTGGTATCAATGACCAGACTTATCGGGTTGCCATCGGCATCGGTGCCATCAATCGTCAGAGTACCGGCAGGCACATTGCCGCTGGTACCGAAGTTGAGCGACTCCTGTTGCGCCTTGGCGACTTGTTCTACATAGAGTTCGTGGTGACCAGGGATAGCACCCGCGCCGGTTGATACGGTCGCGCCGGAGTTTTCCGGTAATACCGACGCTTTGGTGGTATTGAAGCCGTCGTTGTCCGCATAGAGCGCCTTTGCTGCCGTCTGTACGCTGGTAATGGCGGTTTCAATTTCTCCCCAGGCGGCGATCTGAGCGTCCACATCGGCCATCTGGGCCTGATAGCGCTCATCGTAAGGCGCCCGCTCGAGGGCGGTGAAGTAACTGGCCAGATAGGAGGGGTTGATCATTGTGTGTATATGCCTCTCAGTGAGCGCTGAACATCGTAAAAGCAAAAATCGTGCCGATTTTCATTATGGGAATGCAGACGTAGCACATTCATGCCCATCACAAAAAAATGGACTGCCGGGGCAGTCCATTCAGTGAGACGGTAAGCCGGATAATTAGCCGATCAGGTTCAGGGCCAGGCCGCTCATTGATTTGGCGTTAGCCATTACCATGGTGCCGGACTGCTGCAGCATCATCTGCTTGGACATGTTGGCCCCTTCTTCCGCGAAGTCGGCATCCATGATTCGCCCTTTCGCCACCTCCGTGTTCATCTCAACGTTCATCAGGTTGCTCTTGGTGTGTTCCAGGGAGTTGATGTACGCACCGGTGGAAGAACGGGCAGCTGAGATAGTGTCGGAGGTTGTGCTCAGACCGCTCAGTACCGCCTGGGCGCTACCGCTGCCGGTCAGGGTCATGGAGCCCATACTGCCGATGGCAGTACGCATAGAGCCAATTTCGGAGGAGACATCGACGCTGATGGAGTCTGCAGAGCCGTTACGGCCAATCTGTACGTTGATAGAACCGGCTGCCAGCGTATCGAACAGGTTGTTGCCTGCGTACTGGGTGTCGGTAACGATACGGTTTGCTTCATCAGCCAGTTTCTGGAATTCGGAGTCCATTGCTTCGAGGTCAGCGGTGGAGTTCGTGCCGTTCGATGCCTGGGTTGCCAGTTCGGTCATACGGTCGGTGATGCTGGTCAGTTCGGCCATCGCCTGGTCAGCGGTTTGCAGCATGTCCTGGGTCTTTTCAATGTTACCGATACCGGCGTTCATACCGACCATATCGGTGTTCATGCGGTTGGCGATGGTCAGGCCTGCGGCATCATCCTTGGCGCTGTTGATACGGTAACCGGTGCCCAGACGCTCCATGGAGGTGTTCAGGGATTCGGTGGACTTGGCCAGGGAGTTCTGAGCCACCAGGGAGGCGTAGTTGGTTTGAATAGAAATAGCCATGACAATATTCCTTATAGAGTGCTAGCTGAGACGTAATACGACATTACGCATATCGAAGAGGGGCCCGGCTGACCGTGCTACCCGTCCATCTAGAGAAAAAACGACAGTCAGGCGCCGTAACTTAAATGGCGAGAGATTTTTTTATTCAGGCAGGTGTGTAATGACGAAAAAGAGGGGGGGAACCTGTCACTCTGGTGAATGTTTACGTTCACCTTATGTCCACAGCCTCTCTGACACCACCCTACCC
>NZ_JANEWG010000091.1 GCF_028069725.1 Citrobacter sp. Awk 4
GTCTCCCCACTCCAGCCGAACCACAGCCCCCCCGTTGCTTTCAGAGCGCCCAGTACACCAACCGCCAGCCCACCCGCACTGCCTTTATTATCGGGGGGTGCAATTCGATTAGATACTACGACTAAACGACTCATAGCCATCTCTCCTGTCACTCGCTGATTTTTGTTTTTGTTGTGGATAATGGATCTGCTCCAGCCAACGCCAGACGTCCGGCACGCTGGCTAAACGCCAGTTGGCCTGTGTCTCTCCGCAGCCTACTTTTATCGACATGCCGCCTGCCCGATTGACCGCCGCGAACCCCGCTTCATCGGTCAGATCGTCACCTAAAAACAAAGGAATACGGCCTGCAAAGGGGGGTTCCTGCATAAATGCGGCAATGGCTTCACCTTTATCAGTCCCCCGAGGTTTAATCTCCAGCACACATTTACCCGGTTGTAGCGCTAACTGCGGCCAGCGAGCGGTAACGCGCTTCGCCAGCATCAGTAACGTCGCTTCATGTTGCGGTGCCTGCCGGTAATGCAGCGCGAAAGCCATGTTTTTGCTTTCCAGTTCAGCGCCGGGCAGGTTTTCCAGCGCCGCAGATAACTGGTTGTAGACGTCACGTTTTAACGCCTGTGGAAGCGTCACTCTATAGATTTGACCGTTGATATCCCGGCGCTCGGCGCCGTGTACTCCGGCAAGCGGAAAACGATAAGGGGTTGTCAGTGCGTCAAGTTCAGCCATCGAACGCCCTGAAATCAATGCCAGTGCCCCCGCATTTTGCATCGCCAGGCGGTGTAGCATCTGGAGAACGGCGTCTGGTATTGCCACCTGATCGGGGTGAGGCTGTATCTCAGCCAGGGTTCCATCAAGATCAAAAAACCAGGCATGGTTTGCTGATAATTCAGGGGATACGGTTAACAAGTCTGTCACCCTGTTCTCCTCCTTATCATGGTTTTTGGAAGGCGAAAAGCGCTCCCATTAGCATGTAAGTATAGACAGTGTGACAATGCTCGCCATTTTGAAAGACAATCGCCAGCCTTATTAGGGGCTGGCGATCAGGGGGAACTATACTGAAAAGTTAGCTGATAAAAACGTTACACAGTTCGTTTCGCTTTCTGTTTGTAACGGTCGAAGACCACCGCTGCCAGCAGGATTAAGCCACGAACCACATACTGCGCGAAGGGAGAAATATTCAGCAGGTTCATGGCATTTTCCACGGTCCCCAGAATCAACACCCCGGCCACCACATATGAGATTTTTCCAATGCCGCCTTTGAGTGAGACCCCACCCAGTACGCAGGCAGAAATGACAATCAGCTCATACCCAATCGACGTCATCGGCTGGCCGCTGGTCATACGTGATGCCAGAATGATACCTGCCGCAGCAGAAACCAAACCAGAGAGCACAAAGATGATGATTTTGGTGCGAACGACCGGCACACCGGCCAGGCGCGCCGCTTCTTCATTACCGCCAATGGCCAGCGTATTACGGCCAAAGGTGGTTTTGTTCAGCAGCAATCCAAAGATTATCAGACAAGCGACCGTTAACCAGATCGGCGCAGGCAGCCCAAACCAGTTAGCATAACCGAGAGTAAAGAAGCTCTCGTCTTCAATACCGACCGCTTTCCCGTCGGAAATGATATACGCCAGGCCGCGCACAATCTGCATCGTCGCAAGTGTGGTAATCAGAGCATTGATTTTTAAGCGGGCAATCACGAAACCATTCACCAGACCACATAGCACACCGAGTAATAACCCTGCCGCTACGCCAATCCACAGGCTTTCGGTCATGTTGATGACCACGGCAGTCGTCACCCCGGCGCAAGCGATGACGGAGGCGACAGAGAGGTCGAAATCGCCGGATGCCAGGCAGAACAGCATCCCGCAGGCCACCATGCCTGACATGGAGATGGCCAGCCCCAGCCCCTTCATATTGATAAAGGTGGCAAAGTTTGGCACAAAAATAGCGCAAGCCAGGAACAGTACCGCGAACACAACCAGCATTCCGTACTGATCCCAAATGCGACCAAGGTTAAACGGCGACTTAGGTGCGCCAGATCCCGATGTAGTTACAGAAGACATCATACTCTCCTTACTCAGGCGACTGCCTGGCTGACTTTTGGCATAGCAAGGCTCAAAGCCTGCCGTTCATCCGCCTGTTCGTGAAGCAATTCACCGGCGATCTCACCTTCCCTCATCACCACAATACGGTCGGCGACGCCCAGAACCTCCGGCAAATCACTGGAGGCAAACAACACCGCAACGCCTCGCGCCGCCAGGGCGTAGATAACGTTATAGATTTCGTGTTTTGCGCCCACATCAATGCCGCGCGTTGGCTCATCAAGCAAAATGACTTTCATCTCTTCCGACAGCCAGCGTCCCAAAATCGCCTTCTGCTGATTCCCGCCGGAGAGGTTCATGATCAGTTGCTCCGCGCCCGGTGTTTTAATGTTAAGTGAACGAATATGGTGGTCGGCGTTGGTCTCTTCCCAACTGTTGTTAATGAGACATCCACCCCGGACGTGCTTGCGACGCGCGCTGATGTTGATATTGTCGCGTACGGAATGCACCGGGATGATCCCCTCGGCTTTACGGTCTTCCGGGCATAGCATCATGCCTGCCGCAATGGCATTGGCAGGCTTGCGGATATCAATCGGTTTTTCATCGATATACACCTGACCTTCAGTGATACGCGTGCCGCCGAACAACCCTTTCATCAGCTCACTGCGCCCGGCGCCGACCAGGCCAAACAACCCCACAATTTCGCCGCTGCGCACTGACAAACTGATCGGCGTTCTTACACCTGGCGCTTTCACCTCATGCAGACGCAAACGCTCTGCACCATAGGGCCTCGATTCCCAACCGTAAATATCGCCGAGATCGCGCCCCACCATCGCCTGTACTAACGCGTCGTGATTCACCTGCTGCATGTCGGCAAATGTTTTGACATAGCGACCATCTTTGAACACGGTGATGGCATCGCTCAGCGCGAATATTTCTTCCATACGGTGCGAAACGTACAGAATGATGCGACCTTCTTTACGCAGTTCGCGAATGACGCGGAATAGGTTCTCAATCTCTCTGGCGGAGAGTGAGCTGGTCGGTTCGTCAAAGGCGATAATTTTGGCGTTACGCGCCAGCGCTTTGGCGATCTCCACCATCTGCCACTGCCCGATCGAGAGATATTTCAGCGGGGTGTCAGGATCAATATCCATACCTAAATGTTTTAGCTGCAACCCAGCCTCATAATTAAGCAGCGATCGGTTTACAATTCCGCCTTTATGCGGCAACTGACCAAGATAGATATTCTCGGCGACGGTCATTTCCGGCACGAGATGTAATTCCTGATAAATAATAGCGACACCGGCGTTCAATGCGGCAGTGGTGTCAGCAAACGTCACTTCCTGCCCAAGAATCGCCAAAGAACCCGTGGTAGGCGCGTAATTACCGCTGAGAATTTTTAAGAGTGTTGATTTCCCGGCGCCATTTTCACCCATCAGCGCATGCACCTGACCGGCATAGCAGTCAAAACTGATATCCGTTAGCGCTTTGACGCCAGGAAAGGTTTTTCCAATGCCGCGAAATGAGAGATACGGGGTAGACTGTTGCATAACGTCTCCGTGAATCTGGGTCGTTAGTCGTTAATCAGCCCCTCTGCCGCCGCAGCGACAGAGAGTGTTTTCTACTGCCGATTACTTACCGCCTAATCCTTTTTTGGCCAGTTCTTCCTTAAAGTTGTCGCGAGTGATCAGCACCACGTCAGTCACTTCCGTGAATTTTGGCGGTTCAACGCCTTTGGTCACCCAGTTGTAGAGCATTTCACTGGATTTATAGCCATGTACGTCCGGGCTTGGCAGCAACGAACCGTAGAAACCGGTCGCTTGTGCCTTCGACAGTTCACTGACCGCGTCCACGCCGTTGATGCCGATACCGATGACATCGGCGGCTTTAAAGCCCTGGCCTTCAGTGGCGCGTACGCCGCCCAGTACGGTGTTGTCGTTCATCCCCACAACCAGCCAGTGTTTCACTTCCGGATGCTGAACCAGCATGGAGTTCGCGGCATCAAATGCACCGGGGATGTCATTAGATTTCGTCGGCACTTGATAGATCTGTTTTTCCGGGAAGCCAGCGACTTTCAGCGCTTCCATTGAGCCACCAGTACGACGGCGCGCCGTATCCAGTTCGTTTGCCGTAATCGCCATGACTGCGGTCTCTTTTACATCCCAACTGCGTTTTTGCATCTCTTTGTAAAGTTCCTCCCCCTGACGTTCACCAATTTTGGTCGCCGCCATCATGACCAGAGGAACGGTATCCATCGGTTTGCCTTTGGCGTTAACAAACTGGTCGTCCACCGCGATGACCTTCATGTCGTAACCGCGCGCCTTGGCAGCGATTGCCGAGCCGAGTTTCGGGTCCGGGGTACAAATAACAAATCCTTTCGCACCGCTGGCAGCCAGGCTGTCGATGGCGTTCAGTGTCTTCTCGCCATCAGGGACGGCAATTTTAATCACTTCAAAACCCAAATCTTTTCCTGCTTTATCAGCAAATTTCCACTCCGTCTGGAACCAGGGTTCTTCTGGCTGCTTCACCAGAAAACCGAGCTTCATGGTTTCTGCAATAGCGGATTGTGACATAACGGCAGCCAGACCGATGGCCGCCAGCGCTTTAGTGAATTTGTGCATGGTTAACTCCAGCTTTAGCGTTCTTTTATGTAGGGTAAAAACGAACGGTTTTTTGTAATTCAGACGAAAAACAAGGCATTACCATTTGTATCGACGATTAATGCCAGTGCTGGAGTAAGTTTTAGCGGGAAATTGATTCTCCATAGGAGAGCGGCATCACATCACAGAATTACAGTAATTGCGTGCATACATTCAGCGGGAAATGACATAAGAAAATGATAATTTGTCAGACAAATAAAAAGAGGAGTAGCAGATTAGTCCATAAGACCAGCCAGTGAATCCTTGTTCCCGAATACGGGTGTATTCGGGAACATTTTATTTACCAGCGATAGTAAATATGGTCTGCATGATCGCGAACCGGAGCATCATCGCCAAGCAAACGGGCGCTGAGCGTCAACGCGAAATCAAATATGTGGCCTAACCCTTTACCGCTAATCAGATTACCATCTTCAACGACCGGCGCATCCACGTATTCGCCATCAGTCACGTTCTCCCACAACTCACCGGAACAGACGTAGCGACGTCCCTTCAGCAATCCATTTCCACCCAGAACGCGGGCCGCCGCAGAACAGACGGGGCAAATAAATTTGCCTGCCGCGTCATGTCGGGAAACGAAATCGACCACTTCAGCGCTCGCTGCCAGATTCACGCTTCCGTGGGGGCCGCCAGGCAACACCACGGCGTCA
Organism: Citrobacter sp. Awk 4; assembly: GCF_028069725.1. GTDB lineage: Bacteria > Pseudomonadota > Gammaproteobacteria > Enterobacterales > Enterobacteriaceae > Citrobacter_D. The sequence continues at coordinate 5,350 of NZ_JANEWG010000091.1, forward strand.
AAAAGCGTGTCCAGTCGTTCAGTCAGCGTACTGTCCGCCACCATAGGAATATCGTGGTAACTCACCACGGCACGAGACTCCGCACAGGCTAATGTTTCAACTTCGATATCCAGTCGACGCAAAATATCGATAGTCACAATGGCTTCTGCTTCTTCAAATTCAGGTGCCAACAGAACAGCTACCCTTTTCATTCACTACTCCTCTCTTCTATCCGTGCAGTTCAAACAGACAATGACAAAGAGGCGATTGGCTGGTTGAACGTTTCTAAAAATGATCTGGCACAAACTTCAGCCCTGGTGGGAGCCCCGCCAGTACAGCTCCATCTAATAATTTCCGAAACAGGTATGATGGATAATTATCATTGAACAAATGATACCCGATGAAACTATTCTATTCTGTGATTTGAAATGATATTTCAAAAATTGCCATCTACTTTAATCAGCGATAAATCATGGCGTTGTATCGATAACTACCAACTCTAAAATTCCCGGTTCATAACTCATTTTTAGAAAAAATATGTAAAAAAGTTTAAACATTTCGCCATAAGGATTTTCTTATACCCATACAGACGCTATGCTTATTCAGATCATCAACGGAATTGACTGCGTGATCACATAAAGGACCGGCAGAACGGATTTATTCTGCTAACAGTTTCACTTGTGCGTAGATGTTAAGTGCGGCAACAGCCTGCTGCACTGATGCTGGTTACGCACATCCCCTTTTCTGGAAATAAGGATATTGACATGGCTGCAGTAGGAATGGCTCACAAGCTCAACGCTCAGATGAATCGGGAATTTTACGCATCCAATCTTTACCTTCGCATGAGCGAGTGGTGTTCAGAACACAGTTTGACGAGCACGGCGATGTTTCTGCGTACTCAGGCGCAAAGTAACATCACTCAAATGATGCGCATGTTTAATTTTATGAAGAGTAAAGGCGCTAATCCCATCGTTAAACCCATTGATATTCCCGGCGATGAGTTAACGTCACTGGAAGAGTTATTTCAGAAAACACTCGACGATTATCAGCAACGTTCCAAAACCTTGTCGAATTTAACCAGCGAAGCAAAAGCGTTGAATGACGACCTCACACTTGATTTCCTCCACGATCTGAAAAAAGAACAGCAGCAGGATGGCGTGCTGTTACAAACGATCTTTGATGAAGTTCGCAGCGCCAGACGTGCGGGTCTGTGCATGGCGCAAACAGACAAACACTTACTTAACGTCGTCAACCACCAGCACCACTAATGGCGGTATAACGCCGGAAACGTCATAACCCCAGTCTGGTCTGCAAGCACATCTACCGCAGGCCGGCAGCCGAAGTATCACCTTCTCAACCGACGGTTCAGAAACGTTTACGCCCCCTGATTCAGGAGGCGTAATAAAAAGTTTCAGCAATCTAACACTTTGATTTATTTAGTGAGCTTCGCCCTGCGGCGTGAATTTCAGCTCGATCAACGCGATGGCTTTCTGGATCGCGCGCATCGTCACGGGATCGGCGGCGGAAGGATGACTTGAAAAATCGATGTTTTTCAGTTGGGTGGACATTTTCTCGCGAACTTCGACGGGGGCGATCACGTCAAGAACGTCCAGAATTTGTTTGATAACCAGTTGGCAGGCAACGACGTCAGAGACCAGTTCCTGATCGGCGTTCAATGTTTGGGACATAGTGAGCTCCTTATAGAAAGGTCGTCATAGTACCCATTCAGGAGCAGAAACGATAGCAGCGTAAACGCAGCAGAGAAACGGGTATAAAAAAACCTGCCGTAGCAGGTTTTTTTTATCAGAACATACCGCCTGGCGGTACATCTTTGAATGTTTTGCAATAATTTTCGAACATGCTTTTCAGAATTTTGCGCAGTTTCATAGCATTGCTCCGTTTGATTGTTGTTCAGGTTTTATTGTCTACGAGCAATATAATATGACACCCATCACAAAAATCAATACTTATGTGATGCAGATCACACTAAAAAATGTGCAAATTCTATTCGCTTCAATGC
>NZ_JANEWG010000092.1 GCF_028069725.1 Citrobacter sp. Awk 4
GCCAAAAAGAGACGCAAGACACAAATCTCAACACACCTTATAAAAATCAATCAATTAAACGTCTCCTTTTGGAGACACTTCGAATACGCGTTTGTCGTGAATTCCCGACAGGCATATCGTCAGCCGACAGTTAGATATGTTCATTATAAAGATACGCGAGGCACACTAAATGACGGCTCAGCACTCCTGGACCGAGCCGTGAACGACTCAATGACCCGGGGTGTGAATGTAGCCAGCGAACAAAAGCCTCACACGATCGAAGAGAAACCGTGGCAACATTTCCAGGCTGCTTTTGCCCGGTCAGTGAACTGATAACCTTATCAGCCCCGTCGCGACTCCACCGCTGCCAGACATTGTTCCACCATCCGATGCGCCAGATTCCCGTCAATCTGTAACCTGATTCAAAAGCCCCTTGCTGGCTGAAGTCTTCTACCACAAACCACAGATCCGTCGAGCCTGTTTGTACTTCTGATGACCAGGCGGTAATCGCTGCGCCGCGTAACACACACTCGTGTGCAAGGTAGTGATCGCGAATGGCCGGAAACTGCCGTTTCAAACGCTGGAAATGGCCGTGAATAGCAATCACGGGGCGAAGGATACAACCGCGATCATTGCGCTTCAGTCGCGCACTACCATATTGAATTTCATCAAACTGGCTTCTTTGCATGAACTGCATTTCCTGCTGGCGGATCTGTTCCTCACTGCAATGATGGGAAGTCGCCGGCGTCGGACCCGCCATATTTTTATAACGCAAGGAGTCGCCAACCGTCTCGTTACAGTAATTGGTTGTTATCTGGAGAATATGACCAGAGCAAGTATCCGCACTGATCACCACATACAATTGCTGATCTGCTTCCTGCCCCTGAAAAGGCAATATCAGGACCACCGTAGCAACGTGTTTCACTTCCTGGGTTGAGCGATGTAACTGCTGCTCACACCCGTTAACGGCTTTCTCAAGGATCCGATATTGCGTTGTTTCTGCGGTATAAACTCCCTGATGAAGTTGTAAAAGAAACCGCTCAATGGCGCGTTCATGGCTGGCCTTCGTCTTCCGGGGCGTGAACACCACCCGACATTCACGGCACTGGAACCGCGCATTACCCGCGCTCGTTCGCCCATAGTGAATAACGTCTGTTGAAGAACAACGCAGGCATTCCCGCGCTGTTGAACCCCGCTTATTTTTCGTTAACAGAGCAAACCATTGATTAAATTCGCGCTCATTAAATAAAGGCGGAAGCCCACCACATTTTTTACATTCGAGAGCCGCATAGCCCAAACGATAAACAGGCCAGCAATATTCGGCAGCATCAGGAATACCGAGATTAGGGCATGACCAACTTTTGCAAACATTGAGACGTATTTTAAGAGGGGTTTCCATTTCAATTGCCCAACAGATTTTGTCAGTCGAAGGATATTGGCGTTCATTCCTGCTCGCTGTCGTGAGAGGGTTCACAAAATCCATGCAAGCAGAAACGAAAAATAGCACTCCCCATTTTGCTTTAAGGATAAAGAATGAAAAAATTACTGATTACCACGTTACTCATCGCGGGATATGTGAGCCATAGCGCAGCACAAGATATCACTGTCATTTATACCAATGACCTCCATGCACACGTTGATCCGTATAAAATTCCCTATATTGCCGATGGCAAACGAGCGGTTGGTGGCTTTGCCAATATATCTACGCTGGTTAAGCAGGAAAAAAAGAAAAATCAGGCGACCTTTTATTTTGATGCCGGCGATTATTTTACGGGCCCCTATATCAGTAGTCTTACCAGGGGAAAAGCAATCATCGATATAATGAATACCATGTCGATAGATGCGGCTTCCGTCGGGAATCATGAATTTGATCATGGATGGGATAATACGCTCTTACAGTTCAGTCAGGCGAAGTTCCCTATTTTATTAGGCAACGTATTTTTTCAAAATAGTAGTATGCCCTTCTGGAATAAACCCTACACGATTGTGGAAAAAAACGGCGTTAAAATAGGCGTCATTGGCTTACACGGTGTATTTGCCTTCGATGATACGGTTTCGGCCGCCATGCGTCAGGGAATTGAAGCACGTGATGAAGTCAAATATCTGCAACGCTATCTGGATGAGCTTCGCGGGAAAGTGGATATTACTGTCGCATTAATGCATGAAGGGACACCTGCTCGTCAGTCCAGCATTGGCAATACGGATGTCAGACGCGCCCTTGATAAGGATATTCAGACTGCAAAACAGGTGAAAGGCCTGGACCTTCTGATCACCGGTCATGCACATGTGGGAACCCCCGAACCAATTAAAGTAGGCAATACACTCATCCTCTCCACAGACAGCGGCGGAATTGATATCGGGAAACTGGTGCTGGATGTAAACACGAAAACCCATCGCCATACGGTCAAAAGCTTTGAGCTCAAAACTGTTTACGCGGATGAATGGAAACCTGATCCCACCACTCAGCAGGTTATTGATAGCTGGAACAAAAAGCTCTCTGAAACCGTGAGCCAAAAAGTGGGAGAAACACCCATCGCGCTGACTCGTGCGTATGGAGAGTCATCACCGCTGGGTAACCTGTTTACCGATGCCATGTTGGTCGCCGCACCAGACGCGCAGCTCGCACTGACCAATTCGGGCGGCCTACGCGCCGATCTGAACCCGGGTTCAATTACCCTTGGCGATATCATCAGTACATTCCCTTTTCCCAATGAGCTGACGGTGATGGATTTAACCGGTAAGTCACTGCGAAGCCTGATGGAACATGGGGCATCGCTGAGCAATGGCGTATTGCAGATGTCAAAGGGGGCTGAAATGCGCTATGACCCTCGCAAACCTGTCGGCCAGCGCGTAACGTTATTCACGCTTAACGGTAAAGATATCGTTGATACGCAAACCTACCGCGTGGCCACAAACAGTTTTCTCGCACCGGGCGGTGATGGGTTTATGGCATTCACCGAAGGAAAAAATAAGCAGGTCAATGGAGGATATAACCTCTCTGATGCTGTGATTGATTACCTGAAAAAAGGCAACACAATCATTCCCCGGCAAGTGAATGAAATGCGTGTAAACGAAGTCAAAAACTAGCTGAGATCTGTCAGCGATAAAAAAAGCCCGGTGGAATTCACCGGGCCTTTATCAGAGTAGATCGATTAACCTAACTGCTTACGCGCGTTACGGAAGATGCGCATCCACGGGCTATCCTCCCCCCAGTTCTCCGGGTGCCAGGAGTTACTTACCGTACGGAAAACGCGCTCCGGATGCGGCATCATAATGGTCACTCGCCCATTTTCAGTGGTCACCGCCGTAATCCCGTTCGGTGAGCCGTTCGGGTTCGCCGGATAAGTTTCGGTCACTTTGCCGAAGTTATCGACATAGCGCAGCGCCACCAGACCTTTGCTCTCAAGCTGAGCCAGGTGCGCATCGTCACGCACTTCCACACGCCCTTCGCCATGAGAAACCGCAATCGGCATCTGTGAGCCCACCATTCCCTGCAGTAACAGAGATGGACTTTGGGTCACTTCCACCAGACTAAAGCGTGCTTCAAAACGGTCAGAATGGTTACGCACAAAGCGCGGCCACAGGTCACTGCCCGGGATCAACTCGCGCAGGTTGGACATCATCTGGCAGCCATTACACACGCCCAGCGCCAGCGTTTGCGGACGGTGGAAGAAGGTTTCAAACGCATCACGTACGCGGTTGTTAAAGAGGATCGATTTCGCCCAACCTTCACCCGCCCCCAGCACGTCACCGTAAGAGAAGCCGCCACACGCCACCAGCGCCTGGAAGTCATCAAGGCCTGTGCGCCCCGCCAGCAGGTCACTCATGTGTACATCGATGGCATCAAAGCCCGCACGGTGGAAAGCCGCCGCCATTTCCACATGCGAGTTGACGCCCTGCTCGCGCAGCACCGCGACTTTTGGACGTGCGCCGATCGCGATGTATGGCGCAGCGATATCTTCGCTGATATCAAACGACAGCTTCACATTAAGGCCAGGATCGGCATCATTGGTTTTCGCGTTATGTTCCTGGTCGGCACATTCAGGGTTGTCACGCAGACGCTGCATTTGCCACGTGGTTTCAGCCCACCAGGTACGCAATGTAGTACGGCTTTCGCTGAAGACAACCTGACCATCCGCTTCGATAACAAAACGGTCACCGGTAACAGCCTGACCTAAAACGTGAACGCAGTCGCCAAGACCATGTTGTGCCAGCAATGTTTCGACAGCCTGACGATCCGCCGCACGCACCTGAATGACAGCACCCAGCTCTTCGTTAAACAGCGCAGCCAGACGATCATCACCCAGAGCGGCAATATCCGCCTGAATGCCACAGTGGCCGGTAAACGCCATCTCAGCCAGCGTCACCAACAAACCACCATCAGAACGGTCGTGGTAAGCCAGCAGTTTGCGCTGCGCTACCAGCGCCTGCATCGCATCATAAAAGCCTTTCAGCTGCGCAACGTCACGCACGTCTGCCGGTTTGTCGCCAAGCTGACGGTAAACCTGCGCCAGCGCCGTTGCCCCCAGCGCGTTGTGCCCTTTGCCCAGGTCAATCAGCAGCAGCGCGTTATCTTCTGTGGAGAGTTGCGGCGTGATGGTGTGACGGACGTCTTCCACGCGGGCAAACGCGGTGATCACCAGCGATAATGGAGAGGTCATTTCACGCGGCTCATTGCCTTCCTGCCAGCGGGTTTTCATCGACATTGAGTCTTTGCCCACCGGAATGGTCAGCCCCAACGCCGGACAGAGTTCTTCACCCACCGCTTTAACCGCTTCATACAAGCCGGCATCTTCGCCCGGGTGGCCTGCTGCCGCCATCCAGTTTGCAGACAGTTTGATACGTTTAATATCACCAATCTGCGTCGCCGCAATGTTGGTGAGCGCTTCCCCAACAGCCAGACGGGCGGAAGCAGAGAAATCCAGCAGCGCAACAGGCGCACGTTCGCCAAGCGACATGGCTTCGCCGTAGTAACTGTCAAGGCTGGCGGTGGTGACCGCACAGTTCGCCACCGGAACCTGCCACGGACCCACCATCTGATCGCGCGCGACCATCCCGGTTACGGTGCGGTCGCCGATAGTAACGAGGAACGTTTTTTCCGCCACGGCAGGTAAATGCAGTACGCGGTTGACCGCATCGGCAACGGTAATATCACGACGATCCAGCGCGTCGCCTTTTGCCTTCAGCCGCTGTACATCGCGGGTCATTTTCGGCGTTTTGCCTAACAGGACATCCAGCGGCAGATCGATAGGTTGATTATCGAAATGACGGTCATTCATCGTGAGATGCTGTTCTTCGGTCGCTTCACCGATCACGGCGTACGGCGCGCGCTCACGCTTGCAAAGCGCGTCAAACAGCGGCAACTGGTCGGCGGCAACCGCCAGCACATAACGTTCCTGCGATTCGTTACACCAGATTTCCAGCGGACTCATACCCGGCTCGTCGCTGAGGATGTCACGCAGTTCAAATTTACCGCCGCGCCCGCCGTCGCTCACCAGTTCTGGCATCGCGTTAGAGAGACCGCCCGCGCCCACATCGTGGATAAACAGGATCGGGTTAGCGTCGCCCAACTGCCAGCAACGGTCGATAACCTCCTGGCAGCGACGTTCCATTTCCGGGTTGTCGCGCTGTACGGAGGCGAAATCCAGATCGGCATCTGACTGGCCGGACGCCATGGAGGACGCTGCGCCGCCGCCAAGACCGATGTTCATCGCCGGCCCGCCGAGTACGATCAACTTCGCGCCAACGACGATCTCGCCTTTCTGGACGTGATCGGCGCGGATGTTGCCGATCCCGCCCGCCAGCATGATCGGTTTGTGATAGCCGCGTAGCTCTTCGCCGTTGTGGCTGTTCACTTTCTCTTCATATGTACGGAAGTAACCGTTCAGCGCCGGACGACCAAATTCATTGTTAAATGCAGCGCCGCCCAGCGGACCTTCGGTCATGATATCCAGCGCGGTAACAATACGCTCCGGCTTACCGAAATCTTCTTCCCACGGCTGTTCAAAGCCCGGAATACGCAGGTTGGAAACGGAGAAACCGACCAGACCGGCTTTCGGCTTCGCGCCACGCCCAGTTGCGCCTTCGTCACGAATCTCGCCACCGGAACCGGTCGCAGCACCTGGCCACGGCGAAATGGCGGTCGGGTGGTTATGGGTTTCGACTTTCATCAGGATGTGTGTTGGCTCCTGATGGAAGTCATAACGACCCGTTTCATGGTCGGCAAAGTAACGCCCCACTTCAGAACCTTCCATTACCGCCGCGTTATCTTTGTAGGCAGAAAGCACGTGGTCCGGCGTGGCCTCGAAGGTATTTTTAATCATTTTGAACAGCGACTTCGGCTGCTGCTCGCCATCAATGACCCAGTCGGCGTTGAAAATCTTGTGACGGCAGTGTTCGGAGTTCGCCTGGGCGAACATATACAGCTCGATGTCGTTTGGATTGCGGCCCAGGTTGCTAAAGGCAGTATGCAGATAATCAATTTCATCATCCGCCAGCGCCAGTCCCAGACGCAGGTTGGCGTTAATCAGTGCCTGACGGCCTTCGCCCAGCACATCAACGCTGGCAACCGGCGCAGGTTGGTGGTGAACAAACAGTTTTTCTGCGTCGTTCAACGAGGAGAAAATCGTCTCCATCATGCGGTCATGCAGTTCAGCAGCGACGCTTTGCCACTGCTCAGCGGTCAGTGGTTCAGCGTCAACGTACCAGGCAATGCCACGTTCCAGACGGCTCACCTGTTGCAGGCCACAGTTGTGTGCAATATCCGTTGCTTTAGAAGACCAGGGGGAGATGGTGCCAGGACGAGGGGTAACCAACAGCAGTTTTCCCTCCGGGGTATGGCTGCGTAAGCTAGGGCCATACTTCAGCAGACGCGCAAGCTGCGCGTGTTCATCGTCGTTCAGCGGTGCATTCAGACAGGCAAAATGGACATACTCAGCGTAAATATTGTTGACCTGGAGGTTGGCAGCCTGAAAACGCGCCAGCAGTTTGTTAATACGGAATGCAGACAGTGCAGGCGAACCACGCAGAATTTCCATCATAAGTCTCTCGTCTTCTAAGCTTTCGGTGTGCCCAAGTGGGGAAACGGGCGCCATTATAAAGAATCTGGCGCGCTGACGAAACCGTTTGCGTCGAAATAAAATCACAGTCGTTTCTTATCATCTGATGCGACACTGATTCCGAATTAGTTGCCAACTGGCGTATTGTTGCGCAAAATGCCGCACATCAATGACTCACACTGGTTTTAATCACAACATTTTCAGGCTGAGAAAACGCACGATTCAGAGAATTAACTAATTGAAAAAATTAAAGATTAATTATC
>NZ_JANEWG010000093.1 GCF_028069725.1 Citrobacter sp. Awk 4
TTGAACATTTGCAGTTGCCAGACCGCAAGGTGTTTTAACAAATCAAAAGGGGTTTTAATAACTGGCTCAAAGCTGAAAGCTTTACTGAACCCCCAGCCTAGCTGGGGGTTTTCTATAGACAAAAAAGGCCGCTTGCGCGGCCTTTGTTATTTCTGAAAGCAGAATTACGCGTACACAGGGAAACGTGCGCAGATATCCAGCACTTTACCTTTAATACGTTCGATAACCGCTTCGTCGTTGATGTTGTCCAGCACGTCACACATCCAGCCCGCCAGCTCTTTTACTTCCGCTTCTTTAAAGCCACGGCGAGTCACAGCCGGAGAACCGATACGGATACCAGAGGTCACAAACGGGCTCTTTGGATCGTTCGGCACGCTGTTTTTGTTGACGGTGATGTTGGCGCGGCCCAGGGCTGCGTCAGCTTCTTTACCGGTCAGGTTTTTGTCGACCAGATCCAGCAGGAACAGGTGGTTCTCAGTACCGCCAGACACCACTTTGTAGCCACGGTTCAGGAACACTTCCACCATCGCTTTGGCGTTTTTCGCTACCTGCTGCTGGTAAGTTTTGAACTCAGGCTCCATCGCCTCTTTCAGCGCCACGGCTTTCGCCGCGATAACGTGCATCAGCGGGCCGCCCTGTGCGCTTGGGAAGACAGCGGAGTTCAGTTTTTTGTACAGCTCTTCGCTACCGTCTTTCGCCAGGATCAAGCCACCGCGCGGGCCAGCCAGCGTTTTGTGAGTGGTGGTGGTAACAACGTGAGCGTGTGGAACCGGGTTCGGGTAAACGCCTGCGGCAATCAGACCCGCAACGTGCGCCATGTCGACGAACAGATAGGCACCGATGCTGTCTGCGATTTCACGCATTTTTGCCCAGTCAACGATACCGGAGTAAGCGGAGAACCCCCCGATGATCATCTTCGGTTTGTGTTCCTGAGCCTGCTTCGCCATGTCGGCGTAGTCAATTTTACCGGACTCATCAATGCCGTAAGGCACGATGTTATACAGCTTACCGGAGAAGTTAACCGGAGAACCGTGAGTCAGGTGACCGCCCTGCGCCAGGTTCATCCCCAGCACGGTATCGCCCGGCTGCAGCAGCGCGGTGTAGACCGCGAAGTTCGCCTGAGAGCCAGAGTGCGGCTGGACGTTAGCATAGTCAGCGCCAAACAGTTCTTTCGCGCGGTCGATCGCCAGTTGCTCGACGACATCCACATATTCGCAACCGCCGTAGTAGCGCTTGCCCGGATATCCTTCAGCATATTTGTTGGTCAGCTGAGAACCCTGCGCTTGCATGACGCGTGGACTGGTGTAGTTCTCGGAGGCGATCAGTTCGATATGCTCTTCCTGACGTACTTTTTCCTGCTCCATCGCCTGCCACAGTTCGGCATCATAATCGGCAATGTTCATTTCACGCTTTAACATCCGCATCTCCTGACTCAGCTAACGATAAAATTTGGCCTTAAAAGGCAGTCCCGTTGGACAACGACCAACAGTATAACTGAATCATTCTGTGATAACAGGTCTTGACAAAGGATTTTACGCAAACGATTACCTTTAGACAGCACAAGGCTTTGCCGAATTAAGGTCTTACGGATTTTAACGGAATTCTTTTCAGGTTTGTGATGCATACTTTTCATTTTGTAACGTTACAAACGCAATATTACAAAGAACCATTTACAATGCAGGGGTATTTTTATAAGATGCATTTGATATACATCATTAAAGATTTAATTAAAAGGAAGCCCGCATGCTTGACGCCCAAACCATCGCCACTGTAAAAGCCACCATTCCCCTGCTGGTCGAAACCGGCCCTAAACTGACCGCCCATTTCTACGATCGCATGTTTACGCATAACCCTGAACTCAAAGAAATTTTTAACATGAGTAATCAGCGCAATGGCGATCAGCGCGAAGCGTTGTTTAACGCGATTGCCGCTTATGCCAGCAATATTGAAAACCTGGCTGCCCTGCTGCCGGCGGTCGAGAAAATTGCCCAGAAGCACACCAGCTTCCAGATCAAACCAGAGCAATACAACATCGTGGGTGCCCATCTGTTGGCGACGCTGGATGAGATGTTCAGTCCGGGTCAGGAAGTGCTGGATGCGTGGGGAAAAGCCTACGGTGTTCTGGCTAACGTCTTTATCAATCGCGAAGCGCAAATCTACAGCGAGAACGCAGGCAAAACCGGCGGCTGGGAAGGGACGCGCCCGTTCCGTATTGTGAATAAAACCCCGCGTAGTGCCCTGATTACCAGTTTTGAGTTCGAGCCTGTCGATGGCGGCGCGGTCGCAGAGTACCATCCCGGACAATATCTGGGCGTCTGGTTGAAGCCGGAAGGTTTCCCGCATCAGGAGATTCGTCAGTATTCACTGACCCGCAAGCCGGATGGCAAAGGTTATCGTATTGCCGTTAAGCGCGAAGAGGGTGGTCAGGTTTCAACCTGGCTGCACAACCATGCAAACGTAGGCGATGTGGTGCATTTAGCGGCCCCGGCGGGTGACTTCTTTATGACCGTTGCCAACGATACCCCTGTTTCGCTGATTTCCGCAGGCGTCGGGCAAACGCCGATGCTGGCGATGCTGGACACGCTGGCGAAAAAGCATCATACCGCGCAGGTGAACTGGTTCCACGCAGCAGAAAATGGTGACGTTCATGCTTTTGCCGATGAAGTGAATGAACTGGGCAAAAAGCTACCGCGCTTTACCGCACATACCTGGTATCGTGAGCCGACTGCAGACGATGGCGCCAAAGGCAGGTTCGATAGCGTGGGTCTGATGGATTTAAACAAACTGGAAGGTGCAATCAGCGATCCGGCAATGCAGTTTTATCTCTGCGGTCCGGTCGGCTTTATGCAATTTGCCGCGAAGCAACTGGTGAATCTCGGTGTGAAAAACGAAAACATTCATTACGAATGCTTCGGCCCGCATAAGGTTCTGTAGGTGTAAATCGCCTGATGGCGCTTCGCTTATCAGGCCTACGGGGAACGAAACCCTGTAGGCCGGATAAGGCAATACCGCCATCCGGCAAAACACACGCGGCGTTAAATCGCCGCGTCGTCTTCTTCGCCAGTACGAATACGGATCACGCGAGCCACGTCAAAGACGAAGATCTTACCGTCGCCGATTTTACCCGTCTGCGCAGTACGAATAATGGTGTCGACGCAGGTGTCCACGATGTCGTCGGTCACCACAATTTCAATTTTCACCTTCGGCAGAAAATCCACCATATATTCCGCGCCACGGTACAGTTCGGTATGGCCTTTCTGGCGGCCAAAACCTTTCACTTCCGTAACCGTCATACCGGTGATACCCACCTCTGCCAACGCCTCACGGACATCGTCCAGCTTGAAGGGTTTAATAATCGCATCAATCTTTTTCATGCTATTCCTTGAAAAGGTCGCCTGTCTTTTAATCGGGGTACCGTACCACAATTCACGTTACTTTACGGCATGAAAACTACTCTTTGAAGTCGTTTGCATCCAGCTCGTGACGGGAGAGTAATTTATAGAATTCGGTCCGGTTGCGCCCGGCCATTCTCGCCGCGTGAGTCACATTACCTTTGGTGATTTGCAGCAGTTTTCGCAAATAGTTAAGCTCAAACTGGTTACGCGCTTCAACGAAGGTAGGCAGCGCCGTATTCTCCCCTTCCAGCGCCTGCTCCACCAGCGCATCACTGATCACCGGCGAAGAGGTGAGCGCCACGCATTGTTCGATAACGTTCACCAGTTGGCGGACGTTCCCCGGCCACCCTGCCGTCATCAGCCGTTTCATCGCATCTGTTGAAAAAGCACGCACGAACGGTTTATGCCGCTCTGCCGACTGACGCAGCAGATAATTCGCCAGCAGTGGAATGTCCTCCGCACGCTCGGCCAGCGCGGGGATTTTCAGGCTCACCACATTCAGCCGATAGTATAAATCCTCACGGAATTCGCCCCGCGTCATCGCTTTGGGTAGATCGCGGTGGGTGGCAGAAATGATCCGCACATCAATGTCGATATCGCGATTGCTGCCCAGCGGCCTGACTTTGCGCTCCTGCAGGACGCGCAACAGTTTGACCTGCAGCGGCGCTGGCATGTCGCCTATCTCATCAAGAAACAGCGTACCGCCTTCCGCCGCCTGGAACAGCCCTTCGCGATTGCTTACCGCGCCGGTAAATGCCCCGCGCGCGTGACCAAACAATTCAGACTCCAGCAACTGCTCTGGTAGGGCACCACAGTTAATCGCGATAAACGGTTTGCTGCTGCGCGGACTGGCGTTATGGATAGCCTGCGCGAAGATCTCTTTCCCGGTGCCGCTTTGTCCGTTGATCAGAACACTGACGTCCGACTGCGCCACCATACGCGCCTGCTCCAGCACGCGCAGCATTAAGGGGCTACGGGTGACGATCGATTCACGCCAGCGATCATCCGTCGCAGGAGCCGACTGCTCCAGCGCTTCGTCGATCGCCTTATACAGCGCGTCTTTGTCTACCGGCTTGGTCAGAAAGCTAAAAACACCTTGCTGGGTTGCGGCTACCGCATCGGGAATTGAACCGTGTGCAGTCAAAATAATGACTGGCATACCCGGCTGTACTTTCTGGATCTCAATAAACAGCTGCATGCCGTCCATTTCGTCCATGCGCAGGTCGCTTATCACCAAATCCACTTTTTCACGATTCAGTACGCGCAACCCTTCCTGGCCGCTTTCTGCCGTTACGACACTGTAACCTTCACTGGTCAGTCGCATCCCGAGCAGTTTAAGCAAGCCCGGATCGTCATCCACCAGCAGTAAATGCGCCGGTTTGCGGCTCATCATGGCGTTACCTCATCTTGTGATGACGCAGGCGTCGTTTCGTCAGGTTTGTCGCTGCCGCGCGTCGCGTCAGGGTTGTAGTTACTGGCGGGTTTACGCGTGGAAAGCTGACGCTCAATATCCGTCAAATTCTCCAGCTTGCGAGTCGTGAGATCGAGCTGCGTCTGTAAATGCTGGTGTTGCTGGCGCAACGTGTCGAGATCGCTGTCTGTCGTTTGCTGAAGTTTGCTGTAGCGCTGACGCTCTTCGGCAAGCTGTAATTGCAGCATCTGTCCATCGCGCCAGAGTTGATAAAGAGGACGAACCTGGGCAGGGATCTGCGCACTCAGGGCATCCAGTTGGGTAACGGAAACGCGTCGCTCAATCGGTGATATTTTGGCGTCCGCCAGTAAGATCCCACGCTTAAAGGCATTCTGCCAGGTGTCATCCTCAAGCGCACGCGCCTCGTTACGCGACTGAATCGGCAGCAGACGATCGGCACAGTCAATCGCCCGCAGCCAGTAAAGCGGATTGCTCTCCGTGGACTGTCCTTGTAATGACCAAATGTCAGCACACTCGGTAGCAAGGTAATCCGCCAGTTGATAAGGTGGGATTTTTTCCTGAGAGGGATTGCCGACGGAATGTTTAGCCGCGTGCGGGGCGCACCCAATCAGCGCCAGACACGGCACGCTCGCGAATAACATCCGTCGGGAAAAAAGTCGTTTAAAAACTCGAACAAAAACGTGTGGCATACTCACCAGACTTAGCTTCATTTTTAATGGTTTTTCGATGCAGATAGCGGCAGCTCTATGCGGAAACACACTTCTTGCGCATTCTCATCGACCAGATAAAGTTCTCCCTGCATACGACGGATACAGTCCCTGGCGATGCTTAATCCCAGCCCGCTGCCCTTCACAGCCCCTTTTCGCTGATGGCTCCCCTGAAAAAACGGCTCGAAAATCATCGCTCTTTCTGTTTCTGGAATCGGGGTACCGGTATTTGTGACATCAATATATACCGTGGAGCCATGCAGACTGCTACTGATACAAATGTTACCGGATTCAGCACCATAGTGCACCGCATTGGAGTAAAGATTGTCCAGCACGCTCATCAATAGCATCGGCTCCGCCAGACAGGTGTTCGCAACCAGTCTGACGTCGGTATGCATCATTTTAGCGCGGGCTGGCAAACTGTGAGCGGAAACCACCATGTCAACCAGCGGTTCAATCTCAACGCTTTCCAGTTCAATGGCGCTATCTGCCAGTTTTCTGTTGTAATCAAGCAGTTGCTCAATCAACTTCTGTAAGTTACGACTGCTGTTGTCGAGAATCCCGACCACCTCTTTTTGCTCAGGCGTCAGCGGACCCACAACCTGATCGGCCAACAGCTCTGTTCCCTCGCGCATGCTGGCCAGCGGCGTTTTCAGTTCATGTGAGAGATGGCGTAAAAATTGGTGACGTTGTGATTCAAGCCAGGACAAACGCTCGCTCAGCCAGATAATACGCTGTCCCACAGATCGTAGTTCACGGGGGCCGGTAAACGAAACGGCATTCCCCAGCGACCGCCCTTCCCCCAGTCGATTGATCATTCGCTCGATCCCCTTGACCGGTCCAATGATCATGCGGGTAAAGAGCAGCACCATCGCCAGACTGACCAGAAACAGCACCAGCGCCTGCCAGCCAAAGAACTGTCCGCGTTCGGCAATTTCCCGCTGCAGCTGTTGTCCGCGAGAGAAAATAACGGTTCGCGTCGCCTGCACCATCTCGGTGTTGGTATGAGCAAAGGCTTCCAGGCTCGCCGCCGCCGCCGCTGCCGGGCCGCTGTTTGTACACTGGAGTTGGGTGAGCGCATTCAGATCCTGACGCAATGCCTGATAAAGCTTGTCATCGGGCAATACGCCGGCATGCGCGTCCAGCATTTCACTGTAGCGCTTGCGTTGGCTGTGATAGACCTTCGCCAGCGTGGGGTCGTCCAGTACGCAGTATTGACGGTAGCTACGCTCCATCTCCAGCGCCGCATTGGTCATCGCCTCGCTGCGACGGGCATCAACCAGGGTTGTACGATTAGTGAACGCTGCCTGCGCGCTCAGGGCGTTGAGACTTTGCCATGCCTGCCATGCCAGTACCAATAAAGGGAGCAGGATCAGCAGAAATGCCAGCATAACCAATTGGCGTAATGACCGGGGAAATATCGACCAGCGCTTCAAAGCGTTACTCTCATCAGAGACGAATAGAAGGATGCTAACTGAGGGAAACCTCAGATACAACAAAGCCGGGCTTAACCCGGCTTTGTTATGGAATAAGGCGGTGCCTAACTCAACGTTTCGCCCGATGGTTGATAAAGCAGCGCTATTATCAGATGTTGGACGGCAGGCACCTTTTTGTGCGTCATTCGAAGTTTATGTAGCACGTCCCGAAGGGGCTGACATAAGAAGGTGAATGAGCCACTGCTTAGTATTATGCAGAAACCATGCCAATATTAAAATAACTTTATTAACATTATGATTTTATTTTATTTTTCTAAAT
>NZ_JANEWG010000094.1 GCF_028069725.1 Citrobacter sp. Awk 4
GTGTGTGATAATATTTATAAAGTCTACTCTATTGCCAATCTCATTTCTGATTAAATGTTTCATTTTTAACATTAAAACTGTTGCCAATCTAATTTCTGATTAAATATTTAATTTTTAACATTAAAACTGTTGACATACTGACCAGGTCAATAAGTGGGTCTTAACTGCTTACTGCTAATATTCACTATAAAAATCCGTTTGTGCATATTTGACGGCAGTCATCATTGGCAGTTTTTTTTCGTTTATATGATAAATAGAGTATTACGCAAACATCAATAAAGGCCCTTCACGAGCCTTTGGATAAAGTAATGCACCGTATTGCATCTACAGCAATTATTAATCTGTGTTCACCAATGTTGGCGTAAATTCAAAATTTATCGCCCCTTCAATGCCGCTGCTTCCTTGCTCTGAAAACAGCCATGCAGGATCATTCAGCTGTAAAACTGTTAGGGTCGGTGCGATATCCAGTGGAACAGAAAACTCTCCGAGACCATTACTCACTGGAACATCAAGCGTAACGATTCCATTGGGTTGAACTTCCGCATTTTTGTACAAGACCTTAAAGCCTAAATCATCTTTATTGGTGGTAAAGAGTTTGCTGTTCCCGCTCAGCGCACTGCCTTCCATGACCAGAGTGCCGGTAATAGATTTCACCGAACTCAGTGCCTGCGGTGATGTACTTGTACAATTGAGTGAAATATGCGGCGCGCTGACTGACTGAGTCGCCGTTCCGGCAAAAGCCTGGTCGGTATTAATAGAACTAAGATTCAGGTTAACACCAGAAATCCCGGCACTACAATCAACGGTCCCTACATTATTCCAGCCGCTAATAAAAAAGTTATAGTTCGCATCTGGCGCATTATTTAACCCGCCTTCACCATCCAACTGAAAAAGTGAAATTTTTGTAGAAACACCGGTTGTGTCAATATCTCCATTTTTAACCATATACGCCTGAATATTGAATGTTTTCGTGGCGGCTTCTTTATCAATATCCCAATGTGTATCAACGCGATCGCTATCCGGTGAACCATTACTATCAAACGTACCTAAATCATGGCCGTTAATAATCAGTCCTAATTTTACACCTTTCGGTAATGTTTCAGTCGACCTCTTTGGGTATGGGTACACATACACATCTTCCTCTATTTGTGTCGAACAAGTAATATTTCTGGAATAACTCACCGAGTTCCAGATTATGGAACCGTCGGCGTTCCCGGATAAATAGACAATATTATCCAGCGTTACCTCATCCGAGACATTACCTTTGTTGCTGCCATAATAGCAACTCAGCGCCATAGCATCTGTTGAAAAAATAAATGACAGGATCATCACCCAAAAAAAAATTATTCCTTTCATACTTCCTCTGATTTCAAAAATGGATCCAGCACGCAGTAACACGGCGTAACCGCCATACATGACGGTTACGCTGCTTCAGGAGGATTAATTCACCTTAATATTCAATGCCGCTTTGTACACGCCCACGCTGAGAGCGTTCATTCCATCAACGGTTTTGCCGTCAACAAGAACCGAGATTTGCCCTGTACTTGCTGTTGTTCCCGTCAATGTGGCCGTATAAACACCATTACTTTCACTGACCTCGCTAACGTCAGAATCGCTCAGTCCAGTGACGCTAAACGAGACCGTTGCGCCAGTAACCGGGTTGTTCTGGGGGGCGCGCGCCGTAAACGTGAGTTTAATCACCGCGTTGCCATCAGAAGGTATGATGTTTTTATCACCTACAAAGGTGGAGTTATTAGCATCAATATCTCCCGCCGTGAAAACCACCGTGGTGCTCTTACCCGTGGAATCCGTCGGGATTGTCGCTTTCACCACATAAGCGCCGCTTTTCGTACTCGTCACCCTCACTTTGGCTGCACCTTTATCATCTGTAACGGCGGTCTCTGTACTCAGTTGTGCCGTGGTTGTGCTAAAGGTCACGGTTACGTCGCTTAACGCATTCCCTTTCGCATCTTTCACTACTGCCGTCAGCGTTGACGCCGTGACGCCATCAGACAGGATATCATCGGCAGGATCGGCCACCAGGCTCTCGACTTTCGCCGTGCTTGCATCTGCAATAAATTGCACGCTGGCCGATTTACCCGTCGTGTCATAGGCGGTGGTGGCTTTCACCGTCCAGGTTCCGGCCGTCGTGCTGGTTGCGGTCATCGTCGCGAGACCGTCAGCGCCCGTTTTCACCGTCGTGCCGCTCAGTTTCACCTGGCTGTCCGCAGAGAACGTGACGTCCACCCCGCTCAGCAGGTTGCCGTTGGCATCCTCCACTTTTGCCGTCAGCGTCGAGACCGCACTGCCGTCGGCCAGCACATCCTTCGCCGGGGCGGCGCTCAGGCTTTGGACCACTGCAGTACCACTGTTGGCGATAAAGGTCACACTTACCGATTTTCCTGTCGTATCAAACGCAGTTGTCGCGCTGATATTGAAGGTGCCGGCTTTCGTCGCCGTCGCCGTAATCACGGTTTGCCCATGATTATCCGTCGTGCTCTTTTTCTTACTCAACGTCACGCCGCTGCCGGCGCTGAAGTTGATCTCAGTGCCGCTCAACAGGTTGCCATTGGCATCTTTTACGGTTGCCGTGATCGTGGATTTAGTCACTCCATCGGCGATCAGATCCTGCACAGGGTTTGCCGTCAGAGTGTCGATGGAAGCCGTTGCGCCATCGGCCACAAAACTGACGCTGACAGCTTTCCCGGTGGCATCCTGCGCGGTTATCGCAGTGATACTATATTGACCAGCATGGGTGCTGCTTGCTGTGATGCTTGCCTGACCGCTCTCATTCGTTACCGCAGAACCGCCGCTTAATAGCACCGCGCTGTCGGCGCTGAATATAACGTTTGCGTCCTTCAATAGGTTGCCATTGGCATCTTTGATGGTTGCCGTCAGAACTGAAGACGCGGTGCCGTCAGCGGCAATATTCGAGGCGGGCGAAGCGCTCAGGCTGGCAACCGTAGCCGTATTGCTGTCTGCTTCAAAAGTGAGCGAAATACTGTCTGTGCTACCCGAAGCGCCGTGTTTAACACTGACGCTGTATTTCCCTGCAAGACTGCTACTTGCCTGCACTACCGCCTGCCCCTGGTTGTCAGTCATCACCGAGCTGCCGCTGAGTTTGATTGATTTATCCGCGGAGAAGATAACCTGAGTCCCGGTAACAGGGTTGCCATGACTGTCTTTGACCGTGGCCGTGAGGGTGGAGGTATCATGCCCGTCAGCCACTAAATCCAGCTTGTCCGCAGCCAGATCTACCTTGCTGTCGCGCGCATCCGCAATAAACCCGACCTGAATCGACTTACCGTTTACATCCGTATCAATTGACGCGTTAACGTCAACGCTGCCGCTGCGGGGGCTGGTTAAGTTGACGGCCGCCTCGCCGTTTTCATTACTCTCAACTGATGAAGCGCTCAGCGCTGCGGGGCTGTTTGCCGAGAAAGAAACCGACGCGCCCTTGATGGGGTTGCCGTTCGCATCCTTAATGACCGCCGTAAGCACTGAGACAGAATGCCCATCCGCCAGAACGTCATTCGCCGGAGCCGCTTTCAACTCCGCCACTAATGCCGTAGCGCTGTCCGCCACAAATTCGATGTTTTTGTTGTCGCTGTTGCCGTTTTGCAGCGAGGCCGTCAGGCTAAATTTCCCGGCTTTCGTGCTGCTGATTTTTACACTGCCGCTGCCCATGCTGTCGGTTTTAAATGTGGTTTCACAACCCGTTTTGCCATTCATTCGGCATTGATGGTCATCGCCCGACATCTCATAGGCGACATCCATGTTCGCGAGCGGCGCGCCGTTTTTATCTTTCACCAGAGCGGTTGCCGTGGCGTAGTCTTGACCGTTGGCCACCACGCTGCTGGACGGATCGACGCTCAGAACAATCACGTTACTGGAACGCATCAGGCTGATAACCACCGACGATTCCGGGGAGTTGTTACCGTGCGTATCCGTTGCGACCGCCGATACGGTATAGGTGTTATTCGCATCAGCCCGATAGCCCGGAAGGGTCACAGCCAGCGACGTCGATGAGTGCTCAGAAATTTTTCCGCCAGCCGCTTCAAGTTCCGGCGCTTTCCACGCAATGCTTTTCAAACCATATTTCGCATGAACATTGGCGTCGACGATAACCTGAGAAGCCGCCTCGGCCACTTCTGGAGCAGAGAGCGAGAGACCAATGAGATCCTGCTTACGGTATTGCATGACGATGTTATTATTACGATCAACAAAATCATAACGACTGGCGGCCAGGCTACGCATGACCTCAACAGAAGAGGTATCGACCTGATCGCCCCAGGAAACACCGAGGCGATAATTCACCGACAGATTGACAAAATTCTCGCTGATGCTGCCGCCGCGGTGCCCTGCGTCAATTGAAAGCAGTGGAAACGGCGTGTAATTTACGCTGGTTGTGACGACAGACGGAGAGTCTTCCAAATCGTCTGGGCTGGTTGATGAAGAACTGATGGCGACATCTTTTCCGTAATATTTTTCCCATATCAGATCGGCGCCCACCTGCGGTAAAAATGGCATCCAGGTGCTCGCCCGAATATCAAAACCATTAGCAGGACGTTCGTCGTAATCTTCCATCTCAGAGAGTGGAGACTGGTGCCAGTCCGTCAGGCGGAAATAACCATTAGCGGAAAGTTTCAAATAGTTGGTCCACGTTTCAGCGCCAACGCCAACACGGGCGTTATCGCCCGTCGTGTCATAATCCCAGAAACTATTAAGTCCGAGCGCCCAGTCTTTGTTCAGCCAATGACGAGCGCCGAGGCCGACATTATAAATAGTGCGATCTTCTGTTCGCAGAAATCCAAGCTGGCTAAAAAGTACATTATCCCCCTCATCCCATAAGGGTAATAATGCTTTAACTTCTCCTTGCCCGGAGAAATCATATTTAAGCTGGAAGTTAGCTTTCTGTCCGAGCCAGTCGCGGATAGCATTGTTCATAGCACCCTGCGCTACGCCGCCAATGCTGGTTATACCTGACTGAACGGGATCGTCAGCGCTCGCGATAGACCAGAATTGTTTAAAACCGGAAAGCATATGATCCTGATCGGCTACATTTTCATGTGCCGACGTTACATCCGTCGCGGCTTCTTTTTTGTTGGTATCATCAATCTGCCCTAAAGATGGAAGCAACGTATCCGACGCTTTTTTATCTTTTTGTTCAATCGCGCCTGTTGGAATATTCCCTGCTGAGGGGAGAGTGAAGAACTGAGTATTTGATTTGGTACTCTGTTCCTCTACGTCTTTTTTATGCGTTTGATCGGCATCACGACCTGGCGTTGAGTCATTTCCAATTGTCAGAGACCCGGCTGGAGAATCAGGCATAGTGCCTGTGCTTCCAACCTGCAACAACTCACCCATATGTTCATCCAGCGAGACGGAATCCGCCGCAATAGCCTCTACAGAATAGACGGGCCCTAAGACGAACATCGTGAAGTAACTAATTATCAACCATAACGATAATATTCTACGGAATAGATCTTTCACTCAACAGTTCCTTCAGTATTTCCTTGTGAAAATAGTCTGCGATCCTTATTGTCACCATTGAAAACTGGAGATAACACAATGAATTGGCGGAATAATAAAACAAAATAGCATAACAAATAGAGCATAAGGATGCAGACTACAAAGCGCGATAAATATTAAAATTATATCTGTCAGATCTTACTGACGGATTTCATCTTTTTTCTTATTTCATTATATGTCTGGCTTTTCACTCGTTCACAAATCATGTTCAATTTATCATTAAGCGTCAGCGTCATCTGTTCTTTAGGATCGTTTTCCATCAAAACATCGTTGGTTTTGTAATAATCGTAGGATTGATTTATCACATCAAACTGCTGCCGGTACTTCAGGAAAGCGTCATAGTTGAGTTTCTTCAACAGATCAAAGTTATCGACACACTGTTTGCCATCTGTTTTTTGAGTACTCACTTTACCGGCAATTGCCTTCTGCACGGGTGGCTGAGTCGATTTCGTCGCACATGCAGCAAGCAGCACCGACACACACACAATACATAAAGCCCTTGGTAAACGGAGATTCATATTCATCATAAAATTCCTGCTTAAGAGTAAAATATAACGTATTAAATACTATTAAGGGTTTCAGGGATGGTAAGCCCTTAATTACTTAATAATACGCAAAGCCGCACAAAAAAATGAGCACAGAACAATACACTCTGAAATCAGAGTGCATACTCAATTATGAAATCATCCTAACGATATAACGTTGAATATTATATCTACGGTGCGCAAACGATTGTACATGACTCGCTTATTGTAAAAAACACATCAATGCGTCTCATATGAGACCTGATTTTTTACATTTACGTTTCACTCCAAAATAATTTAGCATGCTTATATTT
>NZ_JANEWG010000095.1 GCF_028069725.1 Citrobacter sp. Awk 4
TTCACAAAGTGATATTCACTCGATGAAACAAACTGATTGTGTCGATTTATTGAGCACCTGGTCGGATCTCTGAAATGCAAAGTGTGTTCATTCGACTAATAAACACACAAAATAAAAGCTTAACTGATGGGTTTATGTTAAGTATTTGGGTAATTGTGTGACATAGATCACATATTTTTCAAATTCGCAGCCCCGCTCCGTTGTATGTGACGATGGTGGCGAGTAGAGTTGCGTCGAATTAGGAAAAATCTTAGGTATTTGTAAGAATTGATGAAAACGTGTAAATGGCGAGTGTTCCCTGGAGGGAGCGCTTTCCAGTGCGCGTTTGTCCCTGAACACAGCTATGTATTTGACCTTCTTGATTTTTTTACCGGGGATTCCCGGCGACATCACGGGGTGCGGTTTTACCGCATAAAAATAAAATGGGTTATTCTGGATGGGAACAATGCACACATCCGAGTTGCTGAAACATATCTATGACATCAATTTGTCATATTTACTTCTTGCACAGCGTCTGATCGTACAGGACAAAGCATCCGCGATGTTCCGCCTGGGCATCAGTGAAGAGATGGCGAACACGCTGGGGACTTTGACGCTTCCGCAAATGGTCAAATTGGCCGAAACAAATCAGTTAGTGTGTCATTTCCGCTTTGACAGCAGCCAGACGATCACGCGTCTGACGCAAGATTCGCGTGTCGACGATCTTCAGCAAATTCATACCGGCATCATGCTGTCGACGCGTCTGCTCAACGACGTGAATCAGGCTGAAGAGATGGCGCGTAAGAAAAGGGCCTGATGATGAGCGAAAAAAGCATTGTTCAGGAAGCGCGCGATATCCAGTTAGCCATGGAATTGATTACCCTTGGCGCCCGTTTGCAAATGCTGGAAAGTGAAACACAGTTAAGTCGTGGTCGTCTCATCAAGCTGTACAAAGAATTACGCGGCAGTCCTCCGCCAAAAGGGATGCTTCCGTTTTCCACCGACTGGTTTATGACATGGGAGCAGAACATTCATGCGTCCATGTTCTGCAACGCCTGGCAGTTCTTACTCAAAACAGGTCTATGCAGTGGCGTGGATGCGGTGATCAAAGCGTATCGGCTTTACCTGGAGCAGTGCCCGCAGCCAGAAGAAGGACCGTTGCTTGCGCTCACCCGCGCCTGGACCCTCGTGCGTTTTGTTGAAAGCGGTTTGCTCGAATTGTCGCGCTGCAATTGTTGTGACGGTAATTTTATCACCCACGCGCACCAGCCTCCGGGCAGCTTTGCCTGCAGTTTATGCCAGCCTCCTTCCCGCGCCGTAAAAAGACGTAAACTTTCCCGAGATGCTGCCGATATTATTCCACAACTGCTGGATGAACAGATCGAACAGGCTGTTTAACCGATACGGTGTGGGCAAACACTCCAGCAGCGGTAAGCGATTACCGCTGCTTTTTTTTGTCTCGCGTACGCGTTAATGCCCCGACTGCGCATCCTGCCATAGTCAACAGCGGAAGGATGATGTCGTGCTTATCTTATTAGGTTACCTGGTGGTTATCGGTACAGTTTTCGGCGGTTATGTGATGACCGGCGGACACCTTGGGGCACTCTATCAGCCAGCTGAACTGGTCATCATCGGTGGCGCGGGTATAGGGGCGTTTATTGTCGGGAATAACGGCAAAGCCATCAAAGGGACGATGAAAGCGATCCCGTTACTGTTTCGACGTTCGAAATACACAAAAGCAATGTATATGGATTTGCTGGCGCTGCTCTATCGCCTGATGGCCAAGTCGCGCCAGCAGGGGATGTTCTCGCTGGAACGTGATATTGAAAATCCAGGCGAAAGTGAAATTTTCGCCAGCTATCCGCGCATTCTTGCCGATGCGGTAATGCTTGATTTTATTGTCGATTATCTGCGTCTGATCATCAGCGGCAACATGAATACCTTCGAAATTGAAGCGTTGATGGATGAAGAAATCGAGACCCACGAAAGTGAATCAGAAGTCCCGGCCAACAGTCTGGCGCTCGTCGGCGACTCGTTACCGGCGTTTGGTATCGTGGCGGCGGTGATGGGGGTGGTGCATGCACTGGCTTCCGCTGACCGACCGGCTGCGGAACTCGGCGCATTGATAGCGCATGCAATGGTGGGAACCTTCCTCGGGATCTTACTGGCTTATGGTTTTATTTCACCGCTGGCCAGCGTCCTGCGCCAGAAAAGTGCCGAAACCAGCAAAATGATGCAATGCGTGAAGGTCACTCTGCTCTCCAATCTGAACGGCTACGCGCCGCCGATCGCTGTCGAATTTGGCCGCAAAACGCTCTATTCCAGCGAACGTCCGTCATTTATTGAACTGGAAGAGCATGTGCGCGCGGTGAGAAATCCGAATCCGCAGCAGCAGACGACGACCGAGGAAGCATGAAAAATCAGGCCCATCCCATCGTCGTTGTAAAACGACGAAAACATAAAGGTCACGGCGGCGGTGCGCACGGCTCGTGGAAAATTGCTTACGCCGACTTTATGACCGCAATGATGGCGTTTTTTCTGGTCATGTGGCTGATTTCCATCTCCAGCCCGAAAGAGTTGATCCAGATTGCGGAATATTTTCGCACCCCGCTGGCAACGGCTGTGACGGGGGGCAACCGAATCTCGAACAGTCAAAGTGCCATTCCAGGCGGCGGCGACGACTACACCCAGCAGCAGGGGGAAGTCAACAAGCAGCCGAACATTGATGAGCTGAAAAAACGCATGGAGCAAAGCCGTCTGAGCAAACTGCGCGGCGACCTCGATCAGTTGATTGAATCTGACCCCAAACTGCGCGCGTTACGTCCGCATTTGAAGATTGATCTGGTTCAGGAAGGGCTGCGCATTCAGATTATCGACAGCCAGAATCGCCCGATGTTTAAAACCGGTAGCGCCGAGGTTGAACCGTATATGCGCGATATTCTGCGTGCCATCGCGCCCGTGCTTAACGGCATTCCGAATCGCGTCAGCCTCTCCGGGCACACCGATGACTTCCCCTATGCCAGTGGTGAAAAAGGTTACAGCAACTGGGAACTGTCTGCCGATCGCGCCAATGCGTCGCGCCGGGAGTTGGTCAGCGGCGGTCTGGACGATGGAAAAGTATTACGGGTGGTCGGCATGGCCGCCACGATGCGCCTGAGCGATCGCGGCCCTGATGATGCTATCAACCGCCGTATCAGCCTGTTAGTCCTCAATAAACAGGCAGAACAGGCCATTTTGCATGAAAACGCTGAAAGCCAGAATGAGCCAGTAAGTGTCTTACAACAGCCAGCGGCAGTGCCGTCGGCAAGCGTTCCCACATCGCCACCAGCCAATCCGAGGTGATAGCGTGAGCATGGATATAAGCGATTTTTATCAGACATTTTTTGATGAAGCTGACGAATTGTTGGCTGACATGGAACAGCACCTGCTTGATTTGGTGCCTGAGGCTCCGGATTCAGAGCAATTGAATGCGATTTTTCGTGCCGCGCACTCGATAAAAGGGGGCGCCGGTACGTTTGGTTTTACCGTTTTGCAGGAAACCACTCACTTAATGGAAAACCTGCTGGATGAAGCCCGGCGCGGTGAGATGCAGCTCAATACCGACATTATCAACCTGTTTTTGGAAACGAAAGACATTATGCAAGAACAGCTCGACGCCTACAAAAGCTCTGAAGAGCCGGATGCCGCAAGCTTCGAATACATCTGCAATGCGTTACGCCAGTTAGCGCTGGAAGCCAAAGGCGAAACAGCGCCTGCCGTCGTGAGCGCCGCCAAACTGAGTGTTGCGGACAGTATGGCGATGCAGGAAGAGACCGCGACGCCGCAGAGCAGCGAAGAGACGCAATTGCGCATTGTGCTCTCTCGCCTGAAAGCCAATGAAGTCGATTTACTGGAAGCGGAGCTGGGAAATCTGGCTACCTTAACGGATGTTGTCAAAGAGGCCGATAGCCTCAGTGCAACGCTGGATGGCAGCATTGCAGAAGATGACATTATCGCGGTGCTCTGCTTTGTGATTGAAGCCGACCAGATTGCATTTGAGCAGGTGCCTGTTACGCCTGCCAGCGACGAGGCGCCGCCGGTGGCCGTGGTGCCGTCGCCACAAACTCCGGCACTGGTTTCTGCGGTGAAGAACGCGACAAGCGAACCGCAGCCTGCGCGCGCGGAACGTGAAAAACCGGCCCGAGCCAGCGAATCGACCAGCATTCGCGTGGCGGTTGAGAAGGTGGATCAGTTGATCAACCTGGTGGGTGAACTGGTGATTACCCAGTCGATGTTGGCGCAACGCTCCAACGAGCTTGACCCGGTGAATCACGGCGATCTCATCACCAGCATGGGTCAGTTACAACGTAACGCCCGCGACCTGCAAGAGTCGGTCATGTCGATCCGAATGATGCCGATGGAGTACGTTTTCAGCCGCTTCCCGCGCCTGGTGCGCGATCTGGCAGGCAAGCTGGGCAAACAGGTTGAACTGACGCTGGTCGGTAGCTCGACGGAACTGGACAAAAGCCTGATTGAACGGATTATCGATCCCCTGACGCACCTGGTGCGCAACAGTCTCGACCACGGTATTGAGTTACCGGAAAAACGCATTGAATCCGGGAAAAGTGCGGTCGGGAATTTGATCCTTTCTGCGGAGCATCAGGGCGGGAATATCTGCATTGAAGTGACCGACGATGGGGCGGGGCTTAACCGTGAACGCATCCTGGCAAAAGCGGTGTCGCAAGGAATGGCGATCCACGAAAACATGACCGATGACGAAGTCGGTATGTTGATTTTTGCCCCAGGTTTCTCGACGGCGGAGCAGGTGACGGATGTGTCTGGTCGCGGTGTCGGCATGGACGTGGTGAAACGTAACATTCAGGAAATGGGCGGCCACGTTGAGATCCAGTCAAAACAGGGTTCCGGCACCACGATTCGCATTTTGCTGCCGCTGACGCTGGCAATCCTCGACGGGATGTCGGTGCGGGTGGCAAACGAAGTCTTCATTTTACCCCTGAATGCGGTGATGGAGTCGCTTCAGCCGCGCGAAGAAGACCTGCATCCGTTGGCGGGCGGCGAACGCGTGCTGGAAGTGCGCGGGGAATATTTGCCGCTGGTGGAGCTGTGGAAACTTTTCGATGTGGTTGGCGCGAAAACAGAAGCGACCCAGGGCATCGTCGTGATCCTGCAAAGTGCCGGACGACGCTATGCGCTGCTGGTTGACCAGCTTATTGGCCAGCACCAGGTGGTGGTTAAAAATCTGGAGAGCAACTACCGCAAAGTGCCGGGCATTTCGGCCGCCACCATCCTGGGCGACGGTAGCGTTGCGCTGATTGTGGATGTTTCTGCGCTGCAGGGTTTAAACCGCGAACAACGTATGGCGATCACCGCCGCCTGATTGAGTGAGGAAGGAAATAAATATGACCGGTATGAGTAATGTAACCAAACTGGCCGGCGAGCCGTCAGGCCAGGAATTTCTGGTGTTTACGCTGGGAGACGAAGAGTACGGCATCGACATTCTGAAAGTGCAGGAAATTCGCGGTTACGATCAGGTGACACGCATCGCTAACACGCCATCGTTCATCAAAGGGGTGACCAATCTGCGCGGCGTTATTGTGCCGATTGTGGATCTGCGTGTGAAGTTTAGCCAGGGCGACGTTGAGTATAACGACAATACGGTGGTAATCGTCCTGAATCTGGGGCAACGCGTTGTCGGGATCGTGGTCGATGGTGTGTCTGATGTGTTGTCGCTGACGGCGGATCAAATTCGTCCGGCTCCAGAGTTTGCCGTGACGTTGTCGACGGAATATCTGACAGGGTTGGGTGCGCTGGGCGATCGTATGCTGATTCTGGTGAATATCGAGAAATTGTTGAATAGCGAGGAGATGGCGCTGTTGGATATCGCGGCGTCTCACGTGGCGTAAATCCATAAGCGCTTCTCTGGAGGTAATGCCAGTGAGTTCAGCACTGGCAAACTAAAAAGTCATGAGGCATCTCCCCTGAAGAGGTGGCATGCTGGTTTTGCGAAGGGTTCCGTTCACCTTATGTTCTTCGCTTCTCTGGCATTTCATGTCCCGTGAACGGGTTAAGGGTGCTATCGCCGCACCCTTAACAATCCCGGCTCCCGGCAAGGAAAATTGCCGCTTCGCGGTGCCCTCCGCTTATTCCTCCAGGCTACCGGGTCGGGCGCGAGGTAACGTATATGGACGCTCCCGGGATGCAATATATTTTTCAGTTAAGCGATAAAACGGGTAGATGCAGCCATATATCCGGTTTCTGATGGGATTT
>NZ_JANEWG010000096.1 GCF_028069725.1 Citrobacter sp. Awk 4
CCTTATAGATGTCATATGTTACAACCGCGATTTAAAAGCCATGATTTCCGTTGGGGAATTTAATATTTCAGAGCAGAAAGCACCATCCATATTAAATTAACCAGAGGCATTTTAAATCCCCAATGAAATATAAAATTTTTCTTAAGAGGCAATCTTATGTTTGAACCAGCATGGTTGGTAGAGGCAAAAAAATATATTGGCGAGAAGGAAATTATGGGAACACAACACAATCCGCTTATCCTTCAGTTTTGGAAAGATATTCGTCGTGGTGGCATTAAAGACGATGAAACACCGTGGTGCGCAGCGTTCGTAGGTGCAATCCTGGAGCGTTGCGGTATTCCTTCAAGTCGATATGAATCGGCCAGGTCATATTTACAATGGGGACGCGAATTGAAAGAACCATGTCTTGGCTGCGTAGTGGTTCTTCTCAGGGAGGGAGGCGGGCATGTCGGATTTGTTGTAGGAACGTCCTCGAATGAGGATCTCATGGTACTTGGAGGTAATCAAAGTGATGCTGTTAATATTCGGTCATTTCCTCGTTCACGCGTTAGCGGTTATCGCTGGCCGGCTGATATCTCTCACGAACCTCAGTCTCTCCCGGTATTAATAGCGCAGCGTTCAGTGTCTGAATCTTAGC
Source organism: Citrobacter sp. Awk 4 (assembly GCF_028069725.1). Taxonomy (GTDB): domain Bacteria; phylum Pseudomonadota; class Gammaproteobacteria; order Enterobacterales; family Enterobacteriaceae; genus Citrobacter_D. The sequence goes on from NZ_JANEWG010000096.1 coordinate 638, forward strand.
GTTCTGCAAGCCTCAGAGTTTCGTTGTGAAATTCAGGCGTGTATATTTACTGTAGGGGCTTTCGTGAAATGGCCATGCTGTATCGCCCGGGAAAATCTGCGCATATGCCCTTCAACCACGGGAACCGCAACCAGGAATTCCAGGTATTTCTGAGTAAAGAAACGCCTGATTTTCTGCCTGATTGTGTGTGAGCGCGATAAAGGTGCCGCCACCTCATCATCGTTCACTGTCTGTATGCGCCAGGGAGACACGCCCTGATTGACGTTAACTGGTACTTTTGCCAGATAACCGGACAGTGACTCGAAATAGGCGGCAATATCACTGAAGAAATCCTGAGAAGCCCCCTGTAGCTCACGGGCTTTCATATTGACTTTTTTTGCTTCATGGCGTGCTGCCTCGCTCATCGAACCAAAGAAAGTCGACTTCCCGGCCTCCCACGCAGATTCTCTGGCTTGTACGAGGGAAGACCAGGCGGTAGCGGTAGCACCAGCGACAGAGCCGAGCTCCTGCTTCCCGGAGGCGTCTCACCTGCCCCTTTACCGCTTTTACCCGCCACCTCATGACGAACCCATTCCTGCATACCGTCTGAAAGCCGGTCAGTGAAGCGCTCTATCTGCTGGAACTGCTTCAGCAGCCACTGAAAGCCAAGATGTCCCTCCCCCCTGTCCGGAGGGATATGCGGGTTCTGGTATCGACAATATTTTTACGCAGCATCGTCACTAACCTCCGGTCAACACTGGGTACCTGGCTGTTATACCCCTTTTGCCTGAATTCCAGAGCTTCTTGCTGATGCGCTTCACGAATAAAAGAGAACAAACTGTCATTGTCGCTTCCAGCCTTCAGCCCTACAGAAGCCCTTCCCCCCTCATCAGACTGCGGGGCATCCGTGTCATCCTCGTCAAACGCCTCCTCAAATCATTGAAAGACTTCGTCAGTTTTATCCCTTTCAGTTTCATTAGATGTTGTTTTTTTCCCTTTGACTCACTGATGTAAGGCATAAGACTATCCTCAGCATAAGATTATTTAGGGCTGGATGCAGACAGGCACAAATCGGAATAAATGATGCTGTCGTTACACTTCAGGATTCAGCACCCCATTAATATTCGCGCCGGTGTCGTATTTCAACCAAAAATAAAAACAATATTATATAATGCTAATTTCAATTGGGTTGTGATGATATTTGTACAACATCCGCTGATGGTTTTTTAACGGCAGGTGCTGTGTCATTATGGTCTGTAAGAATAACTGGTACTGTAACTGATAAATTTAAAGATAATCGTGGTTTATTACCTAGTGACTGCCAGAAATTACCCAAACTATTCAGTTCATCTTTAGGCGGGATCATTCTGGTATACGCTCCCGGAATATCTGGTAGCGTCCGGTTATTAATTAATGCATTAACCACCTGGTTCATCACTTTAATCGCAGGGTTGTCCGGCGCATCACCGGGACTACCTAAACCGCTACTCTGCGTTTGAGTAATATCCCAGTAGGTAATAATATAATTGCAGTTTACATTGACCCAACCGGGTGCAATGCTGACACTTTTATCGCCCTGGTTGTAAGTCGATACTCTCATTTGCGCAGCTCTCATTTGCAGATCTTCGTGGATCTCGTAAAGGAACACACTTAACGTAGGTTCTGTCGGCGGATTGTCAGTCTGAGGCAGATCAAAAATAATCGTTACCCCGCTATCAATATAGGCACTCAGCGCGTTATAAAGTGCATTATTGACCTTCAGGATACTGGTATCAGGTGTAATCTCTGTCATGTGGGTAACCTCGGCTAAATTTTCAGACGTCCGGCTTTGGCCAGCTCTCTGGAGCATGCCAGTTCAATATGCCGGGCTTTTACTACATGAGTACATTTCTTTTCTTCACTTTCGGCTTTTGCCAGCCAACAAGCGAGCAGCACGATGTTGCGGATATTCGCCCCGGTAATATCAATGCATTCAGCCAGTTTGACAAAATCAACGTCATCGTCCGCCTCCACGCCTTCCGGCCAGACAGTACGCCACATTTGTTCACGCAAGGCAGAATCCGGGTAAGAAAAACGGGTGATAAAGGTCAGACGACGAATGAAGGCATCATCCAGATGGCTGCGATTGTTGGTTGCGAGGATCACCAGACCCGGAAAATGTTCCAGTCGCTGCAACAGATAAGACACTTCAATATTGGCATGACGGTCCTGTGCATCTTTCACCTGACTGCGTTTACCAAATAAAGCATCGGCTTCATCAAAGAACAGCACCCCCGCATCGGCTTCAGCTAAATCGAAAATGCGGGAAAGATTTTTTTCAGTCTCACCAATGTATTTATTCACTACCGCAGAGAGGTCTATCTTGATCAAATCGACCTGCATACTGTGTGCCAGCACTTCGGCAGCCATGGATTTCCCTGTCCCTGACGGGCCATAAAATAGTGCACTGATACCCGTACCATATTGAATTTTTTGCTGAAATCCTTGTTCCAGCAGCGCTTCACGGTAACGAATAGCCGCACTGATTTCGTTAATCTGTTGGCGTAATTCTGTCGAAATAATCAAATCATCCAGACAACGTTTCGGTTCGATCCGCTGTGCAAGGTTGCCAAAGTGTTGATGTGCGCGGTAGCGCAATGCCTGATGCCAGTCCCGTTGCTCCATGACGCTTTGAGGATCGTATTGCTGGTGATAAAAATCAGCCTCCTGACGAATGTACGGCATGTCCTCCTCAATGAAAGAAAAGCGTCGGCTCAGCGTCTCCGTGTCAATCTCACTTTCTTCATCCAGCCATTGTCCCAGTATGTGCGAGCGTTCCAGGCTGGTTAACTGTGGCATTGTAAAGACAACCTGAGCACAATGTGGCAGTCGAATCAAAGGGGAATGCTTTTCCAGTAGGCAGATCAAGGGAATGCTCGCCTGTACAAGCAGTGATGTGAGTTGCTGGCAGAGTACCGGCCGCTCAGACTGCAGTTCGTCCAGAGAACAAATCACCAGTCCCCCTCTATGCAAGCGGGCATTGAATATCGCCTGTCGACATAATGACAATGCCTCAGCGTTTTCCACTGGAAGATTCCCTGTCTCCAGTAACAGCGTCTGGTAGCCCAAGGCATCTAACACATGAGCAATCTGGCGCTTAGTGGCCTGACGCAATATTACGACGGCACGGTTATCCGTATCGAAGGCGGCATCTCTCAGAACTCCGTATAGCTTATGTTCAGGTGGAGTCAGTTCCGCCTCTGACGACTCCATCTGCCACTGGCAAAAACCTTCTATAGATGCAGTTTGATAACGATTTCCCAGCAAAAAATGCCAGACTTCCAGTCTGGTAGAGAGGAGGTTTTTGCCCCAGACCTTTCTGGCAGACGGCGGCGCACTGTCTGGTAATAGAAGCTGGCTGGCATAAAGGGGAGACTGAGGCAGGAAACTGGTTTCGGCCACCTGCCGCTCCAAAGCCGATGAGCAAAATATGCGTAGCGCCAGTTCAATGGTGGGTAGCGGGTGCCCCTTCCCCTGAATGTCAGATAACAGCACCTGATAGCGACTGTCCAGGTGAGCCAGTGATCCGAGCAGGATAATATCCAGTTCAAAGTCGGTTAATTCAAAACGATCCCTGAGTTGCCCCAGCCGCTCATCCGTCAGTACATCGTGGTGCCTTATTATCTCGGGCTCATGTTGATACTCCCTTTCCAGCCACACTGGCATACCGCGGGGGCTACAGCAACGTTGCTCAATCTCGGGTAAAGACAATAAAACGCCTCCGGACCAGGAACGAGCCTTCTGTTGATAATAATCATGCTGAAGAAGGAGATCGATTCGTTCGAGATGCCGCATCAGCGAGCTATTCTCGCTATCAGCAAAGATATGATGATTTATAACGTTTGGATTATGCATAATGTGCCTCTGCAGGATCAAAGCCAGGCTGCGGCCAGTCAATTGCCATTGCAGCTGGCAGCCAGGGAAGCATCAGGCTAGTTAGTGGCCAGGGCCAATCGCTAAGCAGGACATCAAACGGTTGTGGGTCTACCTGCAACAGCAGGCCATTTTCCTGAAATACCATCGTTCCACTACGCTGCAAAAACAGCGTACGAACATCAGTCATACTCAGAATTCGCCAACCCGGGAGTTGCAACGGTAATTGCGCCAGCCATGTCTCCAGTACAAATTTGTGCTGTGAAGTCACCTCTTCTCTCTGGCACTCTTCATTCAGCAACAAACCGCACAACCATCGGGTAAGTACCATCGGCCCCTCCTGTAAAGAGTCATCCTGCCAGATCAACCAGTCGAGGCAGTTGGCAGCCTGCTGTCGGGCATTGTCCAGGATAAACGTCCCCTTATCCCATAAACCTAAACGCTGGAATAAATCAGGTAATAAAGGCCATAACGCTACCAGACCTGCGTTACAAACCGGCAACTGCTGTGGCTGGATCGCCGCCTGCGGTTGCGTCACTTTAGCGTTGATTTTCGATGTCAGCTTTTTATCTGACGCCGATTCGGTTTTCTGTTCTGGCTCATTTTTTTGCAGCAAACCTGTAACGTCAGCATTTATGCAATTTTTCAGTGCCCGCCGTACCGCTGACTGCTGCCACAATGCCGATAACCACGGCAATAATGCCGCCGAGGGGGGAGCGAAAAATAGTGCTTTCAGGACATCATCATCCCGTTCAGGAGTAATAACCATCAACGCCTCTTTTCGTGGTGGTGGCAGAGGGATATGTGGATGTTGCTGAAAATAGCGTAACCCCTGCAACAGCAATCCCTGTAAGGTCACCGGTGTATTCCAGCCCAGTAAGGTACATAGTTCAATTCCTCCTTCCTTGCTCAATAACGCCAGCAATCGCCAACGTTTTTTTTCATCCAGACAGGCCCGTGCCAAAATTCCCTTCCAGTGCACCGGTTCATTGCTGATTTTTTCATATAACCGGCCCCTGACATCACACTCCTCTAACCACCACTCAGGAGAAAGCGTACAATCTTCACAGTACATCAGCAGTTGTTGCTGGAACTGCTGTTGAAATCGCTGCCGCAGTTGACGTTCGAAATCATGTAATGGTATTTCTCCTAAATCCAGGGTCAGGGAATCAATAAAAATATCGGCCACACACTGTTGAGCAAAGTGTCCGAAAATTTCAGCACAATCAGTTTTCAGCACAGCATGAAATAATTCACTACTTTTATTTGTAACTGTTACCCGGCAGTTATTCGGCATATTCATAGCCATAACAAAATGAGTAATAGAGTGTTCCATTTTTATAAAACCCTGGATGGAAAAATGTTATTC
>NZ_JANEWG010000097.1 GCF_028069725.1 Citrobacter sp. Awk 4
CTTAATGAAGGGTTGATTTTATATGATTGATAAAGTCATCTTTACGGTTACTCCGATTTTCTCTATACCACCACGTGGTGCGGCTGCAGTTGAAACATGGATGTATCAGGTTGCGCAAACTACCAGTATTCCAAACCGTATCGTTTGTATTAAAAATGAAGGGTATACTGATTATTCACAGGTAAGTGATAGTTGCTCTATTCACCGTATTGGATTTAGTCGAATATATAAGCGAATCTTTCAGAAATGGACCCGATTGGATCCTTTACCTTACTCTCAGCGCATATTAAATGTTGCTAAAGATTTTGCTATCACTGATAAAAGTGTTATTGCTGTACACAACAGCATGAAACTGTATCGACAGATTCGCCAGCGAGCCCCTCAGGCAAATGTCGTGATACATATGCATAATGCGTTCGAGCCCAAAGGATTGGAGAAGAATATTAAGATGATAGTTCCCAGTTTGTTTTTAAAAAACTACTATCATTCATATCTCCCAGACGCTGATATTGCAATTGTTCCTAATGGAATTAATCTGCAAATTTATCAATCAGATTATGAACCAATCTCCAGAACAGAGCTAAATATCGCCCCCGAAGATAAGGTGATATTTTACGCAGGGCGTATTGTACCGGATAAAGGTGTATTACTGCTTTTACAGGCATTTGAAAAACTTGTTGAGTCGCACCCGAACTTTAAATTGGTGGTGGTTGGCGATCATATGGAAGTCAGTAAAAGCGATAAAGGGGCTTATCAGCGTGAAGTTCGCGAAATCGCAGAGCGTTTGGCAGATAACTGTATTATGTTGGGAAGTATCGCTCCTGAAAAAATGCATCGCTACTATCCACTTGGTGATTTAGTTGTGATCCCCTCTCAATTTCAGGAACCTTTCTGCATGGTTGCAATAGAAGCCATGGGGGCAGGTAAACCCGTGTTGGTGAGTACGCGTGGAGGGATGGTTGAGTTTGTTAAAAACAAAGATACTGGCTATCACTTAAGAGAACCTATGACCGCAGAAACTATTGCGGAGGATATTGAGCGCGTACTGCATGACAGCGAAATATCGACTATTGCGAAACGCGGGCAACAGTATGTTTTTGACCATTACAGTTGGACGAGTGTGACTCAGCGATTCGAGGATGTTATCCATCATTGGTTTGACTGAAATAAAAAAAGGCTACATTAGGTAGCCTTTTTTATTGAGAGAATCCTGAGTTATTTCTTCATGGCAAGCAACAGGCCAACAAGAATACCCAGGTTATCCAATTCGATCTGTTCAACGTTTCCACGAATAATAAAATACCCGAAGAAAGATAACAGTATAATCATGTGTGCATTATAGGGAGAGTCTCGACCCTCTTTAAACGCCTTTGACACAGTTTCTTTTACTATTGCTGCGTAAACAAGTAGCAACCCGGCCAATCCAAGAAGACCTGTGCCAAACCAGACAAACAATGCGAGGTTATGGGGGCCGATTGAGGTTCTAAATTTCCATAATGGATAATCTACGGCTCGACTGTTATAGACCGTTTTATAGGCGTTATTACCAAAGCCATAGCCAATCACCGGATTTTCGAGTATAAGTTCCATGGCACTGCCCTGAGTACCATTTGCATATCGATATGAACTGTCTGTCTGGTGGAGTTTAAAGGCTAATTTTGCCGACATTTCTTTATGAGAGAAAATAGCCGTCGCCGCCAGAGCTGCGAGAATCATTCCTACAGTCAGCATTTTCCATTTTTTATGCATCATTACCCACGCCAGTCCAATGATTAAGACTGAGAGCCATGCTCCACGAGAAAGAGTACCCAACATCAGGAAAAGATAGATTGCACTAAAAATAATAAAAGCGATTCGATGCTTTGTTGATTTAAATAACCACAGATTCAGAAGAACCGGGAACAAAAAGACTAATGAATCTGAGATGCTACGATGCCTGTAATCGATAAATGGCAAAACACCATTCTGAAAATCCTTAATATAAAAGACGAGTTCAGACAAGCATCGTAAACTTAACGAGGTGAGAAGAGAGATGAAAATGAATTTTGAAATATACTCTACTTTCTCATCTCTTAATAACACGGGAATAGCAATAGTATACAGCAACATATTTTCGATGACAGAGTTGTTAATTTCTTTCAGACTTGCTTTTAAATCTGGAGTCTGAAATAGCGAAAGAAGTACTGCTATGGTAAGAAATAAAATACTGCCGAAAAGGAATGTTTTGAAAATAGATAAATAATGTTTTGGTTGCTTACAAAGATAAACAACAGTTGTGATCGTCATAAGAATGACGATGAGATGTTTATAGCGTGTAATGCCGCCTAAGAAATAGGTGGCGATCAACAAGAATATAAGTACCCTATTCCAGTATGATTTCCAGTTTTTTTTCTCGTTGGAAAAAAACAATGTAAGAGCCATCTTTTCTCCGATGTCTGTTTGCAAAAGCTTATAAGTTTGAAAATAATTGTTTAAATACGGCAGAAGCAGGCAAATCGGTAAGGTTTCTGCTTGCGGAACGGCACTCTACCTGGTTTCTTCCATAGCCACCAATTAACCCAGGATTCGTTGGGCCGTATAGCGTAACATTTGGACGGTCTAGCGCGGCAGTCAGATGACTCAGTCCCGTATCAACCGATACAACAAAAGCAGCCCCCGCCAATATACGTGCGACATCTTCCAGACTCATACGCGGTAAAACATCTACGTAATCAAACCCTTCTGCCAGTCTCTTCGCCCGGGCCTCTTCGTGAGGTGCACCCCACGGCAATTTAATACGAACATCTGATTGGCTTAGCAGGCCAATTAATTCCCGCCAGTTTGCCTCCGGCCAGTGCTTATCATCGCGCGTTGTGGCATGCAAAAATACGGCATAGGGTTGTTCATCCGTATTTCCGAAGGTTAGGAAATGCTGTGCAATAGCATAATCACCCTGAGTCTGGGGCTTGTTGTAACCCAGACTTTTGGCGAACAGTTCGCGGGTGCGCTCTACTGCATGCTGCTGTTTAGCAATATGATGGCGGCAGTTGTAAAATAAGCTGGCCAGCGGTTCGCGTGCTGTCTGCCAGTCCATACCATGCTTAATGCCACGTGCCAGACGAGTAACCAAAGCCGCGCTTTTCACCAGCCCCTGCGCATCAATAATGGCATCATAATGTTGTGCTTGTACTGCCGCCTGGAAGGTTTTGCGTTCAGCTTTAATGGCGGCAGAAAACCAGGCTTTTCGCCAGCGGCGAATCGCCACCGGGATCACCCGGTCAACCGCAGCGTGCCATGACGGAATCTGTGCAAACCCTTCTTCTACTACCCAGTCAAAGCGAATTCCTGGAATAGCCTGCTGTGCATCAGTGAGCGCAGGAAGCGTATGTAACACATCACCCATCGATGATGTTTTGACGATCAGAACCCGCATTCGTCAGGCTTCCTCTTGTAACAACAGACTGTTAAGTTCTTCCAGTACACGCTCTGGTGTAATATCGATCAGGCTCTGGTGATACCCTTCTGCCGCGTCTCCTTTCCGCACCCGGTGATAACCCGTAATCAGGCGGATCACGCGAGCTTTCTGTGAAAGTGGCGGAGTGAAATCCGGACTGCTTGGACCATAAAGTGCGACCAGCGGACGGTTCAGCGCTGCTGCCACATGCATCAAACCAGAATCGTTGGTGACGACAGCCTTACACGCGCCAATCAATATGACCGCCTGTTCGAGCTGTGTTTCGCCAGCCAGATTCCGGCACCATGCCTGTTGCTCGGTATTCAGAGCCGCCAAAATCTCGTTTCCGGACTCATGATCTTTCGCCGAGCCAAACAGGACAATTTGATAGCCTTCATCAATGAGCTGTTTTGCCAGTTCCGCGTAGTGATAGTGTGGCCAACGTTTTGCCGGACCAAATTCAGCGCCAGGACAAAAGCCGATGATCGGACGTTCAGTTGAAAGTGCAAATTCGTTGCAGGTGAGTGATTTTTCCCCTTCGCTAACCTGCAATTGCGGCCAGAGTAGAGGTTGTGGCAAATCTTTTGCCGTCTGCATCACGCCTTTGTCGTAAGCCAGCGCCACGTAGCGCTCGACCATCAATGGCCAGGCCTCTTTATCGAGCACACGCGCATCGTTAAGCAGGCCGTAGCGCATCTCGCCGCGCCAGCCCGTACGATGTGGAATACCAGCAAAAAAGGGGACGAGCGCCGATTTAAACGAGTTTGGTAGCACGTAAGCGCGATCATAACGTTTTTCACGCAAACCGTGTCCGAGTTTGCGCCGCTCGCCAAGTTCCAGTGTTCCATGACCCAGCGGCATCGGGATCGCTTCATTGACTTCCGGCATCCGCGATAACAACGGACGGCACCATGCCGGTGCCATCACGTCGATTATCGCCTGGGGATAGCGCGCCTTGAGCGTGCGATAGAGACTTTGCGACATCATCATGTCGCCTACCCAGGACGGGCCAATCACCAGAATCCTCATAGATTGCCTGCCTTACGCGTCGCGGTTCAGCCAGGTCATATATTCCGTTACGCCTTCGGCCACGGTCTTGAACGGCTTGTCGTAGCCAGCCGCACGCAGGTTAGTCAGATCAGCCTGAGTAAACGCCTGATAGCGACCTTTCAGTTTTTCCGGGAACGGAATGTATTTGATGTCGCCTTTTTTATGGTAAGCCAGAGCTGCATCCGCTACGGCCTGGAAGGATTCCGCACGGCCTGTTCCCAGGTTAAAGATGCCGGAAACACCATTTTCGAGGAACCACAAATTAACGGCAGCCACATCGCCAACATAGACGAAATCGCGTTTGAAGTTTTCGCTGCCTTCGAACAGTTTCGGCGTTTCACCGTTATTGAGCTGAGTGTTCAGATGGAATGCGACACTCGCCATACTGCCTTTGTGACCTTCGCGTGGCCCGTAAACGTTAAAGTAGCGGAAGCCTACAATCTGCGAATTGGCTTCTGGAAGGATCTGGCGTACGTATTCATCAAACAGGAATTTGGAGTAACCATAAACATTCAATGGTTTCTCGTATTCACGAGATTCAATAAAATCGGATGTGCGGCCGCCGTAGGTTGCCGCGGAAGATGCATACAGGAACGGAATTTCGCGCTCCAGGCAATAATGCAGCAGCTCTTTGGAGTATTGATAGTTGTTGTCCATCATATACTTGCCATCCCACTCTGTCGTAGAGGAGCATGCGCCTTCATGGAAAACGGCTTCGATATCGCCGAGCTCTTCCCCTGCCATAATCTGGATCAGGAAATCTTCCTTATCCATATAGTCAGCAATGTCCAGATCCACCAGGTTCACAAACTTGGTGCCATCTTTCAGGTTGTCCACCACCAGGATATCGGTGATGCCTTTATCATTCAGGGATTTAACGATGTTGCTGCCGATAAAGCCCGCGCCGCCGGTAACGATGATCATAACTGTAACCTTCGAATTATGGAGTCAGAGACAATCTCAGACACGAATATCTGTAATCATACCATCACATTGACTCCCCTTCAGCCATTTACGAGGTGGATAGTGGTGTAGAGAAGGAAGAACACCTTTGCCATTAAACTGTCATGTGTATTTCCATATTTAGTTCGGAAATCAGGGGAACTGAACGGTATATTGGAGTGGCTTTAATAATTGCTATATGGCATAGGTTATAAAATACTCTATGTACAGACTGTAAT
>NZ_JANEWG010000098.1 GCF_028069725.1 Citrobacter sp. Awk 4
CATATATACATGGATTCTATGATGAATAAACAACAACTCAAGCTGAGGGAATTAAAGATTATCTCGGTAATTGCTGCCAGCGAAAATATCAGCCACGCCGCGTTAGCGCTGGGTATCGCACAAGCAAACGTTAGCAAGTATCTTGCTGATTTTGAATCAAAAATAGGATTAAAGGTATTCGACAGAACCACCCGACAGTTAACGCTCACCCCGTTTGGGGCCGCGCTTCTTCCGTATATCAACAATTGCCTGGATAAAAGTAACCAATTAACTAATTTTATTGCTGATTATAAACATGAGAAACGCGGACGCGTTACCGTGTATGCGCCTACAGGTATTACTTCTTATTTATCTAAGAATATTATCGCTAATATAACCGATATTGGCGATATTACCTTGATACTCAAAACATCAAACCTTGAACGAAAAGCATTTTATGAGGGCGTCGACTTTCCCGATGACTGTGACATTATGGTGACGTATGCCCCACCGAAAGATCAAACGTTGGTTGCCTCATTCCTTGCAAAATATACAGTCAGCGCTTATGCCAGTCGTGAATATCTAGAAAAACACGCCATTAATCACCCCCAGGAACTTGAAAATCATTCCTGTATTCTTATTGATTCAATGATGATTGATGATGCCAATATCTGGCGTTTTACTTCAAACGGTGGGGGGGACATTCATGAATATCGGGTGAAAGGAAATTATATTTGCGACAATACGCAAGCAGCGCTCGACCTTGCCCGTAATCATTTGGGTATTGTCTTTGCGCCTGATACAACATTAAAGCAGGATATTCAGTCCGGGACGTTGATCCCCTGTTTTCCGGAACACCATCAGTGGTGGCTGGATTTAGTCGTTATCTTCCGCAAGCGTGAGTATCAACCCTGGCGTGTGCAATATGTGCTGGATGAATTACTCAATGAAATTCGTCATCAGCTTGCTCACGTAATCCAGAAATCACCTGAGCAAGCTTGTCAATTAACAGATCAATGATCGAGATACAGGTAGTGCATCCAACTGGTCATTCGTAGCAGCACTTTACGCATAATGGAGACGTGGCTAAAGTGCTCGGAATAGACAGCCACCTGGGCGAAGATACCGTCAGGCAGCGCGTTGAAATCCGCATTCTCATTCAGCTCGATGCTGGCAATCACCCCATCCGTTCCCGGCGTGGTGTTTAAAGATTGTAAGGCGCCCATCGACTGATATGTCCCCCCTGGAACGGCAGGACTTATGGAAGAGAGCTTCCCGCTATACACTTTCCCCGGCAAGGCGTTAAACACCACTTCAGCTTCATCGCCAGGTTTCAGACGCAGCAGCGAATTCTGTCGGAACTGGGCGATAATTTGTCGTTTCTGGCTGGGAATAAACACCATCACCGGACGCAGAGGCAGAGCGGCGGCATAGGTGCCAGGGCGAATTAATACCTGCGTCGCATATCCATCGCTCGGCGCACGCACAACGGTTTGTTCAAGGTTAAATTCCGCTTCCGCAAGTTGTGCTCTGAGGCTTGCGACCTGCGAGTTTTCACCCTGAACCAGACTGTCTAACTGACTTTGAATCTGCTGTTCTTCTGCAATGGATGATTTTACTGCCGCTTCTTGTGCCAGATAATTCTGACGTGCAGCATCAATATCGCGTTCCGAGAACGGATTTACTTTGGCCTGACTCCCCTGCAGATAACGCTGATAATCTTTCCCGAGTCGATCCCGCGTGGCTTTCGCCTTTTGAGTATTTGCCTGCATTTCTGCCAGCTGTGCGACCAGTGTCTGCTCTTTATGGCTCGCCGTGACAATATCAGCCTGCAGACGATCAACCCGGGCCTGATAACGTCCCGGATTCAATTTAAAAAGAACTTCCCCTTTTTTTATCAGGGTATCTTTCTTATCCGTCACTTCTATGACTGTACCCGTCACCAACGGCACGACTGGAATGGAGACCACCGCCTTCTGCGCTTTAAAGGTATACGGATGGTTATAGTTCATCAGTAATATTAAGCCGCTAACAATAAATATACCGCCTAATGCAGCAGTCGGTATTGTCCATTTATTGACGGGAATTTTGAAGATCTTAAACATGGCCCATGCAAAAGCCACGTAAGTGAGAATAATCAGTAAATCCATAAAAATTACTCCGCTGGGGAGGACTTAGCCTCGGCCAGTTTTTTTTCCAGTCCGGCGACACGCTGTTGCAACTCAATAAGGTCAGGGTTATGACTTTGCATTCCCCACCCACGGTCCGGACGATAAAGCGTGGCCCAAATCCATAAGAAGGGCCAAATAATATGTAGCGTAAACAAACTCACCCAACCGGCGACATGAATCGCGTCAGCATGTGGATGATTACGTTTTTTCGCAATGAGGTAGGGAATATCATGCAAAATGATAATCCCATAAAAAATAACCAGGAATACGACAACTAATATGCCTAACGCAAAATAATTCAGGAACATATTTCCCTCAAAAACCCAAAAATATCAATCCGCATTTTAACAAAAACAAATAAATCTGGATGATAGTAATGGGGGGGTGCTCACCAGGCAATGACCATATTTATATAAAGTCATATTGATTTATATATACCATGAAGATAGTGTGGATTATGTTTTTTCCTGATTCAGAAAAGAATTATGCCCGGTAAACAAGAAGTCACCGGGCATTTTATAAAACAAATATCAGAACAATCCTAGCGGTTTATCAGAGTAGCTCACCAGCAGACACTTGGTTTGCTGATAGTGCTCGAGCATCATTTTATGTGTCTCGCGGCCAATGCCCGACTGCTTATAGCCCCCAAACGCAGCATGAGCGGGATAAGCATGATAACAGTTAGTCCACACGCGCCCGGCCTGAATGCCACGCCCCATTTTATAGGCCAGATTACCGTTGCGACTCCAGACTCCCGCACCGAGACCATATTGCGTGTCGTTCGCGAGCGCCAGCGCTTCATCCATCGTTTTGAAGGTCGTCACTGCCAGTACCGGGCCAAAGATCTCCTCCTGGAATACGCGCATATTGTTCTTACCGAACAGAATGGTCGGCTCGAGGTAATAGCCCTCTTTTAACTCGCCTTCCAGCTGCTTGCGCCGTCCGCCCGTCAGAACATCGGCCCCTTCTTTCTTACCAATATCAATGTAATTCAGAATGGTTTCCATCTGACCATGAGAAACCTGCGCCCCCATCTGGGTCACGCTGTCGAGCGGGTTACCGCTGCGGATGCTTTCCACCCGGCGAATCGCCCGTTCCATAAAGCGCTCATAAATGGACTCGTGCACCAGCGCACGGCTCGGGCAGGTACAGACTTCGCCCTGATTAAATGCGAAGAGGGCAAAACCTTCCAATGCCTTGTCGAAAAACGCATCTTCTTCATCCATCACATCAGCAAAGAAGATATTTGGGGATTTCCCGCCCAGCTCCAGCGTCACTGGAATAATGTTCTGCGTGGCGTACTGCATGATCTGCTGCCCAACTTCCGTTGAACCGGTAAACGCCACTTTTGCGATGCGCTTTGAGGTTGCCAGATATTCACCGATCTCCCCGCCCGCGCCGTTCACCACGTTCACCACACCTGGCGGTAACAAATCGCCAATGATTTCCATCAGCAGCAGCACCGAAAGCGGCGTCAAACGCGCAGGTTTGAGCACCACACAGTTGCCCGCCGCCAGCGCTGGCGCCATTTTCCAGCTTGCCATCAGCAGTGGGAAGTTCCACGGAATGATTTGTCCGACCACGCCAAGCGGTTCATGGAAATGATAGGCGACCGTGTCGCTGTCCACTTCACTGATACCGCCTTCCTGCGCACGGATGCACGAGGCAAAATAGCGAAAATGATCGATCGCCAGCGGCACGTCGGCAGCGCTGGTTTCACGAATCGGTTTGCCGTTGTCCCAGGTTTCCGCCGTTGCCAGCAGTTCCAGATTTTGCTCCATACGATCGGCAATTTTGAACAGAATAGCAGCGCGATCCTGCACAGAGGTATGCGCCCATTTGTCTTTGATCTTATGGGCAGCATCAAGCGCCAGATCGATATCTTTTTTGCCAGAGGAGGCCACTTCACACAGCAGTTGCCCGGTCACAGGCGTCAGGTTCTGATAGTACTCACCGTCAGCAGGCGCAACCCAGTCGCCACCGATAAAGTTGTCGTAGCGGGCTTTTAACTTCAGAGGATAACCATACTCGCCGGGCTGGATACGTGTTGAAGGGGGATTGTTAGTCATGAACGTCTCCTTAGCTAGTGGGGTACTACAAGGGTAGACGTGGCTGGCGAAATCTTCGCCAGCCTTTTCATGCTTTACGACAAATATCACGAATTACATGGCAGCACGATAAATCGCCATGATCTCCTCGTGAGTCGCCTGGATCGGGTTGGTCAGACCGCAGGCATCTTTCAGCGCATTGGTCGCCAGTACTGGAAAGTCCTCTTCTTTCACATTCAGATCCCGCAGACCCGCCGGAATATTCACCTGCTGCGCCAGTTCACGAATTGCGTCGATACAGGCTTGTGCCCCTTCCGCATCGTCCATCTCCGCGACATTCACGCCCATCGCCGCCGCGCAATCACGCAGACGCCCTGCTGCAACCTGGCTGTTAAACACCTGAACGTGCGGCAGCAATACGGCGTTACACACGCCATGTGGCAGGTTGTAGAAACCGCCGAGCTGGTGCGCCATCGCATGTACATAGCCAAGAGATGCGTTGTTAAACGCCATTCCCGCCAGGAACTGCGCATAAGCCATCGCTTCACGCGCCTGCGCGTTACTACCATCTTCAACCGCAGTCGGCAGATTCCCGGCAATCATGGTGACGGCTTTCAGAGCACATGCATCGGTAATCGGCGTGGCGGCAATAGAAACATACGCTTCAATGGCGTGGGTTAAGGCATCCATACCGGTCGCGGCGGTCAGCGATTTCGGCATACCAACCATCAGTGAAGAGTCGTTTACGGAGAGAAGCGGAGTGACGTGTTTATCCACGATCGCCATTTTAATGTGGCGCGCTTCGTCGGTGATGATGCAGAAGCGGGTCATTTCCGATGCTGTGCCTGCCGTGGTGTTGATGGCAATCATCGGCAGCTGTGGTTTTGCGGAACGGTCCACACCTTCATAATCACGGATATCACCACCGTTCGCCGCCACCAGCGCAATGCCTTTTGCGCAGTCGTGCGGAGATCCACCGCCCAGAGAAATCACGCTGTCGCACGCATTTTCTTCGAGCATTTTCAGCCCGGCGGCAACGTTTCCAGTGGTTGGGTTAGGCTGCGTACCATCATAAACCACGCTGAAAATATCACGTTCCTGCAGCGCTTTTTGAATTTCGCCCGCCATGCCTAATTTTGTCAGCATGGTATCAGTGACAATTAATGTGCGGCGAAATCCATATTCCGCCATCGTGTTCATCGCGTCTTTGAGTGAATCAGCACCAATGATATTAACGGAAGGAATAAAAAAAGTTGAAGCCGCCATAAAACCATCCTTAATTTTATCAATAAATAAGGCAGGCAGCATACGAAGTAACGTTAACTCAAAATATGATCAGTGTTATTTTTTTCATAATGACTGGAAT
>NZ_JANEWG010000099.1 GCF_028069725.1 Citrobacter sp. Awk 4
TACGGGCCGTAAGTAACAAAGTTGGATGCAAATGTCAGATCGTATGCGCCTGTTAGGGCGCGGCTGGTAACAGAGCCTTACAGGCGCATTTGAAAAACCTCCGGCTATGCCGGAGGATATTTATTGCTGCGTTTTTATTTTTAGATCATCAGGGCAAAAGTTCCGGCCCATACGATGACCATAAATGAAATGCCCATAAAGAAATATTTCACGTTTCATCTCTCCGCGTACCTTCATGTACGCCTAAATGAACTTAAACTCACCTGATTATAGAGAGCTGGTGCCAGACTGAATGAAACTGAGAATGTTCCCCGTTTCGTCTGCGGCATCACCTCAGAATTCTGTGCTTCATTGCTCCAGACGGCGCTAATGTACGCCTAAAAATGAGGCGAAACAAGAGGCATTTTTTTATTTACTTTTAGTAACTTACAAGTGTCGGGATTCGGCGACAGTTTGATTTCTGATGGTAATAAATGGCCAGTCAGCGACGAGAGTATTGATCGGATAATGCCCGCTATACCTTGCTGAAATTAGGGTTATTTTTACGCGAGATCTACACAAGATGACGTGATGTCAGCGTGATCTTGATAGTGGGGCGGAATATGAACAGGGCAGAAAAAAAGAAAGGCCATAAGGCCTTTCTTTCTAAATATAGAGTGAGGCTTCACCCTGCGGGCGAGTTTTGAACCGACGGTGGATCCAGAGATATTGTTCAGGCGCACGCATGATCTCTCTTTCGATGATCTTGTTCATGTAGGCGGCAGCCTGGTTTTCTTCGGTTGGGTAACCTTCCATTTCAGGCGAGATAAACAGGCGATATCCTGAGTTATCGGCTTTTCTCACCATGGTGACGGTCAGCATGGCAGAGCCTGACAGACGGGAAAGCACATACGTCCCGTTGGTGGTGGCCACATTTTTGACCGCAAAGAAAGGAGCAAATGAGCTGCCTTTACGTCCGTAGTCCTGGTCGGGAGCAAACCATACGGCTTCCCCTTTCTTCAGCGCACTGACGATGCCACGCAGATTGTTTCTGCCGATCATCGCTTTATTCGAGCGCATACGTCCGCGCGTCTGAACCCATTCCATTAACGGGTTATTATGCGGACGGTAGGTTGCCATCATCGGCTGGCACAGTCCCATTACGCGACCGCCCAGCTCCAGCGACATAAAGTGAACGCCGACTACCATAACACCTTTGTTTTGCGCCTGAGCGCGCAGCAGGTTATCCATTCCTTCGACATCAAACCATTTGCGTACGCGTTTGTCAGGCCAGAACCAGGCCATGCCCGTTTCGAGCAGCGCCATGCCGAGAGAGTGAAAGTTCTCTGCAATCATGGTTTCTCTCTCTTCCTGCGATAATTTTGGGAAGCAGAGTTCAAGATTTTTACGGGCGATAGATTCGCGACGTTTTAAAAAAGGGCGCGCCAGTTTGCCTGTTCGGGTCCCCAAAAAGCATAAAACGGGGTAAGGCAATTGCACCAGCAACCAAAGCACACTGAGGCCAAACCAGGTGAGCCAGTAGCGCGGATGCAGGAATTCGCGTGAAAATTTGCTTGTTGGGAACATAAGCACCTTCAATAGATACGGGATGTTGTATCGCAGAAGATTTCTGGTCTGCAGCGGTACACTCATACTTAGGCCATCATGTACGACAATGGTTCCTGTAAAGAGTGTAAAACTGAGTCAGGACAAAACCACGAGGGGCATGAATGCTTGCCCATATAATATACCATTTTAGAATTAGAACCTGCTATAAAATCTTATACAAGAAACGTAAAGATTTTTTTGGTTGTGAGAGGGGGGAAGTATTTAATTTTAATTCTATGTTTTAAATGCTTTTTGATACCGTGAAGCACGATGGGTGCAGGGGATCAAATTGTGAGGCGAATGTGATACACACGGTTCCGTTATAAGGTATAACTTAAAGTATAAACGGTAAGGAGTGTAAGGTATTACGGGAAGTATCATCGCCCACAGGAGGTAACGCTATGATCTATTTATTGATGTTTCTTGCGATAAGTATTGTAGCCGTAAGTGGTTATATTGGTCAGGTTTTGGGGACTATTTCAGGCGTTTCTTCTTTTATCGGAATGATCGCTCTTGCAATCGTAATATACAACTTCACCTGGTGGTTGACCGGGGGGGCGGAAATGGTTACCGGTTTTTTTCTTTTTCTCTCTCCTGCCTGTGGGTTGATGATCCAATTAATGGTGGGTTACGACAGGCAATAAAGGCGGCGGCATCCTCCAGTAAATAAAATTGAATAATAACCTGTGCTTATTCTTAATGTTTTACGTTTTTTCATGTGTTAAGTGCCAGCCTGGTCTGGCACTTAATTTGGATAAAACAAGTGTTAAATAGCGTATTGTTCAGTTTTTCCGATGACTCCTCATTCACCACAAGTCCCCAGACCAGCGAAAAAGTGATGGCATCAGAAATTCGCCAGGCTAAAGAGTGAGGCATTTGCCGGAAAACAACGTGCGTTCGTTATCCTTGACGACCAGTTCATCACTGTTTTTCAACTGCTTCCATTCACCGGGTGTCAGATAGTGCAAATCCTGCAACTGCGTCATCGGGGCAAGGTACACCAACTGGCCGCTGGTTTTGTCGCGCATCCACAACGTTGCCTGCGTAAATGCTGCCGGGTCGCTGTGCGCGCTGTATTGCACTCGAATACTGGACTGTCCGGGTTTACTTCCCTGAAACGCCAGCAGGACAAAACAATCCCGGCACTCTTTGGACGACATCATCGCCAGATAACTCACGGGCTTTATTTGCTGCGTTACCGGCGTCAGCGTCATAAACATCAGTAGCGCCCCTACGACCAGCCACCCGGCATTACGCAGCCAGTGTTTTACGCCGCGCGTCGGAACGCCTCTGTCCATTGACGCCTGGATATTGCGCCAGACGTGTGCCGGTGGATGCGCGACAGTGGGACTGCGGGCATCCAGGTGTTGCTGCCATTGTTCCACCGCCTGCCATAACGACGGATCCTGTTCCAGAAGGCTTTCAAACCGCCGTCTGGCAAGCGGAGACAGTACACCCAGCAGATATTGACTGGCGAGATGTTCGCGGATTTGTGGATGACGATAGCGGGAAGCGGTTATTGGCTGAGGCATTGTTTTAACTCGCTAAGACCCCGGCGGATCCAGGATTTGATCGTGCCTTGCGGCGCACTGAGATGGCTGGCAATTTCGGGGTGTGAAAAACCGTGATACCAGGCGAGGACGATGGCGCTGCGTTTCTCTGCTTCCAGTCGGGAAAGGCAGTCGGTGAGCCGATGCTCTTTCTCCTGTTGTGGCGGTGGCGCTATGAGGTCATCTTCCTCACCCGACAGCTCGGTTTCACCTCGTCTTCCGTGTTGTCGGATGTGGTCGATAGCCTGGTTGCGCATGACCTGGCACAGCCATGCCCAGGGGGCGTCAATCGGTGAACGGAGTTTACCGTGCCAGATTTTGATGTACCCTTCCTGGAGCAAATCAGCAGCAATCGCCTTGTCTCTCACGATAAGTAAAATGCGGGTATATAAATACCCGCTGGTGCGTTGATAAAGGGTGGTGAAAGCTTCTCTGTCCTGTAGCAGGATCCGCGAAAAAAGTGTGCGGATCTCTTCCTTATCAATGTCCACGCGATACCTTATTGAGTAATGGAGATGATATGCCATACGTTTTTGACGTTATCTCCGGTGGTGTCGCCTGGGGCGCGATCCTGTTTCCAGAGGTAGAGCGGCATATTGTTATAACGCAATTGCCGCTGACCGTCCCGGCGCGTGCTGGAACTGAATGGCGGCGCTAATTTTGCATTTGCCCCGACAATCACCGGTGGCCATTTTTCGGCGCAATCGTCATAGCAGGCCGGGACGCCATTCTTATCGTTATCAAAGGTGTAAAGCGTCATGTTGTCGGCATTCACCAGAATACGGCCTGCTTTTGTCGTATACACCTGGACAGGCGTTTCGTCGGCGCGCGCCAGTTGCCAGACGTTTTTGACCCCTGCGCCAGTGGTATCGCCGGGTTTCATATCTTTTACCCAGCGATAGAGTGGCTTGCCGTTGAGTGCCCATTGCCGGGTGCCATCCTCTCGCTTGATGGCTTCAAGCCCATTTATCGTGGGCGACATCTGTTCTGTGACCTGCAACGGTGGCCAGTTTTTGCTGCACTCTGCATCGCAAACGGAAATGCCGTTACTGTCTTTATCAAAGGTATAGAGCGTCATGTTCTCTTTGTCGGTATACACCTTTCCAAGCGACGTATCATGTACGGCGATATCTGCGGCCTGCACGGCACAGGTGGTTCCTGCTAACATCACACTCCAGATGAATTTGTTCATAACGTTTTCCTGTTGCTTGATTGTAGACGGAATTTTCCAGTGGGTTATTGCATCCAGCCTTCGTGAGCAAAAATTTTGCTCGCCTCCGGGGAGCTCAGGTAACGGACGAAATCCTGTGTCTGCGGATCGGCATTTTTCGCGACGGCGATATTCATATCCCGATAGATCCGCCGCTCGGGTTCAATCTCGACCAGAGTAGCCTTATCCGGGTGAGAGAGAGGCCAGTCGCTCCAGGTTATCCAGGCGTCGGCCTGCGGTTGTTGAAAAGCTTTAAATGCCGCGCCGCTGCCTTTTTCAAAAGCAACAATTTTGCTGCGGATGTTTTTGATATCGGCAAGCTGGCCGGTACGTCCGGCGATATCTTCCCAGACTCCGGTTCCGGAGGTGTTGTAAACACCTGCACCTTCAGTGACCACGATGCCAACGTCTTTTTTCAGTAGATCGTTAATTCCCTTAATGCCTTTAGGATTTCCCGGTTTCACCGCAATCACTGAACGTTGTAAATAGAGGGGCATGACGTCTTTACTTTGAATAAAGGCATACGTTTCCAGAAACGCGGTCATCGACTGCTGGGAAGAGCCGAAAATGAGATCGGCATCGTGCTGCGCTTCTTTGCTCCATTTGCTTTCCGGTCCATAGATGACCGTAACGTTAACGCCTGATTGTTTCGACCAGGCGCTGGCGGCTTTTTGCAGCGCAGAGTGTGGGCCACCCGGTCCATAGACCTTGATGACGCCATCCTGAGGCTGATGCTGAATGGAAGGATCGGTAAGTGGTGAAGCAGAAAACGCGGTAAAACCGGGTAACAACAGTGAAAGGATCAGGTACTTATATTTCATGAGGACTCCAGTAGCGATGGGGTTTACTGGAGAGACGCGGCAAAAACCAAAATGGATGCATGCGGAACACAATTTTTTGGCGTGTGTTTTTCCTGTTCCATGTGAGATGGGCAAGGGGGATACCCGTTTATCTGACCTGCGCAGTGCCTCTGGCCTTTGACACACGCCGAACATTTACAAAACCACAGTTCTGATGCATATCTCGTAAAAACGGTGCACGTGTAATTAAATA